>NZ_CP045372.1:0-717500 GCF_009363555.1 Sulfitobacter sp. THAF37
ATGACCCGCGCGCCGCTTGATCTGACCTGCGCCTGCGGCCAGATCAAGGGGTACCTGCGGGACTTTGCCCCCAGTGTGGGCACGCATGCGGAATGTTTCTGCGTCGATTGCCGTGCGGCAGAATTGCACCTGGGTCAGGCCGACCCGGCCCCTGGCCCTGTCGGGGTTTTCCAGACCACTCCGGACCGACTGACCTTCACCGAGGGCACTGAAAATCTGGCGGTCTTTTCCTTTGGAGAAAAGAACCTGCTGCGGTGGTACGCCGCGTGCTGCGGCACGCCGCTCTTCAACACGCCCCGCAATCCCCGGCTTTCTTTTGTCGGCATCCGCACCGCCGCGATCCCCGACACCGGGCCGCTGGGCCCCGTCACGGCGCAGGGGTTCATCCCCACCGACGACGACAAGACACGACACAAAGGCATACTGCGGCTGGTCGGCGCTGCGATGGCGCGTATCGCGATGCAGCGCATCACCGGGCGCTGGCGCAACAACCCGCTGTTCGACACCGCAAGCGGCACCCCGGCACGGCCGGTCACGGTTCTGCCTCGCGGCACCCGCGACGCCCTGCTCTCCGGGACAGACCGACCCGGAAAGAAATAACTGCACAGCATCTCGGGATAGACCCGAAACGCCTCAGCGCAGCACCAAGGGCTGGTGCATCCATTCACGCAGGGCCGCTGTCGTCTCGCCGGGTTGCTCAAGCGTCGGCAGGTGGCCTGCGTTCTCCAGCACCACCAGTTTCGCATAGGGTATCAGTTCGGCCATGAAGCTGTGACGTTTGACCGGGCTCAGCGTGTCATGCTGGCCGCACAGGATCAACGCAGGCGCGCGGCACTTGCGCAAAGCCACCTGTTGGTCGCGCCGCCGCTGCAGAGCCCGCACCTGGCGGATATACACCTCGGGACCCAGCGTTTCGGCCATGTCCATCACCAGATCCAGCACCTCGGCACGCGCACCTCCAGAGGCAAGCGCAGCCGCCGGGATCTCCTCGCCCATCACTTCCGGCAGCCGCCCCGAGCGCACCCGCACGATCCGCGGCTCGCGATCGGCAGCGGCGGCGGGGGTTTCAGCCAGCGGATTGGTTCCCATCAGGCAGATCCGGGTGATGCGGTCAGGCGCGCGGCGCAACAGCTCCATCGCAACGACGCCGCCCATGCCATGCCCGGCCACCGCAAAACGCTTGGGCAGCAGGTCCAGGATGCCCGAGGCAATCTCCTCGATCCGCTCGCCCCGCGTGATCGGGGCCAGCATCACCGCCATATCTGCCGAAAGTTCTGCGATCTGGGGGCCGAACAGCCGTGCGTCGCTCATCATGCCGGGCAACAGAACCAGAGGCTCGGCCATATCAGCGCACCTTGTTGTTCTCAAAAGCGTTTCACATCGGACGTTTGCCCGCTTTGCCATCTATATCACGCGCCGAGGGTGCCGCAACCTGCGGCATGGAAATGCCACACAGCGCCGGAAAATCGGCATATCGCCGCGCACGGGTGGCGCGGTCCTCGCCCGGCATGTCCCCGGACCGCAGCAAGGCCCCGCGCGGCGCGATATAGCTGGAAATCGCGCGCCGGGGTTGCGGCCGCCAGACCAGGTTGAAGGCCGCCAGCTTGGGAAAGAACCACATCTCCGAATAGGGCAGATGGTCATGCACCCACCAGGCCAGATCGCGCCAGTCGCGGCCTTCGGCGTATTGATCGGCAAACCAGGGGATCACGACGCTGGCCCCGGCCACCGCCTCCGCGCCACCGGCCCAGTCCCAGATATGACACTCCAGCGGGTTGTCGTTGCGCGCACAGTTCAGCCGGTTCTCGTTGCCATATCGGTTCAGCGTCCGGCTGCGATAACCGGACCGCACCGCAACCCGGCCAAAGGTTTCCTCCAGCGGGTCCATCAGTGCCGTACAGAACGCCCGCCCGTTGCTGATCGCCAGGTCGGGGTCGTCGGGGACGTTGGGGATGCCGTGAAAGCCCGAAATTTCCGAATAGAGGAAGTCGCGCATGAAGAAATGTTTCGACAGGCGGACCCGGCCAAAGGTCTCAAGGCTCCACATGCTGGCCGGCCTGCGCATCAGCCGTGGCCGTTCCAGCGAAACGACCCGTCAGGGGCCAGCGGCGCAAAGGGGTTGTGAGCCACCTCCCAGATGTGCCCCTCGGGGTCCGCGAAATAGCCGACATGGCCGCCCCAGAAAATATCATGCGCCGGACGCAGGATGCGCCCCCCCGCCGCCTCGGCTCGGGTCAGCAAGGGCGCGACCTGCGCCTTGTCCCGCACGTTGTAGGCCAGCGTCATGGCGCCGTGGCCCAGCGTCCCGACCGGAACCCCGATATCCTCAGCCAGCTTTTCGATCGCATACAGACCCAGCGTCTGACCGATCAGATCGTATGCGATAACCCCGTCAGGGCTGTCTACCCGGACCCAGCCCAGGGCATCGTAAAACGCGGCCAACCGGCTTTGATCCCGCGCGCCCAGCGTGATCAGCGAGATACGTTGTTCCATTTTTTCAGCCACTTGAAGACAGAACTTCATCTATCGCCTGAACAATCAGGTCAAGGCAAGGACTGTCGGAAAACCGGTGATCCGCATCCTTGACCAGCAGCAGCCGCATGTCCGGCCCCGTGGCATGTTCCAAAAGCCGCGTGGCGGTGGCGACGCTGACGGCGGTGTCGGCGGTGCCTTGCAGGAAACGCGTCGGGAACGGCAGGTGCAGCGGGCTGCGCAGCACCAGTTGGCTGCGCCCGTCGGTGATCATGCGCGGCGTGACCTGATAGGGCTCCATGTAGTCCGAGGGCAGCTCAACCGTCTGCCCGGCTTCGATCCTGGCGCGCTGCGCTGGCGTGAACCCGGCCCAATAGCCGTCCTCGGTGAAATCCGGCGCGGCGGCGATGGTCACTAGCCCCGCCAGCCGCTCGGGCTGTGCGCGGGCCAGCAGCAGCGCCTGCCACCCCCCCATGGACGAGCCTACCGGCAGGATCGGCCCGTCGGTCAATGCCGCCACGACCTCTGCCGTATCCTCCGCCCAGTCGCCAATGCACCCATCCGTGAACTCACCCGACGATTCGCCGTGCCCCGAATAGTCGAACCGCAGAAAGGCCCGCCCGCTGCGCCGGGCCCAATCCTCAAGGAACACCGCCTTGGTCCCCATCATGTCGGACTTCAGACCGCCCAGAAACACGATACAGGGGCCCGACCCTTCGGTGCGGTGGTAGGCCAGCTTACGCCCTGATTTCGTTTCCAAAAATGCGGTCTCTGTCATGGGGCCTCCGTGTCTTGCCGCAATCATGCGCGGGGCGTGGGCGAAGGGCAACCGCCAGATTTATAAGTTACCATATTGTCACGTGACTATATCAGCACCTATAAGTGTTTCATGGACGATATTTTCAAGGCGCTTGCCGATCCTGCCCGCCGCACCCTGCTGGACGCCCTGCGCCAACGCGACGGACAGACGTTGCAGGAATTGACGGAACACCTGGATATGACCCGATTTGGCGTGATGAAGCACCTCAGGCAACTCGAAGACGCCGGGCTGGTCGTGACCCATAGAAAGGGGCGGTTCAAACATCACTATCTGAACGCCGTCCCTCTCCAACAGACCATTGACCGCTGGATCGAGCCGATGCGCGCGAAACCGGTGGTCCGAGCGGTGATCGACCTCAAAGCAACCCTCGAAGGACGCAATGACATGACCAAACCCGATTTCATGATGCAGACATTCATACGATGTACCCAGGACGCGCTGTGGGACGCGCTCAGCGACCCCGACAGCATGGCCGCCTATCACTTCATGTGTCAGCGGGTGGAAGGCGAAGCCCGGGAGGGCGGGACGCTGAGCTGGATCACCCCCGATGGCAACACCATGCTGATCCAGCGACCCCTGAAAGTGACACCGAAAACCAGGATCGAGGCAACATTCGAGCCTGTGTTCTTCGGCCCCGATGCCCCCGCCTCGCAGATGGCTTTCATCATCGAACCGCAGGGCGACACCTGCAAGCTGACCATCGAACACTACGATTTGCCCGCAGGCCAGGAAGGTGTCGCTGAAGGCTGGGCGCGCCTCGCCTCATCGCTCAAGTCATGGCTGGAAACCGGCACGCCGATCAAGGCCGCGATGTGAACCCGGTCGGCAGGTTTTGACAGAGGACTGAGTCCATGCCTGTTCGGCCTCAAGGCCTACGCGGTCTTCGCCGCGCGGGCCGACTGAGTTCAACCGCCGACGTAAGTGGACTTTTTGGGCCGGTAGAAGATCTTCTGATCGTGCAGCCGCCCAAGCAGCTCTTCGTTCTCGCGCTGGTCGGCCTCGATCACGCGGATCGATTCAATCTCTGCGGGGTTGTCGCCGGCCAACGCCAGACGCATCCGCGACAGTTCACGCCCGCGCGCACGCAGTGCTTCTTCGATCATGTCCACGTCCGCGATCGAAAGATCGAAAGTCCGATTGTAGCTTTGCATGCCGTTCTCCTTGACGGTCTGGTTGCGTCGGTCCTGAGGTCGTTTTTACGCCCATAAGCGTCGCAGTCAACGCCTACTTGCCTGCACCACGCCCTTCCGCCTCCGGCAGGCCGCGCCCGATGAAAAAAGCGGCGACCGCCATCGCGGCAAACAGGATCAATGTCACCTCCGCCCCGATCAGCGCGGCACCGCCCCCCAGCACGCCCGCGCCCAAAAGCAGCAGACCGATGACGGTATTGGTGACAGCGGCATAGGCCGCGCGCCTGTCCTCGGGGGCGAAATCCACCAGGTAGGTGCTCCGCCCCTGCCGCACCCCGTGGTAGGCGATCATCAGCACGAACAGGACCAGCGGCATCGCCGCCCAATGCGTCGCGAGCCCGGCCGCCCAGAGCGCCACCGCCGCGGCCATCGCAAGTGCGCCCAGAAGGCCCGCGAACATCAGGACCCGGCGGCTGGAGTCGTCGGCCAGACGCCCCCAGACATAGGAACTGACCAGCGACGCCAGCGCCGAGGCGAGCACCAGCGCCCCCAGCTTGTTCAGCGTGCCTCCGCCCGACAGCACCACAAGGTAAGGCGGCGCCAGCGCGGTCGACACCAACAGCCCCCGCACGATGATGAAGCGCCACAGCGCCGGATCTTCTTTCAGCACCGCGAAGGCGGCGTTCGCACCGCCATCCTTTTCGCTCTTTTCCTCTTCCAGCGTCGAAAACAGCAGCGCGGCAAGACCCCAGAACGCCGCCGCCAGCGCAATCGCGGCCACGATCACCGCACGGCTCTGACCCGGCCCCAGGATCAGCACGCCCGCAAAGACGAGCACCCCGATCGAAGAGGCCGATCCGGCCAGCCCGGTCACCGCCCCGCGCCGTGTCTCGGCCACGGTCTTGCCCAGAATATCCTTGTATGACACCGAACAGGCCGCCCGGCAGACAGCCAGCAGCGCCAGCGCGGCGCAGATCGCAATCCCGGCAGCCTGGCCTTCCAGCGCCAGCGCCGACAGCACGATCAGCACCGCCGCCGCACCCTGCCCCGCGCTGCCCAGCACCCAGATCCACTTGCGCCGGGACATGCGCTGCACCACAGCCGCCAGGGGCATCTGCGGCAACAGCGCCCCCGCCTCTCGGATCGGCACCAGCGCCCCGGCAAAGACAGCCGGCGCGCCAAGGGCGGTGACCAGCCAGGCCAGCACCAGCTTGGGGTCGATCAGTCCGTCCGCCACCTTGGTCATCGACAGCGATGCGATGTGCCGCAGTCCGTTGCGCCCCTCGGCCCGGTCCGGCCGGTCGCCATCCTCCGTTCCGGCGATGGCGCTGAAGGTCTTCTGCGCAGGGGATCTGGACATGCGGCGGTCTTTCGGTTGTGGCTGTTCGGGTCGGCAGGAAACGCCAGATAGGGCCGCCCGGCCCGAACTCAATCCCTGAAAGCCACCCCGCCGACATCGCCGCTGCGCAGGTCCTCCGGGTCCTCCCATGTCTGGGGGTCCGTGATCAGCGCCGCAAGGCTGGCCGCCCCCGCCTCAAGCAACCGCGTGCCCTTGTCGGCGCTGGACCGCGTGGGGTCCCCGGCGACGCCGTTTCCGGTCAGATGCGTAAAGGGACGCCAGCGGTACGACCCCTTGCCTGCCCTCAGAAAGGTCCGGCCCTTCGTATTGGCCAACCCCGCCAGGTCGCTGTCATCCACCAGCGCCCCCTCGCAGGCCATCATCATCGAGGTTTCGGCCTCGCAGGCGTGCTGAAGCCCGTCCTGATCCTCCAGAATCTCCTTGATCTCGGCCGCCGCCTCCGAGGCGTAGCTCGTCATGACCAGCGTGGCGGGCGATGTCGCCGCCAATTCGTTGCAGATCTGTTGCAGCGCGATGGTGTTGCCGCCGTGCGAATTGGCGATCAGGATGTGACGAAACCCCTGCCGCGTCAGCGCCGTGACCAGATCGGACACAAGCGCGCGAAAGGTGTCGGGCCCGATGGTCAGCGTCCCGCCAAACGTCATGTGATGTTCCGACAGTCCCGACCAGAGCACCGGCGCCACGACCACGGGTCGCGTCTGGGAGGCCAGGCGCGCCGCGCGCACGGCGAACTCGTGACCCAGCCGGGTGTCCGTCATCGTGGGCAGATGCGGACCGTGCTGTTCGATCGAGGCGACAGGCAGGATCACCACCGCGTCCTGCTCCGCCAGCCTGCGGATCTCATGTGCCTTGAGCCGCTGCCATTCCACTTCTGTCATTGCAATATCCTTCCCCGCTCGGCGCCCGAGTCTCGGGCCCCCTCCTGCCGGGAAATAGACCTGCCGGACCGGAAAATTGCAACCGCCCGGCCCGGACAGCCCCTTGACGCCCCTGCCCCCGCTTGCCAGAACGCGCGGACACATACCCGCAACCGGGCGTCTCGTAGGCGCCAAACCGACGAGGAGGCCCAGATGGCCCAGATCACCCTTACCCTTCCCGATGGCAATGCACGACAGTACGACGCAGGTATCACTGCGGGCGAGGTCGCGGCGGACATCTCCAAATCCCTCGGCAAGAAGGCCATCAGCGCCACCGTCAACAACATGCATTACGACCTGGCATGGCCGATCGACGCGGATGCCGACATCGCCATTCACACCATGGCGGACGAAGAGCAAGCCAACGAACTGGTCCGGCACGATCTGGCGCATATCATGGCCCGTGCCGTACAGGAGATCTGGCCCGACACGCGCGTCACCATCGGCCCGGTCATCAAGGACGGCTGGTACTACGATTTCGACCGAAAGGAGCCCTTCACCCCCGAAGACCTGGGCGCGATCGAAAAGAAGATGAAAGAGATCATCAACGCCCGCGATCCCGTCCGCACCGAGGTCTGGGACCGTGAGCGCGCGATCAAGCATTACGAAGACAATGGCGAGCCCTACAAGGTCGAGCTGATCGAGAGCATCCCGGGCGATGAGCCGCTGCGCATGTACTGGCACGGCGACTGGCAGGATCTGTGCCGCGGCCCGCACCTGCAACACACCGGCCAGGTGCCCGGCGACGCGTTCAAGCTGATGTCCATCGCAGGTGCCTATTGGCGCGGCGACAGCAAACGGCAGATGCTGCAACGCATCTACGGCGTGGCCTTCACCGGCAAGGAAAAGCTGCGCGCGCATCTCAACATGCTCGAAGAAGCCGCCAAGCGTGACCACCGCAAGCTGGGCCGCGAGATGGACCTGTTCCACATGCAGGAGGAAGCCCCCGGTCAGGTCTTCTGGCACCCCAACGGCTGGACCATCTACACCACGCTGCAGGACTATATGCGCCGCAAGCAACGCGCGGGCGGATATAACGAGATCAACACACCCCAGATCGTCGACCGCAAACTGTGGGAAATGTCCGGCCATTGGGACAAGTACCAGCACCACATGTTCATCGTCGAAGTCGACGAAAGCCGCGATGGCGAAAACGACGACGCGGCGGCGGTCAACAAGGCCGAAACCCGCATCAACGCGCTGAAGCCGATGAACTGCCCCTGCCATGTGCAGGTCTACAATCAGGGCCTCAAATCCTACCGCGACCTGCCCCTGCGGCTGGCCGAGTTCGGATCGTGCACCCGTTACGAGCCCTCCGGCGCGTTGCACGGCATCATGCGCGTGCGCGGCTTCACCCAGGACGACGCGCATATCTTCTGCACCGAGGATCAGATCGAGGCGGAATGCGCCCGCTTTATCGAATTCCTCGCCGATATCTACGCCGAGTTGGGTTTTCCCACCTTCGAGATCAAGTTCGCCACCCGCCCCGAAAAGCGCGTGGGCACCGAGGAATCGTGGGATTACGTCGAAAACGCGCTGGAGGAAGCGATCCGCAAGACCGGCCGCACCTACACGCTGGAGCCGGGCGATGGCGCCTTCTACGGTCCCAAGCTCGATTTCTACCTGACCGATGCCATTGGCCGTGTCTGGCAGTGCGGCACCTTCCAGGTGGACCCGAACCTGCCCGAACGGCTGGACGCAACCTATATCGGCGAGGACGGCGCAAAGCACCGGCCCTACATGCTGCACCGCGCCACGCTGGGCAGCTTTGAACGCTTTGTCGGCATCCTGGTTGAGGAACACGCGGGCAAGCTGCCGTTCTGGCTGGCCCCGCGCCAGGTCGTCGTTGCCTCCATCACCTCCGAAGCCGACGATTACGTGGCCGAGGTGGTCGCGGCGCTGAAGGCCAAGGGCGTCCGCGCCGAGGCTGACATGCGCAACGAAAAGATCAACTACAAGGTCCGCGAGCATTCCGTCGGCAAGGTGCCGGTGATCCTCGCCGTCGGCGCGCGCGAGGTCGAGGAAAGGACCGTCTCTGTCCGGCGGCTGGGCGAAAAGCAGACCAGTGTTCAACCCCTGGCCGAACTGGCTGAAACATTGGCCGTTGAGGCCACACCGCCGGACCTGCGCGACCTGTAACAAAAGCCGGGCGGCCCACGCCGCCCGACCCCGGCTTGAAACAAACTCTGCAAGAACGCGCTTGATTCCGGCAACTATTCCCGGAATTCTCACGTTGGACCTGACAGGATCGTGACACACCCGCTCGTGAATGGTGCTAATGTCCGATGTGTGCTGCTATCTGAACATCGCAGATCACGATATTTCTAGAGGAGGCTTTATGTCCAACACCATGAAATCAGTTGCAATTGCGGGCGCGGTCGCTGCCGCGATGACGGCCCATACCACAACCACCGCCGCAGCGGCGTCCAAGGAAAAATGCTACGGCGTCAGCCTTGCGGGCGAAAACGATTGCGCGGCAGGCCCCGGCACCACATGTGCGGGCACATCCGTCACCGACTACCAGGGCAATGCCTGGACGCTGGTTGACGCGGGCACCTGCACCGAGATCGAGCTGCCTGCCATGGCGGACGGGACAGAGCGTACCGGATCGCTCGAAGCACTGGACCGCGACCTGCCCGCCTGATCCGGCTCTCATCCAGAAACGTCATCCCGGACTCAGCGTCCGGGATGCCCCCCCCGATGCCACGGAGCAACAGGATGCTTGACGCGGCCCGCCCCATCGACCCACTGCCGAATGCCCCCGGCGTGGGCTACAAGCCACAGCATTTCACCGCATTGCAGGACGATCCCGGCCCCGTCGAATGGATCGAGGTGCACGCCGAGAACTATATGGGCGACGGGGGCCGCCCGCTCGCGCAGCTTCGCGCCCTCTCTGAACGCTTTGCCCTGTCGGTCCACGGCGTGGGCCTTTCCATCGGGGGCGAAGGGCCGCTTGATCCTGATCACCTCGCCCGCCTGAAACGGCTGTGCGACTGGTCCAGACCGGCCAGCTTTTCCGAACATCTCGCGTGGTCCACCCATGGCGCTGAATACCTGAACGACCTGCTGCCACTGCCCTATACCCGCGCCACGCTTGACCGTGTGGCGGACCATATCGACCAGGTCCAAGAGGTCCTGGGCCGCCAGATGCTGCTGGAAAACCCTTCGAGCTATCTGGTCTTTGAAGACTCCGACTTGTCTGAATGCGACTTTCTCGCGGCGCTCTGCCAGCGAACCGGCTGCGGTCTCTTGCTGGATGTGAACAATGTCTTCATTTCCGCCACCAATCTCGGCATCAGCGCGCGGGACTATATCAAGGCCTACCCGACCGACCGCGTCGGCGAAATTCACGTCGGCGGGCACGACGTCGACACGGACGACCACGGCGCGCCGCTGCTGATCGACAGCCACGGCAAACCCGTGGCCGACCCGGTCTGGGCGCTGCTGGCGGAGACCCTGCAGAAGACCGGCCCCAAACCCGTACTGGTGGAATGGGACAACGATGTGCCCGACTGGCCCACCCTGCGGGCCGAGGCACAGCGCGCCGCACGGGCGCTGGCCGCATGACCTCGCAACGGGCGTTCCGCGCCGCGCTGCTGGACCCGGCATATCCGGTGCCGCTGGGGCTGACGGATGGCGCCGCCGCCCCGGCAGGACGCCGCTACGCCGTCTACCGCAACAACGTCACCGTCTCGCTGGTCGAGGCAATGAATACCGCCTTTCCGCTGGTGCGCAAGCTCATCGGCCCGCAGAACTTCGACCGGCTGGCCACCGATTTCGTCCGCGCCCACCCGCCGACATCGCCGCTGATGATGTACTATGGCGCGGCGTTCCCCGATTTCATCCGCGGTGTCGCGCCCCTTGCCCATATCGGCTACCTGCCCGATGCCGCAGGGCTCGACCTGGCGTTGCGGCAATCCTACCACGCGGCGGATGCGGCCCCTTTCGACCCGGCCCCGCTGTCCACGATGCCGCCCGAGAGACTTGAGACTCTGACCCTCACACCGGCACCCGCTACCCGAATTCTTCGATCACGCTGGCCGCTCTACGACATCTGGCGCTACAGCATGCAACCCGATGCGCCCAAGCCCGCCGCCGTGGCGCAGGATGTTCTGATCACCCGGCCGGACTATGACCCGGCGCCGCACCTCCTGCCCCCCGGCGCCGCCGATTGGCTTGACGCACTGGCGCAGGGCCAGTCGCTGGGCCAGGCGGCCGAGGCCGCGACGCAACGCACCCCGGATTTCGACCTCGGTGTCAGCCTGACCTCCGCCCTGAATGCACAGGTCTTTGCCGCCCCCAAGACCAAGGAACCGACATGACCACACTTCTGTCCCGTTACGATGCCCTGACCGAACGGCTGACGCGTGCCGACTGGATCGTCCCCACGCTGGCCCGGTTCATCTTTGCCGCGGTCCTGCTGGTCTATTACCTCAACTCCGGCCTGACCAAGCTGGGCGACGGGATCGCCGGGATCTTCCTGCCCTCTGCCGGGGCCTATGCGCAGATCTTTCCAAAGGCGTTCGAGGCGACAGGCTATGACACCGAGGCGCTGGGCCTCTTCCACCAGCTTGTGGTCGTGGCAGGCACCTGGGCCGAATTCATCCTGCCCGTCGCCATCGTTCTGGGGCTGTTCACCCGCCTCGCGGCGGTCGGCATGGCCGGTTTCATCGTGGTCCAGTCCCTGACCGACCTTTACGGCCACGGACAGGCGGCCGCGCTGGGCGCATGGTTCGACCGTTTCCCCGACGCGGTGGTGCTGGATCAGCGGACGCTGTGGATGTTCCTGCTCCTGGTACTTGTCATCAAGGGGGCGGGGCCGCTGTCATTTGACAAGGCGTTGCGCGGGGCGCGCCGCCCCGCCTGAGCCGCCTCAGCCCTGCGCCTTGATGTCCGCATGCGTCTGCGGCGACCAGCCCAGAAACAGCGCATCGCCCGCTGCAATCAGGGGGCGTTTCATCACCGCCGGATGCGCCAGGATCAGATCGCGCGCGGGCAGCGCGCGATCCGCTTCTTCCAAACCGCGCCATGTGGCAGACCGGGTATTGACCAATGCCCCCTGAAACTGCGCCAGTGCGGCATCCAGCACCTCGTTCGGCAGCCCGTCGGCACGCACATCCACCAGTTCCGCCTCCGGCAGTGCCTTGACCGCCTTGCGGCAGCTGTCGCAGTTTTTCAAACCGTAGATGCGCATTTCGCAGGCCCTTTCCTCATTTTCGGCCAGTTTATTGCAGGAAATCGGGGTGGGAAACTTGATTTTCCCAAGCGGTGATCAATCTTTTTATCCGTAGGCACCGCAGGTTGCGAGGCCGACCTCGCCTACGGGCGGGCACATCAAAGATCAAAGGAGGCACGGACATTATGCCGACAGGCACCGTGAAATGGTTCAACACCACCAAGGGCTATGGCTTTATCGCACCGGAAGGCGGAGGGAACGACGTATTCGTACATATCTCTGCCGTTGAACGGTCCGGTCTGACAGGCCTGGCAGACGATCAGAAGGTGAGTTACGAACTGACCGAAGGACGCGACGGACGTCAGATGGCGACGGACCTCAGCCTTCTCTGACAGCTGGCAAACGGCAAATGGGGTCCCGGCGTCCGCGCACCGGGACCGTCACGATCAGATCAATCGCAGCCCTTGAGGCCCGCCTGACAATGGGCACGTGCGGAGCGCACGTAATGCCTTTTCACCGGTTTGTGCTGACGGACCGGGTGCGCCATCACCTGGTGATAGCTTACGCTCTGATTAGGTGTACCACAGCAGATCACCCCTGAGATCGTAATGGGCTGCAGTCCCGCAGGACAGTAATTCGCCTTGGACGGATAGGCGTAGATTTTCGCCTCTGCCGACAGCTGTGCCGGCATCAGCGTGGTGAGTGTCACGGCGACGGCAGCCATCGCTCCAGTTGAAAGACGCATATTTCCCTCGTTCTTAGCACCGCTTTTGTGCGCCGAGTTTGACCGGGCTGGCGCAGGGTGTCCAGCGTTTATTGGCCGTTTATGCCCGCGCTCACCTCAGCTTAGCCGCGCCGGAAGATGCTGATAGCCGTGAAAGCGGATGCGCCCGCCCGGCACACGGGCATCCGTCAGCGCGTAATCCGGATAACGCCGCAGGAAGCGTGAGATCGCGGTCCGCCCCTCCATCCGCGCAAGAGTGAGACCGACGCAGACATGCGGCCCCCCGGCAAAGGCCAGATGCCGGTTCGGTTTTCGCCCGATGTCAAAGGTGGCGGGTGCGTCGAACACCGCCGGGTCCCGGTTGGCCGCACCGATACACAGGTGCAGGTTTGTCCCCGCCGCAATGACATGCCCGTCGATCTCGACCTCCGCCGTCGTCTCCCGGTTTCCGAACTGGTTCGGAGACCGCAGGCGCAGCATTTCTTCGACCGCCGTGTCGATCAGCCCAGGGTCATCCATAAGCCGCTGTTTCTGTTCGGGAAAGTCGTTCAGCAGCGCCAGGCCGTTGCCGATCAGGTTGGTGGTCGTCTCATGCCCCGCGTTCAGGATGAAAATGCAGTTCTGGATCAGCTCCACCTCGGTCAGCCTCCCGCTGTCGTCGCCTTTGATCAGCCGGGTCAGCACGTCGGTCTCGGGGTCGCCCGGATCGGCACGGCGGCGGGCGATGAGGTCTTGCAGGTAGGTCTTGAACTCGGTCACGGCCCGGTGGCCATGGGCCAGCTGCGCCGCCGTCAGGGTGGGTTCCAGCGCGCCCAGAATAGCCAGCGACCAGTCGCGCAGGGGCGCGCGTTCCGCCATCGGGACGTCCAGCAGATTGCCGATGATCTGGATCGGAATGGAAGAAGCAAAGTCCTCGATCAGATCGGGCTCTTGCGGCAGATCGTCGAGAAGCTGATCAACGGTCGCGATCAACCCCGGCTCCATCCGCGCCAGCGCCTTGGGGGTGAGCGCGCTGGTCATGATCCGGCGCACGCGGGTATGCAGCGGCGGGTCGTTGAACACGAGGCTGGTGGTATGGTGTTCGTAAAGCGGCGAGCCGGGCCCGAACTTGGGCGCGAAGGCCTGTTTCTTGTCCGAGATATAGAGCGTGGTGTCGCGGTAGATCGCGTTCAGATCGGCGTGACGGGTCAGCAGGAAGGACCCGTCGGGCTGTGGCAGGACAGGGGGGCCGGCGAGCAGGCAGTCGTAGTGCGGAAAGGGGTCCGCGACGAAACCGGCGGGGGGATTGGCGAGGTCGAACATGGGGTGAGTTTGGGGGTTAGAGCGGTGCCGTCAAGATGCGGGATGACGGGTGAAGGGCGTGCACCGGGTGTGCACCAGACTGTGCTCGCCATGGAGCGCCGGACCCGAACTGAGAGGCGGGAAGCAAATCGCCCGCGTCACGCCGTAGGCGTGCCTCCGGCACGACGGGGGCGCTTCGTGCGCTATCAAATCGGAGATCTGGCATGGGCAGATGGCGGAGCGCTATCTCATAGCTTTCGGTGTCACTGACATCCGAGTTGAAAACGGTATGTCGGGCCTGTCGGATCAAACCCCGTTGCAATTATCTGGCAACCAACCTTCCGCAGATTTACAGAATCGCCAATCTCAAGCTGGCTCAATCGATTTTCTAGCCCTTTAAGTGTCGTCTGGACCTTGGAAAACTGGCCGCTGGCAGAGTTTCTGTGGCCTCGTACGGAAAAGAAGTACTTTTCGTCCAATAGACTAACAGTTGAACCTTTCTGCATGGAAAAACTATCCCCCGCTCCGATCGACATTGCTTTCGATGCTATTCTTGCCTCGACAAACCTGTCAATTTGAGGCTGCACGCAGTCGAGGTACATCCGGTAGATCACGGTTGCATTTTGAGGGTCAGCAGCAATCATCATTTGCAAAAGCTCGCCGTCTTGGAAAACCTCTACTGATCCGCTCGCTTCGGCTCCAAGCAGGCGACGGGAGATCACATTTCCAACGGCGCCTTCCAGTTTCGCCGCAAGGTTCGTGCTAGGGGCGCAGACGCGAATGATGTTTGTCGGGTCATCCTGCCCTAAGAGAGGTCGCGCCACGAGCAACAGCAAGAACGATATGGCTACAAGTAGTCTAACTGTCAATTTTCTCTCCAAAACTCCCACGCAGAGTTATCGTCACCTCAGTTTCGGAGATAATCAAGATTGTTTTTGCCAAAATTATTTGCCAACAAATACCTCGTTCTCACTTCAGCACTTTTTCCACCGCAACACCCCCTCAAACTCCCGCCATTCCCCCTTGGACATGCCGCTATTCTCCTGCGTCACCTCCTCGCCCTTCAGCATCCGCCGCACGCAGTCCAGCGCCTTGCCGGAGAGCGTGGCACCCCCCAGACGGTAGTCTTCGAAGGCACCGTAGGCCGCCGGGACCCAGTCGGCCACGACTTTACAGATCGCGTCGGCATAGACTCGGATCTCGTATTGGGCGTGGCTGTCGGCGCGCAGTCTCAGGAAGTGGAAGAGATTGTGCAGGTCCACCTTCCAGTACCACTGGGTATAGACATTGGCGGGCAGGTTCATGCGGGCCAGTTCGCGGGCCAGACCGTCCTGCCCTTCCTGGCTGATCATCTGTTCGTAGTGGTCATAGGCGCGGGTGCTGTCGGCCTTGAGGATTTCCAGCACGCGCTCGGCCTCCGCCCCTTCCAGCAGCGTGCCGCGACCCTGATTGTTCACCGTGCTTTGCGCGTTCAGCTGGTCGGGCTGGGGGATGTAGAATTCGCGGTCCAGGATCGAGTAGCGGGCGGAATATTCGTTCACGTTGGCGGTACGGTGCCGGATCCACTGACGCGCAACAAAGACCGGCAGCTTCACATGCAGCTTGATCTCGCACATCTCGAAAGGGGTCGAATGCCAGTGCCGCATCAGGTAGCGGATCAGCCCCTCGTCGTTCTGCACGCTCTTGGTGCCCTTGCCATAGGACACGCGGGCGGCCTGACAGATCGCTGAATCGTCGCCCATGTAGTCGATCACACGGATGAAGCCGTGGTCGAGCACATCGTATGCCTTGTAAAGATGCGCCTCCATCCCCGGCACGGTGGCCCGCAGTGTCTGGTGGCTCTGGCTGCGCAGGGTGTC
The DNA here is from genome assembly GCF_009363555.1 of Sulfitobacter sp. THAF37. Taxonomy (NCBI): domain Bacteria; kingdom Pseudomonadati; phylum Pseudomonadota; class Alphaproteobacteria; order Rhodobacterales; family Roseobacteraceae; genus Sulfitobacter; species Sulfitobacter sp. THAF37. Next base: position 15,740 of record NZ_CP045372.1, read on the forward strand.
GATTTCGGATTGTTGCTCGGGGGTGAGGGACATGGCGGCGGACCTTTCGGGAGCGATGTGATGTGCGGGATTCGCTGCACACTATATCTGCGCGGACCGACCCTAGGAACCGCGATATGCGGTATTGCTTTTTGATCACCATCCGCAACTTAATCGGGCATCGTCCGGGGCGAACGTTGACAAGACAGGACCCCGGGGAGAACGGTGGGAAAAAACCAATCCGAGGGCAGAAACCATGAAATTCAATGCAGCGGGGCTGTTGCTCTGCACGTTCCTTATAGGATGTGGCGGCACCGCACCGTTTGGCGAAGATGCCACCGAAGACCCCACCGAAGAAGGCGGAGGCACCGACGGCGGAATCGACAGCGAGGGTCTGCCCCCCGGTACGGCATCGCCCAGTCCAAATAACGGCATCTTCCGCAGCGAACCGCGCAGCGAAGAAGATGGGGCCAACGGCAACGGCTATGCCACCGGGATCAGCTATGACGGCGCGACAGATACCTTCACGGTGGACGGACTGGCCTTCGACGGGGGCAACGTGTACCAGCGCGGCAATCCGGTGAGCAGCCTCAATGACGGCGCTTTCAGCGTCTATGAAGCAGACCAGCAGTTTCCCGACAGCGTCACCAACACGCCTGTCAACCAGCTGACCCACCGCGCGATCTACGGCGTCAGTCGTAACATCGACGCCAACGGCCAGCCAGAGACGCAATTCGCCATCGTGCGCACCGGTGCCTATGTCGGCTACGGTTTCGGCGGCTTCGTCTACCAGCGCGCCAACGATGTGAACATGCCCAGCAGCGGCCAGGCGGTGTTCAACGGCCGAAGCGCGGGCCTGCGCGACTTCAACGGCCGCGGCGGGCTGGAATACACCACCGCGAACGTGGAGGTTGCCATCGATTTCGACGATTTCAACGACGATACCGGCGGGCGCGGCGACGGCGTGCGGGGTGAATTCACCAATCGACGGGTGTTCGACATCGACGGCAACGACATCACGGCGGCGGTGTTGGCGCGGATCAACAATCAGAACGACGCAAGTCTGTCCAGCCTGCCAGACGCGCGCTTCCGGATCGGGCCCGGCGTGCTCGACGGCAATGGCGAAGCGATCGGGACGATCGCCAGCAACTACACCAACGATGAGGGCACGACCCAGATCTACGAGGACGGCAACTACTATGCTATTCTTTCGGGCGAAGATCCGGACGAGATCGTCGGCGTCATCGTGATCGAAAACTCCGCCGAGTTCGATAGCACGGTCGTGCGCGAGACCAGCGGCTTTATCGTCCATCGCACACCATGACGCTGCGCAGGCTGCGCCGGATACTGTATCTGGCTGCGGTCTGCGGTCTGACCGCCCTTTCGCCGGGTGCCCATGCGGAAGCCACGCTGAACGTGTCCCAGATGCGCAGCGCGGCGTTGCAGAGCCTCAGGGTCGGGCGGCCGGCGCAGGCCGATGACCTTGCCGGGGCCTTGCTGCAACGTGATCCGGACGATCTGAATGCCCTGTTGATCCGGGCGCGCGCCCGGCGCGACCTGGGAAAACTGGGATCGGCGCGCAGCGCGGCAGCGCGGGCCTGGCAATTGGCCGAAAGTGACGGCGACCGCTATGCCTCGGCGCTGATCACCGCGCAGATCCTGTCGACCGACGGCAAACGCACCCGCGCGCAGCTTTGGCTGCGTCGCGCGGCACAGCACGCCCCCAACGAGGCGCTGCGCGCCCGGGCCAAGCGGGATTTCCGTTACGTGCGTCAGCGCAACCCGTGGCACACCACCCTGACCTTCACGCTGGCCCCCAATTCCAACATCAACAACGGCAGCGCGCGCGACAGCTCGGTGCTGAACTACGCGCTGTCCGAGGTCCTGTTCGGCGAACCTGTGGAATTCGAGCTGACAGGCAGCGCCCGCGCCCTGTCGGGACTGGAATTCGGTGCGGGCCTGCGTAGCCGCTACCGGTTCAGCCAGACCGACACCACCGCCAACGACCTGAACCTGTCGCTGAGCTATCGCAGCTTCGTGCTGTCGGACAGCTCGAAGACCGCAGCACCGGGCGTCAACGGGTCCGACTTCGCCTTCGGGTCTGTCGGGATCGGCTATGGCTATCGGCAGATCAACATGGACCGGCGCGGCGAATTTGAGCTTGATGCGGAACTGGGCCAGACGTGGTACGGTGGGGCGCGCTATGCCGCGTTCGGGCGGGTCAGAGTGGGACAGACCTGGAAACGCAGCCCCGACCAGCGGCTGAACCTGTCGCTGATCGCGGAACGCCAGAACGGCCAGCGTACCGCAGACGTCGACACCCTTACGCTGGCGGGCAGCCTGAACCAGCGGCTTGCCTCGGGTGACACCGCCTATTTCCGGGTCGGGGTCGAGACCGCCCTGTCCGACACCGCGGACAACGCCTATGACGAAATGGAACTGCGTGGCGGGTACCTGCTGGGCCGACCGGTGATGGGGGCGCAGGTTCAGATGGGCCTGGGCCTGTCGTGGCGCGACTACGATGTGTCGCGGCACAGCCCGGCGGGGCGGCAGGACTTCAAGATCTCCGCCGACCTGACAGCGACCTTTCAGCAGATCGACTTCTACGGGTTCAACCCCACTGCGACGCTGAGCGCGTCCAAGACCGACAGCAACATCGGCCTGTTCGACGTGAACCGCGTCGGGCTGAACCTGGGCATCCGCTCCGCGTTCTGATCACACGTTCATGTGCGCGAGGCTGGCGTCCTTCGCGCATCGTGCTACCTTCGTCCCCGGAACCGCGAAGAAAAGGACGACCAATGCCGATCAAATACCTGCACACCATGGTTCGTGTGAAAGACCTCGATAAATCCATCGACTTCTACAAGCTGCTCGGGCTGGTAGAGCGCCGCCGTATCGAGAACGAGGGCGGGCGGTTCACGCTGGTGTTCCTGTGTCCGCCCGGCATGGACGACGGCCATGCGGATGTTGAACTGACCTACAACTGGGACGGGGACGACGAGTTGCCCAGCGACAGCCGGCATTTCGGCCATCTGGCCTATTCGGTCGAGAATATCTACGACATGTGCGCCCATCTGCAGGAGAACGGCGTGACCATCAACCGCCCGCCGCGCGACGGTCGCATGGCCTTTGTCCGCAGCCCCGACAACATCTCGGTCGAGCTGCTGCAGGAAGGAGACGCCCTGCCCGAGCAGGAGCCCTGGGCCAGCATGGAAAACACCGGCCATTGGTAAGGGCTGCCGCAATCTGGCTGCTGCTGGCCCTGCCGGTGGAGGCGGCGCAGTGTCGGCTGGCGCTGCTGCTGGCGCTTGACGTCTCCAGTTCCGTCGATGCACGCGAGGATCAGTTGCAGCGCGGCGGCACGGCCTCCGCGCTGATCGCCCCCGAAGTGACTGAAGCATTCTTTGCCTCGGACCTGCCGGTGGCCCTGGCGGTCTACGAGTGGTCCGGACGCTACAACCAGGCGGTGGTGCTGGACTGGACCATGATCGACAGCCCCGCGGCCCTGACCGGCGCGGCTGAGGTCGTGGCGGCCAGCCAGCGCAGCCATAACGAGTTTCCCACTGCGATGGGCTATGCGCTTGGCTATGGCGCGGGGCTGCTGGAACGCGCACCCGCATGCCTCGACAAGACACTCGACATGGCGGGTGACGGCCAGAACAACGAGGGCTTCCCCCCTGCCGCCGCCTACCGAGAGTTCGCCTTCGACGGGGTGACGGTCAACGGGCTGGCGGTCAATGCCGCGGATTTCGAAGGCGAGTTGGGGTTGATCGCCTTCTACCAGCGCGAAGTGCTGCACGGACCGGGGGCGTTTCTGGTGGTGGCCGACGGGTTCGAGGATTTCACCCGCGCCATGCGTCAGAAACTGGTGCGCGAACTTTCCCCGGCTGCGATCGGAGGGCTGCTGCGGACAGAGGGAAACGGATGAGCCGCGCAGCCGTTCTTGGCCTCGTCCTTGGCCTTGCTTTGGCCCCGGGTGGTGCGACGGCGGACTGCCGACAGGCGTTGGCGCTGGCGCTGGACGTCTCCGGTTCCGTCGATGCGCGGGAATACCGCCAGCAGATCAATGGCGTGGCACAGGCGCTGGACAGCGCAGAGGTGCGGACACGTATCCTGTCGATGCCCGAAGCGCCGATCCGACTGCTGGTGTTCGAGTGGAGCGGACCGCAGGACCAGACCGAACTCGTGCCGTGGATTTCGCTGGACAGCGGCGCGGCGCTGGATGGGGTGATCGCGCGCCTGCGCGAAACCGAACGGCGGGTGGCCACCCCCGGCACCGCGTTGGGCGTGGCGATGACCGAAGGGGTCCGGCAGCTGTCGGCCCAGACCGACTGCTGGAAACGCACGCTGGACATTTCGGGCGACGGGAAATCCAATCTCGGTCCGCGGCCCCGCAGCGTAAAACCGACATTGCAGGACAGCGGCGTGACCATCAACGCGCTGGTGATCGGTGTGGACGACCCCGCCACCGGCGACATCCGCCAGGCCGAAATCGGCGAGTTGTCCGCCTACTTTCGGGCGGAGGTCATCATGGGGCCGGGCGCATTTGTCCGCACGGCGACCGGCTATGCCGATTATGCCCGCGCGATGAAGGAAAAGCTGCTGGAAGAGATGGAGGGACTGGTCGTGTCCGACGCTGCCCCCCTCCCCGCTCAATAGATATAGCGGATCTGGTCTGACCAGTAGCGTTCCACCCGCCTGAGCGACGTGGTGATGTCGGTGATCCCCTCAGGCCCCAGAACGCCGCGGTCCTCCAGCCCCCCGGCGTGGCGCGCAAAGAGACCCGCCACCACATCGCGGATATGCCGGCCCTTTTCGGTCAGGCGCACCCGGACGGAGCGACGGTCGATCTCGCACCGGTTGTGGTGCATGTATCCCATTTCGACCAGTTTCTTGAGGTTGTAGCTGACGTTGGAGCCCTGATAGTAGCCCCGCGACTTCAGCTCGCCCGCCGTCACCTCGTTGTCGCCGATGTTGAACAGCAGCAGCGCCTGCACAGCGTTGATTTCAAGCACGCCGACGCGCTCGAACTCGTCCTTGATGACGTCCAGCAGCAGGCGGTGCAACCGCTCCACCAGCGAAAGCGCCTCAAGATACCCGGTCATGAATCCCTTGCCCCCGGTGGGGACGGCGATGGGGGCCTGAATGCTCATCTCTCTCTCCGACTCGCTACGTTGGAGTGGAAACTGCGCAAAAAAGCAGAATAATTCGTTAAACGGAACGTGAAGCAGGCGTGCGGTGGTGTATGCGGCACCGGAGAACGGTGTCTGGCCGCGTGCCGTGACAGGTTCAACTACCCTGAGGGAGGTCCAGATTGGCACACCAGAAAACAACCGGCTCGTGCCTTTGCGGCGGTATCACCTTCGAGATAGACGGCGCATTCGAGCATTTCTTCCTGTGTCATTGCAGCCGGTGCCGAAAGGACACGGGCTCGGCCCATGCCTCCAATATCTTTGCGCCTGGCGGCAAGGTCCGCTGGCTCTCGGGCGCGGATCTGGTTCGCTCATTCCGGTTGTCGGGCACCCGGCACGGTAAAAGCTTCTGCGCGATCTGCGGCTCGGCGCTGCCCGATCCGCAGATGGACGGCGCCCTGCTGGTGATACCTGCAGGCAGTCTGGACACGCCGCCTGACATTTGCCCGGAAGCACATATTTCATGGGACGACCGGGCAAGCTGGGACGACGGCCTTTGCAGTCTTCCCAGGATGGAGGGCCTTCCGGGGTAGATGCTGTCGATGGATTGCCTGGAGTTGTCAGGCGGTCCTGCGCGACGCACGATCTGGCATGAGGTGCAGACCGGGCGGGCATTTTGGGCAGGTCCCGAAAAAATGGAATCGCAGCCGTGTCCGCACAGCCGACGCGCCCGCCAGAGCGTGACCGCCGGTCCGCAAACCCGTCCTTACGCCGGGCTGACCCCGCCTGCCAGTTGCCCGCGAATCAGGGTGATGAACCGCGCGTAGCGGTCGGGCGGCTGGCTCTGTTCAGAGACCCAAAGGTAGAGGTCGTGATCGCTTTCGTTCAGCATCTCTTCGTAAAGGGTCAGGTCGGCATCATCCATCCCGGCCAGATGCGCCTTGGCAAAGGCGGGCAGGATCAGGTCCATCTCCTTGATCCCGCGCCGCATCGACCGCATGTGCAGGCGCTTGAGGCGGTGTTCCGGCAGTTCCGCCCGATCAGACATCGGCGGTGTCGGTCATGGCCCGACGCAGGCGCTTTTCCAACCGCCCCACATGCTCGGCCTTGCGCAGCAGATCGGCACGCAGGGTGCGCAGCTCTGCCATCACCTCGGCCACACCGGCAGCATCGGTGCCTGCGGTGTCGGGCGCGCCAATCCCCTCGCCCTCGCCTGTGATCAGCCACATCATCGAGACGTTCAGAATCCCCGCCAGCATCGACAGGCGGTTTGCCCGCGGCTCTGAAAGGTCGTCTTCCCATTTGCGCAGCGTCGACAGCCGCACGCCCAGGCGCTTGGCCAGGTCGCCCTGGCTCATCCCGGCGTTTTCACGCGCCGCGGCGAGCCTGTCGCCAAACGTGGCCGCATCGGGGCCGTACCAGTCGATTTCGTCTTCCATTCGTCATCCCTTTCGTCCGAACAAAGGCGTTCCGTCTTGATCGGTGTGCCCGTCCCCCCTAAGAGGGTCGCGTATTCATCACATACCGAGGTCCGTAATGGAACTGCTCTCTGCGACACTTGACCGCGTCAAACCGTCCCCCACAATCGCCGTCACCACCAAGGCGGCGGAGCTGAAGGCAGCCGGACGCGATGTGATTGGTCTTGGCGCGGGGGAACCGGATTTCGACACACCGCAAAACATCAAGGATGCGGCGGTCGCGGCAATCGCCTCTGGCAAGACAAAGTATACCGCAGTTGACGGAATTCCAGAACTCAAACAGGCCATTTGCGAAAAGTTCAAGCGTGACAACGGGTTGGATTACAAACCATCGCAGGTCGGTGTGGCCACCGGTGGCAAGCAGATACTCTATAATGCCCTTATGGCAACCCTGAACCCCGGGGAGGAGGTCGTGATTCCCGCGCCCTATTGGGTCAGCTATCCGGACATGGTGCTGCTGGCGGGGGGCGAGCCGGTGATCGCCCCTGCCACGCTGGAAGACGATTTCAAACTGACGCCCGAGGCGCTGGAAGCGGCGATCACGCCCAAGACGAAATGGTTCATCTTCAACTCCCCCTCCAATCCCACCGGCGCGGGCTACAGCCGGGCAGAGCTGAAAGGGCTGACCGATGTGCTGATGCGCCATCCTCATGTCTGGGTGATGACCGACGATATGTATGAACACCTGGCCTATGACGGGTTCGAGTTCTGCACGCCCGCCCAGGTGGAGCCGGGCCTATACGACCGCACCCTGACGGTGAACGGCGTTTCCAAGGCCTATGCCATGACCGGCTGGCGCATCGGCTACGCGGCGGGGCCGGAAAAGCTGATCGGCGCGATGCGCAAGATCCAGTCGCAGAGCACCTCAAACCCCTGCACCATCAGCCAATGGGCAGCGGTCGAGGCGCTGAACGGCACGCAGGACTTCATCGCATCCAACAACGAGGTGTTCGTGCGCCGGCGGGACCTGGTGGTCTCCATGCTGAACGAGATCGACGGCGTGACCTGCCCGGTGCCCGAGGGGGCGTTCTACGTCTATCCCTCCATCGCGGGACTGATCGGCAAGACCTCGGCGGGCGGGGCCAGGATCACCGACGACGAAGCCTTCGCCACCGCGCTGCTGGAAGAAAGCGGCGTGGCCGTGGTCTTTGGTGCCGCCTTCGGGCTTTCACCCAACTTCCGGGTCAGCTACGCGACGTCCGACGCGGCGCTGAAGGAGGCCTGCAGCCGCATTCAGGCCTTCTGCTCGGGCTGTGTGTAGCGAGAGGGCTCATGTCGACCGAACTTCCAGAATATTACTTCCGTGTGCGCGAAAACGGGGCAGCGGTGTTCCGCATCGACACTGAAAACCGCCAGCGCCGGATCGAGATGGACCAGATCGCGGTGGCCAACATCCGTAACGGCGAGATCAAACCGCACGGCGACCGCACCCTGTCGGACGCGGACCTCGAGGAAATCCGCGCCTGGATGGACCGGCGCCGGACGGTGCTGGCGCATCGCGACATCGACGACATCCACCGGGCGGTGGACTACCTGAACCTGACCACGCAATGGGTCCAGTCCAAAGCCACGGACGAACAGCTCGAAGCTGTGACCGACGCGCTGCTGCTGGCCATGCACGATCTGCGCAGCACGCTTGTCCGCAAGAAGGCCGATCGCCTTTAGGCTCTGAACCCATTGGCCGCCGGCGATGGTAAGACCCGCTGCCGAAGGGTCGGGAACAGGATGCGCGCACCGCCGGATCAGGGGCGCGCCACCTGGCGCAGGATCACGCCCCAGAAGCGCGCGTTCAGCAACACTGCCGCCATGCCCAGCCCCAGCACCAGCCCGCTCCAGACGCCGATGCCGCCGCCGCCCAGAACAAAACCGAAGAGATAGGCAATCGGCAACCCCACGACCCAATAGCTGAAAGCGGCCATCCACATGGGCACGCGGGTATCCTGCACCCCGCGCAGCAGCCCAAGGGCAACCGCCTGCGCCCCGTCCACGAACTGGAACAGCGCCGCCATCACCAGCAGCCCGGCCCCGATGCCAAGTATCTGGTCGCGGGCGGGTTCGCTTTTCTGCATGAAAAGCGACAACAGCGGCTCGGGCCAGCCGATGAAGACCACCGAGGTCAAGAGCGCAAAGACCACCGACATCACGGTGACGGTGACGCCGCCACGCCTCAACCGGTCGCTGTCGCGGCGGCCGTGGGCGTTGCCCGCCCGGATGGTGGCGGCATTGCTCAACCCGAGGTGGACCATGAAGGTGATCGAGGCGAGCTGCACCGCAATGCCATGCGCGGCCAGCGCGACGGTGCCCAGCCAGCCCATCATGACGGCAGTGGCAGCGAAAAGCCCCACCTCGCTCAACGCGGTCACGCCGATCGGCACGCCCAGCCGGAACACCCGGCTCAGCATCTGGCCATCCGCCCGCCACAGGCGCACGAACAGATTGTGCTGCGGCACCACGATGACGATGTAGAGAACGACACCCGCCAGCGACACGACCTGGGTCACGGCAGAGGCGATGGCCGCGCCGACCACGCCCAGCTCCGGCGCGCCCCAGTTGCCAAAGATCAGCGCATAATTCGCCAGCGCATTCACCACCGCCGCGACCACGGTGATCCAGAAAACGATCTGCGTCCGCTCCAGCGCGGCAAGGTAGCTTTTCAGCGTCATCACCAGCAGTGCCGGGAAGATGCCGAACCCCGCAACCGACAGGTAGCGCCCCGCGTCCCGGGCCAGCGTGTCGCTTTGCCCCAACATCCGCAGGACAGGTTCGGCCCAGATCATCACCGGCAGCGCCACCAGCGCAAAGCCCAGCGACAGCCACAGCCCCATGCGCGTGGCGCGGCGGATGCCGGTTTCATCCTCCTCCGCGTCGAAGGCGGCAACCATGGGCATGACGGCCCATGCGAACCCGGATCCAAAGATGAACAGTACGAAAAAGAAGGTGGTGGCGAGCGTGACCGCCGCCAGCCCCTCGATCCCGTACCAGCCCATCATGACCGTGTCCGTCACGCCGATGGCCACCTGGCCGAGGTGCCCGCCGATCAGGGGCAACCCCAGGGTCAGGATCGCGCGCGCATGTCCGCCGTATGTCATCCGGGTCGTCATGGGCCTGCCATACGCCCGGCCCCGGAAAAGGTGAAGAGGCGAAGCGCGTCTGTATCACACCCGCGACAAATGCGTGTCCCGGAAACCGGAGCCGTACTTCAGACCATAGCCCAACGCCCGGTCCACCCCGATATGCGTGCCCCAGATCAGCGCCACCGGCAGCGCAGACGGCCACCCCGTCAACACCCCGGCCCCGGCCAGCGCCAGCGGCGCCAGCCAGCTGTGCCCGATGTTGTAGCACAGCGCCCCCAGCCGTCGGTTGGCAAGGTAGCCCAGCATGAAGACGTCGGGCGCAAGGATCAGCAGTGCAAAAAGGCCCCAGGCGCCAGCCTCAATCCCGTAGATGAGAACGCAGAGCCCGGCCAGGGCCAGACCCTCCAGCCGCAGTGTGATCTGCTGCGGGGTCATTGCGGCGGCGGGGCGGTTGGCAGAACGGGTCATGGCGTGGGTTTCTCCGGTCGGTTGCAAGGTATGCCCAGACTGGCCGATCGTTGACCTGAAAGGAATTGACCAAATACGTCCACCCACCTAACAATTTTTTATGAGCGTACCCTCCCTTGACCTGATCCCCGCCTTTCACGCGGTCATGCAGCACGGCAGCCTGTCGGCAGCGGCGCGGGCGCTGGGGCTGGCGCAGCCCACCGTCCGCCGTCAGGTCGAGGCGCTGGAGGCGGAACTGGGCACCCAGCTTTTCACCCGGGCCGCCAATGGCCTGACCCCCACGGGCATGGCGCAGACACTGCTGCCGCTGGCCGCCTCGGTCCTCGCCGAAGCCGCGGCACTCGGGCGCGTCGCCAGCGCCGAGGCGGAGGCGCTGGATGGCGTGGTACGGATCACCTCCAGCCGGGTGGTCGCGGGGCATGTGCTGCCGTCGCTCATCGAAGAGATGCGCCGGGACGCGCCCGGTCTGCGGTTCGAGGTGGCAGCGACCGACCGGGCGGAGGATCTGACCCGACGCGCGGCGGACATCGCAATCCGCTTTACCGCGCCGCGCCAGCAGGCGCTGGTGGCCGTCCGCCTGCCGGATTGCGCCGTGGGCCTGTTCGCGGCCCCTACCCTGGACACGGGGGCACCCGGCACGCCCTGGCAGGACCTGCCCTTTGTCGCTGACGACCGTGAGGACGTGATCCTGCCCGCACTTGCCGCCGCAGGGGTGGAGGCGCCCCGCAGCATCGCGCTGCGCTGCGACGATCCGCTGGCGCAGATCGCCGCCATAGGTGCCGGGGTGGGTGTGGGTTTCTGCCAGGTAAAGCTGGCCGGACGATTGGGGCTGCGACGGGTGGCACCGCAGATCGTGCATCCGATGCCGGTCTGGCTGGTGGTGCACGAGGACCAGGCCCGGATCGCCCGCATCGCATTTGTCTTTGCCCGGCTCAAAAGCGCGCTGCGTCACCTTTTGTGATCCATTGCCTTAGGTCGTGTTGACATCCATTCTCGCCCACCCGCGCGAGACGGATTTTGCCGCTGGCGCCCTGATGTGAGCGCAGCAATGTGATCATTGGAAGCGACCATCCGGGAGGACAGAGGCAAAATCCGCCGCGCCCCGAAGGGGTTTCGCCAAAATGGCCCATTTCTGCGTTAAGAGAGCTTGAAATAGCTGGCTATTCCTGCGCTCTCTTGCCTGGAACTGAGCAATTTTGGACTGAAACGGGTGGGCGAAAATGAATGTCAACACGACCTAACACCGCGCAAGGGTCAGACTTGCCACCAGAGGAAGGCGGACGTGACCAGCAGGATCGACAGGATCAGGCCCGATGCACCCGCGCTGGCACGGCGCGGCCCGCACCCGGTGGGCGTGCAGACCCATATCCTGGGGGTGCCGGGGCCAGACGATCTGCCCGACCGCGCGCTGACGACCGAGGTCTGGTACCCTGCGGCGGCGGGCACCGCACCGGGCACCGCCTATGACACGCTGCTGCGCGACGGGATGACCCCGGTGCGCTACCTGGGTCACGCCTGCCGCGATGCGACGCCCAGCACGGACCCGGCCCCGCTGGTCGTGCTGTCGCATGGCTATCCCGGCAACCGCTACCTGATGGCCCACCTGGCCGAGGCGCTGGCGGCGCGCGGCTTTGTCGTGGCGGCGCCGGATCACGCGGGCAGCACTTACGACGACCAGCAGGATTTTGCGGTGACGCTGGTGCACCGCCCGCTGGACCAGCGCGGCGTGATCGACGCCATGGCGGCATTGCCGGGGCCGCTGGGCGCCGTGACGGACACCGACCGGGTCGGCGTGATCGGCTATTCCATGGGTGGCTACGGGGCGCTGGTGCTGGGCGGCGCGGGGCTGAGTGACGCGGCGCTGACCCACGACCGCGCGCCACGCGACGGCACGCTGGCGCGGCACCGGGCGGGGGCGGCGCAACACCGGGCGCTGGCCGATCCGCGCATCAGGGCGATCCTGCCGATCGGTCCCTGGGGCCGCAACCACGGGTTCTGGACGGCGGCGGGCATGGCGGGTCTGCGGGTGCCGATGCTGCTGATGGCGGGCACGGCGGACGAGGTATCGGGCGGCGGCGCCATGCGCCAGATCGTGGCAGAGACGACAGCCGTGGACCGCTTCCTGCTGAGCTTTGAGCACGCGGGCCACAATGCCGCAGCACCGGTGCCCGCACCGGACGAAAGCTGGGCGCATTCCGACGCTCTGGGCTGGCCGCCGTTCCAGCACTACGCCGACCCGGTGTGGGACACTCTGCGGATGAACAACATCGCGCAGCATTTCGCCTGCGCCTTCATGGGCCTGCACCTGCAGGGCGACGCCACGATGGCGGATTACCTTGCCCCCGGCTGGGCGGGGTTTCCACCCGAAACCGCACGCGGATTGACGCTGGAGCACCTGCGCGCGGGCGAAACATTCTGACACCTCTGGAAAGGACAAGACCGATGACCGAACCGCGCACCGAGACAGTAACATTGGACGGCAATCCATTCTTCCTGCGCCACTGGGGCGACGAAAGCCTGCCTCGGCTTTTGCTGCTGCACGGCTTTCCCGAGTATGGCGGCGCCTGGGAGAGCTTGGCCCCGCTGCTGGCGGACCGGTTTCACTGCATCGCCCCGGACCAGCGCGGCTATGGCCAAAGCTGGGCGCCCGAACAGGTGTCGGACTATGCCACCGGCAAACTGGTGGGCGACATGGCGGCGCTGATCGGGGATGAACCGCTGACGGTCCTGGGACACGACTGGGGCGCCGCGGTGGCCTATGGGCTGGCGATGTCCCGGCCCGATCTGGTGGACAGGCTGATCATCATGAACGGCGTCCATCCCGTCCCCTTCCAGCGGGCGCTGGCGGCAGGCGGCGCGCAGGCCGAGGCGTCGCAATACATCCACTACCTGCGTGCCGAAGGGTCCGAGGACCGGCTGGGCCGGGACGGCTGTTCCAAGCTGCTGAACGTGTTTTCGTCCCGTATGGACATGGAATGGCTCAGCGGGGCGACGCGGGCGGCCTACGTGACGGAATGGTCGCGGCCCGGGCGGCTGCGCGGCATGGTGAACTGGTACCGCGCCTCGCCGCTGATGGTTCCGGCACCGGGCGAGACGGTCGAGATGCCGGACCTGCCTCTCGACCGGCTGAAGGTGCGCTGCCCGCATCTGCTGATCTGGGGCATGAACGACACCGCCCTGCTGCCCGAGGCAACAGCAGGGCTGGAGGATTTCGCCCCCGATCTCACGCGGGTAGAGATCGACGGGGCGGATCACTGGCTGCACCACCAGAAGCCGCAGGAAGTGGCGCAGGCCGTTCTGGGATGGGTCGACGGGGGCTAAGCACGGAAAGCCCACGCCGGGGCCGGTCAGGAATACCTGACTTGTCTCAGCGGGGCGGCGACCACAGAATTCCGTTATTTCAAAGCGCCCCGCCTTAAACTTGGATCGCCGATACCCTGCCGCGCTTCGCGCTCTCGGGACATCGGCGGTACGGAGTGTGTCAGGTCAAAGGCGGGACCTGTAAAGAACGGAATTTTCGCCATGCTGCTTCGTATCGTACCATTGCTTGCCATCGCCATTACCCTGATCGCGCTGGTCCTGTCGGCCTTTTGGCGCCCCTATGACCGGAACGGGCTGAATGCGCCCGCGCATCAGGTCTCGGGCTTGCTCTGACTCAGGCCTTGCGCGGCCGGGTAAAGACCATCTTCTGCTGGTGCAGATCCCCGGGCGCGCCGATCCAGGCGTAGCCCAGAAGCGCCGGTTCACGCTTGCCCACCGTGATCCGGTGCAGATGGTCGGGCGGATTGAAGATCATCGAGCCGGGCACGTACACGCCCTGATGGTTCTCTGACACCGCGCCGGACAGGCAGACATAACTTTCGGTGATGCCCTTGTGGGCATGGGCCGGATAGGTGCAGCCGGGCGCGAAGAGCACCACGCCCAGAATGATCTCAGGCCCGACCACGGGGCCGTTGGGCCCTGCGAATTCGGCGTAGGCGTAGCTGTTCTGAAGCCCCTTTGGCACCTTTTCGTAGCCGTATTGCCAGCTGAGATCGCCAGTGACCGCGTCGAGCGCCCGCACGGCCGGGGCCAGCACACCCTGCCGCCCCTCGTCCAGCGCCCGGCGCAGATGGGCAGTGACCGGCTTTTCGGCGCGGGGCTGCAGGCGCAGCTCTGGCTGGCTGCGCAGCAGCCGCGCGATGGCCTCGCGCACCTTGCGCTGGTGGCCCGCGATGCGGTCGCTGCCGCCTGCGGGCAGATAGCGGTAAAGCTCGTCGAACTCCTGCAACAGGTAACGCCAATCGGGTCGGTCCGCCAAGGTCGGCGCTGGGTCGGATGACATGGGCGGCGGCGGCATCTGCGGCTCCGAAAGCTGGCTCGTTCCAGCCAGCATAGGCGGCAGAATCCAAAATGAAAGCGGTGATCGCCCTTTCCCCGCTTGCCCCTGTCTGGCATACTCGAAGGTCAACAAAACCAAAAAAAACAGGCATGCCCCATGACCGACCTGCTTTCCGGTGCCCAGCCCAGCGGCAAAGAATACGATGCCTCCTCCATCCAGGTGCTGGAGGACATGGAACACGTCCGGCTGCGGCCGGGCATGTACATCGGCGGCAAGGACGATCGCGCCCTGCACCATATGGTGGCCGAGATCGTGGACAACTCGATGGACGAGGCGGTGGCGGGCCATGCCACATGGATCGAACTGGAACTACACGAGAACGGCCATGTGACGGTGCGCGACAACGGGCGCGGCATCCCGACCGATCCGCACCCGAAGGATCCCTCCAAGTCGGCGTTGGAGATCATCTTTTGCACGCTGAACGCGGGCGGAAAATTCTCGGGCGACAGCTATGAGACGTCGGGCGGCCTGCATGGCGTGGGATCGTCGGTGGTAAACGCGCTGTCCGACCACCTGCGGGTCGAGGTCGCGCGCAATCGCGAGCTGTTCGCGATGGAATTCTCGCGCGGTCTGCCCCAGGGCAAGCTGGAAAAGATCGGCGCGGCCCCGAACCGGCGCGGCACCGCCGTCACCTTTCACCCCGACCCGGAGATCTTTGGCGCGCTCAAGCTGCGTCCGGCCCGCCTGTTCGCGATGGCACGCTCCAAGGCCTACCTGTTCTCGGGCGTCGAGATTCGCTGGAAGTCCGCCCTGCCCGACGGCGACACGCCGACGGAGGCGACGTTCCACTTTCCCGGCGGGCTGTCGGACTACCTGAACGAGACACTGACCGGATCGACCACCTATGCCGAGGCTCCCTTTGGCGGAACGGTCGATTTCAAGGAGAAATTCGGCAACCCCGGCAAGGTGGAATGGGCGATCAACTGGACGCCCTCGCGCGACGGTTTCATCCAGTCCTACTGCAACACCATTCCCACGCCCGAGGGCGGCACCCACGAGGCCGGTTTCTGGGCCGCGATCCTGAAGGGGATCAAGGCCTATGGCGAGTTGGTGGGCAACCGCAAGGCGGGCACGATCACCCGCGAGGACCTGATCACCGGCGGCTGTGCGCTGGTGTCGTGTTTCATCCGCGAACCGGAATTCGTGGGCCAGACCAAGGATCGGCTGGCCACGACCGAGGCGCAGCGCATGGTGGAAAACGCCGTGCGCGACCATTTCGACAACTGGCTGGCGGCGGACACGAAATCGGCGGGCGCAATCCTTGATTTCCTTGTCCTGCGGGCCGAGGAACGCCTGCGCCGCCGACAGGAAAAGGAGACCGCGCGCAAGACGGCCACGAAGAAGCTGCGCCTGCCGGGCAAGCTGACAGATTGCACCTCGAAATCGCGCGAGGGGACGGAACTGTTCATCGTCGAGGGCGACAGCGCGGGCGGCTCCGGCAAGGGCGCGCGCAACCGCGAGACGCAGGCGCTGCTGCCGCTCAAGGGCAAGATCCTGAACGTGCTGGGCGCGGCCTCGGGCAAGCTGAGCACGAATGCGGAAATATCGGACCTCTGCGAGGCGCTGGGCGTGGGCATGGGCAGCAAGTTCAACCTCGACGACCTGCGCTATGACAAGATCATCATCATGACCGACGCGGACGTGGACGGCGCGCATATCGCCGCGCTGCTGATGACGTTCTTCTACACCCAGATGCGCCCGCTGATCGACAACGGGCACCTCTACCTCGCCTGCCCGCCGCTCTACCGGCTGACACAGGGGGCCAAGCGGCTCTACGTGGCGGACGAGGTCGAAAAGAACCACTGGCTGGAGAAAGGCCTGGGCGGCAAGGGCAAGATCGACCTGCAACGCTTCAAGGGTCTGGGCGAAATGGACGCAAAGGACCTGAAAGAGACCACGATGGACCCCGCGACGCGCAAACTGATCCGGGTGACGGTGGACGAGGACATCCCGGGCGAGACCGGCGACCTCGTGGAACGGCTGATGGGGAAAAAGCCGGAACTGCGGTTCCAGTATATCCAGGAGAACGCCCGGTTTGTGGAGGAGTTGGATGTTTGAGGCGTTTAATTGATGAGACCTTCTTCAGTCTCAATTGGGAACAAAACCAGTAAAGGAGGAACAAACACTCATGGTCAGTTTCGCCCTAAATCAGTAAATACGTTTTGTCCGTTCTGCTCGAGTAAAGTAACCTTCTCATTAGTAAACTCGAATCCAACTCCCATGCCAACAATTTGGCCTGCTCAATCTACATGTCCAGAGTGTGAAGAGAGCGTAAATTTTATCGTCTATTACACCAAACAGGATGGAAATTCTTCGGTTGCAGATATTTCGATGTTCCCTGCACCGTCTCATTTGATTGCGCCGGTTGAACTTCCGGAGAAACTCCCCGCCGCTTTAAGCAGCGCCGTCCGAGATGCGGAAGCTGCTTACAGAGCGGGACTATATTCACCAGCGGTCACTTGCGCCGGGAGGGCTCTCGAGGGCCTTCTCAAACATATCCTGAGAGAAAAAGACACGAGCTTATACAAATTGATTGATATTTTTTGCGAGTCAGAAGAAGCAACTAAACCCATAAAGAAGCTTTCTCATACTATGCGCGAGGGGCGGAATGTTGCAGCGCACTTCGACGAAAACATTATTCCGGATCAAAAATCGGCAGAGATCATGATTGAGTTATTACACTATTTAGTTTCGTACCTCTTCCTTTTCAGCGAAAAGGCGGAAAAACTGAGTACGAAACTACGTTAAGGGAACATGTCCGGGACCCCGTCCCGGGCCGCGCCCGACCTCCCCCACGGGGAGGGCGCACATGCGTGCACCCCGGGGCTGCCGCCCCCCTTCGGCCTCAAACTGTCCACTGGACAGTTTGCAAGACGGCCTTCGGCCCGAGGTCGGGCGCGGCCCTGATGTTGTGTTTTGTTGTGAGATGCGCGCTATTCACATCCTCTTCCCAGCGACATCTGTTCCGTATCCCATGCGCCTTTGGCGCATAGCCCCTTCCCTTCCCCCATGGGGAAGGGGCTACGACGGAACAATGGTTTGGGATCAATACGCGCGTTTCTGCGAGGATGAGATTTACGGTGACCGGGCCCGCCCCCCCCTGCCGGGGCTTGCGCCAGTGCGAAGCACGCCTAGGATCGGGGCCATATGCCCCGGAGGCCCCATGACACCGCAAGCCGCGCAAGACATCCTTGAAAACGCCTTTGCCCCCTGGGTGCGCGCGTTGCAGCCAACCATCACCGAGATCGGGGTGGACCGTACCATCCTGACCATCCCCATCACCCCCGACATCATCCGCGTCGGCGGCATCGTCTCGGGGCAGGCGCTGGCGGCACTGGCGGATACGGCGATGGTCTTTGCCTGTTTCGGCCACCTCGACGCCCCCGCGCCGGTGGGGACCGTGACCCTCGACACCCAGTTCCTGCGCCCCGCCAGCGGCGACAGCATCCGTGCCGAGGCCGAGGTCACGCGGGCAGGCAAATCCATGCTGTTCGCCCGCTGCACCCTGATCGCCGAACCCTCTGGCAAGCCGGTCGCGCTGGCCACCGCGACATTCGCGCGCTGAGGCGCAATCTCCGCTTGATCCCGGCCCCGCGCCGCGCCTTACTGCGCGCATGATCCGGCTCTTTCTCATCCTGTTGCTGCTGGCCTCCTGCGGGCGCCCCCTGACGGAAAACGAACGCGCCTTTATGGCCGGGATCCACGGCGATACGCTGGACGTCAGCACCGTGCGCCTGCATGACGGCGCGCCCCTGCGCGCCGTGACCTTCCGCCGCAAACCACGCCCGCGCACCACCTGCCGCGAGCTGATCCTGCCCCCCGCCAAGGATGAAATCGTCACGACCAAGCCCGCCGCCATGGCATTGTTCAACACCGTCCTGTTCGACAAGGACTGGTATCTGGACGACTACCTGCCGGACTACCCCGACCAGATCGGACTGATCGCCGCGATGCTGCTGGCGCACGAGCTGACGCATGTCTGGCAGTGGCAGAACCGCGATGTCACCGGCTATTCGCCGCTGCGCGCGGGGTCGGAAAGCCTTTTGCAGGATGACCCCTACCTCTTCGACATTTCCGCCGATCGGGAGTTTCTGAAGTTCGGCTACGAACAGCAGGGCTCGATCGTGGAGGAATTCGTCTGCTGCCGGGCGCTCGCGCCGCAGGGCGCGCGAACCAAGAGACTGCACGCGCTGATTTCACAGGTGATGCCGGTGGCCCCCCTGCCCGCGCGCCCCCAGTCAGACGTGCGCCTGCCCTGGGACGGGGTCGAGCTGGAGACGATCTGCCGCTAGTTCTGGATGCTTTCAAGGTAGGCCAGCAACCCCGCCAGCACCCGCGGCGTGGGGGTCATCACGCCGTCCACCTCCACCGGCACCAGGTCATCTTCCATCGCACCGCCGAACTGCGGCATCACCCGCGCAAGGTGTCCCTGTTCCGGGTCTCCGTAGATATAGCTGAGCGCGCGGGCGCGGGGAAAGGTCCCGCCGTTCGAGCGGGTCAGAAGCGTCAGGTCGGTGGGTGCCGTTTCCAGCCCCGCGGCAAGCGGCCCGTCGCCGCGCCCGGTGGTGCCGTGGCAGGCGGTGCAATTGGCGGCGAAAAAGGCCGCGCCGTCGCTTTGTGTCGGCATGGTCTCGGGCGCGCAGGCGGCCAGGGTGCCGAGCAGGGTGAGGGTCTTGGTCAGGTGGGTCATGCCGGGTCTCCTGTTGATTGCCCCTCATGTGGCATCACCCGGCAGACGCTGCCATGATCCAGATCAAGTTTGCGGTGCCCGTCAGCGGCGTTGCTAAGCCTCCGCCAGCGCCCTCACAGCGGACCAGAGGTCATCACTGACCTCAACCGTCTCGGCCGGTCGCTTGCCCTGCCCCGGCATCCGCGCACCTTCATCTGCGGAGGCCGCCTGAGCCAGCGCCGAAAGACGTGCCGCGAAATCCACCGACACCGATGGGTCGATCACGATATAATACTGCCCAAGATCATGCGGCGCCCCCTCGGGCGCCTTGAGCGGCTGCACATCCTTCGACAAGAGGCCGCCCGCCATGCCCGCCGCCAGAATCTCTGCCATCAGGCCAAATCCCCAGCCCTTGTACCCCCCGACCGACACCAGCGACCCTTGCAGCGCCGCCTCGGGATCGGTGGTGGGCTTGCCGTCGGCGTCCAGCGCCCAGCCTTTCGGGATCGTCTCTCCGGCAGCTTTGGCCATCGTGATCTTGCCCCGGGCGACAGTGGTGGTGGACTGGTCGAACTGCATGGCGATGCCGCCCTGCCCATCCGGCACGGAAAAGGCGATGGGGTTGGTGCCGATCACCCGCGTGCGTCCCCCCGGTGCCGCCACGATGGGCGAGGCATTGGTGAAGCCGATGCCGATGAGGCCCGCCCGCGCGATCTGTTCGGTGAAATACCCCAATGCGGTGCAGGTATGGGCGTGGCCGATCGCCAGCGTCGCGATGCCGTGCTGGCGCGCCGCATCCA
The DNA here is from genome assembly GCF_009363555.1 of Sulfitobacter sp. THAF37. Lineage (NCBI taxonomy): Bacteria > Pseudomonadati > Pseudomonadota > Alphaproteobacteria > Rhodobacterales > Roseobacteraceae > Sulfitobacter > Sulfitobacter sp. THAF37. The sequence continues at coordinate 35,721 of NZ_CP045372.1, forward strand.
GCGCCACGGTCAGCCCGTAGGCAAAAGCAGGCTGAGCGAACCCAAAGCGCGCATCGACCTGTACAACCGCCGGGCGTGGCTTTGTGACGACCGCAGAGACATCGCCTTTGACGCGTCCGGTCCTGAGCTGTCGGCAATAGCTTTCCACATAGTAAAGGCCGCAGATCCGGTTGCCGACCGCTTCCGCCGCTGCGACCGCCCGCGCGACTTCGGCGGCGGCAAAGGTATCGGCCCCATGCCCCATTAGGGCGGCCTGGACAGTTTCGGCGATTTCCTTCAGTGCGACCTCTGCCATGAACGATCGTCTCCCGGTGCGGCAGGCCCAGTCTGGGCCGGGCATGAAAGAACCGTCAAGCGTCTTGGCAAGAGGACCCCGAACGGGGCGAAATCAGGCCGGTACCAGCCGTCCGGCGTCCAGTCTGATCTGGCGGTCCATCCGCCCGGCCAGGTCCAGGTTGTGCGTGGCGATCAGCGCCGCCAGCCCGGTGCCGCGCACCAGCGACATCAGCGCGGCGAACACCTGGTCCGAGGTGGCCGGGTCGAGGTTGCCCGTGGGTTCATCCGCCAGCAACAGGCGCGGTGCGTTGGCCAACGCCCGGCAGAAGGCAACGCGCTGTTGCTCGCCACCAGACAGGGCCGCCGGACGATGCTCCGCGCGCCCCACTATCCCGACCTGGGCCAGAAGGTCCTTCGCCCGCGCCTTTGCCGCGCCTGTTCCGGTGCCGTTGGCGAGCTGGGGCAACACGATGTTCTCCAGCGCGGTGAACTCGGGCAGCAGGTGGTGGAACTGGTAGATAAAGCCCACATCGGCGCGGCGCACTGCCGTCCGGCGGCGGTCGCCGAGACCGGTCATGTCCTCGCCGCCGATACCGACCGTTCCGGCATCGGGCGTGTCCAGCAGGCCCGCGATATGGAGCAGCGTGGATTTACCCGCACCCGAGGGGGCGACCAGCGCCACGATCTCGCCGGGGGCGACCTGCAGGTCGATGCCGCGCAGCACCTGCACCTCGTTGGGCGCGCCGGTGTTGTAGGACTTGGCGATGCCTTTCAGGTCGAGTGTCGGCTCATTCATAGCGCAATGCCTCTACCGGGTTCATGCGCGCGGCGCGGCGCGCGGGAAAGATCGTGACGATAAAGGACAATCCCAGCGACAGCGCCACGGCGGACAGCACGTCCGCCAGCTGCAGCTTGGCGGGCAGGAAATAGATCCCGCGGATCGACGCATCCCACGCGGTGCCGCCCGACAGGTAGTTCACCGCGGCAAATATCTGGTCGACGTAGATGGCAAACAAACAGCCCAGGATCACCCCCATCGCGGTCCCGATGATCCCCGTAAAGGCGCCGCAGATGAAAAAGACGCGCAGCACCGACCCTTCGGTCAGGCCCATCGTCCGCAGGATGCCAATGTCGCGGCCCTTGTTCTTGACCAGCATGATCAGCCCCGAAACGATGTTCATCGCCGCGATCAGGACTAGCACGGAAAGGATGACGAACATCACCCGGTCCTCGATGTCCAGCGCATTCAGGAAGGACCCCGAAGCATCGCGCCAGGTCCAGACCTGCGCCCGGTCCCCGGCGGCCTGCAACAGCGGCACGGCCAGGTCGTCCACCGCTTCGGGTTCTTCAACCATCACTTCAATTTCATCCGCCAACCCCTCGCGATTGAAGAATGATTGTGCCTCGGCCAGGGGCAGGTAGACGCGGGTGCGATCAATGTCGTAGCGGCCCGCCTCAAAGATATAGACCACCTCGTAGGCGTTCACGCGGGGGCTGGTGCCAAAGGCGGTCTTGACCCCGTTGGGCGAGATCAGCTTGACCCTGTCGCCCACGTCCACGCCCAGAATGCGCGCCACGCCCGCGCCGATGGCCATGCCCTGGTCAAAGCGGTCGATGTCGCCCACCGCGTTTTCGGACCCTGCGATGCGCGGAATGGTCTTGAGATCCTCCAGCGCGATGCCAAACACCTCGACGCCCGCGTTGGACTGGCCGCGGTTCGCCATCACCTGCTGGCGCACCAGCGGTGCGGCACGGGTCACGCCCGGCACGCGGGCGATGTTGGCGGCCATGTCCGTGTAGTTCGAAATCGACCGGTCGATCTGGCCGTTTTCAGCCACTTCGCCCAACTGGTAGACCGTCACATGGGCATTGGCCCCAAGAATGGTATCGACGAATTCCGCGCGAAACCCCGACCGCACAGACAGCGTGGCGATCAGGGCAAAGACCGCGAGCGTGATGCCGATCAGGCTGATCCAGGTCATGACACTGACGCCGCCTTCGGCCCGGCGGGCGCGCAGGTAGCGCCAGGCGATCATCCATTCGAAGGGGGCAAAGGGGGTGGTGCTTTTCTGCGCCATGCGGGCTCCTGAGATTTGGCGCAAACTGGGCCTTTGCGCCTGCAGCGTCAAGCGCGCTTTGCGCGGCGCAGAGGCGCGGCCAACAGGCGCAGCACAAGGCCGAGACCAGCGGCCCCCAATACAAAGCCCAATCCGGCAAAGACCAGACCCGCAAAGTGGATCGGCACGGCGGGCTGGTAGGCGGCCCAGGCCGCGCGGGCGATCTGGCTGTCGGTCAGCCGGGTGGCGTGGTAGGCGCGCATGAAAGGCCCCTGCCCCTCGATCGCTGCCAGATCGGCGCGCAGCCGGTCATAGCGCAGGAAGGTCGCCGTCATGTCCGCGCGCCGCCGGTCAAGGAACTCGGTGCCGCGCATCTGTGCCAGGGCCTCGCTCCGTGTCAGGCCCACGGCGGCGGCGGACGTGTCGAAATCAGCAACCACCTCGGCCAGCGCATCGACCGCACCGCCCAGCCGCTGGGCATATTGCTGCGAAAATTCGGGGAATTGCGACAGGCCCGCTGCCCCGGCAAGCCCGCCCGCAAGCGTCAGCGCCCGCAGGATCATGGCCACCCCGGCGCGGCGGCTGCCGGACCCTGCGGTACCATGCCCGTCAATCTGACAGCGATGCACATCCGGCCTGCCCCCTTTTTTCGAGCAACCCTACATCCCGGCCCATCGCCCGTCCAATGCTCAGAGAATTCCGGCGTAAACCTGCACAACCCGTTCCACCGCCTGCTCCGGCGTCATCTCCTCGCTCTCGCCGGTGCGGCGGGAGGTCAGCTCCACCACCCCGTTCTTGAGCCCCCTTGGCCCCACCGTGATCCGCCACGGCAGACCGATCAGGTCCATGGTCGCAAACTTCGCCCCGGCCCCGCCCTTTGTGTCGTCGTAAAGCGGGTCCAGCCCGGCCGTGCGCAGCGACCGGTAGAGCGCGTCGCAGGCGGCGTCGGCTTCGGCATCGCCCTGCTTGAGGTTCACGATGCCGCAATGGAACGGCGTAACCCCTTCGGGCCAGATGATCCCGCGCTCGTCGTGGCTGGCCTCGATGATCGCCCCCAGAAGCCGGCTGACCCCGATCCCGTGGCTGCCCATATGCACCGGCACCGGTTTGCCGTCGGGCCCTTGCACGGTGGCACCCATCGGCTCCGAATATTTGGTGCCGAAGTAGAAGATCTGCCCCACTTCGATGCCCCGCGCGGTGCGGCGACGGTCTTCGGGGATCTGGTTGAACACCGCCTCGTCGTGGGTTTCATCCGTCCGGGCGTAGCGCGAAGTGAACTCCTCCAGCACGGCGGCACAGGCGGCGTGATCGTCGTGGTCGATCTCGCGGTCGCCGAACTTCAGGTCCGTGATCTCGCTGTCGTAGAACACCTCCGACTCGCCCGTTTCGGCCAGCACCAGGAATTCGTGGGTGTCATCCCCGCCGATGGGGCCAGAGTCGGCACGCATCGGGATCGCCTGAAGGCCCATCCGCTCGTAGGTGCGCAGATAGCTGACCAGGTGGCGGTTGTAGGCGTGCAGCGCGTCCTCCTTGGTCAGGTCGAAGTTGTAGCCGTCCTTCATCAGAAACTCGCGACCGCGCATCACGCCAAAGCGCGGGCGGATCTCGTCACGGAACTTCCACTGGATGTGGTAGAGCGTCAGCGGCAGGTCCTTGTAGCTGCCCACGTGGCTGCGGAAGATGTCGGTGATCAGCTCTTCGTTGGTGGGACCGTAAAGCATGTCGCGGTCCTGCCGGTCGCGGATGCGCAGCATCTCGGGGCCATAGGCGTCGTAGCGGCCCGATTCCCGCCACAGATCCGCCGATTGCAGGGTCGGCATCAGCATCGGGATGTGGCCCACGCGCTGCTGTTCCTCGTGCACGATCTGTTCGATCCGGCGCAGCACCTTGTAGCCCAGCGGCAGCCAGGAATAGATCCCCGCGCTTGCCTGCTTGATCATGCCCGCCCGCAGCATCAGCCGGTGGCTGACGATCTGCGCCTCGCTGGGCGTTTCTTTCAGCACGGGCAGGAAATATCGGCTCAGACGCATGGCGGGCTTCCTCGTTTTGTCAGGTCTCGGGCCTGACTATGCCATGTCCGCGCCGCCCGCAATCGCGATGCGCGGGCAAGATCATGTTTGATATTCCTCGCCCCGCCCTACGTTCATGCCCGACCGGCCTGCGCCGCTCGACCGCGCACCCTTTGACGTTTCCCTGGAAAAGAGAGCCACACAATGCCTTCCCACTCCGTCCACCCAGCCGCCCGTGCCTACGCCCGCGAAGTCACCGACGGCACCCTGTCCCGGCGCGAATTCCTGACCCGCGCCACCGCGCTCGGGATGACAGCCACGGCGGCCTATGCGCTGATCGGCCTGCCGCGCCCCGCGCGGGCTGCGGCCCATGCGCAACAGGGCGGCACCCTGCGCATCCAGAGCAGCGTAAAGGCGCTGAAGGATCCGCGCACCTTCGACTGGCCGCAGATGTCGAACTTTACCCGCGGCTGGCTGGAGTACCTGGTCGAATACCAGACCGACGGCACCTTCGCGCCCGCCCTGCTGGAAAGCTGGGAGATCAACCAAAACGCCACCGAATACACGTTGAAGGTGCGCGACGGCGTGACCTGGAACAACGGCGACCCCTTCACCGCCGAAGACGTCGCGATGAACATCGAACGCTGGTGCGACAAGGCGGTCGAAGGCAACTCCATGGCCTCCCGCATGGCGTCTCTGGTGGACAATGACACCGGAAAGGCGCGCGAGGGCGCGATCGAGGTCGTCGACGACCGCACCGTGAAGCTGATGCTGAACAACGCCGACATCACGCTGATCGCGGGCTTCTCCGACTATCCCGCCGCAGTGGTACACAGCTCCGCCACCGGCAACCCGCTGGAAAATCCGATCGGCACTGGCCCCTATCTGCCCGCAGAATTCGAGGTCGGCGTCAGGGCGGTGCTGGAACGCAACCAGGACCACCAATGGTGGGGCGAAGGCGCCTATCTGGACCGGATCGAATACATCGACTACGGCACCGAGCAATCCGCGGTTCTCTCCGCCGTCGAATCCGATGAAGTGGACATGCTCTACGAATCGCTTGGCGACTACATCACGCTCTTCGACGATTTCGGCTGGGAACAATCCGAAGCGGTGACTGCGAACACCATCGTGATCCGCACCAATCAGGAGGCCGAGGTGAACGGCACCAAACCCTATGCCGACGTCCGCGTGCGCCGCGCTCTCGCCATGGCGGTCGACAATGCCATCTGTCTCGAACTGGGGTTCAACGACAACGGGCTGGTGGCAGAGAACCACCATGTCGCGCCGCTGCACCCCGAATACGCCGACGTGGGCAAACCCGTCTTCGACCCGGCTGCCGCACGCGCCCTGATGGAAGAGGCCGGGATGGCGGACTTCGAACACGAGCTCATCTCGATCGACGACACCTGGCGCAAGAACACCACCGACAGCGTGGCGGCCCAGCTGCGCGACGCGGGCATCAACGTCAAAAGAACCATTCTGCCGGGTGCCACCTTCTGGAACGACTGGGTGGGCTATCCCTTCTCCTCCACCGACTGGGCACAGCGGCCACTGGGCGTGCAGGTGCTGGCGCTGGCCTACCGCTCGGGCGAGGCCTGGAACGAGACCGCCTTTTCCAACGAGGAATTCGACGCCCTGCTGACCGAGGCGCTGGCCATAGCCGACGCCGACCAGCGCCGCGAGGTCATGGCGAAGATCGAAAACCTGATGCGCGACGAAGGCGTGGTGATCCAACCCTACTGGCGCTCGATCTACCGCCACTATCGTCCCGGCGTGGTGGGTGCGGAAATGCACCCGACTTTCGAAATCCACGTGGTCAAACTGGGCTTCGCCGCCTGACACACCGCGACCGGCGCGCAGCTGCCTGCCGGTCGCCCTCCTGCCCGTTCATTGTTCCGAAAAATACACCAGAGCGCGAGACAGCGTCTCGCACCGCGATTTCGCGCAGCCGAATCGCCCGGATTCGGATGCGGGCCGCAGGCCCGCACCGTCAGGTCACGGCACGCCGGGCCAATGCAATCGCCACCTGCGTCGAAAGCGCCATGTCCTGCACGGAAATCCACTCCAAAGGCCCGTGAATTTCCTGCATGCCGGTAAACACATTGGGGCACGGCACCCCCATCTCCGTCAGGCGCGACCCGTCGGTGCCGCCCCGGATCGGGACCGATATCGGGTCCAGACCGACGTCTGCCACTGCTGCACGGACCAGATCCACCGGGGTCATGTCCTTCTCCAGCCAATAGCGCATATTGCGGTACTGCGGCGCGATCTCACAGGTGATCCGCGCCCGCGGCTCGGTCGCCGCCACGGCGTCGCAGACCTGCCGCAGCAGCGCGCCCTTGGCCTCCAGCCCCTCGCGCTCGAAATCGCGCAGTATCAGGGTGATCTCCGCCTCGGACGACCCGCCGTGCATCTCCACCACATGAATGAACCCCTCGCGTCCCTCCGTGGTCTCGGGCGTCATGGTCACATGTGGCAGGGTCATCACGATCTTGGAGGCGAGATGCAAAGCGTTCACCAACTTGCCCTTGGCAAAGCCCGGATGCGCCGAGACGCCCGTCACCGTCACCTTGGCGCCATCCGCCGAGAAGGTCTCGTATTCGATCTCGCCCGGCTTGCCGCCGTCGAAGGTATAGGCGAAATCCGCGGCAAAATCCTTCGGCAGGCGCGGATCGACGCCGCGCCCGATCTCCTCATCCGGGGTAAAGGCCAGGCGGATCGGCCCGTGCGGGATGTCGGGGTTCTGCAGCAGGTGATGCGCCGCGGTCATCGCGATGGCCACACCGGCCTTGTCGTCGCCCCCCAACAGGGTCAGCCCGCTTGCGGTAATGATATCCTCGCCCGCCTTTCCCGCCAGATGGGGAGAGACGTCAGGATTCAGCTTCAGCTCCGGCGCGTCGGCAAAGGAAATCTCGCCGCCGTTGTAGCGACGGTGCACGACAGGCTTGACCCCGGTCGCGTTGAACTGGGGCGCCGTATCCACATGGGCACACCACCCCATCACCGGCCCCGGCGCGGTGCCGGGCACGGTGGCCAGGACCACCCCGTAGTCCGTCAGGGTCACGTCCTGCGCCCCCATCTGCTCCAGCTCGGCGACCAGCATCCGCGACAGATCCAGCTGAACAGCCGTGCTGGGCTGGCTGTCCGAGTCGGCATCGCTCTGCGTGTCGATTGCGGCATAGCGTACCAGCCGCTGCTCAAGTTCCTCGTCGAATGCGCTGCGCATGGGGCCTCCTGCCGATCCTTGCCGCGCAGCCTAGGCGGCCTGTCGGCACAGTCAACAGCCCCCCGCAGTTGCAGGATCTCCGCGGCACGACAACCTGAGATTGGTTTCCCGCCCTTTTTGCGCTAAAACAGGTCACATACCGCTGATGGTCTCCATCACCGGAAGCCGCAGGCGAACACGCGCAGGACGAGGGACAATGACCGAAGAACTGCCAACACCGGATCGCACACCCGCGATCGAAAAAGACAGTTTCATGCGCTCCGTGCTGCGTGAACTGGCCGGGCTGCTGGAACAGACGGTCGGGGAACATGAGGCGGAGGCCTATGTCAATCACGTCGGCGTTTCGCTGGGCCGGGCGCTGAACACGGATTATCGCGGTGCCTTTGACACCGACAGGCTGGACAGCAGGCAGGTCGCCGCAACCCTGGTCGACCTGAAAGCCCGGATCGACGGCGGCTTTTCGATCGAATCCCTCGACCCCGAAAAGATCGTGCTGGTAAACACCGCCTGCCCCTTCGGCGAACTGGTATTGGGCCGGCCCTCGCTGTGCCGTATGACGGCGACCATCTTCGGCCATATCACGGCCGAGAACCTTGGCTATGCGAGGGTCCGGATCGACAAAGCCATCGCGCGCGGAGATCCCGGCTGCCGGGTGATCGTCCATCTTATCCCACCCGAGCGCGGCGCCGCCATTGGCGAGAGCGAGTTCTTCGGAGCCGCGGATTAGGACCCGAATGGAACGGATCAAGGCGAAAACACTGGATGCGCTGTCCCGGCTGACGGGGGACGCCACCGTGATCGTCGATCCGGCAGCACAGGTCATCCGCTATGCCAGCCCCCGCGCGATCGCGCTCGTTGGCCCGGTGCTCAACCGCCATGACCTGCCGGTTTCCGAGGTCTTTCTGACAGAGGGTACCGGCTTCGCATCTTTCATGCGCGATGCCCTGACGGTCACGTCGCCGATCATCTCGTAGGTCCTCCGCCACGGCGGCCAGCCCGCCCTCACGGCCAAGGCGATGCGGCTGGACACCGACGATGGCCCGCCGCAGGTGCTGCTCCTGCTCGAAGCGGAGCCGGAGCTTGCCGCGCGATTTCGCCTGCTGACGCAAAGGATCGACGAGTTGAACCTGGAGGTCAGCCGCCGCATCGACGCGGAGCGCAAATTGTCGGACATCGTGGCCTCCCTGCGCCGGTCTGTATCGGTGATCCGGCAACTCTCCGAGGTGGACATCGCGGGAAGCGACTTCATGCATGACGCCTGCAAAGTCATTTACGCAGTCATGCAGGTCAGGGGGCTGGCCATCGTCAGTGCGACACAGGGCCGCATGGAAGTGCGATGCACGGCAGGCTCCCTTGCGGACATGTTCCGCCAAACCACGCAGCTGGACATCTCCCTGGGCCATTTCCAGGATCTGCATCATGAACCGGGGGACAGATGGCGTGAGGCCCTGCTGGCGGCGACCTCGCGCATCTGCGCCGACCCCACGGCATTCGACGGCGCGGCGGTGCTGCCGCTGTCCCAATCCGGGGAGCTCAACGGCGGGCTCATTGTCGTCGGCCGCCCCGAGCTGCACCAGAGCGCCAGCGTTCAGCTCGAATGGGACCTGATCGCGGAGACGCTTGGCAGCCTGATTTCGCGGGCCGAAATCGAGGCGCGGCTGATCCATGCGCAGAAATTGCAGGCCATCGGCCAGCTGACGGGCGGCATCGCCCATGACTTCAACAACATTCTCGCGGTGGTCATGGGAAACGCCGAATTGCTGCTGGAGGAAATGGGCACGCTCGACATGGAACTCGCCGGCGAGATCCACGCGGCCGCCGCACGGGGCGCGACACTGACCTCTCGCCTGTTGTCCTTTGCCCGCAAACAGCCCCTGCAGCCCGAGCCTACCGACGTCAACGTCTTGCTGCGCGGCTTCGATCCGATGATCCGCCGCACGATCACCGAGAACATCGACTTCGAACTGGTCAGTACCGGCGGGCTTTGGCAAACCCAGATCGACCGCAGCCAGCTGGAGAATGCGGTGCTGAACCTGGCGGTCAACGCCCGCGACGCCATGCCCCAGGGCGGCAAACTGACCATCGAGACGGCCAATACCCGGCTGGACCACGAGTACGCCGCGCGACACAGCGAAATCGAACCCGGCCAATACGTGATGATCGCGGTCAGCGACACCGGTAACGGCATGAGCAACGACGTCATCGAAGAGGCGTTTACCCCCTTCTTCACCACCAAGGAGGTCGGCAAGGGCAGCGGACTGGGGTTGAGCATGGTATTCGGCTTCGTCAAGCAATCGCTGGGCCATGTCAAAATCTACTCCGAGGCCAGCCTCGGTACGACAGTCCGAATGTACTTTCCCCGCCATTTCCCCAAGGAAACCGTGCCCCAGGAGGATGTCGGTGCGGGATTGAAATCCGCTGCCATTGGCAAGGGCAGGATCCTGCTGGTGGAAGACGACCCCGGGGTCTTGCGTTTTCTGATGCGCAGCCTTGTTCTTTCCGGCTTTGAGGTCGAGGGCGCACTGACCGGTGAAGAAGGGATGGACCGGCTGAAACAGGGCGGCTTCGACATTCTGCTGACCGATGTCGTTCTGGGCGGAGAGATCAACGGCGCGCAATTGGCCGAGGTGGCGGAAGAGATGTATCCGGATCTGCCGGTGCTGTTCATGTCTGGCTATACGGAGAATTCAATCGTGCACCACGGTCGCCTGGATCCCGGTGTCAATTTCATTTCCAAGCCCTTTACCCGCGACCAGCTGGTACGGCGGCTGAACGACATCCTGACCAGGAAATAACCCGCCGCCAGACCTGTCCAACGGGGTCACGTTTATGTGACGGGCTGCCATACCGCCTGAAGTAACCGGCTCAAGCGACTGAAATGCAACGAGAAAGACCCCTAAAACGCCCATCCTAGGCTTGTGACCCTGAGTTTGTTCAGGGCGCCGGTGGTCTATATCTTTGACCATGACGCGACCCAACGACGGAGGAGACCAAGCATGAAGACGCCATTCTACAATCGCCGCTCCTTTCTGATTGCCGCGGGCCTTGGCGGGCTCTCGCTTGCCACCGCGCCGCGCGGTCTGATCGGTGCGGCCTGGGCCCAGGACGGCCTTGCCCCCACCGAAACCATGCGGGGCGGCAGCAACAACTATCGCCCCAACGCCCCGCTGGTCGATAACCTCGGCCGGGGGTTCGAGATGTCGGGCACCGTGCGCCGGGCCGGCGACGGCGCCCCGCTGGAGGGTGTGCGCATCCAGATCTGGGCCGCCACGACCCGCGGCGGGGAACGCGAGCCGTCGAACCACGGCAGCGTGCTGACCCGGGCCGACGGCACCTATCGGCTGGAGATGGAACAGATCGTGCCGAACTTTGGCCAGCCGCACGGCCACCTGGCCTATGACGACGGCGCCTACAGGACGGTCTTTTTGCGGCCCGTGATGCCCTCGGCCAGCGATACCAGCCTGACCGCCGATTTCGTGCTCGCCCCGGCCTGACGAATGCGGTCGCCCCTGCCCCGCTGGGCGCAGTCGGCGGCCTGGGCCGCGCTGGCGCTGGTGACGCTGGTCCCCGTCGGGTTGATCTGGACCAGCCCCTACCTCGCTGGCCGTGCGCCCGTTTATGTTGCCGCGGGCGTTGCCGGGGCGGCGGCGATGGCGGTGCTGCTGATCCAGCCATTGCTGGCAGGCAATTACATGCCCGGTCTCACCGCCGCCCGTGCCCGCCGGTGGCATCATCGCATGGGCAGCCTGCTGGTGCTGGCGGTCGCGGTGCATATCGGGGGGCTGTACCTGACCAGCCCACCCGACGCGCTGGATGCGTTGATGCTGGTCTCGCCCACGCCCTTTTCGATCTACGGCGTCACTGCGATGTGGGCGCTGATCCTGACCGTTCTGCTGGTGGCGCTGCGCCGCTTTGTGCCGGTTCGGCCCCTGCGCTGGAAGCTGCTGCATAACGCGCTGGCGGCAGTGGTCGTGGTTGGCAGCGTCGTGCATGCGCTGCTGATCGACGGCACGATGGAAACCGTATCGAAGTGGATCCTCTGCATCGCGATTTGCACCGTGACAACGCTGGCCATCCTCCACCTGCGGCTGATCAAAACGCGCATCGCCCGCCGCTGACACTTGAAATACGCGCTGCCATGGGCGAAGTGATAGACTGTCAATCCCGGAGAAACCCATGGCCCTGCCGATCCGAGACCAACTGAAATACTGGGGCATCGCGGCAGTGGTGTTCATGGTGACCCTGTGGTTCCTGGGCCAGGTTCTGGTGCCTTTCCTGCTGGGCGGGGCAATCGCCTATTTTCTTGATCCCGTGGCCGACCGGCTGGAACGGCTGGGCCTCAGCCGGGCATTGTCCACCGCCCTGATCACCTTTATCGCGATCCTGATCTTCGTCATCATGGCGCTTCTGGTGGTGCCGACACTGGTCAATCAGACCACCTCCCTGGTCGAGACGGCGCCGCGGCTGTTCCGGGATTTCACCGACGCCATGACAACCCGCTTCCCCGCGCTGCTGGACGAAGGATCGACGCTTCGCAGCTCGCTGACCTCGGTGGGGGAGACCATCCAGGAACGGGGCGGCCAGTTGCTTGAGACGGCGCTGGCGTCCTTCGCGTCGATCCTGAATGTCATCCTGCTGTTCGTGATCGTCCCGGTGGTGTCGGTCTATCTGTTGCTGGACTGGGACCGCATGGTCGCGGCGATCGACCGGCTGCTGCCGCGTGACCACGCGCCCACCATCCGAAAGCTGGCCCGGGACGTCGACCAGACGCTGGCGTCGTTCATCCGGGGGATGGGCACGGTCTGCCTTGTCCTCGGGACCTATTACGCCTTTGCGCTGATGCTGGTGGGCCTGCAGTTCGGCCTGGTCGTCGGGTTCGTCGCCGGGCTGGTCACGTTCATCCCCTACCTCGGCGCCCTTCTGGGGGGGGCGCTGGCCATTGGGCTGGCGCTGTTCCAGTTCTGGGGGGACTGGGTGTCGATCGGGCTGGTCGCGGGCATCTTCGTCATCGGTCAGGTGGTCGAAGGCAACGTGCTGACGCCCAAACTGGTGGGCGATTCCGTCGGGCTGCACCCGGTCTGGCTGATCCTGGCACTGTCGGTTTTCGGCACGCTCTTCGGCTTTGTCGGGATGCTGGTGGCGGTGCCGCTGGCGGCGGCGATTGGGGTGCTGGCCCGGTTCGCCGTCGACCGCTACAAGCACAGCCTGCTCTACCTCGGCACCGATCAGACGATGGCGGACGACTGACATGACACGGCAATTGGGGTTCGACCTGCCCAGCCGCACCGCGCTGGGGCGCGACGCCTTTTTCGTCGCCCCCTCGAACGCGATGGCGATGGCGATGATCGACCGCTGGCCCGACTGGTCCGGCGGCAAGCTGGCGCTGACCGGCCCGACCGGCGCGGGCAAGACCCACCTTGCCCACGTCTGGGCCGAACAGGCGCAGGCTCGTATCGTGCAGGCCGGGGCACTGCCCGAGCACGACGTGCCTGCGCTGGCGGTCGGACCGCTGGCCGTGGAGGACGTGCCGCTGATCGCCGGGGACCACGCGGCGCAGACCGCGCTGTTTCACCTGCACAACATGGTTCTGGCCGAGGGGCATAGCCTGCTGCTGACCGGAACGCCGCCGGTGGCGCATTGGGGTCTGACCCTGCCCGACCTGGCCAGCCGGATGCGCGGCACCACCGCCGTCGCGCTGGAGCCCCCGGACGACATGCTGTTGACCGCGCTGCTGGCCAAGCTGCTGGCGGATCGGCAGCTGACCCCCAAGGCCGACCTCATCCCCTATCTTCTGTCGCGCATGGACCGGTCCTTTGCCGCCGCAATCGACCTGGTTCAACGGCTCGACGCGGCCAGTCTGGCGCAAAAGCGCCCGCTGACCCGGCAACTGGCCGCGCAGGTGCTGGACAAGCCCCCCGGCCGGGACTGATACTGCGCCCGCTGTCGCATCTTCGTTACACATCAGCGCCATAAGGCCGTCATGACCCACTCAGATTTCCTCGAAGCACCGTTTCCGCCAGCCACCGAGATGCCCGACCTCGACACGACAGGGCCGGGCCGTTTCTTCAACCGCGAACTCAGCTGGCTGGGCTTTAACTGGCGCGTCCTGGAGGAGGCCGAGAACCCCCGCGTGCCTTTGCTGGAGCGGCTGCGCTTTCTGTCCATCAGCGCCGGCAACCTGGATGAATTCTATACCGTCCGCGTGGCCGGCCTGCGCGAGCTGGCCCAGGCTGGCAACACCACGCCCGCGGCCGACGGGCTGACGCCCGCCGAACAACTGGTGCTGATCAACGAGGACGCGCGCGACCTGATGATGAACCAGCAGCGGGTTCTGGTGGACCTGATGGCAGAGATGGACGCGCAGAACATATTTCTCGAACATGCGCCCGACCTGACGGAAGCGGATCACGCCTATCTCGATGAGATGTTCCTGTCCCAGGTCTTTGCCGTGCTGTCGCCCCTGGCCATCGACCCCGCGCATCCCTTCCCGTTTATCCCCAACACCGGCTATGCGCTGGCGCTGCAACTGGAACGCACCCGCGACAAACGGCCCTTGCAGGCGCTGCTGCCGATCCCCGCGCAGATCGACCGCTTTGTGCAATTGCCCGCATCCGACGGCGTGTTGCGCTACCTCCCGATGGAGGACCTGCTGGTCATCAAGATCCCGGAGCTGTTTCCCGGCTACAAGCTGAAGAGCCATTTCGAATTCCGCGTGCTGCGCGACAGTGACCTGGAGGTCGAGGACGAAGCCGAGGATCTGGTCCGCGAGTTCGAGGTGGCGCTGAAACGCCGCCGCCGGGGCGAGGTCGTGCGCCTGACCCATTCGGCGGGCGCGCCGGAAAAGCTGAAGGCGGTCGTGATGGCCGAATTGCGCGTGCGCGAACGCGACGTGATCGAGATCGACGGCATGATCGGCATAGACGACCTGAGCGAACTGGTCACGGATGCACGCGCGGACCTGCTGTGGCCCTCCTTTACCCCGCGCATTCCAGAGCGGGTCAGCGACCACGACGGCGACATGTTCGAGGCGATCCGCCAGAAGGACATGCTGTTGCACCACCCCTACGAGACGTTCGACATGGTGGTGCGGTTTCTGTCCCAGGCGGCGCGCGACCCGAATGTCGTGGCGATCAAGCAGACGCTCTATCGCACCTCGCGCGACAGCCCGATCGTCGAAGCCCTCTGCGAAGCGGCGGAGGACGGCAAGTCGGTCACGGCGCTGGTCGAACTCAAGGCGCGCTTCGACGAGGCGGCGAACATCCGGCAGTCCCGGCGGCTGGAACGGGCGGGCGCGCATGTGGTCTACGGGTTTCTCGACCTAAAGACACATGCCAAGATCAGTACCGTGGTGCGCCGCGAGGGCAACCAGCTGGTGACCTATACCCACTACGGCACCGGCAATTATCACCCGATCACCGCGCGCATCTACACCGACCTGTCGCTGTTCACCTGCGATCAGAAGCTGGGCCGCGATGCGACAAAGGTTTTCAACTTTCTCTCGGGCTACGCGCAACCCGAGAAGCTGGACAACCTCGCGATTTCCCCCACCACGCTGAAGCCGCGCCTGCTGGAACTGATCGCGGCGGAAGCCGCCCACGCCGAGGCCGGGCGCCCCGCGGCGATCTGGGCCAAGATGAACTCCGTTGTCGATGCGGAAGTGATCGACGCGCTCTATGCCGCCAGCCAGGCAGGGGTGAAGATCAGCCTGGTGATCCGCGGCATCTGCGGGCTGCGCCCCGGCATCAAGGGACTGTCCGAAAACATCCGGGTGAAATCCATCGTCGGCCGGTTCCTCGAACACTCGCGGATCGTCTGCTTTGGCAACGGCCACGGGTTGCCGCACAAGAAAGCACGGGTCTTCATCTCGTCCGCCGACTGGATGGGACGCAACCTGAACCGGCGGGTCGAAACCCTGGTCGAGATCGAGAACGCCACCGTGAAAGCGCAGATCACCAGCCAGATCATGGCAGCCAACCTTGCCGATGTGGCGCAAAGCTGGGTCATGGCACCCGATGGCAAATTCACGCGGCCCGCAATGGTGGAAGGACAATTCAGCTTCAACTGCCACCGGTTCTTCATGGAAAACCCGTCGCTGTCCGGGCGCGGATCGGCGGGCGCGTCAGACGTGCCGGTGCTGACCCATACCGACGACTGAAACACCTCTGCCCGGATCGGACATTGACCGCCGCGGTCGCCTGCCGCATCTTACCCGCAGTTGAGCCGACCGCCAGGAGACCGCATGGCTAACCTAACGGAGACCAACACGACGGTACCTGAAACCGGCGTTGCTGATCTGGGCCTTTTCGCAAAACCGCTGTTCGAGGACCCGAGCGCACGCAAGCTGTCGCGGGTCGGCGTGGTCGATGTGGGCTCGAACTCCGTCCGGTTGGTGGTGTTCGACGGGGCGGCCCGGTCGCCCGCGTATTTCTACAACGAAAAGATCATGTGCGCGCTGGGCGCAGGCATGGCCGAAACCGGGCATCTGTCGCCCAGCGGGCGGACCCGCGCACTGTCGGCGATGCGGCGCTTTCGCAAACTGGCCGACAGCATGGGGTTGAAAGAGTTGACCGTGGTGGCCACCGCTGCCGTCCGCGACGCCAGCGACGGGCCGGACTTCTGCGAGGAGGTCCGCCGCGAAACCGGTCTGCGCATCTGGGTCATCGACGGCGAGGAAGAGGCGCGGCTGTCGGCGCAGGGCGTGCTGCTGGGCTGGCCCGGTGCCTATGGGCTGGTCTGCGACATCGGCGGGTCGTCCATGGAACTGGCCGAGATCTCGGGCGGGCGCGTCGGGCGGCGGGTGTCCTCGCAGCTCGGCCCGCTGAAGCTGCGCGACATCAAAGGCGGCGCCAAGGCGCGCACTGCCCATATCAAGGAGGTGATGCAGGGACTGCAGGACCGCATGGGTGTCCAGCGCGACCGGCTGTTTCTGGTCGGCGGATCGTGGCGGGCCATCGCCCGCATCGACATGGTGCGCCGGGGCTATCCTTTGCATGTGCTGCACGAATACCGCATGACCCCGCGGGCGGTCAGCGCCACGGTCAAGTACATCAGGCAATCGGACCTCGAAGAGCTGCGCACCGAGGCGGGCGTGTCCTCCACCCGGATGGCGCTGGTGCCCTATGCGGCAGAGGTGTTGAGCCGTCTGGTCAAGACCTTCAAGCCCAAGGACATCGCGATTTCCAGCTATGGCATCCGCGAGGGGATGCTGTACGAACAGATGCCTCAGCGCCTGCGGGACCGCGACCCGCTGATCGAATCCTGCCGCTTTGCAGAGGCCAAGGATGCGCGTTCGCCGGGGTTTGGCAAGGTGCTCTATGACTTCATCCTGCCGCTTTACAAATCAAGCCCGCCCCAGCGCAAACGGCTGGTCAAGGCCGCCTGCCTGCTGCACGACGTCAGCTGGCGCGCCCATCCCGACTATCGCGCAGAGGTCTGTTTCGACAATGCGACCCGGGCCAATCTGGGCGGCCTGAAACACTCCGAGCGCATCTTTCTGGGGCTTGCCCTGCTGCACCGCTATTCCAACAAGCGTGAGAACACACGATTTAACGACCTCTATCTGATGATCGACGAGCGAGCACGCAGAGAGGCGGAAATCCTGGGAAAGGCCATGCGGTTCGGCGCGATGTTGTGGATGGACAAGAATGAGAAACGCGGTGAACTGCGCTGGTTTCCCAAGAAAAAATTGCTTCAGCTCTGGATCAGCGAGGACATGATGCCGCTGTTTGGCGAGGTGGCGGAGGCAAGATTGAATTCGCTCGCCGCGTCGTTGCAGGCGCAGGTGGAATTGAAGACGGCCAAGACGTAACCCGACCGCCGCGGCGGCGACCTGTCCGGAGACCGCTGCCGCATCCTGGCGAACCCACGGAACTCCCGCACCAAAATATGCCGCATTGCAAAGGAAGACATGTCATTTTTGACGTGTCCAAGAAGACATGTCAAAAATGACATGTCTTCCTTTGCACACCGGTCGTTTCCAAGCGCATCAATGGAAAAATCAGGATCTTGTCGAAAAAAACCGCGAGGGGAAGCGCGGAATTGCCGCTCGTCACAGTTCGATCTGCGGTGCGGGTTCCGTTGGCTTGGCCGGCGGTTCCATCGGCGGTTCCGGCTTGCGCCGGATGATGATGTCCCCGTTGGGCAGAATTTCCGGCGCTTCGTAGACGCTCCAGTCTTCCACCTTTTCAAGGATTTCCGCCAGTTTCGGCCCCATCTCTTGGGCAAAGCTGCGCAGCGACGGTGCCACGTCATCGGCCAGCCCCTCAAGCTCGTTGAGCGCGGGGGCCATTTCCTTCATGATGCCTTCCATGAACATCTGGGCCCCGCGTTCCATCAACGAGAGGCCACGCTCCCCCTGATCCTCCTGGGCGTGGACAGCAAGCGGCAGGCAAACCACCGTGGCAAAAGATGCAAGTCGTTTCATTAAGAACAATCTAGCACGAATTCTCCGGTTTACACCCCCGGCGGCGTATCCTCGAAATCCAGTGTGACCGGAAAATGGTCCGAAGCGGTGATCAAAGCGTCGCGCAGCTGGGGATCGCGCCAGCATGCCGGGTCATCCATCGGATGCCAGATGCGCCACCGCGCGCCGCGCGCGGTGAATTCGGGCGTGACCATCACATAGTCCAGCAAGGCCTGCAGGTACCGCTGCTCGGGCCGGATCCAGAAACGCGCCGTCGTCGGGGCGGCCCCCAGCTTGCGCAGCAACGCCTGCCGCGCGTGCGGATCGTAAAGCGCGCCCGCCTCCCCCTCCTGTCCCATCACGACTTCCACCGAAGATCGGCCAAACAGACTTTCAAAGGAATCCAGCCCCGGTCCGTCGTTCAGATCACCCAGGACCATCACAGGCAGCCCGTCGGCCAGAAGCATGTCGATCCGCCGCCGCAGCCAGATCGCCTGGGCCAGCTGCTTGCGCCGGTTGGCGACCCCGATGCTCAGCACCTCCTGCGGGGTTCTGGCGCCATGCGGGGCCTTCGATTTCAGATGCGCCCCAATCATCTGAAAGGCGAATCCTCCCCGTGTCCGAACGCTCAGCTCCAGCGGCGGCTTGGAGAACACCACCATGTCCTGCTGCGCGTCGATGTCGAGGTCGATGCGCAGCGCCGTGTCGAACCGCGGCGCGTCGGCGGCACCGTTCAGGCCCGCGACAGACCCCCGCGGGTCGTGGCGCGGCGTCAGCATGGCAGGGTCGTAGAGCAGCGCGATTTCCTGCTGGGTATCGTTTGAAAACCCCATGACCGCGTGTGTCGTGCGCAGACCGAAGGCGTCGGCGAAATGCTCCAGCGCCGCGACGGTCGAATGGCTGCGGCTCTGATCCGGCGCTTCGATGATCATGACGGCGTCCGCGTCCATCGCCCGGAACACCCGCCCCAGCGCCGCCGTCTGCGCGGCGCGGGTCACATCGTGGCGGGCAGACCATTCGCCGTCGTCGAAAAGCCGGTTCTGGGTGTCAAACAGCGCCGAGAACCACTCGACATTATAGGTGGCGATGCGCATCAGGCGGCGTGGCGCGACAGGGTTTCCCAGGCGCGGTTGATGTCGATCATCCGCTTTTCAGCCATCCGCACCGCTTCCTCCGGCAGACCGCGCGCCACCAGAGCATCAGGATGGTTCTCGCGCACCAGCTTGCGCCAGGCTGCCCGCGCCTCTTCCAGCGTGGCGCCCGGCCTGATCCCCAGAACCGTATGCGGCAAGGGCGACGTGTCCGGCACAAAGCGCGCCTTGAGCGCGGCAAAATCATCGTCCGGCAGCCCGAATATGGCCGCGACCTCGGCCAGGAAGGCATCCTCGTTCGGGTGGTATCTGCCATCCGCCATCGCGATGTGAAACAGCCCCTCCAACAGGTCGCGCAGCATATCGGGCTGATCGCTGAACATGTCGGCGATCCGGCGGGCATAATCGTCAAAGCCGGTCACGTCCTGCCGCGCCAGGTTGAAAACCCGCGCGGCCCCCGCGGTGTCACCGTCGGCGATCTGGAAAACCTCGCGAAAGGCCGTGACCTCATCACGCGTCACAAGACCGTCCGCCTTGGCCATCTTGGCCCCCAACGCGATCACCGCGATGGTAAAGGCCACCGAACGCTCCGGCGGGCTGCGCAGCCGTTCAAAAACGGCGGCCAGCCCTTCGCCGGACGCGAGAGCGGACAGGGCTTCGGATATGCGGGTCCAGATCGACATGCCCCATCATAGGGCGGCACCGTGGGGAAGTCAGCGTGCGGAAATGGTTTTCTGCATCAAAATGAGGTCAAGCCACCGCCCCGCCTTGAAGCCCACCTGCGGCATATGGCCGGTCTGGCGATAGCCCCGCCGCGCGTGAAATCCTATGGCCCTGGGATTGGCCCCGCTGATGGCGGCAACCATGACGTGGTGGCCCTGTGCAGCGGCACTTGCCTCGGCCCTGTCCATCAGCCTGTCGGCCGCCCCCGTGCCCTGTGCGGCGGCCTGCATGACGATGCTGTGTTCAACCGTCGCGCCATAGCCGGGACCGGACCGGAACGCGCCGAAGGTCACGATGCCCAGAACGGTTCCGCCGTCCTCGATCAACCAGAAGGCGCCACGCCGGTCCGCGATCCGCGCGGCCATGGTGGCTTGGGTCCATTCGACGGTTGTGAAGGTGGCGAGCGAATCGCGGATCATGACGTTCCACAGCGCCGCCACCGCTGCCGCATCCCGTTCTTCAGCGGCGCGCAGGATCAAGCAAGGGCCCTCGTGCCCGAAGGCGTATCAAAGGCGGCCGTCAGCGCGGCCACACCCGTCTCGATCGCGATGCGCCCATCCGTCAGAAAGGGCGCCAGAAGGTCGGCCAGCGCCGTTGCCTCGGGGTGGGTGATCGTCAGCCTGCGCAACCGGCAGCCCGACGGCGCGAGGCGGGCCGCCGGATGACTGTCCCCGTCCCATTGCATGAGCGCAGGCGCGCAATTATCAAACGGCAGGATCCCCGAAGCCGGTACCGCCATGCGCCAGCGCAGATCGCCGCGTTGCAGGCTGACCGGCGTGCCGAACCCGTCGGGCAGCGCGGCAAGGGTCGCATCCAGGTCGTCGCATCGGCAGATCCAGTTGGTCAGGCGTGGCGCCCCGGCAAAGCGGTCAAGGTCGAACCAGCGCGGCCTGTCAGGGTGCGGGGCGTCGGGATTGATGGCAATCGCTTCAAGATACAGGCCATCCTCCAGGCCCAGCAGCGTGTTGTGGGTGTGAAAGACCGCATGTTCGCCTCCTGGCTGCAATTCGACTCCGAGGCTGTGCGCGACATGCGCGGTCGCCGCATCGCGTGTCTCGCCCGCGACGGCAATGTGATCAAGTTCCATGGCGCTCGCCCCGCTGTTTCACGTCGTCTTTGTGACGACCATTCACGACCGGGGTCAACGTGGCAAATGTCTGCCTGTCAGCCGCCGGGTCCGGCAGGCGGATCTGGCCGCCTGCCGAGAGCGTCTCAACTGCGCGCGGCGCGGATCAGCTTGAGGATATCCTGCGCTGCTGCGGGAATATTCGTGCCCGGTCCGAAGATGGCCTTGACGCCGGCGTCGTACAAGAACTGGTAATCCTGTTGCGGGATCACGCCGCCGCAGATCACCAGAATATCCTCCGCCCCGGCCTCTCTCAACGCCTTGACCAGTTGCGGCGCCAGCGTCTTGTGGCCCGCCGCCTGAGAACTGATGCCGATGACATGCACGTCATTGTCTACCGCATCCTGCGCCGCCTCTGCGGGGGTCTGGAACAGCGGGCCGACATCCACGTCGAAGCCGATGTCGGCAAAGGCGGTGGCAATCACCTTGGCGCCCCGGTCGTGGCCGTCCTGGCCCATCTTGACCACCAGCATGCGCGGGCGCCGGCCTTCGGCTTCGGCGAAATCCTCGACCGATTTCTGTATCGCGGCAAACTCCGTGTCGCCCTCGTAGGCGGCGCCATAGACCCCTGCCAGTGTCTTGACCTCGGCGCGGTGCCGGCCGAACTGCTTTTCCATCGCCATGCTGATCTCTCCCACCGTGGCACGCGCGCGCGCGGCCTCCACGGCACCTTCCAAAAGATTTCCGCCCTCTGCCGCGCGGCGGGTCAATTCCTCCAACGCGGCGGTACAGGCCGCCTCGTCCCGTTCGGCACGGATTTTTTCCAGACGGCGGATCTGGCTGTCGCGCACCGCGACGTTGTCCACGTCCAGAATGTCGATTGGGTCTTCCTTGTCGCGGCGGTATTTGTTGACGCCGACGATCACTTCGTCGCCCCGGTCGATGTTCGCCTGCCGCTGGGCGGCGGTCTCTTCGATCCGCAGCTTGGGCATACCGGAAGCGACAGCCTTGGTCATGCCGCCCATCTCCTCGACTTCCTCGATCAGGGCCCAGGCGGCTTCGGCCAGGTCGGCGGTCAGCTTCTCGACGTAGTAGGACCCTGCCAGCGGATCGACCACGTTCGTCACCCCGGTTTCCTCCTGCAGGATCAGCTGGGTATTGCGCGCGATGCGGGCAGAGTGGTCGGTGGGCAGACCGATGGCTTCGTCAAGCGAGTTGGTATGCAGCGACTGGGTGCCGCCCAGGACCGCGCTCATCGCCTCATAGGCCGTACGCACCACGTTGTTGTAAGGGTCCTGCTCCGCGAGGCTGACGCCGGAAGTCTGGCAATGGGTGCGCAACATGGACGACTTTTCGTTCTTGGGTTCGAACTCCTCCATGATCCGCGACCACAACAGACGCGCGGCGCGCAGCTTGGCCGCCTCCATGAAAAAGTTCATGCCGATGGCAAAGAAGAACGACAAGCGCGGCGCAAAACGATCCACGTCCATACCGGCGGCAATGGCCGTGCGCACGTATTCGCGCCCGTCAGCGAGCGTAAACGCAAGCTCCTGCACCAGGTTCGCGCCGGCCTCCTGCATGTGGTAGCCCGAGATCGAGATGGAGTTGAATTTCGGCATCTCGTTAGCGGTGTATTCGATGATGTCCGAAATGATCCGCATCGAGGGTTCGGGCGGATAGACGTAAGTGTTGCGGACCATGAACTCCTTGAGAATGTCGTTCTGGATCGTCCCCGACAGCTGTGCCCGGTCCACGCCCTGTTCCTCTCCCGCGACGATGAAGCTGGCCAGGATCGGGATCACCGCGCCGTTCATGGTCATCGAGACCGAAACCTGATCGAGCGGGATGCCGTCGAACAGGATCTTCATGTCCTCCACGCTGTCGATGGCCACGCCCGCCTTGCCCACGTCGCCCTCCACCCGGGGGTGGTCGCTGTCATAGCCGCGGTGGGTGGCCAGGTCGAAGGCAACCGACACCCCCTGCTGGCCCGCCGCCAAGTTGCGCCGGTAGAAGGCGTTGGATTCCTCGGCGGTGGAGAAACCGGCGTATTGCCGGATCGTCCAGGGCCGCCCCGCGTACATCGTGGCCTTGACCCCGCGCGTGAACGGCGCTTCACCGGGGATCGACCCCAGATGATCCAGCCCTTCGGTGTCCTGCGCCGTATACAGCGGCTGTACGTCGATCCCTTCCAGCGTGCGCCAGGTCAGATCGTCCAGGCTGCGTCCGCGCAGTTCCTTCTCAGCGATGCTGCGCCATTTGTCTTTGCTCATGAGCTTGTCCTTCCGTCATATGCGCCGGAGGCAGGCTTGTGCCCGCTCTTTTCCGGGTTTCATCCACTGTCAGTGTCGCAAGACCATCTGCACCGGCGGCAAGCCAGTGCAGATCGTCGGCATATCTTTCGCGCAACGCGGCGGCCTGCGCGGGGGTAAAGGGCTGCCAGCGGCCCTGGCCGCGCGGCAGCACCGTCGGGTCCTCCCCCCTTTCGGTGAGAACGCCGCGCAGGTCGGTCAGGGTCAGCGACCGGTTCAACCAGCGCATGCGGCTGTCGCCCGGCAGGTCCAGGCCCACCGCCTCGCGCAGCATCCGCTCGGGGCGGCCTGCAAAGGTCTCGAACGGCATTACCCTGATGTCCGCCTCCGGCAGGGCGCAGGTAAGGTCGGTGATCACCGCGCGCCAGCCGCGTTGGCCCCGCGCGATCTGCGCGTATTTTTCCGTGTCATGGATACTGTGCCCCCGCGCCGCCGTCAGCGCCGAGGCGGAGGCCCACCACAGGTCCTGCGCGCGGATCGACAGCACCACCCGCGACACCCGCCCGCCAAAGGCGGCCGCGAGCCGCGCCGCGCGGTCGCCCGCGGCGGGATACAACATGGCGTTGCGGAACGCCGTGGTGCAACTGCCCAGCATGTTCTCATCGCTGACCACCAGCTTTTCGAAGCCGCGGGCTTCGGCGCGGTCCGCAAGCATCCGCACCCGGCCCTCGGCCCGGCGACGCGCGCGGGGCGACATGCCATGGAACAGTCCGGGAAAGACCGATTTGCGGGTCCGCCCCGGCCCCCAGAACCCGATGTGGTTACGCTCAAGCGTGCCGAGGTGGTCGCGGACATAATGCTGAAATGTGGTCGTGCCGGTGCGATGTGCGCCGAGATGCAGAATGACATCCATGATGCTCTGGCCAATCTTCTTGCAGAAGGCCGCCCGGTCCGGCCATGTCACGGGGAACGTCCCGGTCATGGGGCCAAAACCCTTGAGGTGTGCTTAATGGGCGCAGTACCGAGAATGTGCATCGCATTTGCGCGCACAGCACCTATATTCAAGTTCATGAAGAGAGTTATGGAACGTCTGCTTGCGCTTGTTTTTGCTGGGGTATTCGCTGCCACAGCTTCGGCCCAGTCCAACGCTTTCGGCGAAGGCGGGCTGCTGTTCGCCCCCGGTGAAACGGCTGATTTGAGCGAATTTCGCTGGAAAAAGCGCCCCGTAGTGGTCTTTGCCGACAGCCCGAACGACCCGGCGTATATCGAACAGATGGAACTTTTGCGTGCCCGGCCCGAAGATCTGGCCGTGCGCGATGTCATCGTCCTGAGCGATACCGACCCGGACGCACGGTCGCCTCTGCGGCTCAAGATGCGGCCCCGTGGCTTCATGCTGGTGCTGGTGGGCAAGGACGGCGGGATCAAGCTGCGCAAACCCTTTCCCTGGGACGTGCGCGAGATCACGCGGAGCATCGACAAGATGCCCATGCGCCAGCGCGAGATCCGCGAGCGCAAGGAGGCCGAGGGCGTCGTCATCCAGTAAACCTTGTGACCGGCGGCCCGCTGCCTTATATTGAGGGGGCAAGAGGGAAGGAACACGATTATGGACAAAGACCCTGACATCCCGTTCACACCGATCCCCGTGACCTGGCGGACAGGTCCGCGTCCCGGCTATTGATCACTCGATCGGCGGCTTTTCGGCCGCCGTCGGAATAGGCGCGTATCAGCCGCAGCGCGTGCTTGCCAAAGACGAACGCCTGTTTTCTCATCCCCACGTAATCCGAATAGATCGCGATCCGCCGCTCGGCGTCCAACGTGCGGAACGTGTCGCCGCGCATGTCGTCGACCAGCGCCGACATCGCCTTGATCACGCTGTAATACGCGACGATGGCGTCAATGGTCTGGCGTGGCAGCACATCGAGTTCGGCGATCACCGCATCGTAGACATGGTCGTGCTGTTCGCGCGGCAGAAAAGGGATGTAGTCGTGGTCTTCGCGCATCCGGTCGATCAGGTCGGTCACATATTGCTCTGAACTGTCGGCCTCCCAAAGCGATTCCAGCGTATTGCCGATCTCGGCGTAAAGCGCCTTGTGATAGTCGCGGGTCTTTTCCGCCCGTGCCCGCGCCTTGCCGCCTTCGGCAAAGATCGCCGTGGTCAGCCAGCCGATGGCGATGACCAGACCGGCGATGATCGCCTGGCTCACGCGCGGGTCGATCTGCCCCATCATCGGCAGCGCCAGCCAGACCAGCGCCCCCACCACCACGACCACCGGCAGCCCGATGGTCAGAAAGAACTGCGCAATGATACGCCCGGCAACCTGTGCTTCCTTCCAGACCGCCAGCAGCACGGCGCATAGCACCGCAGCCGCCAGCAGGATCAGGGGAAAGGTCGGGGTTGCCAGCATGGGACCGGTTACTCGAATTCCATGATCACGTCATCGACCGCCAGACTGTCGCCCTCGCCCGCGTTGATCTTGGACACGACGCCCTTGCGTTCGGCGCGCAGGATGTTCTCCATCTTCATCGCCTCGATGGTGCAAAGCGCCTGCCCCTCCTGGACCTCTTCGCCCTGTTCGACCGACATCTTGACCACAAGGCCCGGCATCGGACAGAGCAGCAGCTTGGAGGTATCTGCCGCTTCCTTGACCGGCATCAGCCGGGCCAGTTCCGCCTGACGCGGGCTGCGCACATGGACCCGCAGGTCGGCGCCGCGGGTGCGAATGCGGAAACCGCCCGAAATCTTGCCCACTTTCAACACCAGCGGGGCGTCGCCAACCTTCATCTTGGCCAGTTGGTCGCCCGGTCGCCAGTCGCCGCTGACGCGCATTTCCTCGCCGTCCTCGAAACGCACTGTCGCCCCGGCCTGGTCGGCTTGGGTGATCACGTCAAAGGAGTGTCCCTGAAGCGCCACGTTCCAGTCGCTGCCCACCTTGCGTTCATGGTTGTCCATGCGTCCCGATACCCGCGCGCGGCGGATTTCGGCCACCCGGTGCATCGCGGCGGTGGCCGCCGCGATACGGCGCAAATCGGCCTCGGGCAGTTCGACACCCTGGAACCCCTCCGGATATTCCTCGGCGATGAAGGCGGTGGTCATGTCGCCTGACACGAACTTGGGGTGATCCATCACGGCTGAAAGGAACGGCAGGTTGTGGCCGATCCCCTCGACCTCGAAACTGTCCAGCGCCACGCGCATCCGTTCAATGGCCTCGGCCCGTGTCGGGGCCCAGGTGCAAAGCTTGGCGATCATCGGATCGTAGTACATGCTGATCTCGCCGCCCTCGTAGACGCCTGTGTCGTTGCGCACGATATGGTCGCTTTCGACCACCTCCTCCGGCGGGCGGTAGCGGGTCAGCCGTCCGATGGACGGCAGAAAGCCGCGATAGGGGTCCTCGGCGTAGAGCCGGTTCTCGATGGCCCAGCCGTTGATCTTTACATCGTCCTGCGACATCTCCAGCTTCTGGCCGTCCGCCACGCGGATCATCTGCTCGACCAGATCGACCCCGGTGATCAGTTCGGTCACGGGGTGTTCCACCTGCAGGCGGGTGTTCATCTCAAGGAAGTAGAAGTTCTTGTCCCCGTCCACGATGAATTCCACCGTGCCGGCACTGGTGTAGCCCACGGCCTGCGCCAGCGCCACGGCCTGTTCGCCCATCGCCTTGCGGGTCTCTTCGTCCAGAAACGGGCTGGGCGCTTCCTCGACCACCTTCTGGTTCCGGCGCTGGATCGAACATTCGCGTTCCGCCAGGTAGATGCCGTTGCCATGCGCATCGCACAGCACCTGGATTTCGATGTGCCGGGGCTGCGTGACGAATTTCTCGATAAAGATGCGGTCGTCGCCGAAGGAACTGGCCGCCTCGTTCTTGGAGGACTGGAACCCCTCGCGCGCCTCGTCGTCGTTCCAGGCGATGCGCATCCCCTTGCCGCCGCCCCCGGCGGACGCCTTGAGCATGACGGGATAGCCGATCTCGTTCGAGATCTTCACCGCTTCCTCGGCATCCTCGATCAGGCCCATGTAGCCCGGCACGGTGCTGACGCCCGCCTCCTTGGCGATCTTCTTGGAGGTGATCTTGTCCCCCATCTTCTCGATCGCACCCACGGGCGGCCCGACAAAGGCGACACCGGCGGCATTCAGCGCCTCGGCGAACTTGCTGTTCTCGGAAAGAAAACCATAGCCGGGATGCACCGCTTCCGCGCCGCTGGACTTGATCGCTTCCATCACCTTGTCGATCACGATGTAGGACTGGTTCGCCGGGGCCGGACCGATATGCACCGCCTCATCGGCCATCTGCACATGCAGGGCGTTGGCATCGGCATCGGAATAGATGGCAACGGTGGTGATGCCCATCCGGCGCGCGGTCTTGATGACGCGGCAGGCGATCTCGCCCCGGTTGGCGATCAGGATTTTCTTGAACATGCACTGTCCTTCTTGGTCTTGGGTAAAACGCGGAAACCCCGCTGCAGCGGATGCTGCGCGGGGCTGATCGAGCGGGGCCGGCCACCCGTCGGGGACCGGCGTTGCGTCAGGTGAGCGTCAGTTGCACTTGCCCGGGTTGAGCTGGCAATAGGCGAGGTTTGCACCCGCGCCGATGGCCGCGCCCTGCAGCAGGCTGCCACCGGTAACGGCTGCAGCTCCGGCACCCACGGCACCGCCGCCCAGCGCCTGCTCACCGATGGTGTCGCCGCAGGCCGCAAGCGCGCCGCAGGCGGCAACCGCCAATACGACGTTGCGGGCCGATTTCGATGTGATCTGAAGTTGGTCGAACATGTGCCTGTACCTTCTGTTCTTGTTTGCGAAGCAACAACGCGGCATCCGTCAACTGGTTCCCATCGCGCCCCGGCAGTATTGCCAACCCGATCCCCCCGACCGGAAAAAACGGGCAGCAGGGTCGCTGACCACTGCTGCCCAGAGGGGGAAGGGGTCTGGTTTCGGTGCGAGACCGTCAGGCCCGCCTCGGGCGCGCCGGTCTCTTTTCCGACAGTGCCCCAAGGCTTTGCAGGCCGAAAGCCCGAACCGTGTGACGGCGACGGATCGGCCATGAGCCGCTGAAACAAGGCGGGCGCGAGCAAATTCATGCCGATCAGCCCTCGAAAGCTTCGGGAAAGGAGGCGCGGGCAGCTCTCTCGTCGATGACCAGAATCGCTTCGTAGTCCGCCGGATCGAAAGGGTCGGTGGCGGGCAGTACCTCGCGCCCGAACAGCCACGACAGCCGCCCCGCGTCGAGATTGCCGCGCTCGAACGGCTCCCCTCCGAAATGCTCCCACAATGCCTTCATAAAGGCCGCATCCGCGCGCCTATCCGCCGGCTTACGGTCGGAACGACGTTCGCGCCGGATCAGCGGCGTGACACCCTTGGGATTCGGTCTGCGGATTGTGAACTGGAAATCGGTGCCGGACAGTCGGCCCGGAAACCCGCGATGTTTCAACATATATGCGGGCATCACGCCGTCCTCCGCATCGGAGGAAGCGTGGTCAGGGCAGGCGCGAACGCCTGCCCCGGAAATAGCTTACTTGTATTTGCCGGTGTAGGTCGGCTCAACAGAGATGGGCTCCGGCTCGACGACGACGTATTCTTCGTCGGTCTGACCGCTGGTGCATGCCGATACAGCGGCGATGAAGCCGAAGGCTGCGATGAGTTTGATGCTCTTGGACATCTAAGTCTCCTGTCATTGTTGATGGGGCGCGGCACTGCTACATGCCTCGCACGCCCCGGTTCAGAGGTAAGGGATACCTGGGTATTCCTTGGCGGCAGATTACGGCAAAGAAAATCCCAATGATACGGGTGCCGTGTCAATCGGCGTTTATGTGTCTCCAAAGCATCATATTGACCAAAAAGACCACCCGACGCCGCTATATATAGAGCATGCATCACAAGCCCTCCCAAATACAGCGGCCCTCTTCAACGCGGAACGCTTCGAAAAACTGGGTTGCGTCGGGGTCGGCGACGCCGAATTCGGTCTCGCGGTCGGCCAGTGAAATCACGATGACGTCGCCCGTCAGATCGAACTCCGCAATATAGGGAAGCGCCAGATCCTGGCACAGGTGCATCATGTCACCTGATACGGTCTCGTAATCCAGATCGGACGTCTCGCGCGCAATGGCAGGGGCGACCAGGCGAAAGCGGACGAAGGTCTGCGATCCAACCGGATCGACCAGAACCTCCTGCAACTCCACGCCCTGCCCCGATGGCACATCCAGCGCAACCGCCGGTCCGGCGACCATCGTGAGGATGACCGCGAGCCACCTCATGACATCGCCTTTCGGCCCGCACCCCGGGGCGCGGGCGCGCGCCCTGTCAGTGGTTGCGCAGTGCCTTGATCAGCGCATCTTTGGTCATGTCCGACCGTCCCTCGATCCCGATTTCCTGCGCCCGCTCGTAGAGTTCGTCCTTGGTCCAGTCCTCGTAGGGGGGCGCCTTGCCACCCTTCTCGGAAGGATGCATGTCGTCGTTGGCCCGTGCATTGGCGATCCGGGCGGCCTTCTCCTTTGACGCTCCGTCGTCGCGCAGCGCCTGATAGGTGTCTTCGTCCTTGATGGATGGGTTGGGCATGGCGTTCTCCTTTGGCAGGCAAACGCGCGGGGGCTGGCCCGGTTCCGCAGCCCCCCGCGCCGGTCCCGGACCGTGGCACCGCCATCCAATTCTGGAAAATCGTCCTGCAGTCGTTCACCGCCCTGCCCTCACAACGGAATGTTGTCGTGCTTCTTCCACGGCGTCACGACCTTCTTGTTGCGCAACGACGCAAAGGCGCGCGCAACGCGCTTGCGGGTGGAATGCGGCATGATCACCTCGTCGATGAAGCCCCGCTCGGCGGCGACAAAGGGGTTCGCGAACCGATCTTCGTAGTCCTTGGTATGCCGGGCGATCTTCTCGGGGTCCTTGAGGTCGGCACGGTGGATGATCTCTGTCGCGCCCTTGGCCCCCATCACCGCGACCTCGGCCGTGGGCCAGGCATAGTTGAAATCCGACCGAAGATGTTTCGACGCCATCACGTCATAGGCCCCGCCGTATGCCTTGCGGGTGATCACCGTGACCATCGGCACCGTCGCCTGTCCGTAGGCGAACAGCAGCTTGGCCCCGTGCTTGATCACGCCGCCGTATTCCTGGCTGGTGCCGGGCAGAAAGCCGGGGACATCCACCAGCGTCAGGATCGGGATCTCGAAGGCGTCGCAGAACCGGACGAACCGCGCCGCCTTGCGTGAGCTGTCGATGTCGAGACACCCGGCCAGCACCATCGGCTGATTGGCGACAACCCCCACGGTGCGCCCTTCGATCCGCATGAAGCCGGTGATGATGTTCTTGGCGAAATCCTCCTGGATCTCGTAGAAATCGCCCTCGTCGCCCAGTTTGAGGATCAGCTCCTTCATGTCGTAGGGCGTGTTGGCGTTCTCTGGCACCAGCGTATCCAGCGACATTTCGATCCGGTCGGAATCGTCAAAGAACGGGCGCACGGGCGGTTTCTCGCGGTTGTTCGCGGGCAGGAAATCGACCAACCGACGCACTTCCGCCAGCGCCTCGACGTCGTTGTCGAAGGCCGAGTCGGCGACAGAGGATTTGCGGGTATGGGTGACGGCACCGCCCAGTTCCTCGGCCGTGACCTGTTCGTTCGTGACCGTCTTGACCACATCGGGGCCGGTCACGAACATGTACGAGGTGTCCTTGACCATGAAGATGAAGTCGGTCATCGCCGGAGAGTACACCGCCCCGCCCGCGCAGGGGCCCATGATGACGCTGATCTGCGGGATCACGCCCGAAGCTTCGATATTGCGCTGGAAGACTTCCGCATATCCGGCAAGGCTTGCCACCCCCTCCTGAATCCGCGCGCCGCCGGAATCGTTGATGCCGATGACCGGCGCGCCGTTCTGTATCGCCATGTCCATGATCTTGCAGATCTTCTGTGCGTGCGTTTCGGACAACGAACCACCAAAGACCGTGAAGTCCTGGCTGAAGACATAGACGAGGCGCCCATTGATCGTGCCCCAGCCAGTGACGACACCGTCGCCGTAGGGACGGTTCTTTTCCATCCCGAAGTCGGTGCAGCGGTGGGCCACGAAGGTGTCGAACTCCTCAAAGCTGCCCTCGTCCAGCAGCAGGTCGATGCGCTCGCGCGCGGTCAGCTTTCCGCGACCATGCTGCGCGTCGATCCGGGCCTGCCCACCGCCCAGACGGGCATCTGCGCGGCGCTCTTCGAGCTGTTCGAGAATATCTTTCATGGACCGTCTCCCATACTGGTTTGCGCCACTGTAGGCCCCGGCAAGGGTCAATGGGAGTCCGTTTCTGAATATTTGCAAACTATTTTCAACACGCTGACTGCTAATTGCAAATCCGCAAAGATCGGAACCGAGATGGACAATCGGTCGCAGCCGCATTAATTGCATTTGCATGATTGAAGCACAGCCCCCTGCGCCGGTGATCCGATTTCTGGACCGGCGCACGCCGCCGCACATTCTGACCCTGATCATGCTCGCCGGGCTGTCCGCGCTGGCCATGAACATCTTCCTGCCCAGTCTGCCGCAGATGGCGGATTATTTCGGCACGTCTTACGCGGTGATGCAGCTTTCCGTTCCGCTGTATCTGCTGTTCTCGGCGATCCTGCAGCTTTTCATCGGGCCCATCTCGGACAACCTGGGGCGTCGAAAGGTGATGATCTGGGGCCTTGCGCTGTTCATGCTGGCCACGCTGGGCTGCATCCTCGCCCCCAATGCCACGGTCTTTTTGCTGTTTCGCATCGGTCAGGCGGTTGCGGCCACGGCAATGGTGCTGAGCCGCGCGGTGATCCGGGACCTCTATACGCAGGACCAGTCAGCCTCGATGATCGGCTATGTCACCATGGGCATGGCGCTGGTGCCGATGATCGCCCCGGCCGTCGGCGGCGCGATCGAGCAGCAGTTCGACTGGCACATGACATTCTGGGTCATGCTGGCCATCGGCGGCCTGATCCTCGCCCTCGTGGTTGCCGACATGGGCGAAACCTCGCAGGCATCCGGAAAGACCATGATCGGGCAGTTCCGCGAATACCCCGAATTGCTGCGCTCACCGCGCTTCTGGGGCTATGCGCTGGCCGCCGGTTTCTGCTCCGGCGCGTTCTTCGCCTATCTGGGCGGCGCGCCCTTCGTCGGGTCCACCGTCTTTGGACTGGACCCGTTCTGGCTGGGCATCTATTTCGGCTCTCCTGCAATCGGCTATTTCGCGGGCAACTTTCTGACCGGCCTGTTCGCCACCCGCTTTGGCGTCAATGCCATGGTGTTCTGGGGCTGCATGGCGAATGCCGTCGGCGGGTCGGTGTCGCTGCTGATCTTCCTGTCCGGCCACGGCTCCGCGCTCACCTTCTTCGGGATGATGACGCTGGTGGGCCTGGGCAACGGGCTTTGCATTCCCAACGCCACCGCAGGCATGCTGTCGGTGCGCCCGCACCTGGCAGGCACCGCGTCCGGGCTGGGCGGCGCGATCATGATCGGGGGCGGGTCGGCGCTGGCGGTGCTGGCCGGTGTCCTGCTGACGCCCGAAACCGGGGCCTACCCGCTGCTGTTGCTCATGCTGATCACGGCAATTGCCGGCGTCGCCTCCATCTGGGTTGTCATCCGGCGCGAGAAAGCCCTTGGCTTAAGGCCCCGTTAACCCGGATCGCCGACCTTGCGGAGGGCAGTTTGCAAAGCTAGCGTGCTACAAACTGCAAATCTGCAAAGAAAGCGCGCCATGGCGGTCAAGAAACTATATGCGGGGGTAAAGCTGCGCGAACTGCGCAGTCGCATCGGGCTGACCCAAAAGGACTTTGCCGCGCGGCTCAACATCTCGTTGCCCTATCTCAACCAGATGGAAAACAACAACCGCCCGGTCAGCACCACGGTTGTCCTCGCGCTTGCCACCGAATTCGGTCTCGACGTGACGGAGTTGAGCGCGGGAGACGGCGAACGTCTGGTCACCGACATGCGCGAAGCTCTCAGCGATCCGATCTTTGCCGGCACACCGCCGCCCCTGGCCGACCTGCGGCTGACCGCCTCCAACGCCCCGGCCCTGGCGCGCGCCTTTCTGGAACTGCACCAGCAGTACCGCCAGGCGCATGAACGGCTCGCCTCCCTGGACGAGGCGCTGGGGCGCGAAGATGCCCGCGCCGCCCCGTCGCCCTGGGAAGAGGTCCGGGATTTCTTTCACTACTGCGACAATTACATCGACGCCGTCGACCGCGCCGCCGAACATTTCGCCAGCCAGCCGGGTGGCCCGAGAAACACCCGCGTCGCCGCCGTCTCGGCGCTGTCGACCGCAGGTGTCAGCGTGATCTTTGCCGATACCGACACGCTGCGCCACTTCGACCCGGTGGAAAAGGTGCTGACCCTCTCGGACCGCAGCGCACCGGAGACCCAGACCTTCCAGCTGCTGCTGCAGGTCGCGCTGACCCGGCAGGACCAGCTGCTGGAGGCGACGCTGGATTTGGCCCGGTTTCAGGCCGGTCCGGCCCGGGACATCGCCAAGATCGGCCTGGCGAACTACTTTGCCGGGGCGGTGCTGATGCCCTACAACGCCTTCCTGGCCAAGGCGCAGGCCTGCCGCCACGATCTGGAAATTCTCGCCGGGCATTTCGGCGCCTCCATCGAACAGGTGGCACACCGCCTGTCCACCCTGCAGCGGTCGGGGGCCAAAGGCATCCCGTTCTTCTTTGTGCGCGTCGACCAGGCCGGCACCATCACCAAGCGCCATTCCGCCACGCGGCTGCAATTCGCCCGTTTCGGCGGGGCCTGCCCGTTGTGGAACGTCCACCGCGCGTTTGAAACACCGGGCCGGTTCCTGCGGCAATTGGCCGAAACGCCGGACGGCGTGCGCTATATCAGCTTGGCGCGGGACATCTCGAAACCCGCGGGCCGCTTTGGCGCGCCGGTGCGGCGCTATGCCATCGCCCTGGGCTGCGAGGTGCGCCACGCCGACGCGCTGGTCTATGCCGACGGTCTGGATGTGACCCGCGGTTCCGCCTTTGAACCCATCGGCATTTCCTGCCGGATCTGCGAACGCAAGACTTGCCACCAGCGCGCCGTGCCCCCGCTGGAGCGGCACCTGGTGGTCGACCCCGACCGGCGCGATACGCTGCCCTACCGGATCGAATGATCAACGCCGTGCGGGCCGCCACCCCGAGGCGCGCGCCTGCGCTTCGGAACAGAACCAGCGTTCGCCCTGTTCCGGCCTGATCCCGGTGCGATCGTAAAACGCCTGTCCAGGCAGGTGATAGATGCGCGGGCCATGCGCGTTGATATTGCCCTTGATCCGGCAGGCCGGGTCTGGCGCGTGGCGCCCCGTGATCCGCGTCAGCCTGTAGCGGGCGGGCGACTGCAGGACAAAGCCGTGGATGCCGCGTTCGGCGACGTATGCCGCCTTCTCGTCCAGATCGTAGTCCATCGAGTAGCGGCGATAGGCATAGGCCAGCCCCTCCTGCACCAGGACGCGGCCCATGTCAGCCTCCCCGATGCTGCAGCGCGCAATCACGCGCCCGTAACGGTCATGATCCAGCGGCACGCAACGGGCAGCGCGCCCTTCGAACCGGTCGCGCACCTGGCGCGTGACCCAGTCGCCGCAGCCCCAGTTCTGACCCGCCAGTGTGGTACAGGGTTGATCACGCTCAGGCGCGTCGATGCCGTGCAGGCGGATGCGGATGCCGCCCACATCCACCGTATCCCCGTCCACCACCCGCAGGGTGCCGCGGATATCCTCGGCCAGCGCCGCCCCTGCCAGCCCCAGGGCCAGCACGAACCATGAACAAACTCTTAACATTCCGTTAACGTGACAGGCCTTTCCTGCCCCCGCAACGGCTATCGTTCAGAATTGTTAACGCTGCGCGGTGCGCCAGTCGGGATGGATCCAGGGCACATCGTTGGCCCGCGCCAGCGGCTCCCGGCCCAGCAACAGATCCGACACCTTTTCACCCACCATGATCGACGGCCCGTTGAGGTTGCCATTGGTGATGCGCGGAAACACCGAACTGTCCGCCACGCGCAACCCGTCGACCCCGATCACCCGTGCCTCGGGGTCCACCACCGCGTTGCGGTCGTCGGCGCGGCCCATCCGGCAGGTACCGCAGGGATGATAGGCGCTCTCGGCATGTTCGCGGACAAAGCTGTCCAGCTCATCATCCGACTGAAGCGCGGCACCGGGCTGGATTTCATGTTTGACGAAAGGCTCGAAGGCCGGTTGCGCAAATATCTCGCGGGTCAGGCGGATGCAGGCGCGGAAGTCCTCCCAATCCTCGGGATGCGACATGTAGTTGAACCGGATCACCGGTTCCGCCGCCGGATCGGCGGACCGAAGGGTCACGGTGCCTCGCGATTTCGACCGCATCGGCCCGGTATGCGCCTGAAACCCGTGCCCCTCTGCCGCCGCCTGCCCGTCATACCGCACGGCGATGGGCAGGAAATGATACTGTATGTCAGGATAGGGCACACCCGCACGCGACCGGATGAAGGCGGCGCTTTCGAATTGGTTCGACGCCCCCATGCCACCTTTGGTAAAGAGCCACTGCGCCCCGATCAGCCCCTTGGACAGAAGGTTCCAATGCCGATAGAGCGTGATCGGCTGGCTCGACGCCATCTGGATGTAAAGCTCCAGGTGGTCCTGCAGGTTCTGACCCACGCCGGGCCGGTCGGCGACCACGTCGATCCCGTGCTCGGCCAGATGCGCGGCGGGGCCGATGCCCGACAGCATCAGCAGCTTGGGTGAATTCAGCGAAGACGCCGCCAGCACCACCTCGCGTTCCGCCGCGATCACCTCGCGCCGGCCCCGGCGCAGCACCTCGACCCCGGTGGCGCGGCCGCCGTCGATCACCACCCGCTGTGCCAGCGCACGGATCAGCTGCACATTGCCGGTCCGCTGGGCGGGCCGCAGATAGGCATTGGCCGCCGACCAGCGCCGCCCGTTCCAGACGGTCTGCTCCATCGGGCCGAAACCCTCCTGCTTCTCGCCGTTGTAATCGTCAGTGACGTGATAACCGGCCTGCTCTCCGGCCCGCACGAAAGCCTCGAACAACGGGTTCTTGCGCGGACCGCGGCTGACGTGCAGCGGCCCGTCATTGCCGCGCCAGGCCGGGTCCCCGCCATGCCCCATGTCGTGCCAGTTCTCCATTCTCTTGAAGTAGGGCAAGACATCCGCATAGGACCAGCCACTGGCGCCGCTTTCTTGCCAATGGTCAAAGTCCATCGCGTGACCGCGCACATAGACCATCCCGTTGATCGACGACGAACCGCCGATCACCTTGCCCCGCGGACAGGCCAGCCGACGCCCGCCCAGATGGGGCTCCGGCTCGGTCCGGTAGCCCCAGTCGTAGGTCTTCATGTTCATCGGATAGCTCAGCGCGGCGGGCATCTGGATGAAGGGACCGGCGTCAGACCCCCCGTGTTCGATCACGATCACCCGACGCCCCGCCTCGGCCAGCCGGTACGCCATGGCACACCCCGCCGAGCCCGCCCCAACGATTACGAATTCCGCCTGCATCGCCGCCTCTTCTTCCTTGCGTGATTCCGCGCCGGGTCAAGGAGGCGAAGCCCCGTGCGCAGCACGGCCTGTCCTTGACGCGGCGGGGAATCGCACCCCCAAAATCGTCGAGGTGTCTTGAGCCACAGAATGTGGGCGCAAGCACCTCTCAGCAAATTTCAAACCCCCTCCGCACGCGCGCGGTCAGGCCATCGGGGCTCAGACCGCAACCGGCGCCGGGAATGTCATGCGCGTCAGCGCACAATTGGATCATGCCCTGTCAAAAGGGCGCCTCCACGTCGTCCATGCGCACAAAGACCGACTTGAGCTGGCTGTAATGCGCGATCGCCGCCTTCGAGTTTTCCCGCCCCACCCCGGACATCTTCGAGCCGCCGAACGGCGCTTCCACCGGGGCGTCGTTATAGGTGTTGATATAGCAGGTCCCGGCCTGGAACCCGGCGGCCACCCGATGGGCGCGCGCGAGGTCCCTGGTAAAGACACCGGCGGCCAGGCCGAACTCCGTGTCAT
This sequence comes from Sulfitobacter sp. THAF37, assembly GCF_009363555.1. NCBI lineage: Bacteria > Pseudomonadati > Pseudomonadota > Alphaproteobacteria > Rhodobacterales > Roseobacteraceae > Sulfitobacter > Sulfitobacter sp. THAF37. The sequence goes on from NZ_CP045372.1 coordinate 72,795, forward strand.
TGGCGCGGGCCATCACCTCGGCCTCGTCTTCGAAATCCAGAACCGCCATGACGGGGCCGAAAATCTCTTCCCGCGCGATTGTCATGCTGTCGGTCACATCGGCAAACACCGTCGGCTGCAGGTAGAACCCTTCGCGGTCGATCCGCGCGCCGCCTGTGACCACCCGCGCCCCTTCGGCGCGGCCCTTCTCGATATAGCTCAAGACGATGTTCATCTGCCGCTCGGAAACCATCGGGCCAAAGCTGGTGGCGGGGTCCATCGGATCGCCGATCACCGCATTGCCCAGCCGTTCGGCCAGCCGGGTCAGGAACTTCTCCTTGATGGCGCTGTGCACGAAGACCCGCGTGCCGTTGGAACAGACCTGTCCCGAGCTGTAGAAATTGCCCAGGATCGCCCCGCCCACCGCATTCTCGATATCCGCGTCCTCAAAGACGATCAGCGGCGACTTGCCGCCCAGCTCCATCGTGACATGCTTGATCCCCTCGGCGGCGGCGGCATAGACCTTGCGCCCCGTGGGCACCGATCCGGTCAGCGACACCTTGTCGACGCGCGGGTCCGTCACCAGCGCCGCGCCGACTTCGCCCATGCCCTGAACCACGTTGAACAGCCCGGCAGGCAGACCCGCCTCCAGCAGGATCTCGGCCACCTTCAGCGCCGACAGCGGCGTGGTCTCGGAGGGCTTGAAGATCATCGCATTGCCACAGGCCAGCGCGGGCGCGCCCTTCCAGCAGGCGATCTGGGTGGGGTAGTTCCAGGCCCCGATCCCGACACAGACACCCAGCGGCTCGCGCCGGGTGTAGACCCAGTTTTCGCCCAGCTGGATATGCTCCCCGGTCAGGGTCGCGGCCATGCCGCCGAAGTATTCCAGCGCATCCGCCCCCGAGGTCGCATCGGCCACGGTGGTTTCCTGGTAGGGTTTGCCGGTGTCCCAGGTCTCCAGCACGCTGAGGTCATGGTTGCGCTCGCGCATGATGTCGGCCGCGCGGCGCAGGATGCGACCGCGTTCCGTGCCGGTCATCGCCGCCCAGTCCACCTGTGCCCGGCGCGCCGCCGCGATCGCCAGTTCGATGATCGCCGGGGTGGCGGCGTGCAGCGTGGCAATGGTCTCGCCGGTGGCAGGATAGATCACCGGGATCTCGGTGCCCGCCCTGTCCTCCACATAGGCGCCGTCGATGAAGTGACTGGCTGGCGGTTGCGTTTCATAGGGCATGTCGGCTCTTTCCGGATGTGCGTGCAGGTGTATTTTTTGGAACAATGAAGTCACGGGGCGGTCATTCCCCCCGGGGGTAACGCTTGCTTTCCTCAAGGATGTTCAGATCCATGTGATTGCGCATGTATTGCTCCGAGGCGCGCCGCAGCGGCTGGTAATCCCAAGGGTAGTAGCCGCCCTCGCGCAGGGCCTCGTAGACCACCCAGCGGCGCGCCTGGCTCTGGCGGACATCCGCATCGAAGGCCTCCATGTCCCAGCGGCCCGCGGCGTCGATGCGGAAAGCTTCGAGCCGGTCGGAATGGGCGGGGTCCTGGGCCAGATTGGTCAGCTCGTGCGGGTCGGACTCCAGGTCGAACAGCTGTTCGGGGTCGATGGCGCAGTTGGTGTATTTCCACCGCCCCTGGCGCAGCGCCACCATCGGAGACTGAGAAGCTTCGGCGGCATATTCCATCGCCACCGGCTCCGTCCGCTCGCCGCCCTGCCCGAGGGGAAGCAGGCTTTGTCCCGTGGTCCAGGGCATCACGTCGGCCATGCTGACGCCGGCGAGGTCGCACAGGGTCGGGCAGACGTCGATGTTGCTGACCGGCGTGGTGTTCAGCCCCGGCGTCATCTGGGGCGCCGCGATCATCATCGGCACGCGCGACGAACCTTCGAAGAAGGACATCTTGAACCACAGCCCCCGCTCGCCCAGCATGTCGCCGTGATCGGATACGAAGACCACGATGGCCTCCTGCCGGGTATCCTCAAGGGTTTGCAGGATCTCTCCGATCTTGTCGTCGAGATAGCTGATGTTGGCGAAATACGCCCGGCGGGAGCGGCGGATGTCATCTTCGGTGATGTCGAATTCGCGCCAGTTGTTGGCATCGAAGATGCGCTGCGAATGGGGATCGTGGTCTGCGTAATCCATCGCCGGGACCTTCGGCAGCAGATGCTCGCAGTCTTCGTAGAGGTCCCAGTACTTGCGCCGCGCGACATAAGGGTCGTGGGGGTGGGTAAAGCTGGCCGTCAGGCACCAGGGACGGGTATCGCCGCCGCGGGCGTATTCATAGATCTGGCGCACGGCGTTGTAGGCGACCTCGTCGTCGTATTCCATCTGGTTGGAGGTCTCGGCCACACCGGCGCCGGTGACGGAGCCCATGTTGTGATACCACCAGTCGATCCGCTCGCCCGGTTTGCGGTAATCGGGGGTCCAGCCGAAATCGGCGGGATAGATGTCGGTGGTGAGCCGGTCCTCGAACCCGTGAAGCTGGTCGGGCCCGACAAAGTGCATTTTGCCCGACAGACAGGTCCGGTACCCCGCGCGGCGCAGGTGGTGGGCGTAGGTCGGGATGGACGAGGTGAATTCCGCCGCATTGTCATAGACCCCCGTGCCAGAGGGCAGCTGCCCCGACATGAAGGCGGCCCGTCCCGGCGCGCAGAGCGGCGAGGCGGTATAAGCATTGCGGAACCGGGTAGAGCGCGCCGCAAGACGCTTGAGGTTCGGCGCATGCAGCCAGTCGGCAGGACCATCTGGAAACAAGGTGCCGTTCAGCTGGTCCACCATCAGGATAAGGATGTTCGGTCTGGTCATCGCGATGCCCCCAGGATCAGGTCAAGTGTGGATAGTGCGCTTTCACGGGCGAATTCGCGGCGACCGCTCTGCGACAGGGCGACGCGCAGGTAGAGCCCGTCGATCAGCGCCGCGATGGTGTCGGCATCGGCCCGCGGCCTGACGCTGATCCCGCGCAAGGCATAGGTCAGGTTCGATCGCAGTCGCCGCTGATAGATCCGCAGCAGGCGGCGCGTTTCGGGGTGGGTCCGCGATGCCGCGTAGAGTGTCATCCACGCCGAAACGGTATCGGGGGCGAAGCAGGTCTCGTCGAAGCTGGCCTCGATGATCGCCACCGCCCGCGCCTTGCCGTCGCCGGCCTGCCGGTTCAGACGCCTGAGCACCTCTTGCTTGTACTCGTTCAGGATGTGGCGCATCGCCGCGAGAAAGATCTGATCCTTGCCGCCGAAATAATGATGCGCCAGTGCCGTGGACATGCCCGCGCGGCGGGCAATCTGGCCCACCGTGACGTCGAGCGAATGCGCCGCACCGATCTCGGCGATGGTGGCTTCGACCAGGGCAGAGCGACGGATCGGCTCCATTCCGACTTTGGGCATGCGGATTCGACCTTTCGGTTGCTGCTGTCCCTTCCTAAAGGTGAGTTTATTGATCCGTCAATCAATAAACCAATCCGGTGCGCCTTCACACCTTGGTCTGGTACTTGATCGGGGTGATTTCCCGCTTCAGCATCGCCTCGCGCCAGGTGATGAAGGTCACTGAACCGAGAATGACGAAGCCGCCCAGCACGACCCATATGTCGACCGGTTCCGCAAAGGCGACCGCGCCCAGGGCGGTGGCCCAGACAAGCTGTAGAAAGGTGACTGGCTGGGTCACTGTGACCGGGGCGACGGCAAAGGCCAGGGTCATCGTGTAATGGCCCGCGGTGGCGAATACGGCAACGGTCGCCAGCAGCATCAGCTCCGTGGCCGTCGGGGCGATCCAGACGGGCAGCGCAAAGGGGGCCAGCCCGATGGTCACGAAGATCGACATCATGCCCACCACGATGGCCGGGCGCACCTCGTCTGCCAGCACCTTGGCCAGCAGATAGGACCCGGCAAGGACCACCGCCGCGGCCAGCATCGCGAGATGGCCGGGGCTGACCTCGCGAAAGCCGGGGCGCAGGATGATGGCCGCGCCTGTCAGCCCCATCAGGACGGCGATGATCCGTCTTGCGGCCAGCTTTTCCCCCAGAAACAGGGCCGCGCCGATGGTCACGTAGATCGGGGCGAGATAGTTCAGCGCCGTGAGTTCGGAGATGGAGATCCGCGGCATCGCGAAGAACCACAGGATCACGCCAAGCGCGTGACACAGGCCGCGCAGGCCGAACAGGGACCACTGGCGTCTTGTCGGGCGGGCGCGCAGCAGCGTCCCGATGGCGGGCAGCAGGAACACCAGGCCAAAGGCGTAGCGGATGAACGCGGCCTCTGCCGAGGGCAGGCGCGGCCCCATGTATTTGACCAGCGCCGTCACGGCGAGAAAGCAAAAGCCGGTGACAAGCATCCAGAAGATGCCGAGCAGCGGACGGTGGGAGGAAGGATCTGTCATGGCGCGACCATGGCCCCACCACCCGGCAAGGGCAAGATCACATCAGCAGGAGCTTTGCGGCAATCGCCCACATGGTGAGTGCGATGATGGCGTCCAGCACCTGCCAGCTGCGCGGGTTCGCGAATAGCGGTCTGAGAAGCCGCGCGCCGTATCCCAGCGAAAAGAAGAAACAGAAGCTGGCCAGAACCGCACCGACACCAAAGGCGACCCGGTCGGGATACTGGGCCGAGATCGACCCGAGCAGGATCACCGTGTCGAGGTATACATGCGGGTTGAGCCAGGTCAGCGCCAGCAGCGTGAGCAGCGTGTTGCGCAAACTTGCCCAAGCGCCCCCCTCAACCGAAAGAGCGGCCCCGCCGCGCCAGGCCGACAGCGCGTTGCGCGCACCGTACCAGATGAGAAAACCCGCGCCACCGTAGCGCATCAGCGGCTCGAACCACTGCAGACGCGCCGCCAGACCGCCGAACCCGGCCACCCCGCCCGTGATCAGGACCGCGTCGGATAGCGCGCAGGTCAGGCAGACCCAAAAGACATGTGCCCGCCGCAGCCCCTGCCGCAGGACGAAAGCGTTCTGAGCGCCGATGGCGAGGATCAGCGTGAGGCTCAGCGCGAAGCCGGGCAGGAACGAGGTGAGCATGGGACCTCCAGCGGTTGTGGCACCGCTTGACTAGACACGACGCCCTGATTACGCAAATTAATCTCGATAATGTGGATTAAGGAATTCTAATGCCGCTCGATCCCCATCAGCTCGCCGCGCTTTCGGCTGTCCTGAGGCTGGGCAGCTTCGACGCCGCGGCAGCGGCGCTGCGGGTGACGCCCTCGGCAGTGTCCCAGCGGATCAAGGCGCTTGAGGAAAACGTCGGCACCACGCTCGTGCATCGCGGCCAGCCCTGCACCGGCACAGAGACGGGCGCGCGGCTGGCACGGCACGCAGAGGATGTGGCGCTGTTGGAAGCGCAGGCGCTGGCGGGTGTCGCAGGGCGGAACGAGACCGCGCCGCGGGTGTCGCTGGCCGTGCCGGCGGACAGTCTTGCCACCTGGTTGATCCCCGCCCTGGCGCAGGTCGAGGGGCTGCTGTTCGACCTCGTGCTGGACGACCAGGATACCTCGGACGACTGGCTGCGCCGGGGCGAAGTCAACGCCGCTGTCACCGGCCATGCCCGCGCCGCTCCGGGCTGCGACGTGCATCCGCTGGGCAGCCTGCGCTACGTGGCCACAGCCAGCCCCGACTTCATGGCGCGATATTTCGGCGGCGGGTTTTCGCTGGATGCGCTGGCAGCCGCGCCGCTGCTGGTGTTCAACCCCAAGGATCGGCTGCAGCACCGCTGGGCAGAGGCACGCGGCGCGCGGCGGTTTCACCCGCCCGTTCATCACCTGCCTTCGAGCCACGGTTTCGCGGATGCCGCGCTGTGCGGGCTGGGCTGGGGCATGAACCCGCTTGCCCTGGTCGCCGACCACCTGGCGCGCGGCGCCTTGGTCCCACTGGTGCCGGATGCGCCGCTGGACGTCCCGTTGTTCTGGCAGGTGACGCGGGTGATGGCCCCTGCCCTGAAACCGCTGACGGACGCGGTCAGGAAAAACGCAAGTTGGTGCTTGCGCCCGGCCAGCGGAACGCCCATGTCACAAAAAGTACACAAGTGAGTGATCCGGCTGAGAAACTTCTGGCGCATCCCACCCGTGCCTCTAGATAACGCGCAGCACCAAAGGACACGCCATGCTGGATAACAATAAAAAGATCGAAGTCAGCGCCGAGCAACTCGAAGTCATCGAATCCGCGCTGCACACCCAGTCCAAGATCCTGAATGTTCAGGCGGAAGCGGGCGGTAATACCGCGCGTCAGCGTTTGAACGAGGTCAAGCGCCTGCTGGCGCAGCTGTCACAGCACAAGCCCGCCCCGCAAAGCCAGGGCTGCAACCGGCGCGCTTTCGGCTGGTTCAAAGGGATGCGCAGCGCAGAGTAACCGGCGACGGTATTGCAGGTGCGGTCCGGCACGGGACCGCCCCTCAGCCCGGCCTCATATCCCGTTGAGACCGCGACCATGGACGGCCCGCGCGATCCTCTGGCGCGGACTGACGATGTGGCCAGGCCACACATGCCTGCACGGCCCGTCTAGAATCATGTGCCGCAGCTAGAGCCATTGCATCGGTCGGGCGCTGGACGGCGCGGGTCGGGCAGCCCCGCACATGCGGTGGCTGCCACGAAGTGGTCCCGAAGGGGTTTCAGCCGTTCAGGGCTTCCATGACCTCGTCGGATGCCTCGAAATTCGTGGTGACACGCTGCACGTCGTCGTCGTCCTCCAGCGCGTCCACCAGCTTCATCAGCTTTTCCATGTTCTCAAGGTCCATTTCGGTGGTCGTGGTGGGCCGCCAGACCAGCTTGGTCGATTCGGACTCGCCCAGTTCCGCCTCCAGCGCCGTCGAGACCTCGTTGAGGTCGGTGTCCGCGCACCAGATCGTGTGACCTTCCTCGGAACTTTCGACGTCTTCCGCCCCGGCCTCGATCGCGGCCATCATGACGGTGTCGGCATCCCCGACCGAGGCGGGATAGCTTACCGCGCCCTTGCGGTCGAACATGAAACCGACCGATCCGGTCTCGCCCAGGTTGCCGCCGTTCTTGGTGAAGGTGGACCGCACGTTCGACGCGGTGCGGTTGCGGTTGTCGGTCATCGCCTCGACGATCACGGCCACGCCGTTGGGGCCATAGCCCTCATAGCGGATTTCCTCGTAATCCTCGCCATCCTGTACCGTGGATTTCTTGATCGCGCGGTCGATCACATCCTTCGGGACGGAAACCGCCTTGGCCTCCTTGACCGCCAGACGCAGGCGCGGATTCTTGTCCGGGTCGGGGTCGCCCATCTTGGCCGCGACCGTGATTTCCTTGGACATCTTGGAAAACACCTTCGCGCGAACGGAATCCTGCCTGTTCTTGCGGTGCTGAATGTTTGCCCATTTGGAATGGCCTGCCATGAAAACCTCATGTTCGATGAAAGCTGATATCGCGCCTCTATAAATCAGGCCTCTTGCCCAAACAAGCCACAGCACCCCTCGCCAAGGCTTTGTCGGTCCGGGCGCGGACAAGTCCACTTCCCCGTCTGCCGCATCCAAGCTACACCGGTGCCATGACGACAGATCAGATCATCCTCTTCACCCTCTTCGCGGCTGTGTTCGGCCTGCTGCTCTGGGGCCGGTTCCGCTATGACCTCGTGGCTTTCGCCGCCCTCATGGCGGGGGTGGTCCTGGGCGTCGTGCCCAGCGAAAGCGCCTTTGCCGGGTTCGGGCACCCGGCGACGCTGGTGGTGGCGCTGGTGCTGGTGGTCTCGGCCGGTCTGGTGCGGTCGGGCGCGGTGTTCCTGATCACCCGCACGCTGGTCGATGCCTCGCGGTCGCTGGGCGCGCATATCACCCTGATGGGGGCGGTCGGCGGGGTGCTGTCCGCCTTCATGAACAATGTCGCGGCCCTTGCCCTGCTGATGCCAGTGGACATCCAGACCGCGCGCAAGGCGGGGCGGAAGCCGGGGCTGAGCCTGATGCCGCTGAGCTTTGCCACGATCCTGGGCGGCATGGCCACGCTGATCGGCACACCGCCCAACATCATTATCGCCAGCATCCGGCAGGAATCGCTGGGCGCGCCTTTCCGCATGTTCGACTTTGCCCCGGTGGGCGGGCTGGCCGCCATCGCCGGGCTGGCCTTCGTCGCCCTGATCGGCTGGCGCCTGATCCCGGCGCGCGACGACGCGACGTTGGACCCGGAGGATATTTCGCAATACATCGCCGAACTGACCGTGCCGGAAGAGAGCAAGCAGATCGGCAAGCGGCTGTCCGAACTGTTCGAGACGGCAGAGAAATCGGACGTCGCCATTCTGGGCCTGATCCGCGACGGCAAGCGCCGCTATGGCCAGTCGCGCAACGTGACCCTGCAGGCGGGCGATGCGCTGGTGCTGGAGGCGACGCCGGATGCGCTGGACGAATTCCGCACCACGCTGGACCTGGCCCTGGCGGACGAAAGCCGCGAAGAACGCCTGAAGGCCGGTGGCGAAGGGGTCGAGATCATCGAGGTCGTGGTGCCTGAAAACACCCGTCTGACCGGCCGCACCGCGCAGGCCGTGGGCCTGGCCTGGCGGCAACGGACGATCCTGCTGGGCATCTCGCGCAAGGGCCGCAAGATCACCTCGTCGTTGCGCACCACGGAAATCCAGCCGGGCGACATCCTGCTGTTGCTGGTGCCGCGCGAAACGGCGGCCCATGTCACCGACTGGCTGGGCGTGCTGCCGCTGGCGGATCGGGGGCTGACCGTCACCGACAACGCCAAGGTCTGGCTGGCCATCGGGCTGTTCGGCGCCGCCGTCGCCGCGGCCAGCGTCGGGCTAATCTACCTGCCCATCGCGCTGGGGATCGTTGTGGTGGCCTATGTGCTGACCCGTATCGTGCCGCTATCGGAACTCTACACCCATATCGAATGGCCGGTCGTGGTGCTGCTGGGGTCGATGATCCCCCTGGGGGCGGCGCTGGAGTCGTCCGGCGGGACCGAGCTGATCGCGGGGGCGCTTGTCGGCCTCACAGACGGACTGGCGCCCTGGATGGTGCTGACGGTGCTGATGGTTGTCACCATGTCGCTGTCGGATGTGTTGAACAACACCGCCACCACCATCGTTGCAGCCCCCGTGGGCATCCAGATGGCCCAGTCGATGAATGTCTCGCCCGACCCCTTTCTGATGGCGGTTGCGGTGGCGGCGTCCTCGGCGTTTCTCACCCCCATCGGGCACAAGAACAATACGCTGATCCTGGGTCCCGGCGGCTATTCCTTCGGGGACTACTGGCGCATGGGCCTGCCGCTGGAGATCATCGTGGTCGCCGTGTCGATCCCCGCGATCCTGTTCTTCTGGCCGCTCTGATCGACGGCCCCCTGCCCCCGGTCCCTGCTGGTGGGTTCCGGTCCTGGCCGTTTACACGGGCAGCCTCGGGCGCATGCAAAAAGGGCGCGCGGTCTCCCGCGCGCCCCTGTTCGTTCCGGATGACCGGGATCAGACCTCCATCAGGTCCTCTTCTTCCTCGGCCTCTTCCAGCTCTTCGTCTTCGTCCAGCTCGACCGTCATCAGGCCCATCACGTCTTCCAGCGTGATCTCGCTGTCCGCGGCGGCATCCGCCGGATCGAAGGCCGGATCGTCGCTTGCGCTGACGCCCAGGACTTCGCCATCGCCGGTCTCGGAGTCGACCACAAGGCGCATGCCCGCGAAGTCGATATCGTCAATCGTGACGGCGCCATCGTCGGACCACAGGGTAAAGTTGGTCTGAGTGACCACTCCCTCCGAGCTGTCCGCGACCTGGCCGAACTGCAGACCCACATCGTAGGGCTGGTCCACGCCTGCGCCGCTGGGCAGTGTGGTCACGCTGTCCGCCTCGGCCTGAACGTCGGTCAGCTCGTAGCCTGGCGCGTTCTCGTCCGGGAAGAAGTTCAGCGAGTCGAGTTCGCTGTCGTCGGTCAGGTTGAAGAACAGGCCGTCGATATCGGTCGGCGCGCCATCAAAGCTCGTCTGGCTGATGCTGACGAACAGCTGGCCCTGCAGGTCCTGCGTGACCGAGATGTCGATCTCGCCTTCATCGCCCATCGTGTAGTGATAAGTGACCTTGCCGTCATCAGGCTCTTCTGTCGGTGTCTCCGGTTCTTCCGAACCCTTGGTCCCGCAGGAGCCCTTGCCGGTGCCATCGGAACCCTTGCCGGTCCCATCGGAGCCCTTGCCGGTGCCGTCGGAACCCCAGGACCACCATTTACCGGAGCCATCGGAGCCCTTGCCAGTCCCGTCCGAGCCCTTGCCGGTACCGTCCGAGCCCTTGCCGGTGCCATCCGATCCCTTGCCGGTGCCGTCCGATCCCCAGGACCACCACTTGCCGGTGCCATCAGACCCCTTGCCGGTGCCGTCAGACCCCTTGCCGGTGCCGTCAGACCCCTTGCCGGTGCCGTCATGGCCATCGAACCAACGGTCGAACTTGTCCGCGAAATGCGACTTGGAGAAATGGTCAGACAGGTGATTGTCGTACCACTTGGAGAACTTCGAGCCTTCGATGCCGCCGTTGTGATAGGAGTTGCCGCCACATGCATCGCCGCCCGACCCCTTGCCGGTGCCGTCGGAGCCCTTGCCCGACCCTTTGGCTGTTCCGTCCGAACCCTTGCCCGAACCCTTGCCGGTCGCGTCAGAACCCTTGCCGGTGCCGTCAGAGCCTTTGCCGGTGCCATCGGAACCGCGATCCCACCACTTGTGCGACCCGTCCGAGCCCTTGCCAGTACCGTCAGACCCCTTGCCCGTCCCGTCGGAGCCGTGGCCCCAGGTCTTGCTGAAGTACTTGTGATGGTTGCTGTGGCTGTTCCATGTGCTCTTCACATGGCTCTTTCCCCAAGAGCCGAAGCTCGAAAATCTGAATGTCATATCCGCATCCCCAAATTTTTAACAAACAACGCTCTAGGGCGGGCCAAAGGATATCGGCACGCTGGTTTTCTCCTGAACGTCAGGCGATGAAAATATGTATCCCGGTGGTTCCTTTCGGGACAAACATTTTGACGATTTACGCCTTATTTATATGAATTTACCGGCCATTCCGGAAACAGTTCCGAGAACTATTTGACGATTGTTCGATCACATCGGCCAATGGAATTTGCAGCCCGGCGAATCAATCCGCCTTCCGCCGCGCACACGCCCTATTTTGGCCAAGATGCTCGGGTAGCCGCAGAAGCTGACCCATATCCGACAGGAACCCGCCATGACCGACACTGCCGGCAAGACCGCGCGCGACTACATCGTCGAGACAGCCGAAGCTTTCTTTGACCGCCCGGTCGAGGACGTGACCGCGCCCGGCGGCGAAAGCCGGGCCAGCTTTCGGTTGCGCATCGGCGGGCGCAGTCTGATCGCGACCCTGCGGCCCAATTTCCGCCGCACCCACCTGGAAGCACATGTCCTGCGCGAACTGGGCGAACATTGCGACGACCTGCCGGTCTGCCTTGGCGTCTCGGGCGAGGTCATGTTCCAGTCCGACGTGGGGTCGCGGCGGCTGAACACGCTGATTGCGACCCTTGACGCCCCCCGCCAGCTCGACCTCGCGGCCGAGGCGGTTGCGGCGCTGTTCCGCATCCACGCAGCGGCGCGCAAGACCAAGCTGCACGAGATCATGCCCCACCTCGGCGCCACGGAATCCTGGGTCGAGACCTTCATCGGCGGCATCGACCAGTTGCAAGAGTTGACGGGTGGCATTTCGGATGCTTTCGACCGCAACGCCGCCTGCGCCGCGGTCGCGATCACCGGGTATCAGTTCGTCAAATGGGATTGCCGGTCGGGCAACGCGGCGATTGACGACGACGACCGGCTGCGCTGGTTCGACTTCGAATATGCGGGGATGCGCCACGGGGCGGAGGATTTTGCCTGGCTCATCGGGGACGAGGCCTGGCCGATCGCGCCCGACCGCATGGTGGACGTCCTGATAGATGCCTTCGATCCGTCATGCGGCATCCCGTTGGACGACTACATGCACTACCTTGCCATCTACATGACGTTCCACGCCACCCAGCGTATGAACCTGGTGGCCCGCGAGGCCAAGAAACGCGGCTGGGCGAGCAAGCATCACATCCGCAAGTATGACGACGCGGGCCGCAACCCCGCATTCGCGGTGCATATCGCCGAGGTCGGCGCGTATTTCTCGGATCAGACGACGCTGACCGCGCCCCTGACCCGCAACTTCCTGGCGGCGCGTGACGGTTTTGCGGGCATCCTGGCCGAGCGGCTGGAGAAGCGCAGCGCCTAGAACAGGAACGGGATCGCCAGGCTCGCCACGACGGACATCAGCAGGTTCAGCGGCGCGCCGATGCGCAGGAAGTCGGTAAAGCGGTAGCCGCCCGGCCCGTAGACCAGCGTGTTCGTCTGGTATCCGATGGGCGTCGCAAAGGCGCAGGAGGCCGCGATCATCACCGCCACCACCAGCGGGCGCGGGTCCAGTCCCAGCGCGGTGGCCAGTGAAATCGCGATGGGCGTCATGATCACGGCAACCGCGTTGTTGGACACCACTTCGGTCAGCACCGTGGTCAGCAGAAAGACCGCAAAGATCACCGCACCCGGCGGCAGTTGCCCCAGCGCAGGCGCGATGCCGTCCACCAGCAGCGCGATGGCACCCGAATTCTGCAGCCCCGCCCCCACCGCGAGCATGGCAAAGATCAGCGCCAGCAGCCGACCGTCGACAAAGGAAAACGCCTCTTCCGCGTCGATGCAGCCGGTGACGAGCACAAGCGCCACCGCGATCACCGCCAGCAGAAGGATCGGTGCCACGTTGAGGGCGGCCAGAACCACGATCCCCACCAGCGCGCCGATGGCGATGGGCGCGTGACCCCGCCGGAATGCGCGGGCCGAAGGGGTGCTCACGTCCACCATGTCCATGTCCACCGCAAGGCGCTGAATGTCCTCGGGCGCGCCCTCCAGCAGCAGGGTATCGCCGACCTTGACGATCAGGTCGTCCAGCTGCCGACCGATGTTCTGGTTCCGCCGGTGCACCGCCAGCGGATAGACACCGTAGCGCCGACGCAGACGCATCGACCCCAACGAGCGCCCCACCAGCCGGCAGCCCGGCGTGATCAGCACCTCCACCGTTCGCGTCTCGACCGCCGAAAGCTGGTCCACGCGCTTCAGTTCCTTGTTCTTTTGCAGGCTCAAAAGCTCGGTCATCTCGGTACGCAGCACCACGCGGTCGCCCACCTGAAGCTCCACGCCCTGCAACGCGCGGCGCAGCGACTGGTCGCCCCGGATCACGTCGATCAGTCGCACGCCTTCGCGTTTGAACAGGTTCACATCCAGAACCTCACGCCCGATCAGGTTGCTTTCGGGCGGGATCACCGCCTCGGTAAAGAACTTCATCTTGGACCGGTCGCTGAGCATCGTGGCCATGCTGTCCCGGTCGGGCAGCAGCTTGCGGCCCAGCAATCCCATGTACAGCAGGCCGGTGACGCAGACCACGAGGCCGATGGGCAGGATTTCGAAGATACCGAAGGGTTCAAGACCCTGAGACCGCGCCACGCCGTCCACCAGCAGGTTGGTCGAGGTGCCGATCAGCGTCAGGGACCCGCCCATGATCGCCGCATAGCTGAGCGGGATCAGCAGCTTGGACGCCTTGGCACCCAGCGTCTTGCTCAGCTGCACGACGACCGGGATCATCACCACCACCACCGGCGTATTGTTCATGATCGCCGATGCGCCCATGACCGACAGGATCACCCCGATGACCGCGGTCTTGGGGTGACTGCGGGCATAGCGTTCCGCGGTCTGCGTCAGCACATCCAGCGCCCCGGTGCGCACCAGCGCGCCCATCACGATGAACATCGCCGCGATGGTCCAGGGGGCGGAGTTCGACAGCACCGCCTGCGCCTCCTCATAGGGCAGTACCCCGATGGCCAGCAATGTTGCGGCCCCGGCGATGGCGACGACTTCGGTCGGGAAGGATTCGCGCAGGAACAGCACGAACATAATCACCACCACGGCCAGCGTCAGAACGGCGCTTTCAGTGGGTGAAAAGCTGAGGAATTGCAGCAAGGTGCTTCAACCTTATCTTGGATCAGCGGACACTCTTATCCATCCGGTAACGGCCTGCAAGCAAAGGTGCGCCGAAGGCTGTGAATGGATGCGGAAACGGCACAGATGGCCAGTGTCAGGGCACGCTTTCCTGCAACGTGCCGCCGGTACGGACCGGCACAATGCGCGTGGCGCGCCCGGTGCGGTCGTCGGTCTCGATGTATACTCCCGACAGGGTCGCCTCGTCGTTGGCCGGGGTGAACCGTTCCTTCGGCATGCCAGTGATAAAGCGGCGCAGCGGTTCGGTCTTTTCCATGCCGATGACGGAATGGTAATCCCCGCACATGCCCGCATCGGTCAGATAGCCCGTGCCGCCCGGCAGGATCATCGCATCCGCTGTCGGCACATGGGTATGGGTGCCCACCACCAGCGACGCGCGTCCGTCGCACCAGTGACCTATCGCCATCTTCTCCGACGTCGCCTCGCAATGGAAATCCACGATGACCGCCTGTGCGAGCCCGCCCAGCGGATGGGTTTTCAGCACTGGCTCCAGCGCCGAAAAGGGGTCATCGAAGGGACGCTTCATGAACACCTGACCAAGGGCCTGTGTCACCAGCACCTTCTTGCCATTTTGCGCCGTGAACAGCCGCGCGCCCCGGCCCGGCGCGGACTTGGAAAAATTCAGCGGCCGGACGATGCGCTGCTCCTGCTCGACAAAGCTGAGCATGTCCTTCTGGTCAAAGGCATGGTCGCCCAGCGTCAGGCAGTCTGCGCCCGCGTCCAGCAGTGTTTTGGCGTGCGCCCCGGACAGGCCCATGCCACCGGTGGCGTTTTCACCGTTCACCACGACAAAGTCGAGCTTCCAATCGGTCCGCAGACGGGCGAGGTTTTCGGTGATGGCGCGCCGCCCTGCGCGGCCCATCACGTCGCCGAGAAAGAGTATTTTCATAGCCCTCGGGTTAGGTCCCTCCCCGGCGAAGGGCAAGCGCAAACTGAAGGCCGTGCCCGCCAGCATCCCCGCGACCCGCATTCCAATCATGCCGCCGCAGCCAGGGGGGACGAGCTAGACCTCGACCGCCTGCCCGAAAACCGCGATGGCAAAGCCCAGAACCGCCAGGGCCATGAACCCCGCCGCCCGTGCCTTCTGTCCGCGTCGCCATGCAACCAGCGCCGCGATGCCCGATTGCAGCGCGTAATAGACCGCAAAGGCGCGGGACGCGTAACTGATGATCTGAAACACGTCCGCGACCCAGGTCAGCACCAGCCCCGTGAGGGTCAGGATCAGATACCCAAGTCGCGGGCGGATGCGCTGTCCGGACAGCTCGGCCATCAACCCGCCCGATCCGCTGGTATCCGCGACCGCCGCGCTGAACTGTGCCGCCAGTGCCGCAGCGACCAGCAGCAGCGGCAGAAGCGGCGTGATCACCCCCATCATGTGGACAATCGCCGTCTCGCTGAACTGCAATTCGTCGCGCCGGAACACGTAGCTGACCAGAACGATGTAAAGAATGTAGATCGCCGCCGACAGCCATTGTGCCCATTTCATCGACCGTACCCGCGTGTCGGTGTCATAGCTGGCGCCAAGATAGCGCGAGGTTTCGAACCCCTGCACCGTCACGATCAATCCGAAACCCAGTGTCACCGCCGCCCAGCCTGAAATCTGCGCCACGGGAAAGACCAAAGCACCCTGACCCGACCTTTCGAAGAAGAAGGTCCCCAACCCCACCAGCAGCCCGGCAATGATCGCCAGCTTGATGGTGACGGACAGGTATTCCATCGCCTCAAGCGATCTGAAGCCCCTTGTCCACCCCACGGCGGCAATGACCAGGTAGATTGCCGTGGTCACAATCCGCGCAAACAACGCATCATCGTAGGGCGACAGGCTGACCGCGAAAGCGCCAAAGAGATTGAGGTAGTAAGCGACCGACACGACATAGGCAAAGCAGAGTGCCCAGGACGACACCGTTTCGACCGCGTCGGGCCAGGGCGTCACTCCGGCTTCGATCGCGCGCATGTTGTACCGGATGGCAGCCCCCAGCAGGTAGCTGCCGAGACACAAGGCCACCATGACAGCGGGCGCATAGGCACCGTATTCGTTGTTCAGGATCGGCCCCAGCACCAGAAATCCGCTGCCGATGATCGACGCCAGCGGTGTCGTCATGGCCCGCCAGGTGCTGGATGCACGCAAGCGCGGCCACCACAGCGCGGCGGCGAAAACCCCCACCACCGCAACGATCACGAAATCCAGAAGCATTCCATCCCATCCTTGCCAGACGCCCCGTCAGCACGGTTCAGAACTCACGCTGCGGGCCACACCGGCTTCGACGCCGTTGGAGGGCAAGAGGGCAGATTGTCATCCTCCGGTGTGGTCACGGCGCAGAGACGCTCTCAGGTCGAAATATCAATCACCCCGGCCTCTGACACGATCAGATCCAGTGGCTGGTCGGTCGGCTCCAGCGGCAGATCATCGACCTCCTGCCCCGCAAAGGCAAAGCCGATGGCCAGCGTCGGACGTTTGCCGCGCAGCATTTCAAGCGTGCGGTCATAGAACCCACCGCCATACCCCAGCCGCCCGCCCGCGCGGTTGAAGGCCAAGAGCGGCACGATCAGGATCTCGGGTTCGAAGAAGGACGGCACCGCCGGGATCATCGCGCCGAAAGCACCCGGTACCATCTCTTCTCCCGGTTGCCAACTGGCGAATTTCAGCGGTTGCGCGGGTCCCTCGATCACCGGAACGCCGACCGGGCCGTGGGCCGCGGCCTCCGCCATCGCGGGGGTCGGGTCGATCTCTGTCCGGATCGGCATGAAGCCCGACAACGGCACCCCGCGATAGCCTGCCAGCACTTCGCTGAGATAGCCTGCCTGCGCGGCGGTCGCGCTGTCGTAAAGCGGCTTGCGCCGGGCAAAGGCCGCCTTGCGCGCCGCCGCCTTGATCGCGGCCAGATCCGTCACAGCAACACCGCCGCCGCCAGCCCGAGAAAGGCAAAGAAGCCCACCACATCTGTCACCGTGGTCACGAACGCGCCCGAAGCCAGCGCAGGGTCAATGCCCACCTTCTCCAGCAGGATGGGAATGCCGGTGCCCGCCAGACCGGCGATGACCATGTTGATCACCATCGCCGCAGCGATCACGTAGCCCAGCGCGGGCGATCCGAACCACACCAGTCCGACGACCCCCATGACCACGGCAAAGAAGGCGCCGTTGATCAGCCCCACCGCGCATTCGCGGCGGATCACCCGCCAGACGTTCGACCCGGTCAGATCCTTGGTGGCGATGGCGCGCACCGCCACGGTCAGGCTTTGCGTGCCCGCGTTGCCGCCCATGGAGGCGACGATGGGCATCAGCACGGCCAAGGCGACCACCTGCGTGATCGCTGCCTCGAAGAAGGAGATGACGATGGACGCGGCGATGGCCGTGACCAGATTGACCGCAAGCCAGGGCAGCCGCCGCCGGGTCGTCGCGCGCACCGAATCCGACAGGGTGGATTCGCCGTCCACACCGGCCAGGCGCAGGATGTCCTCTTCGTGTTCCTCGTCCAGCACCGCCATGGCGTCGTCGATGGTGATCACCCCGATCAGCCGCCCCTCGTCATCGACCACCGGGGCGGAAATCAGGTGGTACTGGTTGAACGCATAGGCCACATCGCCTTCGTCGCGCATCGCAGGGATCACCTGAAAAGTGTCTTCCAGCAGATCGGCCAGGGGCGTGGTTCGCTTCGACCGCATCAGCTTGCCCAGCGTGATGTTGCCCACCGGGTGCAGACGCGGATCCACCATGATGATGTGATAGAACTGGTCCGGCAGATCTTCCTCGGGGGTATTGCGCAGATGATCAATGGCTTCGCCAACGGTCCAGTGCTCGGGCGCCATCACGACCTCGCGCTGCATCAGGCGGCCCGCGGAATATTCCGGATAGCTCAGCGACTGCTGGACCGCCGCACGCTCGGTGTCTTCCAGCGCCCCCAAGATCGCCTCCTGCTGGGCATCCTCCAGGTCCTCGATCAGATCGACCACATCGTCGCTGTCCAGGTCCCGCACCGCCTGGGTCAGAACCTGCGGCGTCAGGACCGCGATCACGTCCTCGCGGATGCTCTCGTCCAGCTCCGACAGGATGTCGCCGTCGAATTCCATCCCGTAAAGCCGGATCAACCGGCTGCGGTCAAAGGCGTTCACCTGCTCCAGAAGGTCGGCGATATCGGCCGGGTGCAGCGGCTCCATCAGTTCGACCAGCTTCTCGCGGTCGTCAATGTCCACGGCATAAAGAACGGCGGCGACCGTCTTCGGCTCCAGCGCGTAATCCGTGCGCTCCGCCTCGTCTTCGGGGGCGTCTTCGTGCAACTCGACCTGATCAGACATACCGGTGACTCCCCTTGCCTCGGGGGACCATATGCAAGCCGCACGGGGGACACAATCCTTGGACATTGTGCCGGGGCCGCGACCTGCCTAATGTGCCGCCATGACCGACGACACCCTCCTGCTGGGTCCGACCCTGCGCTTTGACGGCGACCCCTTTCACCTGCCCTGGGCCGAGGCCGTCAGCATCGACACAGACGGGGCCGTGCTGCTGCGTGACGGCCATATCGCCGACGTGGGCCGGGCGGCGGCACTGACGGTCGCGCACCCCCGGGCACGGCAGCTGCGCTACGACGCGGATCGGCTGATCTGCCCCGGTTTCGTCGACGCCCATATGCATTACCCCCAGACCGCCATCATCGCCTCCTGGGGCAAACGGCTGATCGACTGGCTGAACGACTATACCTTCCCCGAGGAAATGCGCCTGGCCGACCCCACCTATGCCAGGGAAATTGCCGCGCGCTATCTCGACCTGACGCTGGCACAGGGAACCACCACCGTGGCCAGCTACTGCACGATCCACCCCCACAGCGTCGACGCGCTGTTCGGCGCGGCAGCCGATCGCGGGCTTCGGATCGTCGCGGGCAAGACCTGCATGGACCGCAATGCGCCCGAAGGGCTGCGCGACACGGCGCAATCGGCCTATGACGACAGCAAGGCGCTGATCACACGCTGGCACGGACGGGGGCGTGCAACCTACGCCATCACCCCGCGTTTCTCGCCCACCTCCACGCCAGATCAGCTGGCCGCGCTCGGCGCGCTCTGGACCGAACACCCCGATTGCCTGATGCAAACCCACCTCAGCGAACAGACGGACGAAATCGACTGGGTGCGCGACCTCTACCCGCAGGCGCGCGACTACCTCGATACCTACGAAACCCACGGGCTGCTGGGGGAACGCGCCGTCTATGGTCACGCCATCCACCTGACCCCGCGCGAGATCGACCGCCTGGCGGAAACCGGGGCGGCGCTTGTGCATTGCCCCACGTCGAACACCTTCATCGGGTCCGGGCTCTTTGACCTGCGAGGGCTCGCCGGACGCGGCATACCCGCAGGCCTCGCCACCGATACCGGCGGCGGCTCCTCCTTTTCGATGCTGCGCACCATGGCCGCCGCCTACGAGATCGGACAGCTGCGCGGCACCCCCCTGCACGCGGCGCAACTGATCTGGCTGGCCACCGCCGGGTCGGCGCGCAGCCTGCACCTGCAGGACCGGATCGGCAGCATCAACCCGGGACAGGAGGCAGACCTTACAATTCTCGACCTTGCCTCCACCCCCGCCATCGCCCAGCGCAGCGCCAATGCCAGCGACATATGGGAAACCCTCTTCGCCACGATCATGATGGGCGACGACCGTGCCATCGCAGAGGTCTGGATCGCGGGCCGACAGATCCCCGCGCCCCCATAGGCTTCATTGTTCCCAAAATACACCAACACGACATCACCAAACGCGGCGCCCTCACGGCCGCCGGGGCTCAGGCCGGCAAAAGGCGCCCGGAACAGCGTGCGGCGCAGCCGCTCTGCCGGATCACGCCTGGTCCTGCAAAGACCGCGCCAGGGTGTTCTGGCGTGCGATGGCCGCGCCCAGATCGAAGCGGGTGATCTGCCCCTCCCGCACCACGGCCCGCCCCTCGACGATCAGGTCGCGCACTGTCGTGGGCCCCGCCAGCAGCAGCGCCGCGGGGTCCCAGCTGCCCGCGGTCTCGATTCCGCGCACGTCCCAGATCGCCACATCCGCGCGTTTCCCCACCGCCAGCCGCTCGCATTCCGGGCGGCCCAGCACATCGGCCCCGCCGCGCGTCGCAATCTCCAGTGCGGCGCGCGCAGACATGGCATCGGCACCCGACATGACCCGCTGCAGCAACATGCACTGCCGCGCCTCGGCCACCAGGTTGCCTGCATCGTTGCTGGCCGATCCGTCCACCCCCAGCCCGACAGACACCCCCGCATCGCGCATGGCCCGGACAGGCGCCACCCCCGACCCCAACCGGCAGTTGGAACAGGGACAATGCGCGACACCGGTGCCGGTCTCGGCGAACACCGCGATCTCGGCGGCGTCGAGCTTGACGCAGTGGGCGTGCCAGACATCCGGCCCGACCCATCCGAGATCCTGGGCATATTGCCCCGGCCGGCAGCCGAACATCTCCAGCGAATAGGCTACATCCTCGTCGTTCTCGGCCAGATGCGTGTGCAACATCACACCCTTGTCCCGCGCCAGAAGCGCGCTCTGGCGCATCAGGTCCAGGCTGACCGAGAACGGCGAACAGGGCGCGATGCCGACGCGGCACATGGATCCGGGTGACGGGTCGTGAAAAGCGTCCACCACCCGGATGCAATCCTCCAGGATCGCGGCCTCATCCTCCACCAGCGCATCGGGCGGCAGGCCGCCCGCGCTCTCCCCGATGCTCATGGCGCCGCGGGTGGGCTGGAACCGAAGACCGACCTCCCGAGCGGCGGCAATCGTATCGTCCAGCCGGGACCCGTTGGGATAGAGGTAAAGGTGATCGGAACTCAGCGTGCAGCCCGACAGCGCCAGTTCCGCCAGCCCGATCTGCGCAGAGGTAAAGACATGCTCGGGCGTGAACCGCGCCCAGATCGGATAGAGGGTCCTCAGCCAGCCGAAGAGCAGCGCGTCCTGCGCCCCCGGCACCGCGCGGGTCAGCGTCTGGTAGAGGTGGTGATGCGTGTTCACCAGCCCGGGGGTCACCACGCAGCCGGTCGCGTCGATAACCTCGCCGTCGCTGCGCAGGCCACGCCCGATCTCGACGATTTCACCGTCCCGAAGGCGCAGGTCCGCATCACGCAGCTCGCGCCGGTGATCGTCCATGGTCAGCAGGTGTCCGGCATTGCGGATCAGAATTTCGGACAAGTTGGCAGATCTCTCATGCCCGCCTCATGGATCACCGGACTGCCGATGGAAAGCGGGCGCGAGAACCGGCAGGAGACCAGATAACAGGCTGATCCCCGCCGGGTCAACGGCGATGCTCAATAGCGTCGCAGAATCTCCAGCGCCTGCGCATGAATCTCGGGGTTCGCCGCAGCCAGGGCCCTGCCGCCGCCATGTGCCGGTCCCCCCTGCCAGTCGGTGACGACACCGCCCGCCGCCTGCACCACGGCGATGGGGGCCTGAATGTCATAGGGGGCCAGCCCGGCCTCGATCACCAGATCCACCTGCCCCGCCGCCAAAAGCGCATAGGCGTAACAATCCATGCCATAGCGGGTCAGCCGGGCGCGGGACGCCACGGCATGAAACCCTGCGCGGTCGCCATCCACGCCGACTTCGGGGAAGGTGGTAAAGACCACAGCCTCCGACAGGTCACGGGGGGCCCTTGTGACCAGCGCGCGCGGCCCGAACGGGCCGCTCATGCCCGCACCGTCGGGGGCGCCCTCGAACCGCTCCGCGATATAGGGCTGGTCGATGATGCCATAGAAGGGTCCCTGCGCGTCGCTCACCGCGATCAGCACGCCCCAGGTCGGCGTTCCGCTGATGAAGCCACGGGTCCCGTCGATCGGGTCCAGCACCCAGGTCAGACCGGATCGCCCGGCCTGCGCGCCGAACTCCTCGCCCAGTACGGCATCATCGGGCCGTTCGCGGCGCAGGATATCGCGCATGGCATGTTCCGCCGCCTTGTCCGCGATGGTCACAGGGTCGAACCCGGCGGAAAGCTTGTTTTCGGCCAGCAGGGCGCTGCCCCGGAAATGCGGGAGGATCGCCTCGCGTGCCGCATCCGCAAGCAGATGCGCAACGCGCCGGATATCCATATCGAAGGGCATAGCGGTCGTCATGCGGCCTGAGTGCCAGCTTGCGGCCAGACGCGCAAGACGTCGTCGGCGGTGACGCCCGACAGGCGCGTCAGGCCACGTCGCTCAGCACACGGGCCAGTTCGAACAGGCGTCGGCGCTGGTTTTGCGGAATCGCATAGTAGGAGCGGATGAGGTCCATCGCTTCCTTGTCGCTCAGAAGGTCGACGGGCACGGCGCTGTTTTGATTTTCGCCGGTGTTGTCCGCCTCTTCCACACCATCAAAGAAATAGGAAACCTGGACATCGAGCGCGTCGGCGATATCCCACAACCGAGACGCGCTGACGCGGTTCGCACCGGTTTCGTATTTTTGAATTTGCTGAAACTTGATACCCACCAGCTCGGCCAGTTTCTGTTGGGTCATTCCCGTCAACCAGCGACGCTGACGAATTCTTTTACCGACGTGCACGTCTACTTTATGTGCCATCTCGCCTTTTCCTTACTTTTAACTTGCCAGCCTGCGTCTTTCGACGCCGGGCGGATCACACTAATGAAACCAACACTACCTCACCCGTGAAGCACACCTTACGCAATCTTGCTTTCCGTGGAAAGGATTTCCGCCCTTGTACCGAATACAGCTTTAACATAACGAAAACGAGCGAATTTGCCTCACATCCCGGTTACAAACCGCACCAAACGCCACGTTCCGCGAGAAATACACTTTATCCGGCAGTAACTTGCGACGCATTCCCCACCAGGTTACGCGCCGGAAGAGGCCCGAGGCGCCTGCCCCAAGGCAAAGGCTGCCCGCAGCAGCGCGGCAAGTTGCTCTTGCGCCTCAGACCTTTTCTGATTCGCCCCATACAGGTTGATCTGCTGCCGGGGCAGAATCGGCAATGCGCCGCCATGGTCGATCTGCTGCAGATACGGCGGCTGGTTGCCGTCGATCATGGCATGGATCGCCAGATCCGCGCTGACCGCCGCCTCTACCGCCCTGTCGCTTTCGGTGTCCACGGCCATCTGCCAGTCAATCTGGGCATCGTCCAGCGCCCCCACGACACGCGGACGGAATGTGCAGTACCGGCAGAACGCCAGTTGCAGCGGCCGTTGCCGCCAGGCCGCACCGCCGGGTGCGCCGACCCACTCCAGGCTTTTTGTCACAAGGGTTTCGCCCCCCGGATCGACATCGGTCTCGGTGGTCAGGATCAGGTCGCAATCGCCCTTGGCGAACTGGTCTTTCAAGGTCCTGGTATGGGACGCCTCCAGGTGGACGCGCACGCGCGGGAATTCGGCGTGAAACTTCTTCAGCACCTGAGGCACTGCGGGATAGACGATGTCGTGCGGCACCCCCAGCGTGATCTCGCCCTCCTGGGCGTGATCGGTCAGCCGCTCGATGACCTCGTCGTTCAGAGCCACCATGCGGCGGGCATAGACCAACAGCTGTTCGCCTGAGGCGGTCAGCGCGATGGTGCGCCCCGTCCGGTCGAGCAATTCAAGACCCAGCATGTCCTCCAACCGCTTGAGCTGCATGGAGACCGCCGACTGCGTGAGGTGCAGAAACCCCGCAGCCCGCGTCACCCCGCCGCTGTCGGCGACGGTCATGAAGGATCGAAGGGTCGTGATATCGAGATTTCTCATACATCACCAGATCTGATGTCAGGGGCAACAAAGAATTGTTTTCGTTATACGTCGCGACCCCCTAAATATCAAGCATCCTAATGCGAACCGCCAACACATCACGAAATTCGAAGGAGACATCCCATGCCCCAAGCCATTGGCACCGCCGCCCACTGCGCCCCCCGCAGATCGAGGCGCCGCTCATTCCTTGCCCGTCTCTCAGGGTTTGCCGCCCTGGCGCGCAGCCGCCGCGCGCTCGCCCGGCTGGACGCCGAGGCACTTCGCGACATCGGCCTCAGCCGCGCGGAGGCGCAGCGCGAAGCCCGCCGGGCGCCCTGGGACGTTCCGTCGCATTGGACCGATGCGCGCTAAAAACAACGCATGCCTGCATAAATTGGCGCAAGTGACGGTGTGATTGCTACTTGAAAAGCGCGGCGGCAATCCCGATATTCTCCGGGATACCGTCCGCATCCCGCGTGGTAAGACACACTAGCCAATTGGAGGTCCATTCATGGCCGACGTGAATACAATCCGGACACAGACCGGAACCCGCGCCGCCGCAATCGACGAGGGGCTGCGCGCCCATATGAACAAGGTCTACGGCACGATGTCCGTGGGCATGCTGATCACCTTTGCCGCCGCCTGGGCGATTTCCGGTCTGGCAGTCACCTCCGATCCTTCCGGTGCGTCCGCGCAGATCGGCGCGGACCGGTATCTGACCGACATCGGCTATGCGCTGTATGCCTCGCCGCTGAAATGGCTGGTGATGTTCGCGCCGCTGATCTTCGTCTTCGGCTTCGGCGCTGCGATCAACAAGATGTCGGCAGCCACCGCGCAGACCGTGTTCTATATCTTTGCCGCGGTGATGGGCATTTCCATCAGCTCGATCTTCCTGGTCTTCACCGGCTATTCCATCGCGCAGGTCTTCCTGATCACGGCCATCGCCTTTGCCGGGCTGTCGCTCTGGGGCTACACCACCAAGAAGGACATCTCGGGCTGGGGCAGCTTCCTGATCATGGGCGTCATCGGCCTGATCGTCGCGTCGATCGTGAACATTTTCCTGGGCTCGCCCGCGCTGATGTTCGCAATCTCGGCGATCGGTGTGCTGATCTTTGCCGGTCTCACCGCCTATGACACCCAGTCGATCAAGAACGAGTACCTGGCGCACGCGCAGCACGGCGACAGCGAATGGCTGGGCAAAGCGGCAATCATGGGTGCCCTGCGGCTGTATCTGGACTTCATCAACATGTTCATGATGCTGCTGCAACTCTTCGGCAATCGCGAATAAGCATTGCATTCATGACGCGACATGGGCCAATCCTGCAAGGGATTGGCCCTTTTTCGTTGGAGCGACCCTTGCTTGAAATCAGACCCAACTGCGAGATGTGCGACCGCGATCTGCCCCCCGAATCCACAGAGGCGCGCATTTGCAGTTATGAATGCACCTTCTGTGCGGACTGCGTCGAGACCGTGCTGCACAATGTCTGCCCGAACTGCGCGGGGGGTTTTGCGGCACGTCCGATCCGGCCACGACAGGCCCGGCGACCGGGCGTCAGCCTGGCCCACCAACCGGCGGGCACGCAGCGGCGCAGCCTGAAATATGGGCGTGATGACATCGCCGCCCATGTCGCCACGACGCGGGACATTCCGCCCGAAGACAGGTAGGGACAGGCCCCCGGGGCGCCTTCAGAAAGGCTCGGTGCCGACGCCGGTAAAGCCGATGCTGTGAGAATAGGCCCCCCCGAATACCG
This sequence comes from Sulfitobacter sp. THAF37, assembly GCF_009363555.1. Lineage (NCBI taxonomy): Bacteria > Pseudomonadati > Pseudomonadota > Alphaproteobacteria > Rhodobacterales > Roseobacteraceae > Sulfitobacter > Sulfitobacter sp. THAF37. The sequence goes on from NZ_CP045372.1 coordinate 98,137, forward strand.
GCGCGGGCGGCGGGCCACCGATTTCTCCGGTACAGGCAGAGATCAGACCTGCAAGGGTCAAGGCAGCGATCGTCTTGGACATGTGATGTTCCTTGGCAGCTTGGGACGAAATAACTATTGCTGCTCGACCGATCCGGCGCAAGCCCGACCGGTCCGACGCTGTCTCAGCAGTGTGGCGGCGAAGGATGGTCAATGGCCGGATCCGCGACAGCGGTCAGCGGCCTGCTGTTCTTGCGGTGGCGATGAGCCAGCTTGCGCGCCAGCCGACCGGCAACCAGTCTGCGGCAGGCCATCGGCGGCATGTTCGGGGTCAGAATCGTTGCCAGCTCCGTCCGGTCCGCCTTTGTCAGGGCGCGCATCGTCCCCTCACCGGTGTAGAGACTTTCACAGGGCGCGCCATTCGCGAAAAGGATCTCGTGCCGGTCCAGCAGGATGTGAAAATAGGTCACACCGCCCGCCCCCATGTCCGGGCCGACGCGGGGCAAGGCGGCAAGATGCCGGGTCGGAACGAGGACTTCGTCCTCTCCGAACATGCGCGCGGCAATCTTTGACCGGACAAGAACACGGTGCTGGGGCGAAAGCAGCAGATCTGCAACGGGGTGTCCCGGTCCCAGTGCCCCCGCGCCGATCCGGATGGGCCTGACATTCGGGTTGGCGGCCAGCACAGCCTCTGACAACCGGCGTGCGGCAATCCACCGGATCGGTTGCAAGCCGTGATCCAGGGTGTTGACCTTGTCGCCAACCCGCAACCGTTCCACCGGTTTCTGAACGCCCCTGGTGGTTTCGATCAGCGTTCCGGCGGCAAAGCAGACCACCTCGACGCTGTTGTTCGTGGTCGAGACAATACCGGCGTCGTGGCCGGCTACGTCCTGAATGGCACCGGTGGTGATCGCCTGGACATTGATATCACCATAGCTGTCATTCGGAACGATGAAATGCCGGACATCGCCACCGTTCGAAACGGTCAGAAAGACGACGCTCAGGTTGCTTTCATGGCCCGCACCGAATGTAGCGGTCGATCCGTCGCCCATAAGGAACCCGCCGTCGCTGGCAGGCTCCTGGATCTGATCGATCGTATAGGCGACCCCGCCGATCGTGACGACATCGCCTGCATCGAATTCACCATCGTCGAGCGCGGCGGAGCTCATGTTATCCACGACACCCAGAAGATTGCCGTTGGTCAGCGAATAGGTCGTGTGTGACGCAATGTCGGTCACTTCCAGAAGATCGTGAATTATCGCCATGTCGCCCCCTTTCGCGCAGGAACGAAGGCATAGGGCAGGTGTCTTGCGATGCGGTTAAGGGAGCAGGACGTCAAAACGCAAAAGGCCGCGCGAAACGCGCGGCCTTGCTATCCGGACGGCAGGCGATCTTACTTGATCTTGCCTTCCTTGTATTCGACGTGCTTGCGCGCGACGGGGTCGTATTTCTTGATCACCATCTTTTCGGTCATGGTGCGCGCGTTTTTCTTGGTGACGTAGAAATGGCCTGTGCCCGCGGACGAGTTCAGACGGATCTTGATCGTGGTTGGCTTCGCCATTTTGCTTCTCCTGTTGCCGACCACACATGGGGTCTGGCGTGAATTCTGAACCCCGGCTTTTACCCGGATGCGCCTCCGAGTCAACAGCAAAAGGCGTAAGAATTTCAAACCGGGGGGCAGGTTTGCGCGGGGCCGGAAAATTGCAATTTTCCGGCCCGGATTTTTGCAAAAATCCGGCACCCTGACGATAACGCGCGGAAGGCCTGTAAGCCGGATTCTGTCCCGGGGTTGCCCCCATGGATGACCATTCCTCTGACCCTGCGGTTGCCCGCAGGGCTACAGCTGCCAACCCGGACCTGCTGGGGCAAAAGCGGCCCCGCCCCGGCCCGAAGGCCGGCGGCACGCGGTCCCTATTTGGCATTGCTCCCGGTGGGGCTTGCCATGCCGTCCCTGTTGCCAGGGACGCGGTGGGCTCTTACCCCACCTTTTCACCCTTACCCCGCCGTGGTTTCGGTCGTCCGACCTGCCGCGGGGCGGTATCATCTCTGTGGCGCTTTCCGTCGGGTTGCCCCGCCCGGGCGTTACCCGGCACCGTGTCTTTTCGGAGTCCGGACTTTCCTCCCCGCCCATCCGCCGGAGCGGATGCGGCGAAGCGGCCATCCAGCCTTCCGCGCGACGTTCGGAATAGGCGCATCATGCCGACCGCGTCAAGGATGGACAGCCAGGCGTTCGAGTATTTAAAGCATAAAGAAGCGAGGGCCCGCGCCTCAGATCGGGGGCAGCGCGAAATCCGCGGCACAGAGGGGGCCCTGGCGCCAGGGGCCGTGCCGCAGCCGTGTCGCGGCGAGCAGCGTCTCAACCGGCACATCGGCGGTGTAGCCTGCGGCACGGGCCGCCCTGCGAAAGGCGGCATCGCTGACAGGCCCTTCCTGCGGCGAAGGCGTCGCGGCGGCCAGCCCCTGCCGGGCCAGACGCGCCCAGTCGAAACGGGGGCCGGGGTCCTGTTTCCGCCCCGGCGCGATGTCGGAGTGGCCCAGCACCCCGGCAGGAGAGATATCCCACCGGGTCATCAGGTCGCGCAGGAGCGTTTCGAGCGCGACCATCTGCGGTTCGGGAAAGGGGTGCGAGCCGCGGTTGTCCAGTTCGATCCCGATGGAGCGGGAGTTGATGTCCTGCTGGCCCGCCCATTGCCCTGCCCCGGCGTGCCAGGCGCGCTTGTCCTCGGGCACCAATTGCAGGCAGTGCCCGTCGCAGGCGATCAGATAGTGGGACGACACTTCGGCCTGCGGATCGCAAAGCCGGTCCACCGCGGCGTCCGCGCTTTGCATCGCGGTGTAGTGGAGGACGATCAGGCTGGGCACAAGGCCGCCGCGCCGCGGTCCGAAGTTGGGAGAGCAGCGGACCTCCACCCGGGGCCGCCTCAGCCGGCCTGCGCGGCCCGGCGGAAGGGGGTCGGGTCCCAATCACAAGCGAAACCGTCGCCGTCAGGGTCCATGCCGTTGCGGTCCTTTTCCGGCCCGCCCGCCTCAAGGAAAGCGATTTGCGCCTGGTCAGGGTGCGAGAATTGTCCGCAGGCGCGGGCGAATTTCGACGCCTTGTTCAGCCCGATGCGCCGGTAGACCTGGGTGCCGCGCGCATTGGTCGTGCTCAGGGCGTAGGCCACGATGTTCGGCCCCGCATCGGCGCGGTCCGGCAGCGCCTGGGGCTGCACCACCTGGTATTGCGCCCTGTTGGCGGCAAGGCGGGCAGCATCGTCGCCGATACTGCGCTGCCCCGAAACAGCATCGAAATTGTTTTCATTCGAAATGCCCGCGCTGTTCAGCACGGCGGGGGGCGGGTTCGAGGGGCTGGCGTTGATCGGGGCCGTGCCGGAATTGGTCGAGGCGTCGTTGCCCACGCCATTGCTGGCGCCGCCGCGGGTTGCCGCCAGCACGCGGGCGGTTTCGGCGGCGGTGGCCTCGGCGGACCCTTCCGCCGGGGCCTGGGCCGTGCCCTGCGGCGGTGCCGAGGTCACAGCGGCGGGCGCGGGCACCCCGCCACCGGAGGCAAGTGCGGCGTCACGCGCCTGACGCTGCGCCCGGGCGCTATCGTCGAAACCGACGCCGCGGCCGGAATCCGGGACAGCAGGCTGACAGGCAGCCAACGCGACACCGGCCGCGAGAACGAGAAAAGATCTGGAAATCATGGGTCCTGCTTTGTCCGTCAGACATGTTTGCGTGGGTCTACCACCATTTTTCCGGCTTGGCCACAAACCCGGCGCTGCGTTCCAGCGCATAGGCGGAAGACAGCAGATCGGCTTCTTCCCAGGGCCGCCCGATCAGCTGCAGGCCCAGCGGCAGCCCCCTGCGATCCTGGCCCGTGGGCACCGCGACACCGGGCAGACCGGCCAGGTTCACCGTGACCGTGAACACGTCATTGAGGTACATCGCCACCGGGTCCGCATCGGTCATCTCGCCCAGACCGAAGGCGGACGAGGGGGTCGCCGGGGTCAGGATGCTGTCGATGCCATCCGCGAACACCTGTTCGAAGTCGCGCTTGATCAGGGTGCGCACCTTGCGGGCGCGGTTGTAGTAGGCATCGTAGAAGCCCGCCGACAGCACATAGGTGCCGATCATCACGCGGCGTTGCACTTCGGGTCCAAACCCTTCGGCACGGGACTTTTCGTACATCTCGGTGATGCCGTCGCCCTGCTCCAGCCCTGCGCGATGACCGTAACGCACCCCGTCGTAGCGGGCGAGGTTCGATGACGCCTCGGCGGGGGCGATCACGTAATAGGCAGGCAGCGCGTATTTGGTGTGCGGCAGCGAGATGTCGACGATCTCGGCACCGGCGTCCTTCATCATGGCGATGCCGTCGGACCAGAGCTTTTCGATCTCTTCGGGCATGCCATCCAGGCGATATTCGCGCGGGATGCCAATTTTCTTGCCACGGATGTCACCGGTCACCGCCGCTTCGAAATCGGGCACCGGCAGATCGGCAGAGGTGGAATCCTTCGGGTCATGTCCGCACATCGCTTCCAGCATGATCGCCGCGTCCCGTACCGATTTGGTCATCGGCCCGGCCTGATCAAGGCTGGAGGCGAAGGCGACGATGCCCCAGCGCGAGCAGCGCCCGTAGGTCGGTTTGATCCCCACCGTGCCGGTAAAGGCGGCGGGCTGGCGGATCGACCCGCCCGTATCGGTGCCGGTTGCCGCAAGGCAGAGGTCCGCCGCCACCGCCGCGGCAGAACCGCCCGAAGAGCCGCCGGGCGTCAGCGCCGTATCGTCATTGCCACGCCGCCACGGGTTGACCGCATTGCCGTAAACGGAGGTTTCATTCGACGAGCCCATGGCGAATTCATCCATGTTGAGCTTGCCCAGCATGACGGCGCCCGCGTCGAACAGGTTCTGGCTGACAGTGCTTTCGTATTGCGGCAAGAACCCCTGCAGGATCCGCGACCCCGCCTGGGACGGCACACCCCTGGTGCAGAAAAGATCCTTGATCCCGATCGGCAGGCCGCACATCGCAGGTGCATCGCCCGCTTTCAGACGTGCATCCGCGGCTTCCGCCTGCGCCATGGCAATCTCGGGCGTATGATGGACAAAGGCATTCAGCGCCCCTGCCCCTTCTATCGCCGTCAGGCAGGCCTCGGTCAGGGCCTTGGATGTGGTTTCACCAGCACGAAGGGCGTCGCGTGCCCCGGCCAGCCCCAGCTTGTTCAGATCAGACATTATTCCACCACCTTCGGCACGGCAAAGAACCCTTCGCGCGCATCGGGCGCGTTCTTCAGCACGTCATCCTGCAAATCGCCATCGGTCACGACGTCATCGCGGCGCTTCAGACGCTGGGGGGTGACGGAGGTCATCGGCTCCACCCCGTCCACATCGACCTCGCTCAATTGCTCGATAAAGCCCAGAATGCCGTTGAAGTCCTGGGCCAGCGCGGGCAGCGCCTCGGGATCGACCTTGATCCGGGCCAGTTTCGCCACGCGTGCGGCGGTGCTCTCGTCGATTGACATGAACGCTCTCCATCTCTTTGCGGTGCGTGTACCCTTGCTGTTCGCGCCTCGCAAGGGTGCGGCCCGCTCATCTGCTGCACGGGGCAAAAAATCCCTCCCCAAACCGCAACGGGGCGCTAGTCTTTCAGGCAAAGAGGAGACTGCACATGAATATCATATGGCTGGGCCACGGGTCCTTTCGCATCGAAATCGAGGACCAGGTGATCCTGATCGACCCCTGGCTGACCGACAATCCCATGATCGACGACGCGCAATACGATGCCGCGCTGGACGGGGCGACGCAGATCCTCGTGACCCACGGGCATTTCGACCACACCAACGACCTGAAGATGGTGGCGGACAAGACCGGCGCGCCGGTGGCGGGCATGGTCGAGCTGATGGGCTGGTTCGAAGGCCAGGGCATCGAGAACACCACCGGCTTCAACAAGGGCGGCACGATCTCCTGCGGCAAGATGGCGGTGTCGATGGTGCCGGCCACGCATTCCTCGTCGATCACCGGCGACAGCGGCCCCGTCTACATGGGCGGCGAAACCGGTTTCATCCTGAAGGGCGAAGGAAAGACGATCTATTTTTCCGGAGACACCGGCATCATGGCCGACATGGACTGGATCGGCGACTACTACAAACCCGACATCGGCATCCTGTCGGCGGGGGGGCATTTCACCATGGGCATGGCCGAAGCCGCCTATGCGGCCAAGCGGTACTTCGACTTCCAGACCGTGATCCCCTGCCACTACCGTACCTTCCCGGCGCTGGAACAGGATGCAAAGGCGCTGGCGGAGGGCCTGCCGGGCGTCGACGTGATCGAACCGCAGGTGATGCAGGCGATCAGTCTGTAGTCCAGTTCAGCGTGGCCCCGGCGGCGGCATTGTCGTCGGGGCCGCCCCCGTAGACGACGCAGCCCTCATCGCCATCGAAGACGAGGCTGGCGGAAGGCCCGGTCGCCGCGCGCTTCTGCGCGTCGGTCTCGAAGGTGGCGCAAACCCTGAAGGAGCGGGGGCCTGTTTCCGCGTACCTGTAGGGTGCGCCGGTTGCTGGGTCCACCAGGTCGGGGGCCTGTTCGTACCCCGAACACAGCGGCACAGAGGCACCGTCGGCCTGCCGGTCCTGTTGCGCCAGCACGCAGCGGTGGTAATCGGCCAGACTGCGCAGGTCGCGCGCCCGCTCGCGGTCGTGCCGCTCCATCCGGGCGTATTGCGGCCCGCCCACGATGGAAAATCCCGCGACCAGACCGCCCCCCACGATCAGCACCAGCGCGATCAGAAGCAATCGATTCATGACGCGTCACCCCTGCGGATGTCGGTGAGGTAGAACAGAAAGATCAACCCGGCGACACCGCCCACCACCAGCGCCTTGAGGAAGAACTGCAAGGTGAAATCACCGCTGAGGAACGCGTAGATCACCGCGACCGCATCCCCCAGCATCACCGCCGCCGACAGCAGCAGTGTGACATACATCAGCCAGCGCCGGATCGCGGAGCGGTGCAGCGCCGGGTCCTCGGCCAGCTTGCGCCGCTCGCGCACCGTCAGCCACAGATAGACCGGCGTGGTGACGATGAGGACCGCCATCGACCAGCGGATGCCACCGGACCAGCGGTTCCTGCTTTCCTCAAGCGCAAAGTCGATCAGCGCGTGGAACAACTGAACCACATGGACAGCGCCAAAGATCATCACCCCGAAGGTCAGGGCGTAGATGAAGAAGTCCCGCGCCGACACGGTCGCCTGCGGGCGCGGCACGGGCGGGGCAAAGACCGTCTCGGCCCAGGCGTCCAGCGCATCGGCAATTTCGGACCGGCTCCAGCCGCCGTCGTTCAGGGCCTGCGCAATCTCGGCCCGTGTCTTGCCCGCCGACAGGGCATCGCGCACGAAACGCGACAGTTGCTTGTTCACAGCCATTCAGTTCCCTTCCCTTCTGCCGGCGAAGAACGCCTTCAGCAGAGCCTCTGACGCCGGGGCGTCGATCCCGTCGTAGACTTCGGGCACATGGTGGCATTGCGGATGCGCGAACACCCTTGCCCCCTGCCCGACCCCGCCAGACTTGGGGTCGGCGGCCCCGTAGTACAAGCGCCCGATGCGCGCCGCGGCAAGCGCCGCGGCACACATCGCGCAGGGCTCCAGCGTGACATAGAGGTCATGCCCCACCAGCCGCTCGGACCCCAGCGCGGCGCAGGCGGCCCGGATCGCCAGAACCTCGGCATGGGCGGTGGGATCATGCACTTCGCGCGTGCGGTTGCCCGCTTGCGCCACAACCCGCCCCTGCGGGTCGATCACGACCGCGCCCACCGGCACCTCACCGCGTGCGGCGGCTGCGCGCGCCTCGGCCAGCGCCACCTCCATGAATGAGCGAAACGTCATGGCGCACCTTGTCCGAAAAAGCCGCCCTTTCGCAAGCGGCACAAACCGGCTAAGCGGAAGCGATGAACAGCTCGCAACCATCCGATCCGCCCAAGGGCGACCGCATCGCCAAAGTGCTCGCCCGTGCCGGCGTCGCCTCGCGCCGCGAGGCCGAGCGCATGATCGAAGCGGGCCGCGTCAGCGTGAACGGCAAGCAGATCATGTCGCCCGCCCTGAATGTGACCGCCAGTGACCATATCACTGTCGATGGCAAGGATGTCTCGGCCCCCGAACCGCCGCGCATGTGGCTCTATCACAAGCCGCCGGGGCTGGTCAGCACCGACCGGGACGAAAAGGACCGCGAGACGATCTATGCCGCCCTGCCCGATGACATGCCGCGCGTGATGTCGGTGGGACGTCTGGATATCAATTCCGAAGGACTGCTGCTGCTGACCAACGACGGCGGCATCAAGCGCAAGCTGGAACTGCCCAGCACCGGCTGGCTGCGCAAATACCGCGTGCGGGTGAATGGCCGTCCCGAAGACAAGACCCTGGCGCCCCTGCGCAAGGGGCTGGTGATCGACGGCGAACGGTTCCAGCCCATGACGGTCACGCTGGACCGCCAACAGGGGGCCAACGCCTGGCTGACCGTCGGCCTGCGCGAAGGCAAGAACCGCGAGATCCGGCGCGCGATGGAGGCCGTGGGCCTGACCGTGAACCGCCTGATCCGCGTCAGCTACGGCCCTTTCCAGCTGGGCGAACTAAAAGCCGGAGAGGTCGAGGAGATTCGCCGCAAGATCGTCCGCGACCAGCTGGGTCTGGAGCTGCCGGACGACAGTGGCACGGCGGTAAAAAAGCCCCGTAAGGTACAGCGCCCCCAACGGAAAACGCCGAACCGCCCGCGCCGGAGCTGACCCTCTTCGCGCGAAACACCGCAGGGCCATTCAGACGCCGCGGCAGTTCGAAATCTTCCAGGACCCTGGTCTGGAACGTGCTGCACCTCCGGAACGTCACCCCGGCCCGGTCGTGGTCAAAAAAACCGAAATCCGGCGGCAACCAATTCACATCAACCCGTGATCTGCATAAGAGGGGGGCAAACCGCCAAAGGAGTCTCTGATGACCGACCTGCTGACCCTTGAAAACATCGGCAACCTGCTGGTGCTGTGTTTCCTGCAAGCCGTACTGGGTTTCGACAACCTGCTTTACATCTCCATCGAAAGCCAGCGCGCGCCCGTCGCCCAGCAGGCCGCGGTCCGCAAATGGGGCATCGTCATCGCCGTGGCGCTGCGCATCGTTCTTCTGTTCGCGATGATCCGGCTGATCGACGCCTTGGCCGAACCCTTTTTCGTGCTGAACTGGGACGGTGTGCTGACCGGCGGCGTCAACTTTGCCACGCTTGTCTTCATCATCGGCGGGGTCTTCATCATCTACACCGCCGTCAAGGAAATCAGCCACATGCTGGCCATCGAACACCTTGGCACGGATGTCGAAGGCAAATCCGGGAAATCCGCAGCACACGTCGTGATGCTGATCGTCTTCATGAACCTGATCTTTTCGTTCGATTCCGTGCTGTCGGCGCTGGCCATCACCGATGTATTCGTGGTCCTGGCCACCGCGATCATCCTGTCGGGCCTGGCCATGCTGCTGCTGGCGGACCGCGTGACGGAATTCATCAAGGCCAACCGCATGTACGAGGTCCTGGGCCTGTTCATCCTGCTGATCGTGGGCATCGTGCTGCTGGGCGAATCCGGCCAGGCCGCCGCCCATGCCATGCACGACCCAGATCTCGCCTTGCGCTTCTTTGGATACGAGGTTGTGCCGATGTCCAAGACGACCTTCTACTTCTCGGTCGTGGTCCTGGTGGCGGTCGAGGTGATCCAATCAGGCTACACCCGCAAGTTGAACGCCGAACGGCGCACTGCCGCGCGTCACTAGAAAGGGCGGGTGAAAGCGCCTATGTTCATCGCAGCGAGGTCGGTATGGGCAGATTGTTTCTTTTTGCGCTTTTCTTGGGCGTCATCGTTGCCATTGTTGTCATTCTGGGCTCAATCTGGAACAGCACGGTGGATCATGGCCGACGCGCGCTCAAGCCGGTGCTCGGCCCGACCAAGGATGGTATGATGGCACCCAACGGATTGCAGAAAGTCGCTTACGTGGCATTGATCGCGCTTCTATTCGGAACAACCTCCGGCCTGTTGGGGGGCATGTAGGCATGGCCAGACGATTTGGCGGCAAGTACAGCCCCGACGGGTCCGCGAACGTCGGCACGCCGTCCGCGACGCGGGCGCGGGTCACGGTCGATCCGGTGGGCGGACGCGCCAATCTGATGTTCCTGCCGCCGGTGGTGTTGCTGGCCACCACGCTGGTCGGGGGCGCGGCCAGCCTCACGCTGGGGCTGGCAGGGGCCGGGGCGCTGGCACTGGGCGCCTGGCTGCTGCGCGAGGGGCTGAGGGCCGAGGCCGCCTTCGCCGAGCGCAAGGTCGCCCGCCGCCCCGCTTTGCCGCGCAAGATCCTGGCCGGAGGCGTGACCGGCATCGGTACCGCGCTGGCCGTGGCCGCACACCAGTCCGGCCTGTCGGAAATCGTGGCACCGGTGCTGTTCGGCCTCTGCGGCGGCGCCCTGCACATCGCGGCCTTCGGGATCGACCCGCTGAAATCCAAGGGGATGGAGGGCATCGACACCTTCCAGCAGGATCGCGTGGCCCGTGTGGTGGACGAGGCGGAAAAGACCCTGGCGGAGATGTCGGACGCCATCGCCCGCGCGGGCGACCGCAAGGCAGAGGCGCGGCTGGCCCGGTTCCAGGACACGGCCCGCACCCTGATCCGCACGGTCGAGGAAGACCCCCGCGACCTGACCGCCGCACGCAAGTACCTCAGCGTCTATCTGCGCGGCGCACGGGATGCGACGGTCAAGTTCGCCGACATCTATGCCCGCACCGGCGATACCGGGGCGCGCGACGACTACCTCGCGCTGCTTGAGGACCTTGAACAGAATTTCGCCGCCCGGACCGAGAAATCGCTGCTGGACGACCGCAGCGACCTGACTGTTGAAATTGATGTCCTGCGCGAGCGGCTGTCACGCGAAGGCGTCAGGCTGAAATGACCTGCCGCGCTCATCCAACACCTCAAGAAAGGCCCGTACATGTCTGAATCCGTTAGAAAAAAAGCCGACAAGTCCCGCGGAATGGTAGAGGAAGTGACCGCGCTGGTCCTGCCCGAACCCGCCGACGCCAATGCCGTCGTGCCGCTGGCGGAGGCGGACAAGCCGCTGGGCGACGAGATCAAGTCGCGCATGGCAGAGATCGACATGACCGACACCCAGTCGATCGTCGCCTTCGGCTCTGCCGCGCAGGCCGAACTGCAGGAGATCAGCCAGTCGATGCTGGCGGACGTGCGCAACAAGGACGTGGGCCCGGCAGGCGACAGCCTGCGCAGCATCGTGACCACCATCCGTGGGTTCTCGGTCTCGGAACTCGACGTCCGCCGCGAACGCAGCTGGTGGGAAAAACTGCTGGGCCGCGCGGCGCCCTTCGCCAAGTTCACCGCCCAGTTCGAAAAGGTGCAGGCGCAGATCGACCGCATCACCGACAACCTGCTGACCCACGAACACACGCTTCTCAAGGACATCAAATCGCTCGATATGCTCTACGAGAAGACGTTGCAGTTCTACGATGAACTCGCGCTCTACATCGCCGCGGGCGAAGCCAAGCTTGCTGAAATCGACAGCACCGACATTCCGGCAAAGGAAAAGGAACTGAACGACGCCGCCGAAGACGATCAGGTGATGATCGCGCAGGAACTGCGCGACATCCGCGCCGCCAGAGACGACCTTGAACGCCGGGTGCACGATCTGAAGCTGACCCGACAAGTCACCATGCAGTCGCTGCCGTCAATCCGGCTGGTCCAGGAGAACGACAAGTCGCTTGTGACCAAGATCAACTCGACCCTCGTGAACACCGTACCGCTGTGGGAAACCCAACTGGCACAAGCAGTTACCATTCAACGCTCTGCCGAAGCGGCGGGTGCCGTGCGCGAAGCCAACGATCTGACCAATGAACTGCTGACCTCGAACGCGAAGAACCTGCGCGAAAGCAACAAGGTCATTCGCCAGGAGATGGAGCGCGGCGTCTTCGACATCGAGGCCGTCAAGCAGGCCAACGCCGATCTGATCGGCACCATCGAGGAAAGCCTGCAGATCGCCGACGAAGGAAAAGCCAGACGCGCCGCCGCCGAAGCCGAGCTTCAGGAAATGGAAGGCAAGCTGCGCGACACGCTTGCCTCGGCCAAGGCGAAACAGACCGGTCTGGGTGACACAGCCGCCACCAGCGTTCCGGGCTAAGACCAGCATGCGGGGCGGGCGCGACATCCTGAAATGGGGTCTGGCGGGGGTATTGTCCGCCGGGCTGCTGGCCTGTGACACGGCCGTTCCGGTGGAACCTTCTCTGAAGCCGCAGGCGCGCCCCGATCCTGCGCCCGCCCCCACCCCGCCAAAGGTCGCACAGCCCACCTCCAAGAAAAGCGCCGCCCTGCGGAGCTATCTCAACCAGGTGCAGACCGCACAGCTGAGCCAGGGATTGCTGCGGCAGGACGGCGGCGGCGTCGATACGCCCTACACGTCGTCAGTGCTGGCGCGGAACTTTGAACAGATCGCCTTTTTCAACGAATACGACGGCGCTTTCACGGGCCGGGGCGGGCCCAGCCCGTTGCGCCGCTGGGAAGCCCCGGTGCGGATGGAAGTCATCTTTGGCGACAGCGTGCCGCCCTCGCAGCAGGCATCCGACCGCAAGGACGTCCATGCCTACGCCCGCAGACTGGGCCTGCTCACCGGGCACCCCGTTTCGACCGGGGGGCGGCCCAACTTTCTGGTCGTCATCGCCTCGGAGGATGACCGCGCCGCGACCCTCTCAACGATCTCCAGACGGCTTCCGGGGATCTCCGACAGCAGCCTGCGCGCCCTCAGCGAAATGCGCCGCGACACCTATTGCGCGGTCGCCGCCTATGCGTCCGGTCCGTCGGCGAATACCTACACGGCGGCCATTGCGGTAATCCGGTCGGAGAACCCCGATCTGCTGCGGCTCAGCTGCATCCACGAAGAACTGGCGCAGGGCATGGGGCTGGCAAACGACAGCCCTGCCGCCCGCCCGTCGATCTTCAACGACGATGACGAATTCGCGCTTCTGACCGGGCACGACGAACTGCTGCTGAAAATGCTCTACGATCCCCGGCTGCGCATCGGCATGAACGCGGCGGAAGCCCGCCCCATTGTCAGAGAGATCGCCGAGGAACTGGCAGGCGGGCCGGTGTAACCCGGCCCTCATCTGCCCTGTCTGTTCGATTGCCGGTCCGGTCCGCCACACTCGGGCGGGTTCCTTGGTGGGGGCGCACCAGTGTCGGCTGGCTGCTTGCCACGCCGCCCTGCCCACCATATCCTTTTCGCGCATACCCAATCCAAGGACCGACACCATGGGCATTCTCGATTTCCTCTCAGGCCAGTTCATCGACGTCATCCACTGGACCGACGATACCCGCGACACGATGGTCTGGCGGTTCGAGCGTGAAGGCCACGAGATCAAGTACGGCGCAAAGCTGACGGTGCGCGAGGGTCAGGCGGCGGTGTTCGTGCATGAGGGACAACTGGCCGATGTGTTCACGCCCGGCCTTTATATGCTCGAAACCAACAACATGCCGATCATGACGACCCTGCAGCATTGGGATCACGGCTTTCGCAGCCCCTTCAAGTCCGAGATCTATTTCGTCAACACGACCCGTTTCAACGACCTGAAATGGGGCACGAAGAACCCGATCATCGTCCGCGACCCCGAGTTCGGCCCGGTTCGGCTGCGCGCCTTCGGCACCTATTCCGTCCGCGTCAGCGAACCGGCGCGGTTCCTGACCGAGATCGTCGGCACCGATGGCGAATTCACCATGGACGAGATCAGCTACCAGATCCGCAACATCATCGTGCAGGAGTTTTCCCGTACCATCGCCCTGTCCAAGATCCCCGTGCTCGACATGGCGGCGAACACGCGCGAGCTGGGCAAACTGGTCAGCACGGAAATCTCGGCCACCGTGGCGGAATACGGGCTGACGATCCCCGAACTTTACATCGAGAACGTATCGCTCCCCCCTGCGGTGGAGCAGGTGCTGGACAAACGCACCTCAATGGGCGTGATCGGGGACCTGAACCAGTATACCCAGTTCCAGGCGGCAGAGGCCCTGGGCCGCGATGGCGGTGCCGGGGCCGCGATGCAGGCGGGGCTGGGTGCGGGACTGGGCATGCAGATCGGCCAGGCCGCGGCCCAGGCGGGCCCTTGGGGCGCACGGCCTGCCGCGGCCGCGGCACCCGCAGGCATGACCCCCCCGCCGCCGCCGGTGGAACACGTCTGGCATATCGCCGAAGGCGGCGAGACCAGCGGCCCCTACTCCAAGGCGCGCATGGGGCGGATGGCGACAGAGGGCAAGCTGACCCGCGACACCTATGTCTGGACCCCCGGACAGGACGGCTGGCAACGCGCCGAGGATGTGGCAGAGCTTGCGCAGCTCTTCACCGTCTTGCCCCCGCCGCCACCGGGGGCCTGACCCGGCGGAGAATGGCATAAGTGCGCGGGTTCATACGGGCGCGATGTATCGCACCTCTGGATCGGCGGTGCGGCCCGAAACTTTCGCCCCCTGTCCGCCGTGGCTGGGGGAATGCACAATGGTCCACATATCGGTTTTCATTGCCTTCCGATTCTGTCGGCGTCGGCCTGCCTGATCTGCCAGAGGGGGCATGCGGGCCGCTGCGGCGCGACAGCCGGACGGGGCTGAGTGATGCCGCGCCGCCTGCGTGACCGCCTGCCTGCCAGACGCAGCGCGCTCAAGGTCATGCACTGGGCCATGGTGCCGATGTTCGTCTGGTTTCTTCTGGTCACGCCGGACGACGTGCTGCCCTTCGGACCGGCCGCCTTTCAGGCCCATTCGGCGCTGGCGCTGGTGTTCGTCACGCTCTGCCTGTGCTGGACGGCGGACTATCTGCGCCGGGGGCTGGCCAGCCGACCGGGCCCCAAGCTGCCCGGTTGGGGACGGACGGTCCATCAGTGGCTGCACAAGGTGCTGATCTGGGGCCTGTTCGGCGTGGCGCTGACCGGCTTTCTTCTGGGGCTGACCTCGGCCACCCTGCTCAAGGCGGGCGGCGTGCTGCCCATCGCGCCGCCGCTGGGCCTGCGCCGCGCGAACGAGATCATCGGCCAGATCCACATCTTCGAGTTCTACCTGCTGGCCGCGATCGCCGTGGGACATGCCGCTTTCCACATCTGGCGCCACCTGAAGCTGCGCGACAATGCCCTGCGCATCATGGCCCCCCGCGCGCTGCACCGGTTTTTGTGACGACCCGTCTGGAAGCCCCCGCGCAACGACGCTAACCTGTGGCGGAGACCGCCAGCGGAGCCATCATGGACGAGCAGACACACGCCCCGCAGGCCGAGCACCGCTTTCCCTGCGAAAGCTGCGGATCGGACCTGCGCTATGACCCCGGCGGGGGTCGACTGGTCTGTGATCATTGCGGCAACACGCAACCGCTTGAGGGGGTCGGCGCACGGGTCGGGGGCATCGCCGAACTGGACCTCGACGCCGGGTTCGCCGCCGCGCTGGACGCCGGCGAGATGCAGGAAACCCGCGTCACCACCTGCCCAAACTGCGCGGCACGGGTGGAATTCGACGGCACCGAACACGCCAAGGAATGCCCGTTCTGCGCGACCCCGGTGGTGGTGGACACCGGGATTACCCGTCAGATCAAACCCCGCGGCGTCCTGCCCTTTGCGCTGGACGAATCCGCGGCCCGCGATGCCATGTCGACCTGGCTGGGCCAGCTGTGGTTTGCCCCCGGCGGGCTGCAGGACTACGCGCGCAAGGGGCGGCGCATGCAGGGCATCTATGTGCCGTACTGGACCTACGACGCCGACACGAAATCGGCCTACCGGGGCGAACGCGGCACCGTCTACTACGTCACCCGCACCGTCATGCGCGACGGCAAACGCGTACAGGAACAGGTCCCCCAGATCCGGTGGCAATCTGCCTCGGGCCGGGTCAGGCGGTTCTTCGACGATGTGCTTGTGCTGGCCTCCACCGCCCTGCCCAAACGGTACACCGACGCGCTGGAGCCCTGGGACCTGGCCGCGCTGGAACCCTATGCGCCGGAATACCTGGCCGGGTTCCGGGCCGAAGCCTATTCGGTGTCGCTGCAGGACGGCTTTGCCCAGGCCCGCGCCCACATGGACCGTGTGATCGAACGCGACGTGCGGTTCGATATCGGTGGCGACAGGCAGCGCATCCACGGGATCGAAACACAGCTCGGCAACCTGACCTTCAAGCACATCCTGTTGCCGGTCTGGCTTGCCGCCTACAAGTACCGCGGCAAGACCTACCGCTTCGTGGTGAATGGCCGGACCGGCCGGGTGCAGGGCGAACGCCCCTACTCGGCGGTCAAGATCGCCTTCGCCGTCATTCTCGGCCTTATCGCCGCGGCAATCATCGGATACCTGGCAGCACAGCAATGACCCAATACGACACACTGACCGCTCTCCTGGAGGCGCGCTATTCCTGCCGTGCCTTTTTGCCCGATCCCGTTCCGGACGAGACCGTCGAACGCATCGTCGACGCCGCCCGGCACGTGCCGTCCTGGTGCAATGCGCAGCCCTGGCAGGTCAGTGTCACCCGGGGAGCGGCCACCGACCGCTTCCGCGCGGCGCTGACGAAGGCCGCGACCGAAGGCACGCCGCCCAAGCCGGACCTTGCCTGGCCCAAGGGATATTCCGGCGCCTACGCCGAGCGCCGCCGCACCTGCGGTTTCCAGCTGTACGACGCGGTCGGCATCGAGAAATCCGACCGCAAGGCGCGCCAGGCGCAGATGCTGCGCAACTACGCGCTGTTCGACGCGCCGCATGTTGCCATCGTGCATTCCCCTGCCGAGCTTGGCCCCTACGGCGCCATGGATACCGGCGGTTTTGTCACCGCCTTCACCCTGGCGGCAACGGCCCTTGGGGTCGCCACCGTGCCGCAGGCCGCCATCGCGGCCTATGCGCCGCTGGTCAGGGATCTGCTGGGCATCGGCAACGACCGGCTGGTGCTCTGCGCGATTTCGTTCGGCTATGCGGATCCGGACGCGCCCGCCAATGGGTTCCGCACCGAACGCGCCACGCCTTCCGACATCATGGACTGGCAGGACTGATGCGCGCGCTGCTGCAACGCGTCACCAGCGCCTCGGTCACTGTCGCCGGGGAAAGGGTTGGCGAAATCGGCGCGGGGCTGCTGATCCTGGTCTGCGCGATGCCCCAGGACACGGAAGCGACAGCAGAGGCACTGGCGCAGAAGATCGCGAAGCTGCGGCTCTTCAAGGACGACGAGGGCCGGATGAACCTGAGCCTTGCGCAGACCGGAGGGGCGGCGCTGGTGGTCAGCCAGTTCACCCTCGCCGCCGATACCTCGCGCGGGACGAGGCCCGGCTTTTCCTACGCGGCAAAACCTGATGCGGCGCGCGCACTCTACGAGCATTTCGTGCGGCGGGTGCAGGACCTCGGGATCGAAACGCAGACGGGGTCATTCGGCGCGGACATGTCCGTGGCGCTGGTCAACGACGGCCCGGTGACGATCTGGCTCGACACCGAAGCACCTTGAGCGGGCGATGCGCCATCGCAGGCTGTGTCGCGCAAGAGCTCCGCGCGACGTGGCGCGCCCCGGGTTCGGCGATCGGTTCTTTGCCTTGTCCGCCGCTCCGGGGCCATGACACATTGACCACCTGCCCCGATTGAGCCCGCCCTTCCACCAAAAACCGCCCTTCCGGATCGACAAGGCGCCCTTTCTGCAAAGGCAGACCTTCCTGTAAAAGGCAGCCCTTCCTGCAAAAGGCAGCCCTTCCTGCAAAAGGCAGCCCTTCCTGCAAAAGGCAGCCCTTCCTGCAAAAGGCAGCCCTTCCTGCAAAAGGCAGCCCTTCCTGCAAAAGGCAGCCCTTCCTGCAAAAGGCAGCCCTTCCTGCAAAAGGCAGCCCTTCCTGCAAAAGGCAGCCCTTCCTGCAAAAGGCAGCCCTTCCTGCAAAAGGCAGCCCTTCCTGCAAAAGGCAGCCCTTCCTGCAAAAGGCAGCCCTTCCTGCAAAAGGCAGCCCTTCCTGCAAAAGGCAGCCCTTCCTGCAAAAGGCAGCCCTTCCTGCAAAAGGCAGCCCTTCCTGCAAAAGAAGACATGTCAAAAATGACATGTCTTCTTTTGCATTCATGTGCCCCCAAAGCCCCCCGAATCGCTCATCCTGCGCGGCCGGGACCCGAAATGTTTCGCGCAATTGATCCCGCGCCGGCGCCGCGCGCGGGGCGTCGGGACGCCGGCCCTGCCAGGGCATGGCGCAGCCGGTCCCGCACAGCGCCCCACCCTGAAAGCAGCCCCGCCTGCCGCCCCCGGAGACGCTTCGACATTCCGGCAACAGTTGACAAATCCGACGCCACCACGAATGTCTGGCCGCATGAAAACCCCACAGAACAGCCTGCGCGACATCGTCGAAGAGCCCGACCTGGGCATCACATTGTCTGACGGGTGCCGCCTGTCCGTCCGGATGTGGCGCCCCGAAGATGCCCATGACGATCCGGTCCCGGTGATCCTGGAATATCTGCCCTACCGCAAACGCGACGGCACCTGCGCCCGCGATGCGCTGACCCATCCGTGGTTCGCGAAACACGGCTACGCCTGCCTGCGCGTCGATATGCGCGGAAACGGCGACAGCCAGGGCCTGATGGAGGACGAATACACCGCACAGGAACAGGCCGACGCTGTCGAGGTCATCAACTGGGTCGCGGCACAACCCTGGTGCAACGGCAGCGTCGGCATGATGGGGATCAGCTGGGGCGGCTTCAACGGATTGCAGGTCGCCGCGCTGGCACCGGACCCGCTGAAGGCCGTCATCACCCTGTGCTCAACCGTGGACCGCTTTGCCGATGACATTCACTACAAGGGCGGCTGCCTGCTGAACGAAAACCTCGGTTGGGGGGCGACCATGTGGTCTTTTTCCAGCCGCGCGCCGGACCCTGCCCTGCGCGAGGACTGGCGCGAGATGTGGCTGGAACGGCTTGAGGCGGAACCGTTTCTGCCCTCGCTCTGGCTGCGGCACCAGCGACGCGACGCCTATTGGCGGCATGGTTCGGTGATCGAGGACTACAGCGCCATCAAGGCAAAGGTGCTGGCCATCGGCGGCTGGGGCGACGGGTACAAGAACGCGGTACCGCAACTGGTCGAGGCGCTGCCGGGGGCCAAGGGCATCGTCGGCCCCTGGGTCCACAAATATCCGCATTTCGCGATCCCCGAACCGCGCATCGGCTTCCTGCAGGAGGCGCTGCGCTGGTGGGACCGCTGGCTCAAGGGCATCGACACGGGTGTCGAGAATGACCCCGATTACCGGGCGTATCTGATGGACGGCGTGCCGCCCGCCACATGGTATACCGAACGACCCGGACGCTGGATCGCAGAGGCCAAGGGGGCGACGGCGCATCTGGAGACCAGCAGGCTGCACCTGACCGACACCGGCCTGTGCGACAGCGCCGCGCCCCTGACGGCCACCGTGTCCTCCCCGCCCCATTGCGGTGCCGATGCAGGCGAATACTGCGCCATCTGGCTGGGGCCGGAACTGCCCGGCGACCAGCGCGGTGACGATGCGCTTTCCACCACCTTCGACAGCGCGCCGCTAGAGCGTGACGTCGACATCGTCGGCGCGCCCCGGATCACCCTGACCCTGTCCAGCGACCGGCCGCAGGCGCAGATCGCGGTGCGGCTGAACCACATCCACCCCGATGGCGCCGCCACCCGGATCACCTACGGCGTGCTGAACCTCAGCCACCGCGAGGATGCGGAAGCGGTCCGCCCGATGACACCGGGCGAGCCCGTGGTAATCACCCTCGATCTGGACCACATCGCCTACCGCGTGCCCGCAGGACATCACCTGCGCGTCTCGATCTCGGACGCCTACTGGCCGCTGATCTGGCCCAGCCCCACGCCCACGCGGCTATCGCTGACGGCAGGACACATCGACCTGCCGCAACGCCCCACCCCCGGCGGAGACGAACACCAGTTCGAGCCGCCGACCGCCGCCGACCCCTGGGAAACCGAAGAGCTGCGCCCCGAGGCCCACATCCGCCGGCGCGAAACCGACATGGTGACTGGCGACATCACCCTCTTTATCGAGGATGACTTCGGCGCGGTCCGTGACTGCGATCACGGGCTCATCCACGGCTCGGTCGCCCGCGAGGCCTGGACCATCAATCCCGACGATCCGTTGTCGGCGCGCGGGCAGTGCCACTGGACCGACGAACTGGTCCGCGACGACATCGCCCTGCGGACGGAAACGACCTGCATGATGACGGCCAGCGCCACGGCATTTCACCTCAATGCCCGCATCGAAGCCTATGAAAACGACGAGATGATCTACGCAAGAGACATCGAGGACAGCATCCCGCGCGATCACATGTAGCACTGACGTCACAGAAACTGCCGTATTAAACCTTGCGACATGCCGAGAAATGGGCAAACTTGACTCATCAATCAATAAAACGGGCGAACAAGCGCCCAATTCCAAATGGGGAGTATCAAAACATGAACGAACAGCTGAAACACATGACCGGTCAGGTGGCCAAGGGCCTGATGACCCGCCGCGAATTTGTTGGCCGTGCGGCGGCGCTCGGCGTGACCGCTGCCGTTGCCAACTCCATGCTGGCCGACCGCGCCGCGGCGCAGGATGCGCCCAAGCGCGGCGGCACGATCAAGCTCGGCTCATCGGGCGGCGAATCCACCAACACGATGGACCCGGCACTGACCGCATCCGAAGTGCCGCTCTCCAACATCCGCCACTGGGGGGAAACCCTGACCGAGGTGAACCCCGATGGTTCCGTCGAAAACTGGCTGGCCGAAAGCGTCGAGGCGTCAGCCGACGCCAAGACCTGGACTTTCAAGATTCGCCAGGGCATCGAGTTCTCCAACGGCAAGACCATGACCTCCGAAGACGTGCTGAAAACCATGCAGCGCCACTCGGACGAGAAAAGCCAGTCAGGTGCCCTGGGCATCATGCGCGGCATCGTGGACATGAAAGCGGACGGCGACAATTTCATCGTGGAACTGGACACGCCCAACGCTGACCTGCCCTACCTGATGGCCGATTATCACCTCATGATCCAACCCGATGGCGGCATCGACGATCCCGCCGCGGGGATCGGCACGGGTGCCTACACCATCGAATTCGATGAGCCCGGCGTGCGCCACGGCTTCAAGATCCGCGACAACTACTGGAACCCGGACAAGCGCGGCTTTGCCGAATTCTCCGAAGTGCTGGTCCTGAACGACGCGACCGCGCGGACCGCTGCGCTGCAATCCGGCCAGGTGCATCTGATCAACCGCGTCGATCCCAAGGTGGCAAGCCTGCTGGACCGTGCGCCGAACCTGACGGTGGAATCCGCCTCCGGTCGCGGGCACTATGTCTTCATCGCGCATATCGACACGGCACCATTCGACAACAACGACCTGCGGCTGGCGCTGAAATACGCGATCAACCGCGAGGAAATGGTGGACAAGATCCTGCGCGGCTACGGCTCTGTCGGGAACGACATGCCGATCAACGAAAGCTATCCGCTGTTCGACGAGAGCATTCCGCAGCGCGAGCATTCCATCGAAAAGGCCAAGGAGCATTACGCGAAATCCGGCCACGACGGCAGCCCGATCATCCTGCGCGTCGCCGATGGTGCCTTCCCCGGTGCCGTGGATGCCGCCGCCCTGTTCCAGCAATCCGCCGAAGCCGCCGGTATCCCGCTGGAGATCAAGCGCGAACCCAACGACGGCTACTGGTCCGAAGTCTGGAACGTGCAGCCCTTCTGCGCCTCCTACTGGGGCGGTCGTCCGGTGCAGGACCAGATGTATTCGACGGCGTATCTGTCGACCGCAGACTGGAACGACACCCGCTGGAAGAAGCCGGAATTCGATGCGATGCTGCTTGAGGCGCGCGGCGAACTGGACACGGCCAAGCGCAAGGAAATCTATTCCGAAATGGGCCAGATGCTGCGCGACCAGGGCGGTCTGATCCTGCCGATGTTCAACGACTTCATCTCCGGCGTGGCCAACAACGTCGGCGGTTGGGAAACCGATCCCAATGGCGAAGTGATGAACAACAAGGCCAACATCAAGTGTTGGGTGACGGACGCGTAAGGACGCGCCCGGATGCATCCGATCCTGACCCTCATTGCCCAGCGCCTTGCGCTGGGCATCCTGCTGCTCTTTGCGGCCTCGATCCTGATCTTCGCCGGCACCTCGATCCTGCCCGGCGATGTCGCCCAATCCATTCTGGGGCAATCCGCCACGCCAGAGGCCCTTGCCAACCTGCGCGCGGAACTGGGCATGAACGAACCCGCCCTGTCGCGCTATTTCTCCTGGCTCGGGGGATTCCTGCAAGGCGATCTCGGCACCGCGCTGACCAATGGCCGCGACATCGCGGAAAGCCTTGGAGGCCGTCTCAAGAACACGCTGTTCCTCGCCTTCTGGGCCGCGGCCATCTCCGTGCCGCTGGCGATTTTCCTCGGCCTGCTCGCTGTCCGCTTCAAGGACCGCTGGCCGGACAAGCTGATTTCCGGCATCACGCTGACCACCATCTCAATTCCCGAGTTCATGATCGGTTACGTGCTGATCTACTGGATTTCGATCCAGCTGGGCTGGTTCTCCTCCGTCGCCATCATCAATGACGGCATGACGCTGGGCCAGAAACTGAACGCCATCGCCATCCCGGTCATGGTCCTGACCCTCGTGGTGCTCGCGCATATGATGCGCATGACCCGCGCCGCGATCCTGAACGTGATGCAATCGGCCTATATCGAAACCGCCGAGCTCAAGGGCATGCGGATGCTCACGATCATCCGCCGCCACGCGTTCCCCAACGCAATCGCCCCCATTGTGAACGTGGTGATGCTGAACCTCGCCTATCTCGTGGTGGGTGTCGTCGTGGTCGAGGTGGTCTTTGCCTATCCCGGCATGGGCCAGTACCTTGTCGATCACGTCAGCAAACGCGATGTGCCGGTGGTGCAGGCCTGCGGGCTGATCTTTGCCGCGGTCTACATCGGGCTGAACCTGGTGGCCGACATCGTGTCGATTCTCGCCAATCCAAGGCTGAGGCATCCAAAGTGAATTTTTCACCGAAAAAATTCACGCCGTGCGACCAAGCGTCTTTTAGCCAAAAAGACGCGGGGAGGCACCCGGTAGCGTTCAATCAGAAACGGGACGGTGGGCGGGGCGACTTGCGCGCCAGCGCAACAGCGCCGCATGCCGTCCACCGAAAGTCACCGATATGAAAAACATCCCCCTGTCCGCCATGATCGGCCTGTTCTTCACAAGTGTCTACTTCCTCATGGCCATCTTCGCCCCGCTGATCGCCCCCTACGGCATGGCCGAAACCGTCGGCGACGTCTGGGAAGCGCCCTCCTCCCAGTTCCTGCTGGGCACCGACAGCATCGGGCGCGACCTGCTGACCCGCCTGATCTACGGCGGGCGTACCACCATCTTTATCGCCACGATGGCGACCATCCTCAGCTTCGTCACCGGATCGGTCCTGGGGTTCTTCGCCGCGGTTTCCGGCGGCTGGATCGACCAGACCATCTCGCGCTTCGTCGATCTGATCATGTCGATCCCCTCGCTGATCTTCGCGCTGGTGGTGCTGTCGGTGATGCCGACAACCACCACGATCCTGATCGTGCTGATGGGTCTGCTCGATTCCACCCGCGTCTACCGTCTGGCCCGTGCCGTGGCAGTGGACATCACCGTGATGGATTATGTCGAGGCCGCCCGCCTGCGGGGCGAAAAGATCGGCTGGATCATCTTCCGCGAGACGCTGCCCAACGCATTGTCTCCGCTGGTCGCGGAAATGGGCCTGCGCTTTATCTTCGCGGTGCTCTTCATCTCTACCCTGTCGTTCCTGGGCCTTGGCGTTCAACCGCCGCTGGCGGACTGGGGCGGCATCGTGAAAGAGAACAAGGAAGGCATCAACTACGGCATTCAGGCGGCGCTCTACCCCGCCTATGCCATCGCCACCCTGTGCATTTCGATCAACCTGGTGGCGGACTGGATCCTGAACCGGACCACCTCGCTGAAAGGGGGCAGAGGATGAGCGACCCGCTTCTCAAAGTGCGCGGCCTGAAGATCGGCGCGACAATCTATCCGCCCGGCGAACGGCCCCGCGACATCGAGATCGTGCATGGCGTCGACTTCGACCTGGAGGCTGGCAAGGTCCTGGGCCTGATCGGCGAATCCGGTGCCGGCAAATCCACCATCGGGCTGGCCACGATGGCCTATGGCCGGGGCGGCGTGGAACTGACCGGCGGCGAAGTCTGGGTCAACGGCCGCGACATCCTGCAGACGCGCGTCGGCGACATCCGCCGCCTGCGTGGGGGTGAAGTCACCTATGTCTCACAATCCGCCGCCGCCTCCTTCAACCCGGCGAAAAAGATCATGGAACAGGTGACGGAGGCCGCGATCCGCCAAGGCAAGTTTTCCCGCAAGGAGGCCGAGGCCCGCGCCCGCGAATTGTTCGCCAAGCTCGGCCTGCCCGACCCCGACAACATCGGCAACCGCTACCCCCACCAGGTGTCGGGCGGCCAGCTGCAACGCTGCATGACGGCCCTTGCGCTGTGCCCCGAACCCGACCTCGTGGTGTTCGACGAACCGACAACGGCGCTGGACGTGACCACCCAGATCGACGTTCTTGCCGCGATCAAGGAGGCCATCGCCGACACCGGCGTTGCCGCGCTCTATATCACGCACGACCTTGCGGTCGTCGCACAGGTCAGCGACCACATCATGGTGCTGCAACAGGGTGCGATGGTCGAATACGGCACCACCGACCAGATCATCAACAACCCGCAGGAAGAATACACCCAGGCGCTGGTCTCTGTCCGGTCGATCAAGCACGAGGAAAAGAAGCCGACCGACAATCCGCTGCTGCGCGTTGAGAATATCACCGCGCGCTACAGGGGCACCGATTTCGACGTGCTCAAGGATGTGAACGTGGAGCTGCACCCCGGTCAGACCCTCGCCATCGTGGGCGAAAGCGGCTCCGGCAAATCGACGCTCGCACGGGTGATCACCGGTCTCCTGCCGCCCAATGAGGGGCAGATCGTGTTTGACGGGCGCAACCTGTCGCCCGCGCTGGCCCAACGCAGCTACGAGGACCTGCGCGAGCTGCAGATGATCTACCAGATGGCCGACACCGCCATGAATCCCCGCCAGACCGTGGGCACGATCATCGGGCGTCCGCTGGAGTTCTACTTCGGCCTCAAGGGCAAAGCCAAACAGCAGCGCATCCAGGAACTGCTGGACGAGATCGAACTCGGCGAGGGTTTTCAGGACCGCTTTCCAGCGGAACTGTCCGGCGGTCAGAAACAGCGCGTCTGCATCGCCCGCGCGCTTGCGGCCAAGCCCAAGCTGATCATCTGCGACGAGGTGACATCGGCGCTCGACCCGCTGGTGGCGGACGGCATCCTGAAACTGCTGCTCAAGCTGCAAAAGATCGAAGACGTCTCCTATCTCTTCATCACCCACGACCTGGCGACGGTAAAGGCCATCGCGGACAGTATCGCCGTGATGTTCCAGGGCGAGGTGGTGCGCTATGGGCCAAAGTCTCAGGTCTTGGCCCCGCCCTTCGATGCCTACACGGAACTCCTGCTCAGTTCCGTGCCCGAAATGAAACTGGGCTGGCTGGAAGAGGTGATCGAAACCCGTCGCATGGAAAGCGCCGGGAACTGACGCCTGACCGGCGCATTGCGTATCATTGCGCCCGGCCCGCAGGTGGTGAGGGCAGTCCGGGGGTGTGGGGTGCAGGTGCCGCCAGCGGTCACACGGGGCGCGATCGCGCCGTGATCTGACGGCCGGCGGCATCAGGTTAGACGTTGCACCCGTAAGAACCCTGCGCCACCATCCCCCCAACACTCACCGGAGGCCCCGACATGGACAAGAAACTGCTGCTGATCATCCTTGATGGCGTGCCCTACCGGAACTGGCGCCGCCTGTTCGGCAACCTCGAAGGCTGGGTGCAATCCGGCGATGCGCGGGTCTGGAAGCTGCGGGCGGTCCTGCCGTCGATTTCCGCCTCCTGCTATGCCTCGATCCACACCGGCGTTGCCCCGGCCCAGCACGGGTGTACCGGCAACGGAAACGTCTTTCGCCTGAAGGAAAAGGATGTCTTTGCCCAGGTCCGCGCGGGGGGCGGCGTGACGGGCGCGGTGGCGCATTCCTTCTGGTCGGAATTCTTCAACCGCCACCCCTTCGATTACGTCCGCGACATCGAGTACGACGAGCCTGACAGCGATACCATCAACCACGGACGGTTCCACACGATGACCGGCTACGGACATGTCAACCAGATGACCCCGTCCGACGTCGATCTCTTTGCCACGCTCACCAACCTCTGCCTGCGGTTCGGGCTGAACTACGGCATGCTGCACACCTGCACGCTGGACAGCATGGGGCACCGTTTCTTCCACGACTGCCAGGAAATGGACCACGCCTGCGCGGTCATGGACGAGATGCTGGCCCCCTTCATTTCCAAATGGATGGACGCGGGTTACGAGATCATCGTGACGGCGGATCACGGGCAGGACGACCGGGGCCATCATGGGGGCCGGGGCGAATTGCAACAGGATGCGGCGCTCTACTACTTCGGTCCGGCAGAGGGGCCGCGCCCCGATACCGTCATCGACCAGCTGCAGCTCGCACCCACGATCCTGCACCGGCTGGGCGCGCCGGTGGCCGATACGATGAAGGCGCAAAGCTTTCTCGGCTGAACGCCGCCGCCCGGGCGTCGTGCCCGCGCGGGGTCAGCCGTGAACCTTCCCATAGGGCCAGTCGCCACGCCCCAGCGCGGCGATCCCTTCGACCACCCGGTCGAAGAAGACCGCGGCACGCGACGACATGCTGCGCGCCCGCAGGCAGCCATGCACCATCCCCGGCTCGTTGAACCAGACCGCCTGCCCGCCCGCGGCGCGCAGCTTGTCGCGGTAGGCCTCGCCGTCGCTGGCGAGCGGGTCGCATTCCGCCGTGATCAGCACGCTGGGTGGCAGACCGGAAAAGTCGCTGTCACTTAGCGGCGCATAGCGCGGGTCATCCACGGGCGGCTCGGCCCCGCCGGTGCGGACCTTCTGATAGAACGCCATGTCCGCCAGGGTCAGCTGGGGCGCTTCGGCATGTTCCACGTAGGACCCCTGCCCCCAGTCGCCGCCCAGACCGGGATAGATCAGCACCTGCCCCACGATCCGGCCCTTCGCGCCCTGCCGCGCCTGATGCGACACAGCGGCGGCCAGGTTGCCCCCCGCGCTGTCCCCCGCCAGGATCAGCGGCCCCGGATGCACCCGCGCAATGCCCGTAAAAGCCGCATAGGCATCGTCGAAACAGCCGGGAAAGACGGTCTCGGGCGCCAGCCCGTAATCGACTGAGATCACGCGGTACCCCGTCCGGTCGCAGAGCGCGGCGCAGACGTCATCGTGGCTCTCCAGCCCGCCCACCACGAAGCCGCCCCCGTGGTAATAGACCACCGTAACGTCCGTGGGCGTCTTTTCGTAGATGCGGCAGGGCACGGCGCCATAAGGCAGGTCGCGCACCATGATACCCGGCGGCCTGCCCTGGTCGAAGATCCGGCACATCGCATCGTAGACGCGCCGCTGATCCTCGATGGACAGATCGACCGCATCCGGCGGATAGGCCGCGTCGAGCCTTTCGATATAGGCCCAGGTCTCGGCGTCGATCAGTGTCCGGTAGTCAGGCTGGCTCACGCAGGGTCCCAGGGCCGGGTAAAGCTGTCGAGAACCGCGCCGACCGCGTCGTTGGAGGCGCCGTTCATGCTGACCTTGGCCACCAGGCCGCGCTTCTTGTCGTCCACCACATGGTCCACCCGCGCCGCGCAGTCCGCGTCCTTGAGCGCCGCGTCATAAATCCGCGTAATCGCGTCCTTGCGCAGATCGGGCTTGAAGATCTTGCCCACCGCCGTCTTGGGCAGCTCCTTCATGATGGTGATGTGCTTGGGCTGCGCCGCGCGTTCATGCACCTTGTCGACGGCATAGGCCAGCAGTTCCTCCTCGGTCACTTCCGAGCCTTCGACAAGTTCGACGTAGGCGCAGGGCAACTCGCCCGCATGGGCGTCCGGCTGGCCGATGGCCCCGGCAAAGGCGACCGCGTCATGGCCCAGCAGCGCCTCCTCGATCTCGGCGGGGTCGATGTTGTGACCGCCGCGAATGATCAGGTCCTTGGAGCGGCCCGTGATCCACAGATACCCGTCCGCGTCCATCCGGCCCAGATCGCCGGTCCGCAGGAACCGCCCCTCGTAATAGAGATCCTTGTTCTTTTCCGTCTCGGTATAGGTGTTGCCGACATAGACACCGGGGTTCGACACGCAGATCTCGCCAATCTCGTCGACGCCAAGTTCCTTGCCGTTGCTGACGATCTTGACCTCGGTATAGGGAAAGGGAATGCCGATGGAGCCGACCTTTTTCACCCCGTCGATGGGGTTGCCCGACACCAGGCAGGTCGCCTCGGTCATGCCGTAGCCTTCGACGATGGTCATGCCGGTTGTCTTCTCGAACCGGCGGAACAGTTCCAGCGGCAGCGGGGCCGAACCGGAGAACGCTGTCTTGACGGTCGAAATGTCCGCATCCACCGGGCGCTGCATCGTCGCTGCCAGCGCGGTGGGCACCGAGACGACAAATGTCACCTTCCAGCGTTCCACCAGCTTCCACAGGTTGTCGAACACGCCTTCGCCCCGGTAGCCCTGCGGTGTCGGGAAGACGATATGCGCCCCCGACGACAGCGCGCCCAGCAGCATCACCTGGCAGGCCATGACGTGGAACAGCGGCAGCGGGCACAACATCACGTCGTCCTCTGTCAGCAGCAGTTCAGAGCCGACCCAGCCGTTGTAGATGGTGCCGGAATACAGGTGCTGCGCGACCTTGGGCATGCCGGTGGTGCCGCCGGTGTGGAAATAGAAGGCGACCCGGTCCTCCTGCACATCCTCGAATGTCAGCTCCTTGGGCTGCTTCGCGATCTCGGCGTTGAAGTCCAGGTACTTGGCCTGATTTCCCACCATCCCCTTGGGCCGGATCAGCGGCACGATCCAGGATTTCGGCGGCGTCAGGTAACGCACCAGGTCCACCTCCAGCACCGTGTGCACGCCGGGCGCCTGTTTGACCGCCTCGGCGGTCTTCTGGGCCACGTCGGTCTTGGGGAAGGGCCGCAGCGTGACCACGACCGATGCCCCCGTTTCGCGCAGGATCGACCCGATCTGGTCCGCATCCAGCAGCGGGTTGATCGGATTGGCGATGCCTGCCACGCCCCCGCCGAGCAATGCCAGCACGGTTTCGTTGCAGTTGGGCATGACATAGGCCACCACGTCCTTTGGCCCGACCCCGAGAGAGCGGAGCAGGTTGGCCGTCTGGCTGACCTTGTCCTTCAGCTGGGTCCAGGTAAACGTCTCTGCCTTGTCTTTCGGCCCCGACAGAATCTGATAGCTGATCGCCTTGTGGTCCGGAAACCTGGTCGCGGTGCGGTCGATCAGCCCATACAGCGTCTTGGGCACATCCCGTTCCGCCCAAGGCATTTCGCTTTCGATCTTCTTGCGATCTTCGATACCACTGTAACCCATGATCTATCCTCCCCGATTGCCGGTTTCCGGCTGAATTTTTCCAATCCGAAGGATGCGATGAAAACCTGCTTTCCGCAAGGTGATGTCCACCCGTGACGCAGGGGCAGCCGCAATGACGCAGCGGAAAACCCGCGCAGGCGGGCGGGGTTACTCGGCGGCGATGCCGTCGGTGAACTGCAGACGGGCCAGCCGGGCGTAAAGCCCCCCATTGGCCACCAGCGTATCGTGGCTGCCCATGGCGACCACGCGCCCGGCCTCCAACACCACGATGCGGTCGGCCTTCTTGACCGTGGCCAGGCGGTGCGCGACGATCAGGGTCGTGCGGTCCCGGCTCAGCGTGTCGACGGCGCTCTGCACCGCGCGCTCGCTCTCGGCATCCAGCGCGCTGGTCGCCTCGTCCAGCAACAGCACCGGCGCATCGCGCAGGATGGCGCGGGCAATGGCGATGCGTTGTTTCTGCCCCCCCGACAGCATCACGCCACGCTCGCCCAGGTAGCTGTCGTAGCCCTCGGGCAAGGCCGAGATGAAATCATGCGCGGCGGCGGCCCGTGCGGCGGCTTCAACCTCTGCATCCGTGGCGTCAGGTCGGCCGAAGCGGATGTTTTCAGACGCGGTCGCGGCGAATATCACCGGATCCTGCGGCACCAGCGCGATGGCGCGGCGAAAGGTGTCGCGCGCCACATCGCGCAGATCCACCCCGTCCAGCGTGATACGGCCCGATGCCGGATCGTAGAACCGCAGGATCAGCTGGATGATCGTGGTCTTGCCCGCGCCGGACGGCCCGACAAAGGCCACCGTCTCTCCCGGCTGGATGTCCAGCGTGACCCCGTCGAGCGCGGCAGTCCCGGGCCGGGCGGGATAGGCGAAATGCACGTCCTCGAACGAGATATGGCCGCGCGCCGGTTCCGGCAGCGCCGCCGCGGTAGCCGGGTCCTGCACCATGTCTTCGGCATTCAGCAATTCGACCAGCCGTTCCGTCGCGCCCGCCGCGCGTTGCAACTCGCCCCAGATCTCGGACAGGGCCGCGACCGCGCCGGCGACCATGACCGCGTAGATCACGAATTGCACCAGTGCCCCCGGCGTCATGTCGCCCGCGCGCACGTCGTTGGCGCCGATCCAGAGCACCCCGACCACGCCGCTGAAGACAAGGAAGATCACGATCACCGTCATCGCCGCGCGGGTCTTGATCCGGCGGCGCGCCGCGTCGAAGGACCCTTCCGTCATCCGGGCAAAGGCGTCGCGGGTGACTGTTTCATGGGTAAAGGCCTGCACCGTCTGCACCGCGCCCAGGCTTTCCGATGCGTTGCCCGACGAGGCCGCGATCCAGTCCTGGTTCTCGCGGCTGATGACCCGCAACCGGCGCCCCAGGACCAGGATCGGGATGATCACGGCAGGCACGATCAGCAGCACCAGCCCGGTCAGCTTGGCCGAGGTCAACAGCATCAGTGCCAGACCGCCCACGAAGATCAGCGCATTCCGAAGGGCGATGGAGACGGACGACCCGATAACGCTGAGGATCAGCGTCGTGTCGGTGGTGATCCGGCTCAGCACTTCACCGGTCATGATCCGTTCGTAAAAGGCCGGGCTCATGGAGATCACCCGGTCGAACACCGCGCGGCGAATGTCGGCCACCACCCGTTCGCCCAGCCGCGTCACCAGCGCATAGCGCAGCCCGGTGCCCACCGCCAAAAGCGCCGCGATCCCCAGGGCGGCCAGGAAATAGCGATCCAGAAGCTCCGTCTCCGCGACGCGGAAATTGTCCACCACCCGGCGCACCGCCAGCGGCAGGGTCAGCGATACCGTCGCCGTCAGCACCAGTGCCAGCACCGCCATCGCCATCAGCCCCCGATAGGGCCGCATGAAGGGCATCAGCGACTTCAGCGCGCCGATCCGCCGCGACTTTTCGCGTTCTTCGGTCTGGGTCGGTGCGGGTGCGGGAGTGCGTGCCATGCGTCGTCCTTTGTGTCGTGACGTGTCATGGCGCGGCAACAGGCGCGGGTCAAGCGCCCGAGGTGTCGCAGTCATTGAACAGGTGGAAAGCGGCAGGTTGGAGCGGGCGACGGGAATCGAACCCGTATCATCAGCTTGGAAGGCTGAGGTCTTACCATTACACAACGCCCGCGCTACCCCGGAGTTAAGTCATCCCGTCCGAAGCGTCAAGCCGGGGCATGGCAGCTTTGTGCCGTCCCCCGGCTGGCAGGGGGCTTTTGTCTACGTCTCGGGCCCCTCGCTGAGAACACACAGCACGGTCGATTCCGCCGTCAGCTCCAGCGCCGCGCGTCCGGCGTCGTCCACCGCCAGCAAGGCAGACAGCCCCGCCGCCCCGGACGGCGTCGAAGCAAGCCCGGCGACCATCGCCGTCCCGGCGCCCACCTGCGCCTCTTCCTCGGTGATCAGCGCAAAGGCATCCGCATCCCGCGCCAGCCCCTTCAGGGCGATGTGCGACGGCACCTTGCAATCGAGCCGTCCCATGATGCTGACCGGCCCCTGCGCGGTGACAACCCGGCCCGCGGCAACTGAATCCCGCAGGCAGGGCGCCGCTTCGGGCTCGACCACCACGATCCGGGGGGCATCGCCCCATGCCGCCCGCGCCAGCACCGCGCAGGCCGCCGCCAGCCCGCCGACACCGGCCTGAACAAAGACATGGCTGGGCGCCACCGGCATCTGGCGTATCGCCTCTGCCATGAGCACGAGGTAGCCCTCCATCACCCGCAGCGGCGTTTCGGTATAGCCATCCCACGACGCATCCGACAGCAGGTGCCAGCCCTGCGCCTGCGCTTCCATCTCTGCCGCCGCCATTGCCGCCTCGTAGGTTTCGCCCACCCGGCGTACCTCGGCGCCCTGCTCCTGCAGGCGTTCGGCAAAGGCGTCGGGCACCGTCTGCGCGATATAGATCACCGCCCGCGCGCCAAAGGCCGCCGACCCTGCGGCGACCGACAGCCCGTGATTGCCCGCGCTGGCGGTGACATAGGTGCGTCCCCGCGCCTCTGCCCCGTGGCGGGCTATCACATGGGCCGCCCCCAGGGCCTTGAAACTGGCTAGCCCCATGCGCCCGCGCTCATCCTTGACCCAGACCTGCGCCACCCCGGCCTCCACCGCGATGGCCTCGGCCTCGACCAGCGGGGTTTCCGCCGCCACGGGACAGCGCGCCAGCAGCGCCTCCACCCCGGCGGGATCCGACAGCGGATAGGGCACATCCCCCAACCCCGAAACGGCGACCGGGCGGGCGACCTTCAGAACATCCATGTGTCACCGCTCCGGCCCGACCGACCCGCTATCGGGTCAGTCGCAGGGGCCACCGGCGGCCCCCCAGATCTCCACATCGCGGGCGATGTCCTCGGGCGTGCCATCGGGCGCAGAACGTCCAGCGCCGGGCGCGTAGCCCCAGGCGACAAAGGCCGAGGTGCGCAGATGCTCGGCCAGTTCGGCAAAGTCGTTGCCATCGTTCGTGTCGGGGTCGCGCATCTGGGCGCAGACCTCTGCACTGGTGCGGCCCAGCCATTGCAGCTCGACCGGCGCCAGCCGCCATGCGTCGTCGATATGCGGCGGCGCATGGGGCACCGCGTTGGGCCGGTCGGCGGAGATATGACAGGTCCGGCAGGGCATGCTCAGCGCGCCGATCCGGGTCTCGTCCGCCATCACCCCCATGCCGTGGACGGTATCGGGCCCGTACCCAAGGCCGTTCCACATCGGCACATTGCTTTCGCCCACATGGCAGTTGGTACAGCGCGGGTGCGACACCTTTTCGAATATCCGCTCCCACGCCGCCAGCCCCTCGGCCCGGCTGGCGGTGGTGGTGGTGTCCTGTGCGGCCAGCGGGGTGGCCAGCAGGAATGCGGCGATCAGCAGGCGCATCAGACGAAATCCACGTGTTTCGAGAACGGCAATTCGCGGATGCGCTCGCCCGTCGCGGCAAAGATTGCGTTGCCCAGCGCGGGCGCCGCGGGCGGCACCCCCGGTTCGCCGATGCCGCGGATCCGGTCGCCGTTTTCCAGGCCGCGCACCACGATCTGCGGCGTCTGGTACAGGCGCATCCCCTCGAAGACGTGGTAGTTGTCCTGCTGGGCCACGCCATCCGCATAGGTCAGTTCGCAGTTCATCGCATGACCCAGCCCCCAGATGACGCCGCCGGAAAGCTGCGCCTCGAAGTTCACCGGGTCCAGCACCCGCCCCACATCGGCAGCGACAAAGACCTTGTCGATGCGGATGCCGCGATCGGTCCGGCTGACCTCCACCACCTCGGCAACCGGCACGCCGAAAGACAGGGTGAAGGCGACACCGCGCCCGCGTCCTGCCCCCGGGTCGCTGCCCCAATCCGACATCTCGCCCACCGCTTCCAGCACCTTGCGCGACGTGTCATGCCGACACAGGCGCAGACGTTCCTCCAGCGGATCGGCCCCGGCGGCGTGGCACAGCTCGTCCAGAAAGCACTCGTGCAGGAACCCGTTGCCCGAGGCCCCGACGGACCGCCACGAACTGACCGGGACCATCGGCGGCACGCGGTATCCCGTGACCCGGTAGTCCGGAATGGCATAGGGCTGATCCCAGGCCCCCGCCACGATGGCCACATCCGGCCCGATGGCGGGCTGGCCCAGCCGCTCTAGCGAAGACGCCGACACCGAGGGCGCGGCGATGCCGAGGTCGTAGACCGCGACCTGCCCCCCCGCCACCGCCCCGCGGGCCCGGCTGATCGCCAGCGGGCGGGGGAAGTCGTGGGTCATGTCCTCTTCCCGGCTCCAGACCATCTTGATCGGCGTGTCGGGCATCTGGACCGCGATTTCCACCGCCTGGCGGATGTAATCGTCCTCCAGCCGCCGACCGAAGCTGCCGCCGGACATCAGCACATGAACCCGCACCGCCTCTGGCTCCAGCCCCGCGACGGCGGCGGCGCCGTCCTGGACAAAGCGGGGGATCTGCGTGCCGGTCCAGATGTCCAGCACGCCCTCCGACAGGCGCACGACGACCGACATCGGCTCAAGCGGCGCATGCGCCAGGTAGGGAATGCGGTACTCGGCCTCCAGCACCTCCGCCCCCTCCAGCGCGGCCGCCACGTCGCCCTCATCCTTGAACCGGCTGTCCTGCCGGTCATCGACAAAGGACGCGGCCACATCCGCGAACTGCGCGGCGCTGTCGCCTTGATAGGGCGACGGGCCCCAGTCCGCCTTGACCGCATCCGCCGCCCGGAAGGCACGCCAGGTGTTGTCCGCAACCACCGCGAAACCGCCCGAGATCGGCAGGATCGCCTGGACGCCGCGCATCTGCTCGGCCTCGCCCGCGTCAAAGCCCAGGATGCCGCCGCCCAAGGCCGGATTGGTGCGGGTGGTGGCATGGACCATCCCCTCCATCCTCAGGTCGATGCCATAAGGCTGGGTGCCGGTCGATTTCGCCACGATGTCCGTGCGCTGATGATCCCTGCCCAGCGCCCGCCACTCGGAGGGGTCGCGCAGGTTCACATCCTGCACCGGCTCGATTTCGGCCGCCGTGGTCGCAAGATCGGCATAGGCCAGCCGCATGCCGTCGGGCAGCACCACCGCGCCGCCCTGCGTGCTCAGCTGGTCACGCTCCAGCCCGGTCTGGCGGGCAGCGGCGGCCAGCAGCGTCTCACGGGCGACGGCCCCCGCGTGGCGCAGGCGCTCGTACATGTCCGGCACGGTCGAAGACCCGCCCGTCAGCTGCAGGCCCATGACCTTGGCCATCACCTGTGCCGCGCCGCGCCCCGTGCGCGCCATCAGCGTGTCCGAGGTCGCCGCGATGGGAAATCCCTCTGCCGCCACCACGCTGTTGTAATAGGCGGGCGAGGGCATGCCCGGCTCAATCCGCACATCTGCCAGGTCCACATCCAGTTCCTCGGCCAGAAGATGCGCCTGGATCGAATAGGCCCCCTGCCCGACATCGGCACGCGGGGTAATCAATGTCACCCCCTGCGCATCCACCTTGACGAAGGGGTTGAACGTGGCCTCGCCCGGTTGCAGATCGGCTTCAAGCGGGTTCTTCACGTCGCGTTTGTAGAGATAGGCGCCAAAGGCGACGCCCCCCACCACGGCGACCGACCCCACCAGGAATGTGCGCCGCGCGATTGTTCTGGCCCGCCCCATGCTCAGACCCCCTGCAATTTGGCTGCGGCGGTTTTGACAGCGGCACGGATGCGCGGATAGGTCCCGCACCGGCAGAGGTTCCCGCTCATCGCGGCGTCGATCTGGGCGTCCGTCGGTTCGGGGTTCAGATCAAGCAAGGACGCCGCCTGCATGATCTGACCCGACTGGCAATAACCGCACTGGGCGACCTGATGTTCAACCCAGGCCGCCTGCACCGCATGCAGCGCCACCGGCGTGCCCAACCCTTCGATCGTCGTCACTTCGCCGTCGACTTCACCGGCAAGCAACTGGCAGGACCTGACGGCAACCCCGTCGACGTGAACGGTGCAGGCCCCGCACTGCGCGATCCCGCAGCCGTATTTCGGTCCGGTTATTCCCAGCTCATCGCGCAGCACCCACAAAAGCGGCATGTCCTCTTCGACATCCACCTCGTGGTCCGCCCCGTTGACGCGCAGCCGCATGATCTGTCTCCTGCTGATCCTCTGCACCCAGCTTAACGCCTGATACGGGCAGGTAAAGGACATGAAATCCGCGCGCCGGATGACGGCACGGCAGTTCCCCAGCTTTGAGGCACTCGTTTTCCATGTCGTCGCGCCGCCCGATCCGACATCCGCGCAGCGAAACAGAAATGATCAGCGACAAAGAAGGTCGGCGCGTGCCGGACGTCCGGCACGGCGGCAGCGCGGGCGTGACGGCGCGGAAGGCGGCCCGCCTGTTCGCAGTTCCTGGTCAACACACCCTGGCCAAAAAGAAAGAACCGGCCAGTCCCCGCGAAAACGGGTACCGGCCGGCCTGAGGTCAAACGTCTTTGAGGGGCCAGTGCGGTGACACCCTGCCGGTGTCAGTCCCCTAGAACTCCACCACCGCGCGAATGGACTTGCCTTCGTGCATCAGCTCGAACCCCTTGTTGATCTCGTCCAGCGTCAGCTTGTGCGTGATCATCGGGTCGATCTCGATCTTGCCGTCCATGTACCAGTCCACGATCTTGGGCACATCGGTACGGCCCTTGGCACCGCCGAACGCCGTCCCCTTCCAGACCCGTCCTGTGACCAGCTGGAAAGGCCGGGTCGAAATCTCGGCCCCTGCCGGGGCGACACCGATGATGACGCTCACCCCCCAGCCGCGGTGCGAACATTCCAGCGCGTCGCGCATCACCTTCACATTGCCCGTCGCGTCAAACGAATAGTCGACACCGCCGAAGGGGTCCTTTTCGGTCTTGGTCAGGTCGATGATCGCCTGGACCGTGTTCTCGACCTTGGACGGATTGACGAAGTCGGTCATGCCGAACTTCCTGGCCATCTCCTGCTTGTCGTCGTTCAGGTCCACGCCGATGATCTTGTCGCAGCCCGCCATGCGCAGGCCCTGGATCACGTTGAGGCCGATGCCACCCAAACCGAAGACCGCCGCGGTCGAGCCGATTTCGACCCCCGCGGTGTTGATCACCGCACCGATGCCGGTGGTCACGCCGCAGCCGATGTAGCAGATCTTGTCGAATGGCGCGTCATCGCGCACCTTGGCCAGCGCGATCTCGGGCATCACCGTGTGGTTCGCAAAGGTCGAACAGCCCATGTAGTGGTGGATCGGGGTGCCGTCGTCAAAGGAGAAACGCGACGTGCCGTCGGGCATCAGCCCCTTGCCCTGCGTGCCCCGGATCGCGGTGCAGAGATTGGTCTTGCCCGACAGGCAGGCGGCGCATTCGCGGCATTCGGGGGTATAAAGCGGGATGACATGATCCCCCGGCTTCAGCGTGGTCACACCCTCGCCCACTTCCATCACCACGCCCGCGCCCTCATGGCCCAGAATTGCGGGAAACAGCCCTTCCGGGTCATCGCCCGAGCGGGTGAATTCGTCGGTATGGCAAATACCGGTCGCCTTGATCTCGATCAGCACTTCGCCCTTCTTCGGTCCCTCCAGGTTCACTTCCATGATTTCCAAGGGTTTTCCCGCCTCAAGGGCGACGGCGGCACGGGTCTTCATCATGCGGTATCCTCCGGTGTTGAATTTGTCGCAAAAGGCCCGTCCCGCACCGCGATGTCAAGCGGCAGGCAACGCAGGCGGGGAATTTAGATGCGCCGGGGTTCAGCCACCCAGCGGCGCGTTCGCCTTGATCCGCCGCAACACCACGTTTGTCTGGGCCGAATTGACGGCGGGTTGCAGGAACAGGAATTCCTCAAGAAAGCCGTTATAGGCGTCGATGTCCCGGCACAGGACCCGCAGGTGGTAATCCGCCTGCCCCGTGGTCGCGTAACACTCCGTCACCTCTTCGCGCAGCTGGACCGCCGCGATGAAGCGCGCCAGCGCCTCGGTGTCGTGCCGGGTCAGATGCACATGCACGATCGCCTCGAACCGCAGCCCCATGCGCGCCGGGTTCACCAGCGCGCCGTAGCGTTCGATCACCCCGGCATCCTCAAGCGTCTTGACCCGACGCCAGCACGCGGAGGTGGAAATGTTCAACTTTTCCGCCAGCTGAGCGTTTGACTGGCGGGAATCCTGCTGCAACTGGTGAAGGAGCTTGCGGTCGATGTCATCCATGAGCTTTTGAACAACCTTTTCGTAAATCAGCCATTTTCCGGAAATCGAATCCAGAATTCCGGCAATTCACCGCGAAGATAGACAGGAAAAACCCCGAAGACCATGCTAACCTGACCTTTCAGGAGGATACCATGACCAAGCAGGACCAGACGTTTCCCACCTACAAGCTGGACGACCGCTACGCGCTGCCGCGCGGGCGTGTCTTCATGACAGGCACGCAGGCGCTGGTGCGCATCATGCTGGACCAGGCGCGGCGCGATCGGGCCGCGGGGCTGAACACCGCCGGATTCGTCTCAGGCTACCGCGGCTCCCCGCTTGGGGGGCTGGATCAGGAGATGTGGCGCAACAAGCCGCGCCTTGACGAGGGCCGCATCAGGTTTCTGCCCGCCGTGAACGAAGACCTTGGCGCGACCGCCGTTCTGGGGGCGCAGCAGGCCCACCTGGACCCCCATGCCGAGGTCGAAGGCGTCTTTTCCATGTGGTACGGCAAGGGACCGGGCGTGGATCGGTCGGGCGACGCGCTGAAACACGGCAACGCCTATGGGTCCGCGCCCAAGGGCGGTGTGCTGGTGGTCGCGGGTGACGATCATGGCTGTGTGTCTTCCTCCATGCCCCACCAGTCCGACGTCGCATTCATGTCGTGGTTCATGCCGACGCTCAATCCCGCCAGCGTCGCCGAATATCAGACCTTTGGCGAATACGGCTTTGCCCTGTCGCGGTTCAGCGGCACCTGGGTCGGGTTCAAGGCGATCTCCGAAGCGGTGGAATCGGGCGCGTCGATTGATCTGGCCCACGACCGGGACTTCGTACAGCCCGATTATACCGCCCCGCAGGGCGGGCTGCATGTGCGGCTTGGCGACCTGCCCTCGCCGCTGATCGAGACCCGGCTGCATGACAAGCTGCAAGCCGTCGAAGCCTTTGTCGAGGCCAACCCCATCGACCGGCGCATCTACGACCTGCCCGATGCGCCCTTCGGGATCGTGACCACCGGCAAGGGGCATCTCGACCTGATGGAGGCACTGCGCCTGCTGGGCCTGACCGAGGACCGCTGCCGCGCGCTTGGCATCGACATCTACAAGGTCGGCATGGTCTGGCCGCTGGCCCGCCGCGACGCGCTGGCCTTTGTCCGTTCCAAGCGCGAGGTGCTGGTGATCGAGGAAAAGCGCGGCATCATCGAAAGCCAGTTCAAGGAAGCGTTCTACGACTGGCCGGGGTCCAAGCCCAAGCGCATGGTCGGCAAGCACGACGAGAACCTGGAAGAACTGGTGCCCTGGACGGGCGAGCTGTCGCCGCTGAAACTGGTGCCGATCCTGGCCGCGCGGCTGCACGCGTTCTTTCCCGACGAAGGCTTGCAGGACAAGGCCCACGCGCTGACCGACACGCCGCCTACCCTGCTCAACGTGCCGGGGGCCACCCGCACGCCCTACTTCTGCTCGGGATGCCCGCACAACACCTCGACCAAACTGCCCGAAGGCTCCACCGCCAATTCCGGCATCGGCTGCCACGTCATGGCGTTCTGGATGGACCGCGACACCGCCGGTTTCGCCCAGATGGGCGGCGAAGGTGTGCCGTGGATCGCCACCTCGATGTTCAACGGCGGCAAGCATGTGTTCCAGAACCTCGGTGAGGGAACCTGGTATCACTCCGGTTCGCTGGCGATCCGGCAGGCCGTCGCCGCCAAGACGAACATCACCTACAAGGTGCTCTACAACGACGCCGTCGCCATGACCGGCGGACAGCCCGTAGACGGCCCCGTCTCGGTCAACGCCATCGCCCAATCGGCCCGTGCCGAAG
This sequence comes from Sulfitobacter sp. THAF37, assembly GCF_009363555.1. Classification (NCBI taxonomy): domain Bacteria; kingdom Pseudomonadati; phylum Pseudomonadota; class Alphaproteobacteria; order Rhodobacterales; family Roseobacteraceae; genus Sulfitobacter; species Sulfitobacter sp. THAF37. Next base: position 138,029 of record NZ_CP045372.1, read on the forward strand.
GCGTTGACCGCATCGCGGTCGTCTCGGACATGCCGGAAAAATTCATCCGCTCGGACTTCCCAAGCGGGACCAGCTTCGACCACCGCCGCGACCTCGACACGGTACAGCGCGAACTGCGCGAGATTCCGGGCGTCACGGTCCTGATCTACGAACAGATGTGCGCGACCGAGAAACGCCGCAAGCGCAAGCGCGGCACGCTGGAGGACCCGCCGAAGTTCGTGATGATCAACGATCTGGTCTGCGAAGGCTGCAACGATTGTTCACTGGAATCCAACTGCCTGAGCGTGGAGCCGAAAAAGACCGAATTCGGGACCAAGCGCCAGATCAATCTCAGTACCTGCAACAAGGATTACTCGTGCCTCAATGGCTTCTGCCCGTCCTTCGTGACGATCGAGGGCGCCACCCGCCGCCGCAAATCCGGCGCCGGTTTCGACGTGGCAGAAATGGCCGCCGCCCTGCCCGCCCCCGACCTGCCCCGGCTCGACGCGCCTTATGACCTTCTGGTCACCGGCGTCGGCGGCACGGGTGTCGTGACCGTGGGCGCGTTGATCTCGATGGCCGCGCATCTGGAGGGCAAAGGCGCCTCCGTACTCGACTTCACCGGCTTTGCGCAGAAGTTCGGCACGGTGCTGGGCTATGTGCGCCTCGCCAACCGGCCCGACGATGTGCATCAGGTCCGGATCGAGCAAGGAAGCGCCGACGCCGTCATCGGCTGCGACATGGTGGTCAGTTCGGCGCCCAAGGCGTCGGCCCACTACCGCAAGGGCACGCGGATCGTGCTGAACCGCGCGGAAATGCCCACCGGCGACCTGGTGCTGAACCGCGATGCGCATCTGGCGATGGACACCCGCGAGGCGGTGATCGCCGATGTGGTGGGCGCGGACAACCTCGCCGCCTTCGACGCCAACGCGATGGCCGAACGGCTGATGGGCGACGCGGTCTTTGCCAATGTGATGATGCTGGGCTTTGCCTGGCAAAAAGGGCTGGTGCCGGTCTCGCTCCCCGCGCTTCATCAGGCGATCGAGCTGAACGGCGTGGCCCCCGACCGCAACAAGGATGCCTTTGCCTATGGCCGTGTCATGGCGGCGGCCCCGGATAAGCTGGAACTGCCGCGTGCGGCAGAACCGGATGACACGGTTCAGGGCCTGATCGACCGGCGCATGTCCTTCCTGACCGACTACCAGAACGCAGGCTACGCCCGGCGCTATGCCGACACGCTGGCCCGCTTTGCCGAAGCCGGGGCCAGCGACGACATGCAGCGCGCGGCGGCGAAATCGCTGTTCAAGCTGATGGCCTACAAGGACGAATACGAGGTCGCCCGCCTGCACAGCCAGACCGGCTTTGCCGACCGCATCGCCGAGGAATTCGAAGGCGACTACAAGGTCAAATACCACCTTGCCCCGCCGATGTGGCCCACCGGCCATGACACCCGCGACCGCCCGTTCAAGAAAACCTTCGGGCCCTGGATGGGCGCGGCCTTTGGCGTTCTGGCGCGCCTGAAGGGCCTGCGCGGCAGCTGGGCGGATGTGTTTTCCTACGGGGCCGACAGGCGGATGGAGGTGGCGCTGATCGGCTGGTACGAGGACCTGCTGCACCGGGTGGCCCGCAGTGCGCTGCCCGAAGAGGACAAGCTCGCCCTGCTCGCCGCGCCGATGGACATCCGGGGCTATGGCCCGGTGAAGGAAAAGGCGGCTGAAAAGGTCCGCGCCGAGGTTGAGGCAGGTCTGGCGGCGTAGGTTCCTACAGCGCAAACGCCGCTGCGTGTGCCAGCAGGGCGATCAGACGTTCACCAGCCGCACGGTGCCCACCGCCACCTCCGCATGAAACACCCGGCCGATGCCCAGCACGCCGATCCGGCGCAGCCGCGCGGGATCGAACCTGGCGTCGGTGCGGTGCGGCTCGAACCCGGAGAACGGAAACGTCAGTGTCCGCCAGTCGGGCTCAGCGACGAAGGCGCTGCGAAAGGACTGCCAGGGCCGGGTCAGGTCCTCTGTCCGCAGGCGCAGGTCATAAGCTCCGCCATTGCCCCGCACCTCCAATGCGATGGCGTTCCAGCCACTGGCGTCGAAACCACCGCCGTCCGGCTGAAGATCAAAGGCCATCTGCACGAAACCGCCGTCATTCTCCAGCGATACGTCGCCGGTCAGCCGCATGGCGTCGCGCCCCGCCACAGGCTCGCGCCGCGCGTGGCCGGTGGACACACCGCCCATCACGGTATCCGCGACGAATTCCCAGTCGGGGTTCAGCTGCATCGCTCAGGCCAGGCCGCGCAGCAGTTCATACGCGGCGCGATACCGTTCGTGCCCGTCGGCCAGAGCCGCGCCCAGGTCCGCGTCCGGTGCGACCGTCCGGTCGATCGGCGGCTTGGTCGCACTCTCGGCGCCGGTCCCGGTCGCCGCCATCTGACCCAGCCGGGCCGCCCCCAGCGCCGCGCCGAAATCGCCCGCCCGTGGCACCTCCAGCGGAAAGCCCAGCGTGCTGGCCAGCATCGACAGCCAGTGGTCCGACCGCGCCCCGCCGCCCATCGCCAGCGCGCTTTCGATCCGCGTGCCGGTGGCGGCCAGCGCACGGTTGCAATCGGCAAAGGCATAGCTGACGCCCTGCAGCACCGCCCGCGCCGCCGCCCGGGCATCGGTCGCATGATCCAGGTGCAGGAACTGGCCACGGATCGCCGCATCGTTATGCGGCGTCCGCTCTCCGCCGAGGTAGGGCAGGAACAGGGTCCGGCCCGGCGGTTCGACCCGCCCCAGATCGCGCGTCAGATCGGCCGCCGATTGACCGGTCAGCCGCGACAGCCACTCCAACGCGTCGGTGGCCGCCAGGATCACGCCCATCTGGTGCCAGGTGTCCGGCACGGCATGGCAAAAGCTGTGCACCGCAGTTTCAGGGTCAGGCCGGTAGCCGTTCGTGGCGGCAAAGAGCACCCCCGACGTGCCCAGCGACAGGAACGCGGTGCCGTCCTGCACCACCCCGGCCCCGATGGCCGTCGCCGCATTGTCGCCCGCGCCCCCCGCGACCACGGCCCGCGGCAGGCCCAGCAGTGTCGCGAGGTCCGCGCGCAAACGCCCCGAGGGCGCGGCGCCTTCGACCAGTGCCGGCATCTGGTCACGGCTCAGGTTGCAATCGGCCAGCAGTTCGTCCGACCAGTCCCGCGCGCCGGTATTCAGCCAGGCGGTCCCGGCGGCATCGGACATGTCCGACACATGTTCACCCGTCAGGAACAGACGCAGGTAGTCCTTGGGCAGCAGCACCTTCGCTATCCTGTCAAACACCTCGGGCTCGTTTTCCCGGACCCAAGCGACCTTGGGCGCGGTAAAGCCGGGAAAGACGATGTTGCCGGTGATGTCGCGGAACCGGGCCTTGGCGTCCATCGCGGCGGCCTGCGCATGGCTGCGGGTGTCGTTCCACAACATGCAGGGCCGCAGCGGCGCGTCGTCGCCGCCGATCAGCGTGGCCCCGTGCATATGCCCCGACAGGCCGATCCCGGTGACACCGGAACAATCGTGCGTTGCCGCCAGCGCCCCCAGCGCCTTGACCGCCGCGTCGCACCAGCTTTGCGGGTCCTGCTCTGACCAGCCGTCCGCGGGGCGCTGCACGCTCAGCGCGACCGCCTGCTCCGCCAGCACCTCATGCGCGTCGTCAATCAGGATCGCCTTCAGCGAGGAGGTGCCAAGGTCCAGACCTATGTACATCAGGCCGCCTCCCTCGGGTTCTTGCCCAGTATGATCATCGACAGGATGTCGTCCTCCGTCACGTCCTCCACCCGTTCCGTGCCGACCATCTGACCGTTCTTCATCACGGCCACGCGGTCGCACAGATCCATCATCTCGCGGGTATCGTGGCTGATCAGGAAGATGCCCAGACCCTGTTTCTTGAGCTCCTGAATCAGATCGGCCACCATCGCGGTCTCATGCACCCCCAGCGCCGCCGTGGGTTCGTCCATGATCAGGATCTTCGCGTTGAAATAGACCGCACGGGCAATCGCGACCGACTGGCGCTGCCCGCCGGACAGGGCCGACACCGGCTCTTTCAGCTTTTTGAAATTGGGGTTGAGCCGCGCCATGATCCTGCGCGTCTCCGCCTCCATCCGGTCGTCATCGACAAAGCCCAGAGGGGTGGTCAACTCACGCCCCAGAAACAGATTGCTCGCCGCATCGAGATTGTCGGCCAGCGCCAGCGTCTGGTAGATCGTCTCGATGTTGTAGTCGCGGGCATCGCGGGGCGACTGGATCGTGGCACGTTCACCCTCGATCCAGATCTCGCCCGAATCCATCCGGTAGGCGCCCGACAGCATCTTGATCAGCGTCGACTTTCCGGCCCCGTTATGGCCCAACAGGCCCACGACCTCACCCGCGTTGAGCGTGATGCTGACGTTGTCGACCGCCTGCACCCCGCCAAAGGCGATGGAGACGTTCTTCATTTCGACCAAAGGCGATGTCATCTACTTGGCCCCCATACGTTTTCTATACAGAATGTCGATAAAGACCGCAAAGACCAGCACCGCCCCCACCACGATGTTCTGCAGCGGCGCATCGACGCCGACCATCGCCATACCCGATTGCAGCGATTGCATGATCAGCGCACCCAGTATCGCGCCATAGATCGTGCCGATGCCCCCCGACAGCGCGGTGCCGCCAATGACAGCCGCCGCGATCACCCGCAGTTCGTCCAGAGTGCCGAGATCGTTGGAATGGTTCGCCAGCCGGGCCGAGGCGACGATGGCGGAAATCGCGCAAAGCGCGCCGATCAGGGCAAAGATCTTGACCGTCAGCAGCCGCGTGTTGATGCCCGACAGCTCCGCCGCGTCGGGGTTGCCGCCGGTGGCAAAGATGTAGCGCCCCAGCCGCGTCCGCCGCGCGATCACCGTCATCACGATGGCAATCGCCAGCAGCAGCAGGACGGAAATCGGCAGACCGTAGACGGCCGTGCACCCTTCCGCCTCTGCGCAGCCGTACTTGGCGGGGTTGCGGGCCACCACCCGCTCGGGCACCTCGTAGGCGGTCAGGATTGCGATGAACCCGCCGATGGCCAGCGCGGCGATCACCGCCAGCGCGACTTCGGCCCAGAGCGGCTTGACCGGAAAGTCATGCGCCACCTTGACCCGCCGCGCGTTGAATATCAGCGCAACCGTGGCCAGGATTGCCACGATACCGATGCCCCAGCTCAACGGGCCGCCCAGGGTGCCGTTGATGCCGCCGAAAACCATGAACGTCTGGTCCAGCGGACCGATGGTCTGACCCGCGGTCATGTACCAGCCGACGTTGCGCCAGACCAGGAAACCGCCCAGCGTGACGATAAAGGCGGGAATGGCCAGGTAGCCGACCATCCAGCCGTTGAAGGCCCCGATCACGGCGCCCAGCACGATCCCCCCCGCAATGGCGATCCAGGGAATGGCCCAATGCCCTATCTCAAGGCCCAGTCCCGGCAGCCACCGCACCTGCAGCATCGCCATCAGCGCCGAACAGGCCGCCAGCACCGCGCCCACCGACAGGTCGATGTGCCGGGTGACGATGACAAAGACCATCCCGGTCGCCATGATAGCGACCGAAGCGGTCTGGATCGTCAGGTTGAAAATGTTGCGCGGCGTCAGGAACCGGCCATCGGTCAGGATGTTGAAGACCAGCGCAACCAGCACGAAGGCACCGATCATCCCCAAGAGCCGGGTGTCGATCTCAAGCTGGTTGAGGAAACTGCGCTTCGGCGCCTTCTGGCTTGGCCGCGTATCTGTGGTGGTGTCGGTCATGTATCAGCCCCTCGCATGTGGCTCGGGCGGCCCCGGGGGGACGGCGTGGCGCTCTGCGGTTGATGGGAATTGGCGTCAGCCCGCACGGCGCGCGGGCGGCGGCGAGAGGGGGCGACTGGCGCCGCCCCCTCTGTGCACGATCAGTTGCAGGGGGCCGGACCGTCGGTCACGCCCTGGCACAGCGCGTCCTGGCTGATCCAGCCTGCGTCGGTGACGACCGTGAGATTGTCGGCGGTCACTGGCACGGGGGCCAGGAACTTGGCCGTCAGCGTGGTGCCGCCGGGCGAGGTCCATTCCTCGGCGCCGTCGATGGCCGACATGTCGGTGCCACCCGCCAGCGCCACCGCGATTTCACCCGCGGCCTTGCCAAGCTCGCGCGCGTCCTTCCAGACGGATACGGTCTGCGTGCCCTTGGCGACGCGGTTCAGCGCGGCGTGGTCGCCATCCTGACCTGACACCGGGATGCCTTCCATGCCCTGCGCGGTCAATGCCGCGACAACACCACCGGCGGTGCCGTCGTTGGAGGCGACGACCGCATCGACGTTGTTGTCGTTGGCGGTCAGGATCTGCTCCATGTTGCGCTGCGCGTTGGCAGGCAGCCAGCCGTCGGTGTAGGCCTCGTCGACGATGGTGATCTCGCCCGCGTCGATCGCCTCTTGCAGGACTTCCTGCTGACCGCCGCGCAGGAAATCCGCGTTCGGATCGGTGGGCGAGCCCTTGATCATCACGTAGTTGCCGGTCGGCTGGGCCTCCAGCACCGCGCGGGCCTGCATCCGGCCCACTTCGACGTTGTCGAAGGTCAGATAGAAGGCGCGGTCGTCTTCGATCAGGCGGTCATAGCCGACAACCGGAATGCCCTCGTTCGCCGCGGCATTGATGGCCGGGCCGATGGCGGCGCTGTCCTGCGCCAGGATGATCAGCGCGTCGACCCCCTGCGCGATCAGGCTTTCCACATCCGACAGCTGCTTGGCCGAGGACGACTGCGCATCGGCGGAAACATAGGTCGCCCCGGCGGCGTCCAGAGCTTCCTTGATCGCCGCCTCGTCGGTCTTCCAGCGTTCTTCCTGAAAGTTCGACCAGCTCACGCCGACCGTCATGCTGTGACTATCCGCCCAGGCGAATGAGGTGAATCCTGCGACCGCAACGCCAGCCGCGAGCATTTTCTTGAACATCGGTTCCTCCCTTATGATTCCCCCTGTCCCGCAGGAGGCGAGTCAGATGACCCTGAGCTTAACGTCGCCCAATTTATTTCAGCTGTCAAAATAATACTTCTCTGATCGCCCGGTTTTTCACAGATTTTCCTTCCCAAACGCCGCGACCTTCGCCAGAATTGCGCCATCCCGTCAAAAATCGGCGGCTTTATGTTTAGAGATTGAACTTATGGATGGTCACAGCGCCGACCTCGCACATACCCCGCTGACGGGATGCGGTCCTCAACTGACCAGAGGGCGGGCAGCCAACGTGCCGCTGCGACTCCAGATTTTCGATTATGTGCGCGCAAACGGGTCCGCCGCAAGGGCCGACATCACCCGCGCGCTCGACATCAGCGCAGGGTCGGCCACCACCCTCACCGCGGACCTGATCGCCGCGGGCCTGCTGCGCGAGGTGACAGGCGTCGCCCGCGAATCCGGCCGCGGCCGCCCGCCGGTGGCACTTCGGGTCGTGCCCGAAGCGGCCCATGTCATCGGGATCAAACTGTCCTACAACCGCCATACCGCCGTCCTGACGGATTTTGCCGGCACCATGCTGGCCGACGCCGCGCTGCCCACGCAGCACACCACCCGCAGCATGCCGCAGTTGCTGGACGAAATCGCCGCACTGATCGACGGCGTGCTGGCCAACGGCGGCAAGTCGCGCGCCGACATCCGCGCCGTCGGCATCGGGATGCCCGGCATCATCGAATTCGATACCGGCACCATCGCCTGGTCCGCCCTGCTGGAGGACCGCGACCAGAACCTGCGCAACGCCTTCGCGGCGCATTTCGACATGCCGGTCTATATCGACAATGACGCCAACATGCTGACGCTGGCCGAACTGTGGTTCGGCGAGGGGCGGCAGAAAAGCGATTTCGCCGTCGTCACCATCGAGAACGGCGTCGGCATGGGGTTGGTCCTGAACAACAGGCTTTACCGCGGTGCGCGCGGCATGGGGCTGGAACTGGGCCATACCAAGGTGCAGCTCGACGGGGCGCTCTGCCGCTGCGGGCAGCGCGGCTGCCTCGAAGCTTACCTGGCCGATTACGCCCTTGCCCGCGAGGCGGCCACCGCGCTGGGACAGCCCCCCGATACCCCGCAAAGCAGCCAGATGCTGCTGGAAACCCTGTTCCGGCGGGCCAAGTCCGGCAACCGCGCCGCCCGCACCATTTTCGAACGCGCGGGGCGCTACCTGTCGGTCGGCCTGTCCAATGTGGTGCAGCTTTTCGATCCGGAACTGATCATCCTGTCCGGCGAGCGGATGCAATACGACTACCTCTACGCCTCGGAGGTGATGACCGAAATGCAGGAGCTGACCCTGTCGGAGGGCCGCGCGCCCTGCGAAGTGGCGATCCACGCCTGGGGGGACCTGGTCTGGGCGCGGGGTGCCACCGCACTGGCGCTGTCGGCGTTGACCGATACCCTGCTCGGCGGTGAAGGAGACGCGGCGTGAAATGGCGCGCGGCCCTGCTCGCCTGCCTGATCGGCACCGCCGCACAGGCCGACCCGCAGTTCGAAGACCGCTCGACCGCCCTGCCCGACCACCGCTACACCGGCGGATGGGAGCATTTCGTCGGCGGGGGCGTCGCGGTCTTTGACTGCGACGGCGACAGCCTGCCCGACATCTTCGCCGCCGGGGGTGCCTCTTCTGCCACGCTGATCCGCAATCGGGGCGGTTTCCGGTTCAGTCCGGCGTCGCTTGCGCCCCTCACAGGTGTCACCGGCGCTTACCCCATCGACATGGACGGCGACGGCATCACCGACCTCTTCGTGCTGCGGGCGGGCGCGAACCTTGCGCTGCGCGGGGGGCCGGACTGCACCTTTACCGATGCCACCGAGGGCTGGGGCCTGCCGACGGACACCCGGTGGAGCACCGCCTTCACCGCCTGGTGGGAAGGCGATGACAGCCGCCCCACGCTGGCCATCGGCAACTACGTGGACCGCACCGATCCCGACGGCCCCTTCGAGGCCTGCGATGAAAACACGATCCTGCGCCCGGTCACGGGCGGATACGACGCCGCGCCGCTCACGCCGGGCTTCTGCCCCCTGTCCATGCTGGCGGCACGGGATGCGCGGGGGCGGCCCGCGCTGCGGCTTTCCAACGACCGGCACTATTATGTCACCGGCGGCCACGAACAGATGTGGGACATCGCCGAACGCCGCTTTCTCGGGCCCGAAGACGGCTGGCAGAACGTCGCGCTCTGGGGCATGGGCATCGCCTCGCGCGATATCACCGGGGATGGCGCGGACGAGGTGATGCTGACCTCGATGGGCGACCAGCTGATGCAGATCGCACAGCCGGACGGCACCTACGCCGCCGCCCCTTACAGCATCGGCACCTATGCCCAACGGCCCCATGTGGGCGACGACGGGCGCCCCTCCACCGGCTGGCATGCCGAGTTCGGCGACATCGACAACGACGGCCGCGCCGACCTGTTCATCGCGAAGGGCAACGTGGACCAGATGCCCGGCCTCGCCACCCGCGACCCGAACAACCTGCTGATGCAGCGGCCCGACGGCACCTTCGTCGAACGGGCGGCCAAGGCTGGCGTCGCCACCACCGACAGGTCGCGCGGGGCCGCCCTGGCGGATTTCGACGGCGACGGGCGGCTGGACCTTCTGGTGCTGAACCGCCGCGCGCCGCTTGAGATCTATCGCAACGTGACCGAGGGTACCGGCAACTGGATCGGCCTGCGCCTGCAGCAGCAGACCGGCAACCGCGACGCCATCGGGGCCGTGGTCACGGTCGAAACGCCCCGCGGGCGCCAATCGGTACAGCAGGTGATCGGCGGGGGGCATGCGGGCGGTCAGCTCCTGCCCCGGCATTTCGGTCTGGGGGCGGCACCCCGCGCCGACGTCTCCGTGCGCTGGCCGGATGGCGTGACCACGAGGCACCGTCTGGATGCGAACCGCATCCACCGCATCGCGCGCTGACACAAAGGCACCCGGTGCCGCCCGAAACCGGGGCTGCCAGACGTTCCGCCCCGACCGGATGGCTCAGCGCGGAACCGGCAAGCCGCTGGGCACCGTTTCCGGCACCCCCAGCCGACCCTCTGCCGCGACCGGGTCGGTCAGGGTATTCAGGAAGGCGACGATCTGCCCCACCTCCTCGGGCGACAGACGCACCGGTGGCACCCTGACCGCGCCGAGGATCGCCGCGACCTGCGCGGGGTCCCGCATCACCGCGAAATCCTCTGCCTTTGGAACCGTCAGCACCGCCTGATCCTCGGTATAGGCGGCCATGCCCGCCGCCGGATCCGCATGGGCGGCGACAAAGGCCGCAAGATCGCGGTGTCCGCCCGCATGACCATAGGGCGCCGTCAGCGCCACGTTGCGCAGGGACGGCGTGCGGAACGCGTAAAGGTCGTCGGGATCGCCCGTCACCCGAAACCGCCCCTCGTCGCGGTGATGATCCTCAAAGCTTGCCGATTTGCCCGGCCCGATCTGGGGCGTCCCCATGGCGTGAAAATCGTGATCGGTCAGGAACGGTCCGCTGTGACAGCCCGCGCAGCCCGCCGCGCCGTAGAACAGCCTCAGCCCGGCCTGCGCCGCGCCCTCCAGCGCCGCCTCCCCCCGCAGCACCGCGTCGAAAGGGGCGGTGTCCGATCGCCACTCATGCGCCATGAACACGGCGATGGCATTGGAAATGTCGGTAAAGGCGATGTCTTCGGGACCCGCGACATGCGGATAAACGGCCCGGAACCGCGCGGCATATTCGGGCACCGCCGCCACCCGGCGCGCGATCAGGTCCCATGCGCCGCCCGGCCCTGTGATGACCCCCTGCCGCACCGCCCGTGCCACGTCGTTCTCGCGGTGAGAACCCGCCATTTCGTCCCGGCTGAGCACCGGGAACATGGTCTGTGCCGACAGGACAGAGGCAAAGCCGCCGACCATATCCGCATCCATCGGCGTCCGCAGCCCCCCTGGCCGGTCGGCGTCCACCTCCAGCCTGCCATCGTGGAACATGACCGAGAACTCATGCGCCCCAAGGTTGAACAGCCCCGGCGCGTTGCGGGGGATACGTTCTTCCGGCGGATTGTCGGGGTCCGCCACCCGGTCGGGACCCAGACCCAGACCGCCATCGCCCAGCGCCAAAGATACCCCGTCGCCGGTGCCGAAATCCGGATGATGACAGGTGGCGCAGGCCACGCTGCGGTTGCCCGACAGGATCGGATCGTAGAACAGCACCTGCCCCAGCCGCGCCTCTTCGAGGTCGACGGGCCGGTAATCGGCGTCGCCGACCGGGTCGGGCAGCGTCTGGGCAGGCGCAGCTGCGGGCCAGCACAGCGCCCCCAACAGCACCCATCGCAATGGAAAGGACCGGATCATGCCCCGCAGCATAGCAGCTGTCCGGGCCCGTGAAAGGGGTCAGCCGCCGGTCTTGGCGTCGAACTGGCGTTTATGCTCATCCGCCCAGGCGTCCAGCGTATAGCGGAACACGGCCTTGCGCAGTTCCGCCATACGGGCGCGGCGTTCCTCCTCGGGCATGTCCAGCGCCGCCAGGATCGCATTGTCCATCGACCGATGCGAGAACGGATTGGTGATCACCGCCGAATGCAGTTCCACCGCCGCACCGGCGAATTCAGACAGCACCAGCGCCCCGTCGCCATCGCTGCGCGCCGCGACGAATTCCTTGCAGACCAGGTTCATCCCGTCCACCAGGGGCGTGATCCAGGCCACATCCGCCGCCATGTAATAGGACAGCAGCTGCTCGAACGGAATCGCCCGCGAGATCAGCGCGATGGGCTGCCACTCCAGCGTGCCAAAACGGCCGTTGATCCGGCCCGCCGTCTCTTCGATCCCGGTCTGGGTGCGGGCATAGGCCGACATGTTGCGGTCCGCACTGACCGAGACATGCATCAGCCGCACCTTGCCGCGCAGCTTCGGATTGTCGTCCAGCACCCGCTCGAAGCTTTCCAGCTGGTCCACGCCACCCTTGGTATAATCCGTCCGCCCGACCGACAGTATCAGCTTCTCGTCGCCCATCTCCTTGCGAATGTCATCCGCCTTGGCGATCAGCTCGGGTTCTTTCGACCGGCCCGAGATATACTCGGCGTTGACCCCGACAGAGGCCGAGCTGATGGCGATCCGGCGCCCGTCCTGAACGATCGCGGTCGGCACCCGCCGTTCGCTCAGCGCCGTGCCGTCCGACACCAGATCGTGGTTGACCGGCCCGGTGGTGATGTCGTCCAGGTCGAACAGCGAATTGGCCACCGCGACGAAGTTGGACGCGTAGCGCGGGATATGAAAGCCGATGATGTCGCATTTCAGCAGGCTGTCCACGATCTCGCGCCGCCACGGCAGCACGTTGAACATGTCCGCCGCCGGGAAGGGCGTGTGGTGGAAAAAGCTGATCGTGACATCCGAGCGCAGCTGCCGCAGGTAGCCCGGCACCAGCCACAGGTTGTAGTCATGCACCCAGACCCGCGCGCCATGCCCCGCCTCGCGCGCCGCCGCTTCGGCAAAAGCCCAGTTCACCTCGCGAAAGGTGGGCCAGTCGACCGGATCGTAATTGAACTTTTCCTTGAAGCTGTGAAGGATCGGCCAGAACGCCTCTTTCGAAGAGACGTGGTAAAAGCTTTTGACCTGCGCCTCGCTCAACGGCAGGCGGGACACGTTGTAGGTGCCGTGATTGTCGTTGATCTCGACCACCTTGTCGAACTCGGGGTTGGCCGGATCATCGGCCAGTTTCCAGGCAACCCAGGTGGCATGTTCGGCGGTCCCGAAAAAGCTCTTGAGCGTGGGCACAATGCCATTCGGGCTCTTGTTCTCGCGCAGGACCGTCTTGCCGTCCTTCTCGATTTCCTCGTAGGGCTGGCGGTGGTACACGATGACCAGATCAGATGACATCTGTCAGTATTTCCTTTGCATCGGGATGAAGATCGAACGCGATCATGGCTTCGACGATACCGGCAGCGCCGATGGCGCTGGCGCGGTGGATACGCGGCAGGTCGGGCAGCGCCGCGATCAGCTTGCCTTCGGACCCGCCCACAGCCACGGCGGGTGTGCCCGCCACCAGCATCGACAGATCGTTCAGCGTGTCACCCGCCGCCAGCACCCGCGACGTGTCGACCCCCAGATGGTCCAGCAGCCGCAGCAACGACGGCCCCTTGCTGACCCCCCGCGGCAGCACGTCCAGAAACCGGTTGTCCGATATCAGCACGTCATGGCCCATGCCCTCGATCACCTCGGCGGCGCGTGGGTCATAGGCATCCGGCTCATAGTCAAAGCTGACCCGGTAGCGAAACGCGGTTTTCTGTTCCACCAGCCCGGGAAAGGGCTTCAGCGCCGCCCGCACCCGATCCGCGCTGTCGTTCCACCGGGCCGCGATCTCGCGCTCAAGCGGCTCGATCGGAGTGATCCCCTTGTCGGGATGCACCTGTGCGATGCTGGTGCCGACGTCGCAGACCGCGTATTCAGGCCAGGGCAGTTCCTTTGACGCGCAGGTATCAAAGATGAAATCGGGGTCGCGTCCGCTGACAAAGATCAACCCGACGGTGTCGCGGTTGTCCTCGATCCAGCGATAGAGCGCACGGCGGTCCGCCTCCGTTCCGCCCAGAAACGTGCCGTCAAGGTCGGTCGCCAGAACAAAAGGCTTGTCCATCAGGCCACCCCGCCGTCGAGCCGGGTCATGGATTTCTGCGCCGGGTTGTTCAGCGTCAGGTCCATGGCCCGGGGTTCGGCCGAAATCGGTTGCGTCCAGAGATCGGCAAAAGCCTCGTTCAGGTCGCGCCCTTCGTGCAGGATGGCAAACACCGTCTCGCAGATCGGCATCGCAACCTTCACCCGCTTCGCCAGATCGATGACCGACCGCGCGTTCGCCTCGCCTTCCACGACCACCGGCGCCCCGTCAAAGCACTGGTCGCGCGCAATCCCCTGCCCCAGTTGCACGCCCAGCGACATGTTGCGGGAGGTCTGGCTGGAACAGGTCAGCGTCAGATCGCCGGTTCCCGCCAGCCCCGTCACCGTCTCGCGGCGTCCGCCCAGCGCCTCGGCCAGGACCTTCATCTCGTCCAGACCCCGCGTGATCAGGGCCGCGCGGGTGTTTTCGGCAAAGCCCGCGCCGGTCATCATGCCACAGCCGATGGCAACCACATTCTTGACCGCGCCGCCGATTTCGACCCCGACGAGGTCGTCTGAAATATAGGTCTTGAAGAAACCCGTGCTCATCGACAGGGCCAGCCGCGCGGCGGGGCTGTGCGACGGCTCCAGCCGGTCGCGGTGGCTGAATTCGAAAGCCACGGTCGCCGCCGTGGGATGGCCCAGCGCCGTCTCGCGGGCGAAGGTCGGACCGGAAATCGTGCCCACGGGCACATGCGGCAGCTCTTCGGCCACCACCTGCGACATCAGATAGCCGGTGCGCTGCTCGATCCCCTTGGTACAGATCGCCACCGGCGTCCCGTCCTTGACCAGCCCCGAGATGCGCGCGGCCATGCTGCGCACCGCGCCCGATGGCACCACCAGCAGGACAGCGTCCGCCCCGGTCAGCGCCGCCTCAATGTCGTCCGTTGCCTCCAGCGTCGGCGGCAGGTCGATGCCGGGCAGATACTTGGCGTTCACATGCCGCGCGTTGATGCCCGCCACCGTCTCGGCGTCGCGGGCAAAAAGCCGCACGTCGCGCCCCGCCTTCGCGGCAACGCTTGCCAGCGCCGTCCCCCAGGCACCGCCGCCAATGACAGCAAGTCGCGCATAGGGTTGTTCCTGTGTCGGCAACACCTTGATGTCGGCTGTCATTCCTGCACTCCTCTTTTGGTCGCCTGCTGCCCGTAGGTCGGGGTTTTGCTGAATTAAGACCTAAGGGGATGACTTGTCAGTTCAATGAAAGAGCCGGTTATGCCCCCCAAAACATGGGAAAACCTTTCGAATTCTGCCTAAGAATTGAGCATGTGGCAATATATCGGGCAATCGCGTTGCGGGCTGACCGTCGGCGGCAAAGCCACGCGGGCACCGCGTAAGAATTTGATAAGGATCGAAAAATTCCCCACCACTCCGGTATTTTCGCGCAGAGTCAGGCCAGCGGGTGGTTCGATCGGCATGACTGCCCCTGGCAGAACAAACCGCCACTTTTTTTGACTTTCTGCAGGTGCAGCCTTACCTCTTTCAGGTGGTGTAAACAGGAGTGGACGAGCAATGAAAAAGACAGTGCGCACAGCAATTTTCCCGGTGGCCGGCATGGGGACCCGGTTCCTTCCCGCGACCAAGGCGGTCCCGAAAGAGCTGCTGCCGGTGCTCGACACCCCCCTGATCCAATATGTGATCGACGAGGCGCGCGACGCCGGGATCGAGCGGATGATCTTCGTCAATCACCCGTCGAAATCCGCCATCGAACACTACGTCCTCGATGACACCGATCTCTGCGCCTCGCTTTGTGAAAAAGGCAAGGATGCCCTGGCCCGCGAGCTGAAAAACGCCGCGCTGGACACGGAAACCCACGACATCGTCTTCGTCCATCAACACGAACCACTGGGCCTTGGCCACGCCATCCTCTGCGCGGCCGAGCACGCCCTGCCGGGTGCCGTGGCGGTGCTGCTGCCCGACGATCTGATCCTCAGCGGCACCGGGTGCCTCAGCCAGATGATCGAAGCCTACGAGGCCGGGCCGGTGGATCACATGCTGGCCACGATGGAGGTCCCGCGCGAGACGGTTTCCAGCTACGGCGTCCTGTCGATCTCCCACCACGACACCACGCTGGCCTATTGCGACGGGCTGGTGGAAAAACCGGAGGTAGAGGCGGCCCCTTCCACCCAGGCGGTGGTCGGGCGCTATATCCTCCACGGCGACATCTTCGACACCCTGCGCGGCCAGAAGCCCGGCGCGGGCGGCGAGATCCAGCTGACCGACGCCATCGCGGCGGACATCGGCGAAAAGACCGTCGCGGGCTTCCGGTTCATCGGCAAACGATTCGACTGTGGCTCCAAGGACGGTATGCTGAGCGCGCAATTGTTCCTGGCCCAGCAGGACGCCCGCTTTGACCACGTCATCGGCGACTTTCTCAGCGCCAATCAACAGATGAACGTCGCCTGACCGGACGCGCTGCGGGACCATCCCAAAGGCTGACATGAAAGACATACCTTCCCCAGACCCCGACTGGTGGCGCGGCAGCGTCATCTACCAGATCTATCCGCGCAGCTTTCAGGACAGCAACGCGGACGGCATCGGCGATCTTCAGGGCATCGTTCAGCGCATCGACTATGTGGCCAGCCTCGGTGTCGATGCGATCTGGGTCTCGCCCTTCTACCGGTCGCCGATGCAGGACTTCGGCTATGACGTCAGCGACTATTGCGACGTCGATCCGATCTTTGGCTCGCTGGCGGATTTCGACGACCTTGTCGCGGCGGCGCATGGCGCCGGCGTCAAGGTGATCATCGACCTGGTGCTGTCGCACACCTCGGATCAGCATGCGTGGTTCGCCAACAGCCGCGCCTCCCGCGAGGGTACGCTGGCGGACTGGTACGTCTGGTCGGACCCAAAGCCAGACGGCACACCGCCCAACAACTGGCTGTCGATCTTCGGGGGCTCGGCCTGGCACTGGGACCCCCGGCGCGAACAATACTACCTGCACAACTTCCTTACTTCTCAGCCCGATCTGAACCTGCACAATCCACATGTGCAGTCCGCCCTGCTCGAAGTGATGCGCTTCTGGCTCGACCGCGGCGTCGATGGCTTCCGCTTCGACACCGTGAATTTCCTCTTTGCGGACAAGGACCTGCGCGACAATCCGGCCTTGGCAAAGGCACAGCGCAACGAGATCCTGACGCCGTCGGTCAATCCCTACAACTACCAGGACCACGTCAATTCCAAGAACCGCCCCGAAACGCTGGACTTCATCAAAAGGGTGCGCGCGCTGCTGGACGAATACGGCGCCGTCACCTCGCTGGGCGAGATCGGCGATGCCGCCAAGGGGCTGGACCTGCTGGGCCAGTACACCCGCGGCACCGACGGGCTGCACATGTGCTACGCCTTCGAGTTTCTGGCCGCAGAGCCGCTCAACGCCTCCCGCGTGGCGGAGGTGCTTTATACCATCAACCAGGTCGCCCGCGACGGCTGGCCCGCCTGGGCGTTCTCGAACCACGACGTGATGCGCCACTCCAGCCGCTGGCATCTGACCCCGGCGGCGCAACGCCTCTATGCGACGCTGTTGATGTGCCTGCCCGGCGCGGTCTGCCTCTATCAGGGCGAAGAGCTGGGCCTTGAGGAAGACGCGATCAGCTTTGAAGACCTGCAAGACCCCTACGGCCGCGAATTCTGGCCCGAATACAAGGGCCGCGACGGATGCCGGACCCCCATGGTCTGGGATCAGACCGAGGCCAACGCAGGCTTCAGCACCGGGGTCCCCTGGCTGCCGCTGAGCAACGAGAACCGGCACCGCGCCGTACACACCCAGGAGGCCGAACCGGGCGCGATCCTGCATCACTACCGCAATGCCATCGCGTTTCGCCGCAAACACCGGGCATTGCAGGTCGGGCGACAGGAAAACGTCTATGTTTTCGGCGACGTCCTGCACTTTCAGCGCGTGACGGAGGATGCGACCATCTTCTGCGCCTTCAACATGTCCGACACCCCGTCGATCCACAGCCTGCCCGCGGGCGAATGGAAAACCATCGGTCGCAAGATCGGCAGCGCCAGTCCTTCCCCCGACGGGCGGCTGCATCTGGGGCCCTGGCAGGTCTGCGTGGCCCGTAAACTGTCGGACGAGGCGGGGTCAGACCCCGCGCCGGACAAGGGCGACAGCACAGCCGACGGCCCGTAGCCGGGGCGCGCTGCGTCGTGGGCGCTGCGTCAGCCCGCCCGCCACCAGTCGTCGATCTGCCGGGCGGTGATCCGTGCCGCCGGACCCAGCCCCACCAGCGACGTGGCCTGCGCGTCCTCGGCAGGCAGAATGTCCGCCTGCCGCCCCACCGCCTGCACCTCGACCCCGCCGCGGTCGGTCCGGCAGAACCCCTTCAGCCGGTACAGCCCCTCGGGTCGCGCCGCCAGCTTGCGCTCCAGCACCGCGTGGGGGATCACCGCGTCCGACCGGTGGTGCCAGGTGGCATAGGCCGGGTGCGCCTGTGCGGTGCGGGACCGGGGCTGCGGCATGAGGTCCAGAAGCAGCTCCGACACCGACACGCCGCCCAGTGCCAGCGGCAACGGCAGCCCCTCTGCCTTCAGCCGGGTCGCCAAGGGCTGAGGCATCTCATCCACCTTGGTCAGCACCGTCAGATCCGCCGCCGTGACCTGGCGCAGCACCTGCGGCGCGATCAGCGGATCGTCCAGCAGCCCGCCCATGGCCAGCCCGTCGATCAGCGTGACGATCCCGGCATAGCTCAGGTCCGGCTCCGCAATGGCGGCATTGGCGATGGCCATCGGATCGGCCACGCCGCTGGCCTCGATGAGCAGGTGATCGGGCCGCGGCCTGCGGTCCAGCGCATCGCCCAGCGCCATGAACAGATCGGCCCCCATGGTGCAGCAGACGCACCCGTTGGTCAGCGCGATCACGTCCTTCGTCCGGCGGCTGATCAGGGCCTGGTCGATGTTGATGGCGCCGAAATCGTTCACCATCACCATCAGCTTCAGCCCGTGGTCCTCGGCCAGCAACCGATTGATCAGCGTGGTCTTGCCCGCGCCGAGATAGCCGCTGATCACCGTAAGCGGCAGCCGCATCATAGCAGTGCCACCTGCCCGCCCAGCACCGTGCCCAGCACCGGCACATCCTTCAGCGCCGCGGGGTCCACCGCTGTCGGGTCCTGCCCCAGCACCGCGAAATCGGCATATTTGCCCGGCTCGATACTGCCGATCTCGGCATCCATCTTGAGCGTATAGGCCGCCCCCAGCGTGATCAGACGCAGCGCCTCCTCGACCGTGATGCGCTGTCCCTCGCCCAGGGTCCGGCCGGTCATGGTCTGGCGCATCACCGCACACCAGGCGGTAAAGAGCGGCCCCAGCGGCGTCACCGGCGCGTCCGAATGGATCGCCACGTTCACGCCCGCATCCAGCGCCGAGCGCACCGCATTCATCCGCCGCGCACGGCCCAGCCCCAGCGTCAGCTCCGCATGCTGGTCCCCGAAATAATAGAGATGGTTGGCAAAGATATTGGTGCAGACCCCCAGTTCCGCCGCGCGACGATACATGTCGGCGTCCATCATCTGGCAGTGCTGCAAGACGTGCCGCGCCCCGGGCCAGGGGTGCTTGCGCGCCGCCGCCTCCAGCGCGTCCAGCGCCACCTCGGCGGCCTCGTCCCCGTTGACATGGATGTGCATCTGGATGCCATGCTTCTGCATCCCCTCGCACACGGCGAATATTTCCTCCGGCGGGGCGTTCCAGATCCCGTTGGGCTGCCCGCCCACATAGCCCGGCCATTTGACCCGCGCGGTCCAGCCCTGGATCGACCCGTCGGTCATGATCTTGATCGCGCCCAGCCGCAGCTTGTCTGTGGACCGTTTGCGCATCGCCTGGACCCGCGCCGCCAATGCCTCGGGGTTGGCCCCCGTCGCGCCCAGCGCGGGCACCAGCCGCACCCCGAAATCGGCGGCGTCCGTGACCTGCACCATGGCGTCGATGTCCTCGTCCTCCATGCTGGAATAGAGATCTGTCACCGTCGTCACCCCCGCAAGGCGGCAGACCTGCGCATAGGTGCGCATCGTGTCCCGGCCCTGCGACAGCCCGCGAAAGTCGATGCCCACCCGGCGCATCACCGGGAACATCGCGGCCATTTCCTGCAACTCGCCCGTGGGCGCGCCATCCGCCCCCTTTACCACACCTTCGACATTGCTGGCCGCCGTATAGCTCGCCTGTTCCAGCGCAACGGAATTCACGCACATCAGATGAAAATTGGAAAACAGCACCGCCACAGGCCGGTCAGAGGCCACAGCATCCAGATGCGCCTTGTTCAACCGCTCGGTGCTGAGGAAGATCGGGTCGAACCCCCAGGCGATCAGCGGCGCGCCGTCGTCCAGGGTCTGCGCATGGGCGCGCAGCCGCTCGATCACCGCGTCGATGGTGGTCATGCCCGGATGACGCTCGCCCTGCGGGTCGATCCGGTCGTGATAGCCCGCATAGGCGAAATCCCACATGCTGCCCGCCATCATATGCGCGTGCCCCTCCACCAGGCCCGGCATCAGCACCGCGTCCGCCAGCCGGTTGTCGACCTCGGCCTTGCCCCATTGGTCGGCGCAATCCGCCCCGCCCACTGCCAGAATGCGCCCGTCGCGCACCGCGACATGGGTGGCGACCGGCATCGACGGGTCCATGGTGATGATCTTTTTCGCGTTGAATAATGTAATGCTGCCCATGTCGGCCCTCCGCTTTGGCGTTCTTGGTAACGCAGCTTTATTGCTGGCCAAAATAGATTTACTGTCCCTCAAAGGCACAGAAAATGTAGTGACGCGATGAATTTCACCCTCAAGCAACTGCTCTATTTCGACGCGGCGCGGCGCAACCGGTCCATCGCGCGGGCCGCGGCCGAGATGAACATCTCGCAGTCCTCGATCACGGCGGCAGTCGACCAGATCGAACAGAGCGTGGGCGTCGAGCTGTTTCGCCGCATCCCGGCCAAGGGGGTCGTGCCCACCCGAATGGGCGACGAAGTCGGCCGCCACATCTCGGGCTTTCTGGAACAGGCGCGGCTGTTCCAGTCCGACATGATGTCGCTGGGCGGCAACCCCACCGGCACCCTGCGGCTGGGATGTTTCGAACCCACCGCCCCCTATGTGCTGCCGCCCCTGCTGCGCCGCATTTCCGACGGCTACCCCGAGATCCGGATCGACCTGATGGAGGGCGACATGGAACAGATGTCGGATGTGTTGCAGACCGGCGCGGTGGATGCCGCCCTGACATACGAGATGGAAGTGCGCCCCGAGCACAGCTTCGTGCCGCTGTTCGAGGCACCGCCCTACGCGCTGGTGCCTGAAAGCTCGCACCTCGCCCACCGGACGGAGCTGTCGCTGCAGGACCTCGTGGACGTGCCGATGGTGGCGCTGGATGTGCCCCGGACCCGGGGCTACTTTCAACGGCTGTTCAAAAACGCCGGGCTGACCCCCACCGTGGTTCATAGCACCAAGTCCGGCGCCGTGCTGCGCGGGCTGATCGCGGCGCAGTTCGGGCATGGCATATTGAACATCTGCAGCCCCGCCGACCGGGACCCGACGCAGGGCTACCTGTCACTGCCGATCGTCGCACCCGTTGAAAACCCGGTCTTCGGGATCGCTTACGCCCCGCAGCTCGAAAACTCTGCCGTGGTGCGCGCGGTGATCGACACCGCCTCTGAACTGGCCGCCGAGGGCGGGTTCGACCACCTGTCCATCGCAAGCCGCTAACTGCATTTAATGCAACATTACAGAACAGAAAAAACATTTTGTGTAGATAGGGCTCTCCTCTAGCCTTCTCGACAGGGGACAGACTGCCGCCAGGTGCGCAGGCGGGCCGCCGGCCCGCACCGCAGGTTTCGCACCACACGAGAGCCCCACGATAATGTGCCACCCCGAATTGGCACGCGACACCGACATGGAGTATCCGATGCTGAAACGAACTTTCCTCAAACTGGCTTCGACCACGGCGCTTTCGCTGGGCGTGGCCCTGTCCGCCCTGCCCGCGATGGCGCAGGACGTCACCATGAACCTCGGCTTCGGCGCGCCCGAAACGTCGATCTACGGCCGCTTCGGCACGCTTTTCAAGGACAACCTCGAAGAGATGTCAGACGGCGCGATCGAGGTGAAGCTGCGGTGCTGCAACCAGATCTCGACCGAGGATGACGCCTTCAAGGCGATGCAGCTCGGCACCGTGGACGGCTTTATCATCACCGCCAACAACGTCTCCCCCCATTGGCCGCTGATGGATGTCACCGTGCTGCCCTATATCTTCCAGGACGGCGACCACCTGCTGCGCGTGCTCGACGGTGAGGTCGGCCAGGAGATCAAGGACAAGCTGCAGGCCGAAACCAGCGTTCACCTGCTGGCCTACGGCCCCGCGCTCTACCGCGACTTCTACAATTCGGTCCGGCCCGTCAACACGATGGCGGACATGGAAGGGCTGAAAATCCGGGTACCGAAAAACGAAGTCATGATCGCCACGTTCGAAGCTTTCGGCGCAGAGCCGGTGCCGCTGGCCTGGTCGGAAACCCCCACCGCCCTGCAGACCGGCACGGTCGACGGCGGTGACAACGGCACCTCCTTTATCCGCGACATGAAGTTCTACGAGTTCGAACCGCACCTGGTCATCCTTGAGCATTTCGTCTCCATGTCGCCGCTCTTTGCCTCCGACGCGTTCATGAAGCGGCTGACCGACGAACAGCGCCAATGGGTTCACGACGCCGCCGATGCGGCAGGCGCGGAACTGCGCGAGCAGGTCGAGAACGAGACCCAGGAAATCCGCGAGTGGCTCGCGACCGAAGGCGGCATGGCCATGACCACGCCGGACAAGACCGACTTCATCGCCGCCGCCGAAAAGATCCAGAACGAATTCGCCGAGGCCCGCGGCCCCGAGTTCGTGGAACTTGTCGGCAAGATCCAGGACGCCGCCAACTAAGGCGCCCCGGCGGGGCCGCTGCCTGCGGCCCCCCCCTTTCCCCTCTCTCCCTTTCAGAGGAAAAGCCATGGCCGCGCTGAAACGGATCATCCGTCATTTCGAAGAAGCGATCGCCTGCGTCTGCATCGTCGTCATCGCGGTCTGCGTCTTTGCGCAGGTGGTGGCGCGCTACCTGTTCGGCACCGCCCTGCACTGGTCAGAGGAAGTCGCCTCAATGGCGATGGTCTGGGCCGTCTACATGGGCGCGGCCTATTGCGTGCGCGAACGGTTCCACATCCGCATCCTCGTGGGGGTCAAGGCGCTGCCCGAAGCCTTCGGCCGCTGGGTCATCTTCCTGTCCGACGCGCTCTGGGCGTTCTTCTGCATCTTCATGATCCGGGTCGGGTCCGACTATCTGACGACCATGTGGAAATACAAATCCTACAGCCCCAGCCTGGGCATCGACCAGTTCTGGCCCCAATCCATCCTCGTCATCGGCTACGCCCTGATGCTGCTGCGCCTGATCGAGCTTTACATCGGCTGGTACCGCGAGGGCCGCAACGGCCTGCCGGGGATGTTGAACGAAGACTGGGAAGAGACCCTCGAAGACAAGGAACAGACCCTGTGAGCCCGCTTCTGATCCTGTGCATCGCCTTTGTCGTGCTGACCGTCATCGGCGTGCCGCTGTTCGCGGCCGTGGGCCTGACCACCGCGCTGGCGCTGTTTCTGATCGACATCCCCTACACGCTGATGGCGCAGACGGGCTATTCCAGCCTCACCCCCTTTCCGCTGCTGACCATCCCGCTCTTCGTGCTGGCGGGCCGCCTGATGGAGGTGGGCGGCATGGCCACGCGGATGATCGGGATCGCCACCAATCTGGTCGGGGCCTACCGCGGCTCCATGGGGCTGGTTACGGTTTTCGCCTGCATGCTCTTTGCCGCACTCTCAGGCTCCGGCCCCGCCACCACGGCGGCCATCGGTTCGGTCACTGTGCCCGCGATGAAAAAGGAAGGCTACGACGTGCCCTTCGCCGCGTCGATCACCGCAAGTGCCGGCGCGCTCGGCAGCCTGATCCCGCCGTCGAACCTGATGATCATCTACGGGCTGGTGTCCGAAACCTCGATCCCGCGGCTGTTTCTGGCCGGGATCGTGCCGGGCATCGTCGTCACCCTGCTGCTGATGCTGACCACCTATATCATCGCGCGCAAGCGCGGCTACGGCGGCGACGGGGCCGCGTTTTCCTGGGGCCCGTTCCTGCGCGCCTGCTGGGACGGCAAATGGTCCATCGGCGCGCCGGTGCTGATCCTGGGCGGCATCTATGGCGGTATCTTCACCCCCACCGAGGCGGCGGGCGTGGCGGTGTTCTATGCCCTGTTCGTGGGTCTTGTCGTCTACCGCGAACTCACCCTTGCCAAACTGATCGAGGCGCTGAAATTCACCGCCCTGCTGACCGGCATCCTGATCCTGATCACGCCGACGCTGGCCTTCGGGCAGCTCACCGCGTTCTACGACATCCCGACAGCGGTACAGAACGGGATCACCGCGCTGACGGAAAACCGCGTTCTGGTGCTGCTGCTGATCGGGGTGTTCTACATCTTCATCGGCACCTTCATGGAGTCGCTGGCCCAGATCGTGCTGTTCACCGCCGTCTTCCTGCCGCTGGCGACGTCGCTGGGCATCGACCCGGTGATGTTCGGCATCTTCACCGTCATCACCTGCGAGATCGGCTTTCTCACCCCGCCACTGGGCGCGAACCTGACGGTGGCCGCGCGGATCTCGGGCATCTCGATCGAGCGGATCTCGGTCGCCGTGCTGCCCTTTATCGGGGCCTATATCATCGGGATGCTGATCCTGATCCTGGTGCCCGACCTGACCACCTTCCTGCCGGACCTGATCTACGGCCCGTCCAGATAGGCAAAGGAAACCGCGATGTTCGACACCATTCTCCGGGGCGGCACCGTCATCGACGGCACCGGGCGACCCGGCTTCACCGGCGATGTGGGCATCACCCGCGGCAGGATCGTCGAGGTCGGCGACCTTGCCGCCGCCGGGGCCGCCAACGTGATCGACGTCTCCGGCCTGACGGTCGCGCCGGGGTTCATCGACATGCACACCCACTCTGACTTCACCCTGATCGCGGATGGCCGCGCGGAAAGCCAGGTGCACCAGGGCGTGACAACCGAAGTCGTCGGCCAATGCGGGATCAGCTGTGCGCCGGTCTGCACCCACGACGCGATCAAGTCGGTCTCGCCGTGGTACACCGACGGCCCCCATCGCGCCGACTGGCGCAGCTTTGGCGACTACCTCGATGCGCTCGAACACACGGACCTCGGCGTCAACGTGATGGCGTTTGTCGGCCACGGCACCATCCACCGCGCGGTCCTGGGCGACCAGCTGCGCGCGGGCGAGCCGGACGAGATTGCCCGGATGGCCCGCATGGTGGACCAGGCGATGGATGAAGGCGCGGGCGGCTTTTCCACCGGGCTTGAGTACTGGCCCGGCATCCTGGCCTCCCCCGAACATCTGGTGCCGATGTGCGAGGTCGCGGCCAAGCGCGGCAGGCTCTACGCCACCCATGTGCGCAACCGCGACACCGAATACGACCTCGGCTTTGCCGAGGCGATCTCGACCGCCCGCCAGTCCGGCGCGCGACTGCAGATCTCGCACATCCAGCCCAAGTTCGGCGCCCCCCGTCACGCCATGGAACACACGCTGGACATGATCGACGTCGCCCGCCGCCATGACGTCGACATCGCCTTTGACGTGATCCCGCATGACTGGAACCACACGCTGATGGCCGCGATCCTGCCGAAATGGGCACAGGAAGGCGGCCACGCCGCCCTGATGCAACGCCTCAGGGACCCCGAGGCCCGCGACAGGATCAAGGCCAACCCAAAGCCGATGTGGCTGATCGTCAAGGCACGCAAATGGCAGGACGTGGTCTTGCTGAACGCGACCGAGAACAAGGACCTGGTCGGCGCCGACTTTGCCGAAATCGGCCGGATGCGCGGCGTCGACCCCTACGATGCCGTGCTCGACATCCTGCTCGAGGAGGGCGACAATCTGTCCGGCGCGATCTGGTCGTCGAAATCCTTCAAGGACGACGATGTGGACCTCTGCCTGTCCCAGCCGGAATGCGCCGTGATCTCGGACACCGTCGCCGTCGCCAACGAAGGCATTCTCAAGGACCACGTCGGATCCCTTTCAGGCTACGGCTGGGCCGCGCGGTTCCTGCAATACTACGTGCGCGACCGCAAAGTTCTGGGGCTGGAGGCCGGTGTGCAAAAGATCACATCGATTCCCGCCCGGCGCCTGGGGCTGACGGACCGCGGCAGCCTGCTGCCCGGCTACACCGCCGATGTCTGCGTCTTCGACCCCGCGACGATCACCAGCAACGCCACATCGCGCAACCTGCGCCGCTATGCCAGCGGCATCGCCCATGTCCTGGTCAATGGCCAGCTGTCCATGCACAACGGCGCGCGCACCTCGGTCAACGCAGGTCAGGTGCTGCGCGACTTTGCCGCCTGACGGGGCCGGTCGGCAAAGCCGCCGGGCCGGTCAGCCCTCTTCGGTCGGGCCGCCCGCCTCTTTCCAGCCGGGAAAGCCGCCGATGTTGGTGACATTGGTATAGCCCATCGTCTGCAGGGTCTTGCCCGCCAGGGCCGCCTGCCCGCCCGCACCGCAGATCAGGTAGATCTCGGCGTCCTTCTTCAGCACGGGGTTGTAGAATTGCTCCATCGCGGGATCGGCGCGGAATTCGATCATGCCGCGCGGAATCCGCTGCGCGCCCTTGATGGTTCCGCTTTTTGCAATGTCGCCGCTGTCGCGCACATCGACAAAGACACCGTCGCCTTTGGCATGTTTGGCAATCGCATCCTCCGCGCTCATCTTCGGCACAGTCGCGTTGGCGTCATCGAGATAGTCTTTTGCGGATTTCATTGAGGCTCTCCTTGCTTGGCTCGGCCCTCAGATAGCCCGGTTCCGGCCCAAGGCCAGCCCTGCGCGTCCTCAGCCCTGCGCGGCCAGCTTCGCGTCGATCAGGGCGACAGCCGCCGCCACCGCCGCGTCGATCGCCATCTCCGTGGTGTCGATCTGCACCGCGTCCCGGGCCGGCCGCAGCGGCGCATCCGCCCGCCCCATGTCACGCGCATCCCGCGCCTCGACATCCGCCAGCACCGCCTCGAAGGTGGTATCGACCCCCTTGCCCTGCAACTCCGCGAACCGACGGCGCGCGCGCACGTCAGCCCGGGCGATCACGAACATCTTCACCTGCGCATCCGGGCAGATCACCGTCCCGATGTCACGCCCGTCCAGCACCGCGCCCCCGGCCCGCGCGGCAAAGCTGCGCTGAAAGTCCACCAGCAGCGCCCGCACCTCGGGCATCGCGGCCACCCGGCTCGCCGCCTGGGCAACCTCGGGCAACCGCAGGCGGTCATCCTCCAGATCCGAGGGCACCAGCGCCCGCGCCGCCGCCTCGGGCAATGCGCCATCCAGCACCTTCGCCCCCACCGCGCGGTACAGCAGCCCGGTGTCGAGATGGGCAAAGCCGAAATGCCGTGCCACCGCCTTGGAAATCGTTCCCTTCCCGGAAGCTGCCGGTCCGTCGACCGCCACTGTGAACCCATTCACCTTCATTCTGCCCCCCGGTCGATCCGCGCACCCAAGGCCCGCATCAAAGGCTCGAAAACCGGAAAGGACGTGGCGATGGGCCCGCCATCGTCCACCGCCACCGGCGCGGTCGCGGCCATCCCCAGAATCAGAAACGACATGGCGATCCGGTGATCCAGATGGGTGGCACAGGTGGCCCCGCCCGGCACCTGGCCATGCCCCCGCCCCGTGACAACCCACCAGTCCGGCCCTTCCTCCACCTCGACCCCGTTGGCGCGCAGCCCCGTGGCCATCGCGTCGATCCGGTCACTCTCCTTGACCCGCAATTCCCTGACCCCGCGCATCTCCGTCCGGCCTTCGGCAAATGCCGCAACCACCGACAACACGGGATATTCGTCGATCATGCTCGCCGCGCGTTCCGGCGGCACCGCGATCCCGCGCAACTCAGGCGAGAACCGCGCGCGCAGGTCCGCCACCGGCTCGCCGCCCTCCTCGCGTTCGTTCTCATAGGTCAGGTCCGCGCCCATCTCGCGCAGCGTGGTGAACAACCCCGCCCGCGTCGGGTTCAGCCCGATCCCCGGGACCAGCACATCGGACCCCGGCACGATAAGCGCCGCACAGACCGGAAAGGCCGCCGAAGACGGATCGCGCGGCACCTCGATGCGCTGCGGTATGAGCTCGGGCTGCCCGGTCAGGGTGATCACCCGCCCCTCCGCCGTCTCCTCCACGGCAACCTCGGCGCCAAAGCCCGCCAGCATCCGCTCCGTATGATCGCGGGTCGCCTCCGCCTCGATCACCACGGTCTGCCCCGGCGCGTTCAACCCCGCCAGCAGCACGGCGGATTTCACCTGCGCCGAAGGCACCGGCACGGCGTAACGCACCGGCACCGGCTCAACCGCGCCCACCAACGTCATCGGCAGACGCCCGCCCGCGCGCCCCACCGCCTGACAGCCGAACAACGCCAGCGGGTCTGTCACCCGCGCCATCGGACGGCCATTCAGACTGGCATCCCCGGTAAAGGTCGCAACAATCGGAGAAGTCGCCATCGCCCCCATGATCAGCCGCACCCCGGTGCCGGAATTGCCGCAGTCGATCACCGTCTCCGGCTCGGCGAAACCGCCCACGCCGACGCCATGCACCGACCACTTGCCGCCACCGTGATCAGTCACCTCCGCCCCGAAGGCCCGCATCGCACGGGCGGTGTCCAGCACATCCTGCCCCTCCAGCAGGCCGGTGATCGTGGTCTCGCCCACCGCCATCGCCCCCAGGATCAACGATCGGTGCGAAATCGACTTGTCGCCGGGCACCTCGGCCGTGCCGGTCAGCGGCCCGCAGGCCTGCGAGGTCATCGGAATGGGGTCACCATGGGCTGACATCTGAACGTCCCTAACTGTTTCCGGCGGGTTCTACCCTACCCCCCAGGCAGGGTCCATGCCGGCATCCCGCTTCTTTATGCCGACAAATACTTCAGAGCGCGAGACAGCGTCTCGCACCGATTTGGCAGAGCCAAATCAATGAAATCGCGTGCGGGCCGCAGGCCCGCGCATTCAGGCCCTCCCGGTCAGGCCCGGCGGAACGTCAGATAGTGCGGCCTGCGCCCCTCGCGCAGTGCCTTCCTTTCATAACGGGTGGGCAGCCAGTCGTCCCAGGGCGCGCGCCAGTCCCCCGGCCTCTCCGCCAGCCAGTCGAACCCGTGCCGCGGCACCTCCTCCAGCGTCTGGCGCACATAATCCTCGATGTCGGTGGCAACCCGAAGGATCGCGCCGGGTGCCATCACCCGCGCCAGGGGGGCCAGATGTTCGGCGGTGACGAACCGGCGGCGGTGGTGCCGCGCCTTGGGCCAGGGATCGGGATAGAGCAGAAACGCCCGTTCAATCGCCCCCTCGGGCAGCACGTCGAACAGATCGCGCGCGTCGCCCGGATGCACCGCGAGGTTCGTCACCCCCGCGCGCCGGATCTTGCCCAGCAGCATGGCGACCCCGTTGATATAGGGCTCGCAGCCGATGATCCCGACCTGCGGATTGGCCGCCGCCTGATGCACCAGATGCTCCCCCCCGCCAAAGCCGATCTCCAGCCATACCGGCCGCCCACCGAACCGCGCGCCCAGGTCCAGGGGGGCCCGCGCCGGGTTCGCCTCCCAGCTGACCGGACCCGGCGACAGCGCCTCCAGGTCCTCGTCGAGGTAGGTTTTCTGGGACTTCTTCAGCGCCTTGCCCTTGAGGCGGCCATAGAAGTTGCGGCGGGGTCTGACGGCATCACTCATGCCCCGCGCTTTAGCCGCCCGGAGCGCGGCCCGCAAATGAAAAAGCGGCCCCCGAAAGGGCCGCCAGATCGTCTGCTGCGCTGCACCTGTCCCCGCGGGGACAGTGCGGGCGTTGCGTTCATCTTCGGGTCAGACCGCGGCCTTCAGCTTGTCGGCCAGATCGGTACGTTCCCAGCTGAAACCGCCATCCGCCTCGGTCGCGCGGCCGAAGTGACCGTAGGCGGCGGTGCGGGCGTAGATCGGCTTGTTCAGCTCCAGCTGCTCGCGGATGCCGCGAGGCGTCAGGCTCATGACCGAGCGAATCGCCTTTTCCACCGCCGCGTCCTCGACCTCACCGGTGCCGTGGGTATCGCAGTAGATCGACAGCGGTTCGCTGACGCCGATCGCATAGGACAGCTGGATGGTGCATTTCGACGCCATGCCGGAGGCCACCACGTTCTTCGCAAGGTAACGCGCGGCATAGGCTGCGGACCGGTCCACCTTGGTCGGATCCTTGCCCGAAAACGCGCCGCCGCCATGCGGAGCGGCACCGCCATAGGTGTCCACGATGATCTTCCGGCCGGTCAGGCCCGCATCGCCGTCAGGCCCCCCGATCACGAAGACGCCCGTGGGGTTCACGTGCCACACGGTGTCATCGCGGATCCAGCCGTCGGGGAGCACGTCGCGGATATAGGGTTCCACGATGGCGCGGATGTCGGCGCTGGTCTGGCTTTCGCTCTCATGCTGGGTGGACAGCACGATAGAGCTCACGCCCACCGGCTTGCCATTTTCATAGACCACCGACAGCTGGCTCTTGGCGTCCGGGCGCAGGGTCGGCTCGGTGCCGTCCTTGCGGACCTCGGCCAGCCGGCGCAGGATGGCGTGGGCGTAGTGGATCGGCGCCGGCATCAGCTCGGGCGTCTCGTCGGTGGCAAAGCCGAACATGATGCCCTGGTCGCCCGCGCCCTCGTCCTTGTTGTCGGCCGCGTTCACGCCCTGGGCGATATGCGCGGACTGCGGGTGCAGCAGGTTGGTGATCTCGCAGGTGGCGTGGTGGAACTCGTCCTGCTCATAGCCGATGTCCTTGATACAGGCGCGGGCGATGCCCTCGACCTTTTCAAGGTAGCTGTCCAGCTTGGACTTGTCGGACAGTCCGACCTCGCCCCCGATGACCACGCGATTGGTGGTGGCAAAGGTTTCCGCCGCAACGCGCGCCTCGGGTTCTTCCGCGATGAAAGCGTCGAGGATCGCGTCGGAAATCCGGTCGCAGACCTTATCGGGGTGGCCCTCGGATACGGATTCCGAGGTGAAGGTATAGTTCTGTCGGGACATGTCGTGCTCCAAATGAAATACAGACGCCACGTCAGGAAGCCGTTGTGGCGCGATTTCGCTGGCTTATCGGGGCATTGCGCCAAGGTCAATCGCTAAGGTCTGGCCTGACCCCTCCGCCTCGCGTGCAGGCCGCAGGCCGCCAGCGCGAGCAGCACGAACAAGGCGGCGGGCGCATCGCCCTTGCGGCGATACGCGGTGATCCGACCGGGTGCGGGAAGCGCCGCGTCGAGAAAACCGGCGGTGTTGAGCGGCAGGCTGGCGGTCACGCGGCCTTGCGGGTCGATCATGGCCGAGATGCCGGTGTTCGCCACCCGCGCCAGCGGCAGCCCCTGTTCGATGGCCCGCATCCGGGCCTGCGCCAGATGCTGGCGCGGCCCCGCCCCACGTCCGAACCAGGCGTCATTGGTGATCTGGATCAGAAAGTCGGGCCGCTCGGACGCCGCGTTCACATCATGGGCAAAGACCGCCTCGTAACAGATCAACGGCAGCGCCCGGCCAAGCGGGCCGAAATCCAGAAGCCGCGCCCCCGGCCCGGCGGTATACCCGTGGCCCTGGTTCGCGGCGAGCCCGTATATCCCGAACCGCGCCATGACATCGCCCAGCGGCATGTATTCCCCGAAGGGCACCAGATGATGTTTGTCGTAGGTCTGGGTCACGGCCCCGCTTTGATCAAGCGTGATCATCGCGTTGAAATAGCGCAGGTCGTCGCTGCGCTGGACGCCCAGCGCCACCGGCGTGTCTCCGCCGGCGCGGGCGATCTCTTGCAGCGCGGTGCCGGCCCATTCGAGGTTCCAGGGAATCGCGGTCTCCGACCACAGCACCAGATCGGGTGCGGCGCCTTCGGGCGGGGCGGCGGTATATTGCAACTGACGTTGGAAAAAGACCGGGATCTTGTCCGCATCCCACTTGTCCTTCTGCGCCGCATTGGGCTGCACCAGCCGGATCGTATGGCCCGACAGGGGCGCCTGCCCCCCCGGCACCGGCAGCAGGAGGGCCGCCAGCGTCGCCAGCACCACCCCTTCGCGCAGCAGCCGCCAGGGCCAGCGGGGCCGCGAGGTGAATGCCGTCGCCGCGCAGACCGCCACACAGATCACGATCGCGTTCAGCCCGTGCGGCCCGACCCAGGCCAGCGCCTGCCCCGCAATCACGCTGACCGTCGATTGCGCCGGACTTGCCCAGGGAAATCCGGTGAAAAGATACGCGCGCACCAGTTCCGCCGCGGCCCAGCAGGGGATCAGTGCCCAGGGGCTGCTCCGCGACAGCTTTCGCGCGCCCCAGAACGCCACGCCCCAGAACAGCGCCATGCCCGCCGCCAGGAACACCAGCGCAAAGGGCGCCATCCAGCCGTGCCGCGCAACATCCACCATGAAGGGCGAGACGATCCACTGCAGCGCATGCATGAAATAGCCCAGCCCGAAGGCCCAGCCGGTCAGCGCCGCCTGCCGGGGGGTCTTTTGCGCGGCAAAGAGCCATGCCGCACCGATCATACCCAGCAGCATCAGCGGCGGCAGGTCGTAGGGTTGCTGGCCGAAGGCGGCCCCTGCCCCGAAAAGCGCCGCGAGAATATATGCCTGCCACGCCCCGAGGCGTCGGGTCATCCCGAGGCCCCGGTGGTGCGGACCCGCAATCTCTTGATCCGGCGCGGATCGGCTTCGATCACCTCGAACTCCGGCCCGTCCGGATGCAGCACGACCTCACCCCGCGCGGGCACCCGGCCCGAGAGCATGAAGACCAGTCCGCCCAGCGTGTCGATCTCTTCCTTGTCGACGTCGTCGTGATCGGTCAGGGAATGGCCGATCTCGGCTTCGAAATCCTCCAGCGGGGTCTTGGCAAGGGCAAGG
Source organism: Sulfitobacter sp. THAF37 (assembly GCF_009363555.1). Taxonomy (NCBI): domain Bacteria; kingdom Pseudomonadati; phylum Pseudomonadota; class Alphaproteobacteria; order Rhodobacterales; family Roseobacteraceae; genus Sulfitobacter; species Sulfitobacter sp. THAF37. The sequence continues at coordinate 170,468 of NZ_CP045372.1, forward strand.
TAGGTGCCGGGCTTTTCCTTGGTCCAGTACTTGCCCTCGTCCACGTCGTGCTCGTCCTCGATTTCGCCGATGACCTGTTCGATGAGGTCCTCGATCGTCACGAGGCCATCGACCCCGCCGTATTCGTCGATCACCAGCGCCATGTGGCGGCGTTCGGTCTGCATCTTGGTCAGCAGAACGCCGATGGTCATGCTGGGCGGCACGAAAAGCAGAGGGCGCAGCATGCCCGCCATGTCGAAATCGTGACCGTGGCCGTTAAAGCCGTATTGCAGGGCCAGGTCCTTGAGGTGGGCCATGCCGACCGGTGTATCCAGCGTGCCATCGTAGACCGGCAGGCGGGTCATGCCGCTTTCCTTGAAGACATCGACCAGCTCTTCGAGCGAGGCCGACACCGGGACGGCGATGATGTCCGCTTTGGGGATGGACACGTCATCGACCCGCATCCGGCGCAGGTTCATCATCCCGCGTGCGCTGACACGATCCGCCGGTGGCGGTGTCACATCGTCGTCTTCATCTGAATCCGAGGGACTGAGCGCCCCGATCACACGCGAGAAAAAGCTGCCCTGTCGGGAATGGCTGTCGTCGTGTTCATCAATATTGTCTTCGTCAAGCGCGCTACGCGCTGCGGTAGAAGATCCGTCTGTGTCGCCCATTGGGTCCTGTCTAAGAGTATCGGGCATACGCCCCTTCAATTCCTATATGGGTCATCCAGACCCATCTTGCCAAGTATTTTGACCTCCAGCCCCTCCATCAGGGCCGCATCAGCGTCGGTTTCGTGGTCATAGCCGAGAAGATGCAACACTCCGTGAACCAGCAAATGCGTCACATGAGCCGGCATCGGCTTTTGCGCCGCCTGCGCCTCGCGGTCGCAGGTGTCAAAGCTGATCGCGATGTCGCCGAGTTCGCATAATCCGTCAATGCCCCGTTGCGGCGGGCGCGGAAAATCGCCGGGGGTGACGGGTGCGAGGTCCGCGGCGGGCCAGCTCAGGACATTGGTGGGCACCGGCTTGTCGCGGAAGTCGCCGTTCAGAACCGCGATACGGGCATCGTCGCAGGCCAGCACGGTGACTTCGCAGCTGCCGGGGTCGATGTTGCGGTCGGTCAGCGTGGCGCGGATCGCGGCCTCGGCCAGTTCGTCCAGCGCCAGACCCCGCCACCGGTCGTCCTCGATCACCAGGGCAAGCTCATCCACGGCCTGCCCCCGTCGCGGGAAGGAATGCAAAGTAATAGTACGGGCGCATCAGCCGGTGCCCAGATCCGCCTCATAGGCCTCGATGATGGCCGCGACCAGCGGGTGGCGCACCACGTCCTTGGAGGTGAAGTAGTTGAAGCTGATCTTCGGGATCGTCTTGAGCAGGCGCTCCGCGTCCGCCAGGCCCGAGGCCACACCGCGCGGCAGGTCGATCTGGGTCCGGTCGCCGGTGATGACCATGCGAGATCCCTCGCCCAGTCGGGTCAGGAACATCTTCATCTGCATCGACGTGGCGTTCTGCGCCTCGTCCAGCACGACAAAGGCATTCGACAGGGTGCGCCCGCGCATGAAGGCCAGCGGCGCGATCTCGATCCGCTTTTCCTCCAACAGTTTGGCCAGTTGCTTGCCCGGCAGGAAGTCGTTCAGCGCGTCATAGAGCGGCTGCATGTAGGGATCGACCTTGTCCTTCATGTCGCCGGGCAGATAGCCCAGCTTCTCGCCCGCCTCGACCGCCGGGCGGCTGAGGATGATCCGGTCCACATGGCCCCCGATGAACATGCTGACCCCCACCGCGACGGCGAGATAGGTCTTGCCGGTGCCGGCGGGGCCGATGCCGAAGGCCAATTCATTCTCGAACAGGGATGACACATAGGCCTTCTGCGCCGCGGTGCGCGGCTCCACCCGTTTCTTGCGGGTGTGGATTTCGACCGTCTCGCCGATCGGCATCTCCATCTGGTCGCCGGACCGCACGCCGGTGCCCGCGTCCGAGCCGCCCATGCGCAGCGCGCTGCTGATGTCAGCCGGTTCGACCGAACGGCCGCCTTCAAGCCGCGCATAAAGCGTGTTGAGCAAGGCCGCGGCGCGGTCCGCCGCATCGGCATCGCCCAAAACGCTCAGGTGATTGCCGCGGCGCACGATCTGGACCTCAAGCGCCTTTTCGATCGCAGCCAGATGTGCATCGAAAGGGCCGCAGAGATCAATCAGCAGACGGTTGTCGGGAAATTCCAGCACACGGTCCACCGGGGCATCCGGTGCAGTGGTCAGGTCACTTGTGGTCAAGGGAAGCTCCTTGGTTGGGAGTTGGGGGCGGCGGTGCAGACTCGACTGATGCAAACATAGGAAAAGGGCCGGCGTGTGCAACACGCCGGCCCCGATATCGCGACAAAGCGGGTCAAATCAGTTCGGGTCCGGAATGCTGGAGCCGCCCTTGAAGTCACCCACGGTATGGTTGGGCGGCGCCACGCCCGAACAGACGGGCTTGCCGAATTTGTCCAGGCGCTGCGACAGGTAGCCTTCGACGCCATCGTCGATGATCCAGTGATCGCATCCGTTCGGATCGACCCAGATGCCGGCCTGAAGCTGGCTGAGGTGTTTTCTGTCGATCCCGCGGTCAATGGATTTGTCCGACGGGTAGCCCCGGCCCAGGCCGCCCTCGTAATCGGCACAGGCCGAAAGCCCGAAAGCGCAGAGGGTCACCATAAGAATTTTAGTTTTGATCACTTAACTGTCCCCTCAGCGAATGCAGATGATTTCGACGCGGCGGTTCTTGGCCATGCCGGCGGCGGTGTTGTTGGACGCTGCGGGCATCCGTTCGCCGTATCCGCGCACGTCCGCGATGCGGGCCCCCGCCTGGTTGGCGATGGCCGCGACAGCGTTGGCACGGTTGTAGCTCAGCCGCATGTTGTAGGCGTCAGATGCCCGGCTGTCGGTGTGACCGGTGATGATGTAGCTGACGGCGCCGGTGGTGCGGAAGAAGTTGTCCAGGCGCGCGCGGCCCGCTTTGTGAATGCGGTAGCTGTCGGTGGCAAAGAACTGGTCGGACTGCATCACGCCGCAGACGTTGCCGCGACGGCAGACCGGGATGCCCTGACGGCTGACATGGGGCGACATGTACCCTTCGGCCCCGTCGTCCATAACCCAGTGTTCGCATCCGTCGGGATCCACCCAGATCGTCGGAATGTAGACACCTTTGTCGCGGCCCTGCTGGGACCGTGTCTGCGCGTCGGCAGCAGACGCTTGCAAGGCGATGGCCGCTACCAGCGAAATACTCGCCACCGCGCGGATCGCTTTGGAGATTAGTTTCACCACAGCTTGTTTCCTTTGTTATTCCCCCAGGAGAGCCGCCCCGCCCGTAATCCGGCGCGGCTCTGCATATGCCGCAAGGTTAGGTAAGTTTTCTTCGACTGTGAAGCGCGTATCGCCATTATCCCACCGATTTTTGCCGCGCAAACAACGAAATAGCGCGTTTGATTCACAAATGAACCGAATTGCCGTCGCCGGAAAGCCGCCGGGACGGGATCTCATGATGGGCCAGAGGTATTCGCGCCATGACCGGAACAAACCGATTCCCCAGCCCCGGCATGGCACGGATGATTTCCCGACCCGGGCCTTCGGCGGGCGGCCCGGCCTGGCATCCGAGACTTGCCTTCAACCGTGGTCCGCGCAAGTCTGACGGCAGCACAACCTGGCCGTGCCGCGTTTGAGACGTTGCCAGGAAGACATGTCAAAAATGACATGTCTTCCTTTCAGAGTCGGCTTTGGCTTGGGGGATAACTTGGCCTGCGACGGCGGCTTCACACGCGGGATAATGCGTCAAGCCCGGCAGAGGAGCGGGCTCGAGGACGTCAGGATCTGTCGGCAAAATGGCACCCATGGCCCGCGAATGACACGCAGCCCGACGGCACGCCATTGCACGACCGAGACAGCGCATTTTGCGTGCGCTTCAACGCCATTGTTTCCATATTGCGATCAATATCGCATGATGCGCCTGTTTTTTTCAAGACCGCTGCAAGTTGCCGGAGAATCGATTGGGGGTTGCACCCGCCCATTCGTCAAACGGTTCCGCCCTTCATAAACCGCCGATGCCATAGCCACGCGGGCCCGCCACACCCCGAAGCCGACCAGCCGTCACGGGGCTATGAAACAAGGGCCGGAGGGGATCCGAGCCAGTACCGGCCCGCACCGCCGCCACAGCGGCTGACGGGCAAGTTCAGATCTGGACGCCGCCCAGCGAGTTGGTCTTGGCGTCCAGCACCCTGACCCGCGCGATGTCGCCCACCGCTGCCGTGCCATCCTGAATATGGACGGAGTGCAGATAGGGCGATTTGCCGATCATCTGGCCGGGGTTGCGCCCCGGCTTTTCCACCAGCACATCCATCTCGCGTCCGACCATGCTGTCCTGGATCTCGCGCTGGTGGGTGGTGATCAGGGCCTGCAACCGTTGCAGCCGGTCATCCGCCACAGCCGGATCCACGCCGGGGCGTTCCGCCGCCGGGGTGCCGGGGCGCGCGGAATACTTGAACGAAAACGCGTAGCCGTAGCGGACCTGTCGGACCAGTTCCATCGTCGCCTCGAAATCGGCGTCCGTCTCTTCGGGGAAGCCGACGATGAAATCGCCTGACAGCACGATGTCGGGCCGCGCGTCGCGGATGCGCTCGATCAGCCGCAGATAGCTTTCCGCCGTATGGCTGCGGTTCATCCGTTTGAGAATACGATCGCTGCCCGATTGCACCGGCAGATGCAGATAGGGCATCAGCTTGTCCACCTCGCCATGCGCCGCGATCAGGTCGTCGCCCATGTCGTTGGGATGGCTGGTGGTGTAGCGGATACGCTCCAGCCCGTCGATGCGCGCCAGTTCCCGGATCAGGCCCGCCAGGGTCATGCCGCCGTGGTAGGCGTTCACGTTCTGGCCCAGCAGGGTCACTTCGCGCACGCCGCGCGCCACCAGGTCGCGCGCCTCGTCCAGCACGCGGGTGGCGGGGCGGCTGACCTCCGCGCCGCGGGTGTAGGGCACCACACAGAAGGCGCAGAACTTGTCGCAGCCTTCCTGCACGGTCAGGAACGCCGCAGGGGCACGCCGGGCCTTGGGGCGGCCTTTCAGGTGGTCGAACTTGTCTTCTGCCGGAAAATCGGTGTCCAGCGCGGGTTTGCCCGCGCGCACCCGCGCCTCCATCTCGGGCAGGCGGTGGTAGGTCTGCGGGCCGACAACCAGATCGACCGCAGGTTGGCGGCGCATGATCTCTTCGCCCTCCGCCTGGGCGACGCAGCCCGCCACGCCGATCTTCAGATCCGGGTTCAGCTCCTTCAGCGGCTTCAGCCGCCCCAGTTCGGAATAGACCTTCTCCGCGGCCTTTTCGCGGATGTGGCAGGTGTTGAGCAGGATCATGTCCGCGTCTTCGGGCGTGCCCGTCTCGACGTAGCCCTGCCCGCCCAGCGCCTCGGCCATGCGTTCGCTGTCGTAGACATTCATCTGACAGCCGTAGGTCTTGATAAAGAGCTTCTTGGTCATCGGTCCGGTCCTGATGCGGGGGAGTCTGCCCTCTAACAGGGCGCGGCGAGGCTTGCAATGCACCCGGAATTAACCGATTCTGCATGAAAAACCACCCAGAGAGAGCGCATGCAGTATCCCGATCTGACCGCGATGATCAAGGACAACACCGCAGCCCTGGCCAAGGGGCCGGTGGCGCTGATCCTGGTGGAGGACGATGTGGAGGTCGCCACCACCCTGCGCCATCATCAGCAGGCCGGGTTCGTCAACGTGATCGCCCTGATGCCGGACACCTTCGATCTGCCGCGCGACCTGCAGGACACGGTGCTGCGGGTGGACTACAACATGAGCGCCGATGATGCGATGGAAACCGCCGTCAACACGGTCATCGACGCGGTGCCGGGGCAGTGGCTGTATTATTGCTTCAACGCCGAATACCTGTTCCACCCCTTTTGCGAGACGCGCAATGTCGTCGAACTGCTGGCCTATCATGCCGAAGAGCGGCGCGATGCGATGCTGACCTATGTCGTCGACCTGTATGCCGAAGACCTGAACCGCTATCCCAACGCGGTGTCGCTGGACCAGGCGCATATGGACCGCTCGGGCTATTACGCGCTGGCCCGCCGGGACGACGCCAACCACGGCCACCCCAAGGAACGACAACTGGATTTTTTCGGCGGCCTGCGCTGGCGGTTCGAAGAACACGTCCCCGCCGTGCGCCGCAAGATCGACCGCATCGCGCTGTTCCGGGCCAAGAAGGGCCTGCGCCTGCGCTGGGATCACACATTCAACGACGAGGAATACAACACCTACGCCTGCCCCTGGCACCACAACATCACGGCGGCGATCTGTTCGTTCCGCACCGCCAAGGCTTTGAAAAGCAACCCCGGCAGCAGAGACGAGATCGAAACCTTCAAGTGGCACAATTCGGCCCCGTTCGAATGGCATTCGCGGCAATTGCTGGATCTTGGGTTGATGGAACCGGGCCAGTGGTTCTGAGGGTAAGAGATCGGATAGTGGCCTGCATCATGGCATGAAGATTTCGGGGCAGGCTTCACCAATCCAACCTTGACCAAAAGGCAGAGCCAGCGCCGCTGTGCGGACTTTGCGCCTGTCCCATTGGCGCGGCATCACCCAGGAAAGCTCCCTGCCCGGCGCAGCTCGCTCAGCGCCCCCAAAGCACCGGAAACCAGTCTTCGCGCAGTTTCTGCCCCGGGATCATGTCATGGCCCGGAAACGGCGGCGAGGTCGGGCCGGGCCGTTCCACGTAGCGCGCATCGTCGCCCACCAGACGCAGCGAAAACGCGCGGCGGCGCTGGTCGGTCGAATTGCCCCGCGCGCCATGCAGGATGCCATAGTTGAAAGCCACCGCGTCACCCGGCGCCATCTCCCATTCACGGATGTCCATGCCTTCGGCATCGGGGTCCGGGACGGGCATGTAGGGGGCCGGGTCGAAGAACGCGTCGCCCTTGACCCAGCGGGTCGGCAGCACCGGCTTTTCCCACAGGTGCGATCCCGCGACGCAGCGCAGGGACGCCTGCGTCACAGGATCGAGCGGGGACCAGAAACTGATCGTCTGCCGCCCTTCGACAAAGTAATATGGTCCGTCCTGATGCCAGGGCGTCGCCATCGACGTGCCCGGCTCCTTGACCAGCACATGGTCGTGGAACATCTGCGCCGTCCTGCTTTGCATCAGTTCCGCCGCCACCTGGGCCGCGTCGGAGCCGTGGATCACGTCCTCGAATTCAGGAATGCGCTGCCAGTTGCAGTAGTCGTCAAAGAACCGCCCGGTCTCGCCCGGTTTGTCGTTGTTCGAAGCATAGGGTCCGGGCGTGTCCATGTTGCGCTCGACCCCGGCGCGCAGGGTGTCCACATGATCCGCAAACAACCCCTTGATCAGCACGACACCGTCGCGCTGATAGGTTTCGATCATGTCCTCAGTGAGCAGCGGATGGGTCATGGCCACATAACCCTGAGCGCAATCACGCCTTGCGCCGCAGGCGGATCACCACGTCGACCGATGCGATCTCGGCCCCCTCGGGTGCATCCGGCAGGTTCGAGATGATCAACTGATCCGACGGCGCATCGGTCAGCTTACCGTCGTCTTCCCAGTAAAAATGCGGATGGTCGTGGGTGTTGGTGTCAAAATAGCTTTTGGAGCCGTCAACAGTGACTTCCTGCAACAGACCCGCGTCGCAGAAAGCGCGCAGGGTGTTGTAAACGGTGGCGAGCGAAACGGTATCGCCCTGCTGTTTCGCCGCTTCGAACAGGCTTTCGGCGGTGACATGGCGATGCTTGCCGTCGCCGACCAGCAGGCGCGCGAGAATGGCCCGCTGCCGTGTCGGTCGGACGCCGCCCTGCTCCAGCCATTTTTCTCCGTTGTCCTGATGCGCTTGCGCCATTCCGGCCCCATTGTCTGTATCTTCTACTGTCCTAAGCATTTCGTGCTGTTTTTTCAATCGGTATTCCGAAAAGCGGCTGACCGCCGGAACGGGCCGCAGTGTTCCCGAAGATTCCTTGCCCGTGCTGGAATTCTGCCAGAATTGCGGCCCCAGATGCGTGAAACAGCACATGAGGCGCAGATGACGAGACTGATGGGTATCTTCTTTTTGACGGGCGTGCTGCTGTGCATGGGCGCCGCGATGATGGCGATCGACATCTACATGACCGACGACCGGAAGACGGCTGCGCGCGCCAGCATCAACGCCCAGCTCGACGAAGCCGCTGCCAGCTACGACGAGCGCGCCGAGAACGGCTGCCGCCGCAGGTGCGGTTTTCTGGCCACCATGGCCAAGGCCGTGACCGATCTGCGCGACGGCATCTTCGCCGGGCCGCCGTTCGATCCCGAAACGGTCTTCGCACAGCCGCCCGAGGGCTGGCGGATGGCGCCCTACGATCTTGCAACCGTGGAAGGCATCATGGGCCACAGGCTGAACCGCACGCCGCTCGTGTCCCCGACCTACAACCAGTTGCTGACCCGCTTCGACGACGTGGCCAAGGCCGCGCAGACCGGTGCCGTGCGGCTTTATGCCAAGGATGAGGCGCGGGTCGCCATCGCCCTGAAGATCACCGACGCAGGGCTGCGCGGCAAAGACGCCCCCCGGACAGCCCCGCCGGAAGGGGTCATCGCACCGCTCACCGCCACGGACGGCCTGCCGTTTCGCCTGCACCCCCAGGTATCCGTCGACCTGCTGCGCGATACCCGGATTGCGGTGGGTTATCGGCACTATTCGATGGATCTGGACGGACAGGTCCGGATCGACGTGCTCGCCACTGGCCCGACCGCCAAGGTCGAGGCTCTTCTGTCGTCCTTCGATCTGGAACCGATCATAGACGCCTTGCCGCGACCACCAGCAGGGTATCGTCCCGACGACCGGGTCCTGTCGGTGGCGCGCACGCCGACGACCGGCGGATGAGGACCAAGGTGCCCCTTGCAGCGGCGGCAACGGCGATGATAGACCCCCGCAAAGCCCAAGCAGGAGCATTCAGACAATGGCCGACTACCCGACCAGCTTCGACAAGGACGATCTGCTGAAATGTGCGAGGGGCGAATTGTTCGGCCCCGGCAACGCGCAATTGCCCGCCCCGCCGATGCTGATGATGGACCGGATCACGGATGTCTCGGCCGATGGCGGCGCGCATGGCAAGGGCCACATCAACGCCGAATTCGACATCACGCCCGACCTGTGGTTCTTCGAATGCCATTTCCCCGGCAACCCTATCATGCCCGGTTGCCTGGGCCTTGACGGTCTGTGGCAGCTGACCGGCTTCAACCTCGGCTGGCGCGGCTGGCTGGGGCGCGGCTACGCATTGGGTGTGGGCGAGGTCAAGCTAAAGGGCATGGTCCGCCCCGACCGCAAGATGCTGACCTATAGAATCGACTTTACCAAGGCCGTGCAGACGCGGCGCCTGACCATGGGCGTGGCGGACGGCATCGTCGAGGCGGATGGCGAAGTCATCTACGAAGTCAAGGACATGAAAGTGGCCCTGAGCGAAAGCTGAACGCAGGCCACGGCAAGAAATGAAACGCCCCGGACCTCATCCGGGGCGCTTTTCCATTCCGCGGTCGCGGGTGTGATCTAGGCCGCCTGAAACGGCGCGTCCGCCGCGGATTGCATGCTCAGCGACTGACCGTCGCAGGACCCCGTCACAGCTGCCCGTGCGAGGGTAAAGGCCACGTCGGCCCGGCTTGCCTTGGCCTGTGGATCAACCTCTCTGCCCAAGACAACATTGCCGGAGCGCGGGTCGTCCGTCAGCGCGACCGGACGCAGGATGGCATGCGTCAGCGAAGAGGCCTGCAAGTGCTGATCCGCATCATGCTTGGCTTCAAGATAGTGCTTCAGGGGGTGGTCCGCAGGCGGCGCATCCGCCCCGATGGAACTGAGCATGACAAACCGCTGCACGCCGTTCTTCTCGGCCAGGTCGACGAGGCGCTTCGCGCCCAGCCGGTCGACCTTGTCGGTCATGTCCGCGCCGGTGTCACCACCGGAACCGGCGGCAAACACCACCGTGTCGATTTCCGCGCAGACATCGTCGGGCAGGTCGGTCAGATCGCCGGACCGTGTCGTCGCGCCCTCGGGCAGGACCTGCGTGTCGGATGCGTCACGCACGAGGGCGATCGGATCGGCCCCGAGATCAATCAGGTCGCGGAAGAGAAGACGCCCGGTCTTGCCGGTGGCGCCAGCTACGAGAACCTTGTGTTTCATTTCGCTTCACCTTTTGAATTCAATTGGACTGTGGCGGGGCCGCGGCCCCGCCGTTCTTTGCGTTTCAGCCGGGCAGGAAGATCGACTTGATGTTCACGAACTCCTTCATGCCAAAGCCGCCGTGTTCGCGCCCGTAGCCTGAATCCTTGACGCCGCCAAAGGGCATGTTCGGATCCGCCGCGCCGAAGGAGTTGATGCGCACCATCCCCGTGTCGAAGTGGTCCCGTGCAAGGCGGATCGCACGGTCCTCGTCCTTGGAAAAGATGCCGCCGCCCAGCCCATAGCGGCTGTCATTGGCGATGCGCATGGCGTCCTCGTCATCCTTGGCACGGATGACGGAAGCGACGGGGCCGAAAATTTCGTCATCATAGGCAGGCATGCCCGGCGTCACGTCGCCCAGGACAGTCGCGGGGTAATAGGCCCCTTCCCTGTCCGGCACGCCACCGCCGCACAGCACCTTGGCCCCCTTCTTGACGCTGTCTTCGACCTGGTCGCGCACGGTCTCGAACTGCTCCTGGCTCGACAGCGGACCCAGCTTGGTTTCCTTCTGCATGGGATCGCCGAGTTCGATGCTCTTCATCTGGGCGACAAAAGCGTCGGTAAAGGCGTCGTAGACCTTGTCGGCCACGACGAACCGCTTCGCGGACACGCAGGTCTCGCCGTTATTGTAGAGCCGCCCCATCACGCAGAACTTGACCGCAGTCTCGATGTCGGCGTCCTCCAGCACGATGAAGGCGTCGTTCGAGCCGAGCTCCAGCACCGTCTTCTTGAGCGCCTTCGACGCGACGGCGCCGATGTGCCGCCCTGCCGTATCGCTCCCGGTCATGGTGACACCGCGCACCAGTTCATGTTCGATCAGCTTGTCGCTGACGTCATGCCCGATCAGAACCACCTTGAAGAGATCGCGGGGCAACCCTGCCTCCTCGCAGATTTCCTGCAACCGCAGCGCGCTGCCGGTGCAGATCGACGCATGTTTCAACAGGCAGCCATTGCCCGCGATCAGGTTGGCCGCCAGCACGCGCACGGGCTGATAGAGCGGGAAGTTCCACGGCTGGATCGAATAGATCACGCCGACGGGCTGATAGCTGACGATGCCGCGTTTCTTGCCGCCCGCATGGGTACGTTCCTCGTCGGCCAGTTCAGTGGGTCCGTTCGCGGCCGCGTATTCGAACAGCGCCGCGCAGAGATCCACTTCGGTCAGCCCATCCTTGTAGAGCTTGCCGGTCTCGCGGGTCATCAGTTCGGCCAGCTCCTCCTTGTGCTCGCGCAGCTTGGCGGCAATATCGTTGAGATAAGGCGCGCGGTCTTCGACGGTCTTCTTGCGCCAGTCCAGAAACGCCGCGTGACAGGCTTTCAGGTGATCCTTGGCCTCGGCCTCGGACATCTTGGGGTAGGCCGCGATCTTCGTGTCTGTCGCGGGATTGATGGTGATGATCTGGTTCATGGTGCTCTCCTCATTTGGGTGGAAACGGGTGGCGCCGGACAATGGTTCCTGTTGGTTCCTGCCTTACCCTGCGCCACCGGCGCATCCGCCAATCCGGTTGCGTGTCCCGACGGTCATGTCCTAAACAGGGCGAGGACCATCTGAGGACCAATAAAGGAGTGCGCCCATGCGCCGCGTCGTCGTCACGGGATTGGGGATCGTATCCTCGATCGGAAACAATGCCGAAGAAGTGCTTGCCGCCCTCAAGGCCGGCACCTCGGGCATCACCGCGAGCGCGGAAATGGCCGAACACGGCTTTCGCAGCCGCATCGCCGGGACGCTCAAGATCGATGTCTCTGAACATATCGACAAACGCGCTCTGCGGTTCATGGGGCCGGGCGCGGCCTATGCGCATATCGCCATGGGTCAGGCGATTGCCGACGCGGGGCTGGAGGACACAACCATCAGCAATCCGCGCACGGGCCTGATCGCCGGTTCCGGCGGTCCTTCGACCTCTGCCATGCTGTCTGCCCACAATGTTGTCCGGGAAACCGGCGCGACGAAACGGATCGGCCCCTTCGCCGTGCCCAAATGCATGTCCTCGACCATCAGCGCGAACCTCAGCACCGCCTACAAGATCAAGGGCATCAATTATTCCATCACCTCGGCCTGCTCGACCTCGCTGCATTGCATCGGGTCGGCGGCGGAACAGATCATGATGGGCAAGCAGGACGTGATGTTCGCCGGCGGCGGCGAAGAGTTGGACTGGACCCTGTCCTGCCTCTTTGACGCGATGGGCGCGATGAGCAGCAAATACAACGACACCCCCGAGAAAGCCTCCCGCGCGTTCGATGCCAACCGCGACGGTTTCGTGATCACGGGCGGCGGCGGCATCGTCGTGCTCGAAGACCTGGAGCACGCCAAGGCGCGCGGCGCGAAGATCTACGCCGAGGTGACGGGTTTCGCGGCCACATCTGACGGGCACGACATGGTCGCGCCGTCGGGCGAAGGCGGCCAGCGGGCGATGGAACTGGCACTGGCCACCCTGCCCGGGGACCGCAAGGTCGGCTATATCAACGCGCACGGCACCTCGACCCCGGTGGGCGACGTGGGCGAGATCGAAGCGGTGCGCCGGGTCTTCGGCCAGGGCAGCACCCCGCCGGTCAGCTCGACCAAGTCGATGACGGGCCACGGCCAGGGCGCTGCGGGCGCGATGGAGGCGATCTTCAGCCTCCTGATGCTTGAGCACGATTTCATCGCCCCCTCGATCAACGTGGAAACGCTGGACCCCGCCCTGGACCCCAGCGAAATCGCACTCGAACGGGTGGATAACGCGGGCCTGGATTCGGTGATGACCAACTCCTTCGGGTTCGGCGGCACCAACGGGTCGATGATCTTGTCGAAATACCAGGGCTGAGGGGCCGGACATGTCGAATACACTCAAGGGAAAACGCGGCCTGATCATGGGGGTCGCGAACGATCGCTCCATCGCATGGGGCATCGCCCGGGCAATGGCCGAAGCGGGGGCGGAGCTTGCCTTCACCTACCAGGGCGAAGCTTTCGGCACCCGGCTGAAGCCGCTGGCCGAAAGCGTGGGCTCCGATTTCATGGTGGATGCGGATGTGACCGACGACGCCTCGCTCGACGCGGCCTTCGACCAGCTGGCGGCGCGCTGGCCCACCATCGACTTCGTCGTGCACGCCATCGCCTATTCGGACAAATCCGAACTCAACGGACGGTTCCTGAACACCAGCCGCGCCAACTTCAAGCATTCGCTGGACATTTCCGCATACAGCTTCATCGACGTGGCGCGCCGGGCGCATCCGCTGATGGTGGACAACGGCGGTACCCTGCTGACCCTCACCTACCAGGGATCGAACAAGGTCGTGCCGAACTACAACGTCATGGGCGTGGCCAAGGCGGCGCTGGAATCGGCCACCCGCTACCTCGCCAACGACCTCGGTCGCGAAGGCATCCGGGTGAACGCGATCTCTCCGGGTCCGATGAAGACACTGGCCGGGGCCGCCATCGGCGGCGCGCGGCGCACCTACAAACACACCGACATGAACGCCCCGATGCGCGCCAATGCCACGCTGGAAGCGGTCGGCGGCACCGCCGTCTACCTCGCCTCGGACGCGGGCGCCTGCACCACGGGCGAGATCATCCACGTCGACGGCGGTTTTCACGTCCTGGGCATGCCGCAGGCCGAAAACCTCTGAAGGGTGCGCCCTCAGGGCCTGCGGATCGGGCGCAGCGGGGCGCGCGGCCCTGCTTCTTTATGCCAAAAATACCTCAATCCGACGGGGCAGCCAGCGGCACGGCGGCCCTGACGCGCCCGGCATGCCACCGCCGCCTCAGCGCAGCGGCCCCGTCTGCCACAGCCAGACCTTCATCCCGCCATGCGCCACCGGCGCGCTTTGCGCCTGCCACGGCAGGCCCGTCGCCTTGGCCAGCGGCGGCTCGCTGGTGACCAGCCCGACGCGCCAGCCGCTGAACCGCGCCAGCAGGGTCTGCCCCAGCGTGCCGTACAGCGGATAGAGCAGCTTCTTGTTGCCGATCCGCGCGCCGTAGGGCGGGTTGACGATCACCAGCCCCGGCGCGCCCTCTGGCGGGGTGATTTCGCCCGCGCCGTGGCAGGCGAAGGCGGTCCATGCGTCCACCCCCGCGCGCTGCGCGTTCGCCTGGCTCATGCGGACCGCCCCCGCGTCCCGGTCGGACCCCTGGAACCGGGCCTGCGGCGCCTGCACCGGGGCCGCCGCGCGCATATCGGCCCAGTGCGCCGCGTCGAAGCTTGCCAGTTTCTCGAAGGCAAAGGCGCGGCTGCGGCCCGGGTTCAGGCCCGCCGCGATCTCGGCCGCCTCGATGACGAATGTGCCGGAGCCGCACATCGGGTCCAGCACCGGCCCGGTCCCGTCATACCCGCACTGCCGCAGGAACAGCGCCGCCAGGTTCTCGCGCAGGGGGGCCTTGCCCACCGCTTCCTTGTGGCCCCGCTTGTGCAGCGCCTCGCCACTGGAATCGAGGCTGATCGTCACCGCGTTGTCGTGGATGCGGACCTTGATCACCAGGTCGGCCTCTGCCGATACCGTGATCCCGTGGCTGTCCCGCAGCGCCGTTTCGATCCGCTGGGTAGCCGCCCCGGCGTGATATATCTTGGACGCCTTGCAGGTCACTTGCACCTTCACGGGGACGTCGGGGCGCAGGACCTCGCCCCAGGGAAACTTGCGCGCCCGTTTGTCGAGTTGCGCCAGATGAAAGGCCATGAACTGACCGATGCGCACCAGCACCCGTGTCGCGCCCCGCAGCTCCAGGTTCGCACGCCAGACCTCGGGCCAGCCACCGCGCATGGTGACACCGCCGGGACCGGCCACGGGATCGGCAAATCCCCTCTCCGTCACCTCTTCCAACAGGATGGGTTCCAGCCCCGGAGGGCAGACAACAAAGATTTCAAGGTCGCTGTCGCTGTGCATCCCCCTGCATAGGCCGTTGCCGCGACGGGCGCGAGGGGATATCGGGCTTTTCGGAATCGCGGCGCCGGAAAATATGGGTTTTCCGCCCCGCCCCGGGAACAACGCCCTTCTTTTGCCGAATTCCGGCGCTACGGCGGGGCGATGAATTTCGCCGAGACATACCGCCACGAAGTGCTGCAATCGCGCCGGGACCGGTCGCGTCGCGCGCTGTTCTGGTCCCGCATCCTCGGGATCGTGCTGATGCTGACCATCGGCGCCGTCCTGCGGGCAGAGCCTGACCTGCGCCGCGCACTGGCAACCGCGGGCAGCGATGCGATCCTTGCCATGACGGGGCGCGCGGCGGCGGCACCGGCCGCGCCGCTGAGCGTGCCTGCCGCGCCACCGCAGACGGCACAGGACCACGGGGTCCGGGTCGCCACCCGCCCGCGTGACCGGGTCAAGGTGAACCGACCCGCCAACGCGCAGCCCGTCGCCGACGCGACCGGCCCCGCCATCGACCCGGCGGCCCTGGCGAACGAAATAGGGGCGCAGCTTCAGACCATGAAACCGCGCCCCTGAATTTCGACCGGCGGTGCCGGTCCCGGCCAAAGACCTCAGCCGATGCTGACGACTTCGATGTCGAACTTCAGGTCCTTGCCCGCCAGCGGGTGGTTGGCGTCCAGCGTCACGGTGGATTCGTCCACCTCGACCACGGTCACGGGCAGTGCCTGACCATCGGGGGTCTGCATCTGCAGCTGGGTGCCGATATCAAGCGGGATGTCCGCCGGGATGCCTTCGCGCGGGACGGCCTGGCGCATCTCGGGGTTCACCGCGCCGTAGGCTTCGTCGCTGGGAACCGTGACCGCCTTTTTCTCGCCCACGGACATGCCGGGCAATGCGCCGTCGAGACCCGGGATGATCTGGCCGGAGCCGACTTCGAACTCCAGCGGATCGCGGCCTTCGGAGCTGTCGAATGTTGTACCGTCCTGCAGGGTGCCGGTGTAGTGAATAGCAACTTTATCGCCTGATTTGACCTCGGTCATGACGTTCTCCAATCTGTTCGGGAAGGGGATGAAGGCCGCGTGTCTGCGCGGGTGCTTCGGATTCGCTTAAGCCTTTCAAACCATGGCCCGAGTGTAAACCCCCTGCCCCGACGCCCCCGGCCACAGGCCATTTGGGGTCTTTCAAGGCCGCGCGCAGCATGACAATCTGCGCGCGAAAAGGAGGCACCCATGCCCATCACCACCTGCGTCTTCGACGCCTACGGCACGCTGTTCGACGTCGCCGCCGCCGCGCGCCAGGCCGCCACCGAGCCCGACTTTGCCGCCATCCGCGAAGACTGGCCAACCCTGGCAGAGCATTGGCGCAGCAAGCAATTGCAGTATTCGTGGCTGCGGGCCGTCACCGGCGCGCACGAGGATTTCTGGGTCGTCACCCAGAACGGCCTGGACTGGGCGATGGAAAAGACCGGCCACGGCGGCGATAGCGCCCTGCGCGAACGGCTGCTGGCGCTCTACTGGGAACTTCAGGCCTATCCGGAGGTCCCTTCGATGCTTGCCGCGCTGAAGCAGGGCGGGCTGAACACCGCGATTCTCTCCAACGGCTCCCCCGCGATGCTGCAGGGCGCCGTGGACAGCGCCGGGATCGGCGATCTGCTGGACGTGTCGCTGTCGGTGGAAAGCGTGGGCATCTTCAAGCCCGCCGCATCGGTCTACGACCTCGTGGGGCAGCATTTCGGCTGCGCCAGGGAGGATGTGCTGTTCGTCTCGTCTAACGGCTGGGACGCGGCGGCGGCGACCGGCTACGGCTTTGCCACCGCCTGGGTCAACCGCGGGGCGGAGCCGCTGGACCGCCTGCCCTGGACCCCGGCGCACCATCTGGATGACCTGACCGGCATTCCGGAACTGGCAGGTCTGTGATGGCGCGGTTCACCTCTTCTGACGGGCTGTCGCTGTATTACACCGACAAAGGCGCGGGGCTGCCGATCCTGTGCCTCGCGGGGCTGACGCGCACGGGCGCGGATTTCGACTATGTCGCGCCGCATCTTGTCGGAAACCGCCTTATCCGGCTCGATTACCGGGGGCGCGGACAATCCCATTTCGACACCGACTGGCGGAACTATACCCCGCCCGTCGAATGCCGCGACGTGCTGGAGCTGCTCGCGCATCTGTCGCTGGACAAGGTGGCGGTCCTGGGCACCTCGCGCGGGGGGCTGAACGCCATGGGCCTCGCGGCGGGGGCGAAGGAGCGGCTTCTGGGCGTGGCCCTGAACGACGTGGGCCCCGACGTCGATCCCAAGGGACTGGATTTCATCATGGGTTATATCGGCCGCAATCCGGCGGCCAGAACCCATGCGGCGGCGGCGGCGGGCATGGCCCGCGCCTTTCCCGAGTTCGAGGGCGTGCCCGACAGCCGGTGGCAGGCTGAGGCCGAGAAACATTATGTCCAGACGGAAAGCGGCCTCAAGATCACCTACGACCCCGCCCTGCGCAAATCGGTGGAGGCGGCGATGGCGCAGGACGCGCCGGATCTCTGGCCGTTCTTCGACGCGCTGGAGGGTCTGCCGCTGGCCTGCATCCGAGGTGCCGCGTCAAACCTGCTGAGCGCGCAAACCCTGGCAGAGATGCAAAAACGCCGCCCCGACATGATCACCGCCGTGGTGCCCGGGCGGGGCCATGTCCCCTTTCTGGATGAGCCGGAGGCGGTGGCCGCCCTGAAGGAATGGATAGGAAGAATGAAATGAACATCGAGATGATCCGCGCCGCTGCCCAGCGCCTTGAGGGCCATGCGCGGCGCACGCCGCTGCTGTCCTCTCCCTTTCTCGATGAATTGGCCGGACGCCGGGTCTGGGTGAAACCGGAGTGCCTGCAACACACCGGCAGCTTCAAGTTTCGCGGTGCCTTCAACGCCCTGGCGGCGATGGACGCCGAGGTCCGCCAGCGCGGTGTCATCGCCTTTTCCTCGGGCAATCACGCGCAGGGCGTGGCCTTGGCCGCCCGAATGCACGGCGTGCCTGCGGTTATCATCATGCCTGCCGACAGCCCCGCGCTGAAGCTGGCGAACACCGCTGCCCTGGGGGCCGAGGTCATCACCTATGACCGCGCGACCGAGAACCGCGACGAGATCGGCGAAAGGCTCAGCCTTGAACGCGGTCTGACGCTGGTGAAACCCTTCGATGAGCCGGAGGTGATCGCGGGCCAGGGCACCTGCGGGCTGGAGATCGCGCAGCAGGCGGCGGAACAGGGGATCAAGACCGCCGATGTCATCGTCTGTTGCGGCGGCGGCGGGCTGACCAGCGGCATCGCCCTGGCGCTGGAGGCCGACGCACCGGGTCTGCGCGTGCGCACGGCGGAACCTGAAGGGTTCGACGATGTGGCCCGCTCTCTGCAATCGGGCGCGATCGAGCGGAACAGCCGCACCTCCGGCAACATCTGCGATGCCATCATCACCCCGCAACCGGGCAACATCACCTTTCCCATCATGAAACGGCTGTGCGGCCCCGGCCTTGTCGTGACCGAGGACGAGGCGCTGGCGGCCATGGGCCAGGCCTTCAACCGGCTCAAACTGGTGGCCGAACCGGGCGGCGCCGTGGCGCTGGCCGCCGCGCTCTGCCGCGCGGACCAGATCGAAGGGGAGGACGTGATCCTCACCATTTCGGGCGGCAATGTGGACCCGGCGATGTTTGCCCGGGGGCTGGACAGCCTGTGACCGCCTTCACCGTCGCCAGCTTCAACGTCAAGAACCTGATCGGGCCGGACAAGGAATATTACAAATTCCAGTCTTACACTCCCGAGGAATACGCCTGGAAAGAGGACTGGCTGGCCGACCAGATCGCGACGCTGAACGCGGATGTGATCGGCTTTCAGGAGATCTTCGAAGAAGACGCCCTGCGTGCCACCATCGCCCGCGCCGACCGCTACGGCATGGACAGCAACGCCGCCACCCTGCCCGGCGAGGACAAGCGGTATCGTCACCGAGCGATCTTCGACCGGCTGGCCTACCGCGATTACGGCAATGCCGCGCTGGCCTTTGCCCCCAATGTGCATGACGGGCCCCCGGGCCAGCGTCGTCCCGGCGTCGCGGTGTTGTCCCGTCCGGGGTTTGCCGAAGAGCCGCAGGTCATTCAGGTCCTGGACCGGCCCATGCAGATCCCGTTTCAGACCTTTGGCGGGGACGAGGGCGGCCATTTCACCATCCATAAACTCAGCCGCCCGATCCTCAAGGTGCGTGTCCCGGTGGGCGGTCACGTCATCACCGTCTTCAACTGCCATCTGAAATCGAAACTGGGCGAATTCATCCGGCCGGAGGGGGCCGAATTCGCGCCCGAGGCCGACCTGACACATTACGATCCGGTCGGCCGCGCGCTGGGTGCCGCGCGGGCCGCGATGCGTCGCATGGCCGAGGCCTGGGTGCTGCGGGCCGCGATCATTCAGGAGCTGCGGGCAGGCCATCCGGTGATCGTGCTGGGCGATTTCAACGACGGCGAACATGCGGTCAGCACCGAAATCATCACCGGCGAAGTCCCGTTCAGGAACTATTCATGGATGTTGCGGCACGACGCGCAGCACCGGGGCGACCGCTATACCGAAGCAGAGCACGCGCAGATCACCGAGGATATCGAGGCGCTGCGCCTGCATCCGGCGGAAAAGCTCTTTGTCCGCAAATCCCTGCGCGACATGGTCTACACGGCGGCCTTCGGCGGCAATTACGAGAGTATTGACCAGATCATGCTGTCGCGGCATTTCCTGCCGGACTGGAAGGGGCATATCGGCGAAATGACCTATTTCAGCGTGCTGAACGACCACCTGACCGATGGCAGCCACCCCGAAGCGCCCTATAACAAACTGGCCTCGGACCACGGCCAGATCATGGCCACCATAGACCTGAACGGAGACCCCAGATGAAGATTTTCGATACCGGCGACGTGCGCCTGCATTACCGCGTGGATGGCCCCCGTGACGGCGCGCCGGTGGTCTTTGCCAATTCGCTGGGGACCGACATGCGCCTGTGGGATCCGATCCTGCCACTGCTGCCCGAAGGGCTGCGGATCATCCGCTACGACAAGCGGGGGCATGGCCTGTCTTCCTGCCCGCCCGCACCCTATTCCATGGGCGCGCTGATCACGGACATCGAACGGTTGCTGGATTTTCTCGAGGTGCGGCAATGCGTCTTTGTCGGCCTGTCCATCGGCGGCATGATCGCGCAGGGGCTGGCGACCAAGCGTCTGGACATGATCCGCGCGATGGTGCTCAGCAACACCGCCGCCAAGATCGGCAACCCCGAGATGTGGGCCGAACGCATCGCCGCCGTCGAGAAGGGCGGCATCGAGAGCCTCGCCGACGCGGTGATGGAACGCTGGTTCTCGGCCGATTTCCGCGCCAGACCGGAACTTGAACTCTGGCGCAACATGCTGGTGCGGGGCGAGGACGCGGGCTATGCCGGGTGTTCCGCCGCGATCTCCGGCACGGACTTCTACACGCCCACTGCCGCCCTGCGCCTGCCCGTGCTGGGCATCGCCGGGTCGGATGACGGGTCCACGCCGCCGGACCTTGTGCGCGAAACGGTCGATCTGATCCCGGCATCGAAGTTTCAGCTGATCCGCAAGGCGGGGCACCTGCCCTGCGTCGAACAACCCGAGGAATACGCCAGGGTGCTGGGCGACTTTCTCAGGGGGGTGGGCCATGTCTGATCGGGTGTTGCCCCTCGGGGGGCGCTGCTGATGGCCGGGTCGGTGTTTGATTCCGCGCTCTACGGGCGGCTGTTCGATCCGGGAGAGGCCGGACGCCTGTTCACCGACAGCGCGGCGGTGCGGGCGATGCTGCTGGTCGAGGGGGCGCTGGCCAAGGTGCAGGGCGCGCAGGGGATCATCCCCGAACTTTCCGCCGCCGCGATCCACCGTGCCGCGCTGGAAATTGCGGTTGATCCCGGCGCTCTGGCGGCGGAGACCGGCCAGAACGGCGTGCCGGTCCCGGCGCTGGTCAGCGCCTTTCGCGCCGAGATGCAGGCCCCGGAACATGCGCAATACGTCCACTGGGGCGCCACCAGCCAGGACATCGTGGATACGGGGCTGATGCTGCGGTTGCGGCAGGTACTGGCCCTTGCCGAAACGGATCTGAAGGCGATCATCGCCACGCTGGGCGAACAGGCCGCCGAACACGCGCATCTGCCGATGCCTGCGCGGACCTACGGTCAATACGCCACGCCCACCACCTGGGGGGCGGTGCTGGCGCAGTTCGGCACACCGCTGCTGGATGCATTGGCGGGGCTGGAGGCCCTGCGCAAATCCGCGCTCTGGGTGTCGCTTTCGGGGGCTTCGGGCACCGGCTCGGCCTTGGGCGACGATCCCGCTGCCACCCGCGCCGCGCTGGCCGGGGCGCTGGGGCTTGAGGATCCGCAACGCTCCTGGCACACGGACCGCACGCCGATCCTGCGCATCGCCGACTGGCAGGGCCAGGTGATGGCGGCGCTGGCGCATATGGGCCAGACGCTGATCGCGCTGGCGGGAAGCGATACGCAGGAGGTGGCGCTCGGGTCGGGCGGGTCGTCCTCGACCATGCCGCAGAAGCAGAACCCGGTCGCGCCCTCGGCGCTGGTGGCGCTGGGGCATCAGTTCACCGGGCTGCGCGCCGGTCTGCAGGCGGCCGCCGCGCACCAGCACCAGCGCGACGGGTCCGCCTGGTTCGCGGAGTGGATGGTGCTGCCGCAGCTGTCGCTGTCGCTGGCGGCGGCGCTGCAGCACGCCAGGGCGCTGACCGCCGGCGTGGTGCCGCGGCCGGTGCAGATGCAGGCCAACCTGGACAGCGGGCTGGGCCTGATCCACGCCGAAGCCCTGAGCTTTGCCCTGGCCGAAATCATGCCCCGTCCCGAGGCGCAGAAGGTGACAAAGGCGCTCTGCCTTGATGCGTTGGACAAACGCACGCCGCTGGAGACTCTGGCGCTGGCCGATTATCCGCAACTCGACCGCGGGGTCTTTGCCCCCGGCGCAGGCACCGGAGAGGCCCCGCGCGAGGCCCAGAGCTTTGCCGCACGGGCGCGGGCGCTCTGACGGGATGAGCCCCGCCGCGCTGTTCATCATGCTGACGGTGATGATCGACGCGATGGGCATCGGTCTGATGGTCCCGGTGATACCGGATCTGATCCGCGACGTGCACGGCGGCACGCTGGCCGAAGCGGCGCTTTGGGGCGGTGTTCTGGCCACCAGCTATGCGGTGATGCAGTTTCTCTGCGGCCCTGCGCTTGGCAGCCTGTCCGACCGCTTTGGCCGTCGGCCTGTCCTGCTGGTTTCGCTGGCGGTGATGGCAGCCGATTATGTCGTGATGGCGCTGGCGGGCAGCATCTGGCTGCTGCTGGCGGGCCGTGTGATTGGTGGCATCACCGCTGCCACCCAAGCCACCGCGACAGCCTATATGGCCGATATCTCAGCCCCCGGCGCGCGCACGCGCAACTTCGGCCTGATCGGGGCCAGCTTCGGGGCGGGGTTTGTTCTGGGGCCGCTGGTCGGCGGCGTGCTGGCCGAATACGGCACCCGCGCGCCGTTCTGGGCGGCCGCCGGGCTGGCGGGTGGCAATGTGGTGCTGGGCTGGGTGGTGCTGCGCGAAACAGTCCGGCCCGAACACCGGCGCGCCCTGGACTGGCGCCGGGCCAACCCGCTGGGCGTGGTGCGCAACCTCGCCCGCCTGCCGGGGGTGCGCCGGCTGCTGCTGGTCTATTTCCTGTATCACATGGCCTTTGCCGTCTACCCGTCGGTCTGGTCCTATTTCGGGCAGGAGCGTTTCGGCTGGACGCCCGCGCTGATCGGCCTGTCGCTGGGCCTGTTCGGCGGGGTCATGGCGCTGGTGCAGGGCGGCGCGATCCGGCTGGCGCTGCTTTGGTGGGGCGAACGCGGCACGGTCGTGGCGGGACATCTCTTTGCCGTCGCCGCCTATGGGGTGCTAGGTGTCATCGCCTCCGGCCCGCTCGCACTTGTGCTGACGCCGCTGGCCGCGCTGGCCGGCGTGATCCCGCCCGCCTTGCAGGGGATCATGTCGCAGAGGGTCGCGGCAGATGCCCAGGGCGAGTTGCAGGGTGCGCTGACCTCCGCCGCGGCGCTGGCGATGATTCTGTCACCGCTGGCGATGACCTGGACCTTCGCCGCCTTCACCCATCGCGGCAGCGCGGTCTACCTGCCCGGCGCACCGTTTCTGGTGGCAATGTGCCTGACGATCGGGGCGCTGGCGCTGTTCCTGCGTCCCGCTGTGCGAACCGACGCAGCGTAAAGCGGCAGCCCCCCGCATTTCACAGGTTGCACCGCAGGGGGCGCCGGTTCAGGTTGTCATGCAAACGCCACCCCGGAAAGGATACGCCCGTGCAAATGATCAAAGCCGCCGTCGCCCATGAATTCGGTGCCCCTCTGGTGATCGAGGAGGTTCAGCTGCGCGCGCCAGAGGGCACCGAGGTCGAGGTGACGCTGGATGCCGTTGCGATCTGCCATTCGGACATTTCATTTGCCGAAGGCGGCTGGGGCGGCACGCTTCCGGCGGTCTACGGCCACGAGGCGGCGGGCCGGATCTCGGCCGTGGGGCCGGGCGTGAAGGGGCTGGCGGCCGGTGACAGCGTCGTGGTGACGCTGATCCGGGCCTGTGGCACCTGCCCGAACTGCGCCAGTGGCAGCCCCACCGTCTGCGAAACACCCTATGACGGCGACAAGGGGCCGCTGAAGACCGCGGATGGCGGCACCCTGCATCAGGGCATGGCCTCGGGTGCCTTTGCCGAGAAGGTCGTGGTGGAACAGGCGCAGGTCGTGAAGGTCAGCGAGGACATTCCGAAAGAAGCCGCCGCGCTGATCGCCTGCGGCGTGATCACCGGCGTCGGTGCCGTGGTCAACGCGGCGGGCCTGCGGGCGGGGCAGGACGTGGTGGTGATCGGCGCGGGCGGCGTGGGGCTGAACGCCATCCAGGGCGCGCGCATCGCCGGGGCCCGCCGCATCGTCGCGGTGGACATGAGCGAAGAGAAACTGGCGGTGGCCAAGGAATTCGGCGCCACCGACGGGGTGCTGGCCAGCGCCCCGAAGCCTTGGCGCGCGGCGCAGAAGGCGATGGGCCGGGGCGCCGATGCGGTGATCGTCACGGTGGGGGCGGTTCCGGCCTATGATGCGGCGCCCCGCTATCTTGCTTGGGGCGGCAAGGTGATCATGGTGGGCATGCCCCATTCCGGCGACCTTTCGTCCTATGAGCCGGTCACGATGGCCTTCATGGGTCAGGGCATGGTCGGCTCCAAGATGGGCGATGTGGTGATTCAGCGGGATATTCCCTGGATGGTGGACCTCTACCTGCAGGGAAGACTGAAGCTGGACGAACTGATCTCGGGGCGCTGGTCGCTGGACCAGATCAACGAGGCCATTGCCGACACCAAGACCGGCGCGGCACGGCGCAACGTGATCCTGCTCGACCGGTGAGCGCCGGGGGGCCAGCCCCCCGGACCCCCCGGAGGTATTTGGGGCATAAAGAAGGATTGAAGGCATGAAGCTGGCAGATCTGGACGTCATCGTGACCGCGCCCCCGGCGCCCGGCTGGGGCGGGCGGTACTGGATCCTGGTGAAGGTGACGACGGATACCGGCATCATCGGCTGGGGCGAATGCTATGCCGCCTCTGTCGGGCCGGATGCGATGCGCGCGGTCATCGCGGACGTGTTCGAGCGGCACATGGCCGGGGAAAACCCCGAGAACATCGAACTGATGTTCCGGCGGGTCTATTCCAGCGGCTTCACCCAGCGGCCCGATCTGACGGTGATGGGGGCCTTTTCGGGGCTGGAGATCGCCTGCTGGGACATCCTGGGCAAGGACCGCGACCGCCCGGTGCATGCGCTGATCGGCGGGCGGATGAACGACCGCGTGCGCGCCTATACTTATCTTTATCCCCTGCCCCAGCACGACCTGCCCGATTTCTGGACCTCGGCCGAGATGGCGGGGGAAGCCGCCGCCGATTGTGTCGCGCGCGGCTATACGGCGGTAAAGTTCGATCCCGCCGGACCCTATACTCTGCGCGGGGGCCATATGCCCGCGATGAGCGACATCAACCGGTCCGTCGCGTTCTGCGCTGCAATCCGCGACGCGGTGGGCGACAAGGCCGACCTGCTTTTTGGCACCCATGGCCAGTTCACCACGGCAGGCGCGATCCGGCTGGGTCAGGCGATCGCCCCCTATTCCCCGCTGTGGTACGAGGAACCGGTGCCACCGGACAACGTGGCACAGATGGCGCAGGTTGCGGGTGCTGTCGGCATTCCCGTCGCCACGGGCGAGCGGCTGACGACAAAGGCCGAATTCGCGCCCGTCCTGCGGGCCGGGGCGGCGGCGATCCTGCAGCCGGCACTGGGCCGTTCGGGCGGCATCTGGGAGACCAGTAAAATCGCTGCGATGGCGGAGGTCTACAACGCGCAGATGGCGCCGCACCTTTACGCCGGGCCGGTGGAATGGGCGGCCAACATCCAGTTTGCCGTGTCGATCCCGAACCTGCTGATGGCCGAGACCATCGAGACGCCGTTCCACGTCCGGCTGATCAAGGGAAGTATCCGGGTGGAGGACGGGTTTATCCCCGCGCCGGAGGCGCCCGGCCTGGGGATCGAGGTGGACGAGGACCTGGCCCGCGCGCACCCCTACACCGGCACCGGGCTGCATCTGCAGATGCAGGAAGATCCCTGCGACTACGTCAATGGCAACGCCTTCGAGGGCGGCGCACCCGCCCCCCGCGACTGACCGTCAGAGTTCGGCTTCTGGACCGATGGGCTTCAGCGCGCCCACGGCGGCGAAATGCGCATGGCGCAGGGCGGCGGCATCCTCTGCCGTGCTGCGCGGCGACATCTGGCTGAGCACCTGCACCAGCACACCGTTGAGCGCCGCATAGCTGTGCAACACGGTTGTCGATCTATTCGGCCCGGCCAGCCGGTAGGTCAGCGTTCCGAAGGGCGCGCCGTTGATCGACCGGCTGTCGAGATCGACGAATTCGAAGTCCTGACCGACGGCGCCGGCGCGGGCATCTATCATCTCGATGATCCGCGTCTCGATGGCCTGTTGCGTGACGCTGAGCGCCGCACCCTTTTCGGCCAGAACCTTGGAGATGAAGCCCTTGGGATGCAGCCAGTAGCTGATGCCCTTGTTCTGCCCTTTGTCGATGCGCATGAAGTCCGCACCGGCGCAGAAGGTCAGACCGGGTCCGGCGCGGCTGCACTCCGGCAGGACTTCCGCCGATAGCACCGGCTGGGCGAAAAGGGAAAGAAGGCAGGCCGCAAAAAAATTTCGAAACATGGGAACTCCTGTTGCGCGTTGCGCGTTAAGACTAACCCACGATGGTTTTCAAAAGCAAAACACGACCGCAATAAAACGGTCACAATTTGTTTTGCCGCCCAAATATGGTGCAAAAAAGCCCCAGAGATACCGCTTGTTGTCCCCACGACGGCCAGATCAGGGGTCATTTTCGGCCCAGCGCCCCTTCCCATGACGAAAACAGCGCCCCCATGCCGGGGGCGCTGCCGCATGCCATTTGGCACGACCTGTTATCGATTCAGGCAAGATGGGTCGAAGCAGTGTTCGGGGGGGGGGAGGTAAGTCCCCTCAATCCCGCATCAGAAGAACGCCTGCAGGCCGGTCTGGGCGCGGCCCAGGATCAGGGCGTGCACGTCATGCGTACCCTCGTAGGTGTTCACGGTTTCAAGGTTCATCATGTGGCGGATCACCTGGAATTCACCTGAAATGCCGTTGCCGCCGTGCATGTCGCGGGCATGCCGCGCCACGTCCAGCGCCTTGCCGCAGTTGTTGCGCTTGACGATAGAGACCATCTCCGGCGCGGCGTTGGCCTGATCCATCAGGCGACCCACCTGCAACGACCCCTGCAGGCCCAGCGAGATTTCGGTCATCATGTCGGCCAGTTTCTTCTGGAACAGCTGTGTCTGCGCCAGGGGCTTGCCGAACTGCTTGCGGTCCAGCCCGTATTGGCGTGCCGCGTGCCAGCAGAACTCTGCCGCCCCCATGGCCCCCCAGGAAATGCCGTACCGGGCGCGGTTCAGGCAGCCGAACGGCCCCTTGAGACCCTGCACATGCGGCAGCAACGCATCCTCGCCCACCTCGACACCGTCCATGACGATCTCACCGGTGATCGAGGCGCGCAGGCTCAGCTTGTTGCCGACCTTGGGCGCGCTCAAGCCCTTCATGCCCTTCTCAAGCACAAAGCCGCGGATCTTGCCGTCATGCTCGTCGGATTTCGCCCAGACGACAAAGACGTCGGCGATCGGCGCGTTGGAGATCCACATCTTGGAGCCGGTCAGCTTGTAGCCGTTTTCAGTCTTGACCGCGCGGGTCTTCATCCCGGCGGGGTCCGAACCGGCATCGGGTTCGGTCAGGCCGAAACAGCCGATCCATTCGCCGGTACAGAGCTTGGGCAGGTACTTCTTGCGCTGCGCTTCCGAGCCGTAGGCATAGATCGGATACATCACCAGGCTGGATTGCACCGACATCATCGACCGGTAGCCGGAATCGACGCGCTCCACTTCGCGCGCGACCAGCCCGTAAGAGACATAGCCGCTGCCCAGCCCGCCGTATTCCTCGGGAATGGTGATGCCCAGCAGGCCCATCTCGCCCATCTCGCGGAAGATCTCGGGGTCGGTTTCCTCGTTGGCAAAGGCGTCGATGACGCGGGGCTGCAGTTTTTCCTGCGCATAGGCATGCGCGGAATCGCGGATCATCCGCTCATCTTCGGTCAGCTGGCTGTCCAGGCGGAACGGGTCGGCCCAGTCAAAGGTGCCCAGGTCGGGGGCATCCTTGGCGCGCAGGATCGGGGCTTCGGCATTCATGGCAATTCCTCCATAGGGGTTGCGGTTGCGCGCAGTATTGCAAAATCCGGGCCCGATGACTATCGCTGCTTTGTACTGCTTATATGAGAAAAAGTCATAGATGATCGCGCCCAGACGTTTCCTGCCCTCGATCTCCGCCCTGCTCGCCTTCGAAGCGGTGGCACGGCTTGGCGCCGCCACCCGCGCCGCCGAAGAGCTGTCTCTGACCCAGTCGGCGGTCAGCCGGCAGCTCAAGACGCTGGAGGATCAGCTTGGCGTGGAGCTTCTGACACGCAAGGGCCGTCAACTGGTCCTGACAGAGGCGGGCCGGTCCTATGTCGGTCATGTCCGCGACATTCTGAACCGCCTGGCGCAGGCCAGCGTCGCGGCCCGGACCAACCCGCGCGGCGGTGCCCTGAACCTGGCGATCCTGCCCGCTTTCGGGATGCACTGGCTGGCGCCCCGGCTGCGCGACTTTGCCCGCAGCCACCCGGAGGTCACGGTGAACCTGTCCACCCGGCTGAAGCCTTTCGCGATCCAGGACAGCCCCTTTGACGCAGCGATCCACTTCGGACACGAGGACTGGCCGGGCGTCAACTACCTGCCGCTGATGCCCGAGACCGTGGTGCCGGTCTGTGCCCCGGCGCTGATAGACGCCCCGGTGCGCGATGCCGCCGAGATGCTGACCCATCCGCTGCTGCATCTGGAGACGCGGCCAAAGGGCTGGGCGCGGTGGCTTGCCGCGCTCGGGGTTCAGGCCGACCCCCCGGCCGGGATGGTGTTCGATCAGTTCTCGACCATGGCGCAGGCCGCGATCCACGGGCTGGGCGTGGCGCTGCTGCCGACCTTCTTCGCCGATCCCTATCTTCGCGACGGCCAGCTGGCGCTGGCGTCGGATCAGACCACCCAGAGCATCGGCAGCTACTATCTGGTCTGGCCCAGGGACCGCGAGACCGGTGCCGCGCTCGGGTCCTTCATCGACTGGCTGGCGGCGCAGGCCAATCAGGCCGAGGACCAATAGGGGTAAAACGGGGCGGACGGACAAATTTTTGCCATATTCAGAGATTAACAAGAGCTGTCCGTAACCGGGTGGGGCCGTTACAAGGAGCATGTCGATGCTTGATTATTTCTGCAAGGGCGCTGTCGCCGCTGCTGTTGCAACCGCATTCTGGGCCGGTGCCGCGCAGGCCGATAACCAGTCCGTGCTGATCATGGAGGGGTCGTTTTTCCCTTCCACGACCTATGCCCGGCCAGGTGACAACCTGATCTTCACCAATCTGAGCGGCCAGGTTCAGCATCTGTCCGGCCCCGAGGGCTCGTGGACCTCCGGCCCGATCGAGGTGGATGGGACCTATCGGCTCAACCTGACCCATTCGACCCCGCTGACCTTCGGCAACGGCGCCGAGGGCGAAGCACTGGTGGAAGGCGAGATTTCCTACGATCCTGCACCGCTGAACGACTGATCCATCCAACGTCGAAACAGGGCCTCGTGATTGCCACGGGGCCTGTCGGCCTGCGCTCAGACAGGCGCGATCAGCTCCGCCCCCTCGGCGCGGTTGGAATTCACCGTGCGGGAAACCCGGTGCCAGGTCAGCGCATCCTCGGCTGCGGGCACCATCAGGGTCGCCGCGCCCTTGCCCGCCTCCCCCAGCCAGAGCGGCCAGTCCTTCGGCTCAAGCACCACGGGCATGCGGTGGTGAATGACCTGCATCGGCCTGTTCGCGGCGCAGGTGACGACGGCACAGCTGCGCAGCCGGTCCCCGGTGTCGGGGTGCTGCCAGTCCTGCCAGACCGCGGCAAATGCCAGCGGCGCGCCGTCGCGCCGGGTGATGTACCAGGGGTCACGCCCGCCGTCCTCGTCCTTGGTCCATTCGTAAAACCCCGTGGCCACGATGATCCCCCGCCGTTCCTGGGCGGCGCTGCGAAAGGCGGGCTTTTCGGCAATGGTTTCGGCACGCGCGTTGATCAGCAGCGGGCCGTCGCCGGGTTTCTTGTACCAGTGCGGGACAAACCCCCAACGCATCGCGCCAAGCCGACGCTGGCCCTGATCGTCCCCGCCGGTCACGATATGCACGTCGTTGGTGGGGCAGACATTGTAGTTCGGCACCCGCGGCAGCGCATTCGCGGGGGCCGCGGCAAATATCTGTGCCATCGCGTCATGCGGCAGGGTCACGGCCATGCGTCCACACATCGGGCTGTCCTTTCCGGCTCTGGTCCGATCTGAGCCTACAGCGCCGGCCCGCGCCCTGCAAAGCCCCCTGCCCGACGCGCCGCTGGTCATCCTTGGGCGGCAAGCAGTCGGGGTGTCGCGGCAACTGCCGGTCGGATCGCCTGTCCGCGCGACCTTTTGCGGGGGGCGGGATCATCCGAAGATATCTGACCGGCAGGAAAAAAGGCGCGACCGGGCCCGGCCGCGCCTTCCGGTGCGCAGGACGCGCGCCTTACTTTGCGGTGATGCGCCCGTCGGTATAGGGCGTGTACGGTCCGTTTTCGGCCAGGTATTCCGCCGTGACGTCCGCCAGGTCCGGGCCGAAGTCATAGGGGTTCATCGCCGTCTTGAACATCTCGTAGCCGTCCCCGCCGTTGCGCACGTAGTTATTCGACACAACGCCATAGGTCTTGGCCGGGTCCAGCGGTTCGCCGCCCACGGTCACATCGCTGATCCGGCTGCCCGGCTCGGCGCTGGCGTCGAATGCAAAGGTCATGCCCGCCACCTGCGGGAAGCGGCCCGCGCCCTCTTCGATCTGGCTCACCCCGTTTTCGAGCGCGGCCTTCAGTGTCTCGCCAGTGACCTGGAAGGTGGACAGCGTGTTCTGGAACGGCAGTACCGTCAGCACCTCGCCCATCGTGACCTCGCCCGCGTCGATGGAGGCGCGCAGACCGCCCGAGTTCGAGATCGCCACGTCAATGCCCTGGTCGCTGACCCGCGCCAGCATGGCGTCGGAGACGAGATTGCCCATGGAACATTCCTGCGCGCGGCAGACGTCGCGGTTGCCCTCGATCGGATCGGTGGTCTCGGCCACGACCTTGTTGCGGATCTCTTCCAGCGGTTTGGCCGCCTCGGCGATGCGCGCGACGGTGCCTTCTTCCTCGGTCACAGCGGCGTCCATGATCAGCGGTTCGCCCGTTGCCTCGATCAGGTTGCCCGCGTCGTCGAAGGTCACATTCAGCTCGCCCAAAAACTTGCCATAGGCATAGGCCTGCACGATGGCCACGTCGCCCACCATGGTCGGGTATGGCCCTTCGGCGCGGTCGTTGGTGTTGCTGAGCAGGGTGTTGGTGTGCCCGCCCACGATCACGTCGACCCCGGTGGTTTCGGCTGCGACGCGCTGGTCCACCCCGTATCCGGAGTGCGACAGGACGATGATCTTGTTCACGCCTTCCGCGGTCAGCTTGTCCACCTCGCCCTGCACGGCGGCCACGGGATCGGAGAAGGTGATGTTTTCGCCGGGGCTGGCCAGTTCATCGGTATCCTGCGGCGTCAGGCCGATCAGGCCCAGCTTTTCGCCGCCGCGTTCGATCACGACTGATTTCGGAAGGTTGTCCGCCAGCAGCGGCTCGGCGGAAACATCGGCGTTGGACATCAGGATCGGGAATTCGAGGGTGTCGATGAAGCCCTTGAGCACCTCGGGACCGTCGTCGAATTCGTGGTTGCCCACGGTCATCGCGTCGTATCCCATCTTGTTCATCATTTCGGCGGCCAGCGCGCCCTTGTAATAGGAATAGAACAGCGTGCCCTGAAACTGGTCGCCACCGTCCACGAGGATCGAGTTGTTCGACCGCGCCCGTGCCTCGGTGATCGCGGTCATCAGGCGTGCGGAGCCGCCGAAACATTCGCCCGCGGTGTTGTCCTCCGCCGCGCAGGGGCCGTCGTATTTGCTGATCGGTTCGAACCGTGCGTGGAAGTCGTTGGTGTGCAGGATGGTCAGCTGGTAGTCGGCTGCGGCCGCACCGGCCGTCAGGGCCAGCGCCGCGGCGCTCATCAAGAATCGTGTCATGGTCTTTCCCCAGTTGGAATGCATGCCCGCATGGTGGCGTGCGGCCCGCCGCCTGTCAAAGGCTTGTACGCCCGCTGCCGCCGGGTCAGCCGGTCCCGGCGGCAGCGGTGCCGCGTCATGCGGCGGATGCGCGGGCTGAAACCGCGTGTTGGAGTATTTTTGGCATAAAGAAGCGGGGGGGGGCGTGCCCCGCCCGCGAACCTGCGCCCCTGGCAGGCGCGGACGCTTGACCACCGGCCTCTGCCGGGGCATCACTGCGCCATGTTGATCTACAAGATTTTTCTCGCCGACCAATGGGCCGCGCTGCGCCGGAACGGCAGCACCCCAGGCGCGCCGATCGACGTGGCGGACGGGTACGTGCATTTTTCGACCGCCGAACAGGCCCCCGAGACGGCGGAGAAATATTTTGCCGACATCGAGGGGCTGATGCTGGTGGCGGTGGACGCCGAGGCGGCGGGCGCGGACCTGAAATGGGAGCCGTCGCGCGGGGGGGCGCTGTTTCCGCATCTCTACCGCAGCCTGACGATGGCAGACGTTGTCTGGGCCCAGCCGTTGCCCATCGTGGACGGCGCGCATCAGTTTCCCGCGGGTCTGGAGGAGGCCAGCCGATGACCGGATACATCGACCCCGACCGCGCGCAGTTCGACGCCTTCAAGGCGCTGGACCGCGATGCGGAGCTGAACATGCTGAACCTCGTGGCATACAACGACAAGGCCAATTACCCCGGCGACCACCCGCTGGCCCGCGACGGGCTGACCGGGGCCGAGGCCTATGCCCTTTATGGCAAGCACTCCGCCCCGGTGCTGGCGCGTGTGGGCGGCAGCCTGCTGTGGAGCGGTCGGTTCGACGTGACCCTGATCGGTCCGCAGGAGGAGACCTGGGACGCGATGTTCATCGCCGCCTACCCCAGTGCACATGCCTTTCTCGCCATGGTGTCCGACCCCGAATATCAGCGCGCGGTGATCCATCGGCAGGCGGCGGTGCGCACCTCGCGGCTGATCCGCACGACGCCACGGCCAACCCAGGGCAGCTTCGGGTGAGGCCTGTGATGGAGCGGCTGGGGCTGGCCGCGCTGCACCGGCTCGACCCCGAGAGGGCCCACCGGCTGGCGATGCGGGCCTTGCGCAGCGGCATGACCGCCCGACCCGGCCCCGTGACATCGCCGCGTCTGAAGACCACGCTTGCCGGGATCGACCTGCCCAACCCGGTGGGACTGGCGGCGGGGTTCGACAAGAACGCCCGCGCCACCTGGCCCCTGTCGCAGGCCGGGTTCGGGTTCATCGAGGTGGGGGCGGCAACCCCGCTGCCGCAGCCCGGCAACCCCCGCCCCCGTCTGTTCCGCCTGAAGGAGGATGCCGCGGCGATCAACCGCTTCGGGTTCAACAACGATGGCGCGCGGCTGATCTGCGACCGGCTTGCGCGGCGGCGCAGCGCCGTTCCGGTGGGGCTGAACCTGGGTGCGAACAAGGCCAGCATCGACCGGTCCGCCGATTTCACCGGGGTCATGGTGGCGGCGCGGGACCACGTGGATTTTGCCACGGTCAATGTCTCCTCGCCCAACACGGAAAAGCTGCGCGACCTGCAGGGCAAGGCGGCGCTGGCGGGGCTGCTGGCCGGGGTGATGCAGGTGCGCGGCGCGACGCCCGTGTTCCTGAAGATCGCGCCCGACCTGACCGAGGCCGAGATCGCCGACGTGGCCGAAGTGGCCCAGTCTGCCGGGGTCGCCGCGATCATCGCCACCAACACCACGCTGGACCGCACCGGCCTGCGGTCGGCCCATTCCGGTCAGGCCGGGGGCCTGTCGGGCCAGCCCCTGTTCGACCGTTCCACCCGCGTTCTGGCCCGGCTGTCAACGCTGACGGATATCCCGCTGATCGGCGTCGGCGGGGTCGGATCGGCGGAACAGGCCTATGCCAAGATCTGCGCGGGGGCCTCTGCCGTGCAGCTTTACACCGCCCTTGTCTTTCACGGGCTGGGCCTGATGACGGAAATCGCGCGGGGCCTTGATGCGCTGCTGGAGCGGGACGGCTTCGGCACTGTCGCAGAGGCCGTCGGCAGCCGCAGGGAGGACTGGTTGTGATCACCATCTGGCACAACCCGCGCTGTTCCAAATCGCGGCAGGCGCTGACGCTGCTGGAGCAGGCCGGCGCCGACGTCACGGTGCGGCGGTACCTGGAAGATGCGCCGAGCGCCGCCGAGATCGAGGCGGTGCGCGACATGCTCGGGCTTGCCTCGCTGCGTGGCATGCTGCGCAGCGGGGAAAAGACGTTCCGGGAGCTGGGCCTGACATCGGACAGCCCGGAACCCGACCTGCTGACGGCGATGGCGACGCATCCGATCCTGATCGAGCGGCCCATCGTCGTTGCGGGCGACCGCGCGGTGATCGGCCGTCCGCCGGAAAAGGTGGGCGATCTGCTGGGACCGGAGGCAGGACGCGCCGGCACAGCGGTCTAGCTGGCGGCCCGTTCCAGCGCCGGATAGCGCAGGCCCAGCGTTACCGCGCGGGCCGCGAAGGCGATCATCAGCGCCGCCCAGAGGCCGTGGTTGCCATAGAGCGGCAGCAGGAGCAGCACCGCCGCCACGTAGACCAGAAAGCTGACCGCCATCATGTTGCGCATATCCCGTGACCGCGTGGCCCCGATGAAGATCCCGTCGAGCATGAAAGCGGCGCAGGCGATCAGCGGCAGGACGACCACGTAAGGCAGATAGATCCGCGCGGCCTGCTGCACCTCGGGCGCCTTGACCATCAGGTCGACGATCTGCGGCCCGGTCAGCGCAAAGACCACCGTGACCAGCGCCGAGGTCGCAAAGGCCCAGCCGGTGCTCAGCAGGGCTCCGCGGCGCAGCACCTCGCGCTGACGCGCGCCTGTCGCCCGACCCACCAGCGCCTCGGCCGAGAAGGCGAAGCCGTCCAGTCCGTAGGACGTGATCATCAGGAAATGCAGCAGCACCTGATTGGCCGCCAGCGTCACGTCGCCCCGGCCCGCCCCGACGAACATGAAGGAGACGAACATCGCTTCCAGCAGCAGCGACCGGATCAGGATGTCGGAGTTGAGCCGCGCCATGCGGACCCATCTCGCCCGGTCAAAGACACGGGCCCAGTCGCGCCACGCAGGCCCGGCGAAAGCGGCACGGCAGAACCACAGGCCCAGCGCCGCACCTGTGCATTCCGCGATGAAGGTCGCGATGGCGACGCCCTGCACGCCCCAGTCCAGCCCCAGCACGAACCACAGGTCCAGCACGATGTTGATCCCGTTCATCGCGAATTGCAGCGCCAGAACCGCACGGGTACGCTCCAGCGCGATCAGCCATCCGGTGATGGCGTAGACGGCGATGGCCGCCGGGGCGGACCAGATCCGGATCGCCATGTAGGACCGCGCGAGGGCCTCGACCTCGGGTGTGCCGGGCGCGACCTCGAAGGCTGCGAGGAACAGCGGCAGTTGCAGCCCGACCACCAGCAGCCCTGCGATCATTGCGATGGTCAGACCGCGGGTCAGCAATGCCGCAACCTCGGCCTCGTCCCCGTGGCCGGCGGCCTGCGCCGTCAACCCCGTGGTGCCCATGCGCAGGAACCCGAAGACCCAGTAGATCGCCGACAGGATGATCGCACCCAACCCCACGGCGCCGACCGGGGCGGCAAGGCCGATCTGACCGACGACGCCGGTGTCCACCGCGCCCAGGATCGGAACGGTGGCGTTGGAGATCACGATGGGCAGCGCGATGTTCAGGACCCGGCGGTGAGTGATCACGTCGCGCGGGGCCAGCGCGCCTGCCTCGATCGCGCGAACCTCGCTGTCCCGGATCGGATCGGTCACGTCAATCCCTGCGCTGCGGCATGACGAAATGTCCTGTGGCCTGCGCGAACATCCGGTCCCGATGGTCCTGCCAACCCTCCACATGGACGCTGGCATAGCGTCGGCCGGACCGGTTGATCGTGGCGCGGGCATAGGCGTCGCGCGGCAGGCCGGAGCGCAGGTAGTCGACGGTAAAGTCGATGGTCTTGGGCAGGCGGGGCAGCGTCACATTGTCGACGTCGCTGACATCCAGGGCGCCGCTTTCCATATCTTCCCAGATGAACGCCCAACTCAGCGTGATGATCGCCGTCACCTCCAGAAATGCCGCCGTGGCGCCGCCGTGCAGCGCAGGCAACAGGGGATTGCCGATCAGCTCTTCCTTGAAGGGCATGGTCCCGGTCAGCTCGTCCCCGCGCCGTTCGAATCCGATGCCCATGAACTGCACGTAGGGCACCCCGTCGATCAACGCGCGCAGCACGGAATCGCGGCGCTGCTTGACCACCTGAACGGGTTCGGGCCGGGGACGCTTGTTCATCTGCGGCCCTCCACCGAAAAGGTTCCGGTCGCCATCGCCACAGGGGTCTCGCTGTTGTCGTCCGTGGCCGTCGCGCGCACAAAGGCGACATGACGGGTCATGTGATAGCAGGTCGCCTCGGTCGTGATCGTCTGTCCCGGCACGGCGCCGCGCAGGTACTCGATTCGCAGGTCGATGGTGGCGGTGGACCCCGGATTGCTGGGGTGGCTCATCACCGCCGCACCGCAGGCCGTGTCCATCAGGGCCGAAACCGCCCCGCCGTGCACGACCCCCGTGTCCGGATCGCCGATCAGCTTTTCCGCATAGGGCATGGCGATGACGGCAACCCCGTTTCCCAGGCTCTGCAACTCCATTCCCAGCGCACGCGAATGCGGCAAGGCGCGGATGAACTGGTTGGCATGTTTCAGCTTGTCGGCCATCGGTGTCCCCTGCGTATCAGCCCTGTTATCGGTGTCCGGCGCGCAAAGGACAAGAGCACCTGTTGCGCTTGGCCCGGCATCATCCTAGCTTGCGCCCGGGGAGAGCGAAGATGGCCGACGACAGACTGACTTTCAAGCAAATGTGCGAGCGTTTCGACGTGACGCCGCGGACCTTGCGGTATTACGAATATATCGAACTGCTCGACCCCGACCGCGAAGGCCGGTCCCGGTTCTACAGCCCGCGCGAATGTGCCCGGATGAAACTGATCTTGCGGGGACGCAAGTTCGGCTTTTCCCTCGAAGGTATTCGCCAGTGGCTGCTGATCTACGAAAAGGAAGGCACCGAGGCGCAGATGCAGGCCTGGGTCGTGGCATCGGAACGTCAGCTGAAGGAACTGGCGGACCAGCGCGCACAGCTGGACGAGGCGATGGCCGAATTGCAGCGGCTGCACGATGAGACAGTGGACGAACTGGAAAAGCGCCGGGCCTGACGACGTCGGCTATGCCTCCCTGTGGTCTGATTGGCAGGCCGCCTGCCACGGAAAGGGTCCTGCTGGCCGACCTTAACCCTTCGCGGAAGCGTCCTGATTGACCTCGTTACGGACAATTCCACTTGAAATCCGGTCGAGATCCGCGGCGATCACGATCAGTTCGGACACCAATCTGCTGGAATGCGACGTCGCCAGATCATAGGCCGCGTCTTCAACCAGCTTCGCGGCCTCGACCAATTTGGCGCGCGCGTCAGCCTGGGCAAGTTCGCTTGGTGAATTCTTCATTTGGCAACCTTTCGCAGATTGCTGCACCTGCAGCATCGGATAGACGGGTCGGATAGCCCTCCTGAAACTGAGGGTCATGTCCCGCAAGTACGCTACACAACGTCCATGTCCTTGATCCGGAGAAGACCGGATCCCAACCCCTTTATGGCCGCTGTTGTACGATCATTCACATCTAGTTTTTCAAATAGTCTGCGCCCCATGGTGTCAACCGTATGACGTGAGATACCCAGTATCTCGGCGATGACGCTGTTGCTCTTGCCCCGCGCCATCCACCGCAGGATCTCCAGTTCGCGCGGCGAAAGCTCGACGCGTTTGCGCACCGGTTCGATCAGTTCGCAAAACCGCAGATGTGCGATCTGGGCCGCGCATTGCAGCTCAAAGATCTGCTTCTTGTCTGGATGGTACCGCGGTGTGCCAAAGCCCAGTCCAAAGTACGCATTGCGCCCCTTTGGACCGAACGTGGGCAACGCCAGCCCCTCTCCGATCCGGGATTTCTTGCGCCGCTGCATGAAATCGGTCTCGGTTTCGCTCAGATCGCCGAGCGCCTCTATCTCGGACCACAGAAAGGGGCGGGACAGCTTTTCGGCCAGGCCGGGAATCGGATCGGACACGCGCAGGTTCGAATTGATGTATTCACAGACCCATTCCTCGGGGAAACCGTCCTCGACAAAGCCCAGACATCCGCCCGGCAATTCGCCGGTATCTTCGAGGTGGTAGCTGACCATATCTATGTGGCGGCTATAGAAAAAAGTAACCACCACCGACCACAGGCGCGTTGCATCAGCCGCG
Source organism: Sulfitobacter sp. THAF37 (assembly GCF_009363555.1). Classification (NCBI taxonomy): domain Bacteria; kingdom Pseudomonadati; phylum Pseudomonadota; class Alphaproteobacteria; order Rhodobacterales; family Roseobacteraceae; genus Sulfitobacter; species Sulfitobacter sp. THAF37. The sequence continues at coordinate 208,615 of NZ_CP045372.1, forward strand.
TCTGCGCAGTCTCCGACGAGTCCCTTTATTGTTTCATGTGACATAAATCACCGGGCTCAATGCCTAATCCTACATGATTTTGGGCAATATGTGGAATGCAAAATGGGGTCAAACTGCATTACGCCAAGGGCGCCTGGAATTCGGCGAGTCATTGCAGCAGCTTGAGCGGAGAATGGCCGAGAGCGGCCCAAAGTGACGTGACGTAGGAGTTACGTAAACGTCAACTCATGTTGTAAGAGCGTTTTCGTATTCCCAGATTGCCGTCAACACAGACGAAATTCTGATGAAAGCTGATGAGATGACAACCGATACAATGACCATACGCCAGATGTGCGACACCTTCGATGTGACACCGCGCACCCTGCGCTTCTACGAGGCGAAGGAACTGCTGTTTCCGATCCGTCAGGGGCAAAAACGGCTTTTCACCAAGCGCGACCGCGCACGTCTGAAACTTATCCTGCGCGGCAAGCGGTTTGGCTTCTCGCTGGAGGAAATCCGCCAGTTGCTGGACCTTTACCATATGGGCGACCAGCAGCAGACCCAGATCGCGCGCACCTATGACATCGCGCGCGCCCGCCTGGCCGACATGGAAGCCCAGCGGGACGAACTGAACGAGGCCATAGACGACCTCAAGGACCAGTTGAAATGGGGGGAAAAGATGATCGCCTCCATGGCCCAATCCCGCAAGGCCGCCGAATAAGCCCTCTGAAATATCGACACGCGTATCAGGAAAAGACCCATGCCAAGCTACACCCCTCCCGTTAAAGACCTGCAATTCGTTCTGCACGACGTGTTGAACGTGACCGGCAGCGGCACCCCCGGCTACGACGAACTGGAAGCGGATTTCACCTCGGCCATCCTGGAGGAAGCAGGCAAGCTGACCTCCGGCGTTCTGGCCCCGCTGAACGTGGTGGGCGACAAGGAAGGCTGCCGGCTGGAAAACGGCGTCGTCTACACGCCCAAAGGCTTCAAGGAAGCTTTTGAACAGGTCAAGGAAGGCGGCTGGCCCGGTCTGGACATGCCGGAACAATACGGCGGGCAGAACATGCCTTACGTGATGGGCACCGCCGTGGGCGAGATGTTCTCGGCTGCGAACCAGGCCTTCACGATGTATCAGGGCCTGACCCACGGCGCGGCCTCCGCTATCCTGGCGCACGGCACGGACCAGCAGAAAGACACCTACCTGCCCAAGATGGTCGCCTGCGACTGGACCGGCACCATGAACCTGACGGAACCGCATTGCGGGACCGATCTGGGCCTGATGCGCACCAAGGCGGCACCGCAGGACGACGGCAGCTACAGGATCACCGGGCAGAAGATCTTTATCTCCTCGGGTGAGCACGACATGGCCGACAACATCATCCACCTGGTGCTGGCCAAGATCGAAGGCGGCCCGGAGGGGATCAAGGGCGTATCGCTGTTCATCGTGCCGAAATTCATGGTGAACGAAGACGGCTCCCTGGGAGAGCGCAACGGCGTCGCGGTCGGCTCCATCGAGGAGAAGATGGGCATCCACGGCAATTCCACCTGCGTCATGAACTATGACGGGGCGACCGGCTACCTGCTGGGCGAGGAACACAAGGGCATGCGCGCCATGTTCACCATGATGAACGAGGCCCGGCTGGGCGTCGGCATGCAGGGTCTGGCCCAGGCCGAGGTCGCCTATCAGAACGCGCTGGAATACGCCAAGGACCGCCTGCAGGGCCGTGCAGTAACGGGCGCGGAATACCCCGACAAACCCGCCGATCCGCTGATCGTGCATCCCGACATCCGCCGCAGCCTGATGGACCAGAAAAGCTTTGCCGAAGGCGCGCGCGCCTTCATCCTCTGGGGCGCTTCGATGATTGACGCCGCCCACCGCGCGGGCGACAAGGACGCGGACGGCCTCGTGTCGCTGCTGACCCCGGTGATCAAGGGCTTCCTGACCGATCAGGGATACGACATGACCGTGAAGGCCCAGCAGATCTATGGCGGGCACGGCTATATCGAGGAATGGGGCATGTCGCAGTTCACCCGCGATGCCCGGATCGCGATGATCTACGAAGGGGCCAACGGCGTTCAGGCGCTCGACCTCGTGGGCCGCAAGCTGGCGCAGGACGGCGGCAAACATGTGATGGCCTTCTTCGACATGGTGAAAGGTTTCATCAAGGAGAACGCCGGTCAGGATGCCGAATATGATGCCGCCTTCCTCGACCCGCTCAAGGCCGCCAGCAAGGACCTGCAACAGGCCGGCATGTACTTCATGCAGAACGGCCCGAAGAACCCCAATCACGCGCTGGCGGGCTCGAATGACTTCATGCATATGTTCGGGCATGTCTGCCTGGGCCTGATGTGGGCACGCATGGGCCTCGCGGCGACAAAGGCGCTGAAGGACGGCACCGGCGACGCGGCGTTCTATGAGACAAAGCTGGCCACCGGGCGTTACTATATGGCACGTCAGTTGCCAGCGACGGCGCTGCATCTCACCCGAATCCAGTCGGGGGCGGATACGGTGATGGCGCTGGACGCGGCCAACTTCTAAGATTGCGAGGGGGGCGGGGACAGCCCCCGCCCGACCCACCACCCGGAGAGACAATGCCAAAACGCTTTCGCCTCACCCGCCGGTTTCCCGTTGCCATGACCGAAGACGGCTACCGCCGCCTGAAGAAATTCAGCAGCGAGGCGGGGCTTGACGAGGGCGAGGCGCTGTCTTTCCTGTTCGAGAACTTTGGAAGCGTGATCAACGAGGAAAACCTGATCGCACGGCTGCGGCTCTTCAACGCCGAACTCGACGACCGCAAACGCTGAGCGGCATCAACACACCTGGGGAGGTTTCATGAACGATATGAGCACGGCACCATCGGGCTGGATGACGGACGAACACCGCCAGGTCGCCGACATGGCGTCGGACTTCATCCGCACCGAATGGGCGCCGAAATTCGAGAAATGGCGCAAACAGGGCGAGATGGACCGCGAGACCTGGGCCCAGGCGGGCGAACTGGGCCTGCTCTGCCCCTCCATCCCCGAGGAATACGGCGGCGCGGGGGGCGATTTCGGCCATGAGGCGGCGATCCTGATCGAGGGCGCGCGCGCCAACCTGGCCAGCTGGGGCAACGGCATCCATTCCGGCATCGTCGCGCATTACATCCTGGCCTACGGCACCGAAGAGCAAAAGAAACGCTGGCTGCCCAAAATGGTATCGGGCGAGATGGTGGGCGCGCTGGCGATGACAGAACCCTCCGCCGGGTCCGACGTGCAGCGGATCAAGACAAAGGCCATCCGCGACGGCAACGCCTACCGGTTGTCGGGGCAAAAGACCTTCATCACCAACGGACAGCATGCCAATCTGATCATCGTCGCGGCCAAGACGGACCCCACCGAGGGGTCCAGGGGCGTGTCGCTCGTCGTGCTTGAAACCGAGGGGGCCGATGGATTCCAGCGCGGTCGCAACCTGGAAAAGATCGGCAAACATGCCTCCGATACCTCGGAACTCTTCTTCGACAATGTCGAAATCCCGCCCGAGAACATCCTGGGCCAGGAAGAGGGCAAGGGCTTTTACCAGATGATGCAGCAGCTCCCGCAGGAACGGCTGATCATCGGTTGCGAGGCCGTGGGGTCGATGGAGGGCGCCGTCGATCTGACGATCAGGTACTGCAAGGAACGCGAAGCCTTCGGCGGCCCGCTGACCCAGTTCCAGAACACCCGGTTCAAACTGGCGGAATGCAAGACCAAGGCCGCGGTGGGCCGGGCCTTTCTGGACACCTGCATCGCGGAACACCTGCGCGGCGCGCTGACCGTGGACCGGGCCGCAATGGCGAAATACTGGCTGACCGACACCCAGGGCGAGGTGCTGGACGAGTGCCTGCAACTGCACGGCGGCTATGGTTTCATGCAGGAATACGCCATCGCCGAGATGTGGACCGACGCCCGGATCCAGCGCATCTACGGCGGCACCAACGAGATCATGAAGGAACTGATCGCGCGGTCACTGTGACGCGCGGGCAGGTTTTCATTGTTCCGTAAATATACCACGGGGGTCCGGGGGTGTGAAACCCCCGGTCCGACCCAGACATAGGAGAGACAGCAGATGACCATCAAACTCCACTGCTTCGGCGAATCCGGCCACAGCTACAAGGCGGCGCTGGCGCTGGAACTGTCCGGCCTCGACTGGGAACCGGTCAAGGTGGACTTCTTCGGCGGTCAGGGCCGCACACCGGAATTCCGCAACGACCTCAACATCATGGGCGAGGCGCCGGTGATGATCGACGGCGATGTCCGCCTGACCCAGTCGGGCGTGATCCAGGATTATGTCTCCGAAAAATCCGGCAAGTTCGGCGGCCGCGACGCGGCCGAGCGGCGCGAGATCCTGCGCTGGGTGCTCTGGGACAACCACAAGCTGAGCTCGCAAGCCGGGATGACACGGTTCCTGATGAACTTTCTGCCCAGGGAGAAACGCCCGCAGGAGGTTATCGACTTCAACCTCGGGCGGCTGAAGGCCACTTACGCGGTGCTCGACGCGCATCTCGCGGGCCGGGACTGGATCGTGGGCGACGCGATCACCAACGCGGACCTGACCTGCTGCGGCTATCTCTACTATCCCGAACCTTTCGGCTTCGACCGTGCCGACTGGCCCAACATCGACGCCTGGCTGACACGCCTGTCCGAACAACCGGGCTGGAAAGCCCCCTATGACCTGATGCCCGGCAGCCCCGCTGACCGCGCCTGAGAAAGGAAGAGATCACCATGACAGACGCTTACATCTACGACGCGCTGCGCACCCCCCGCGGCAAGGGCCGCAAGGACGGCGCGCTGCACGAAGTGACCGCGCTGCGGCTTTCCGCCCAGACCCTGAACGCGGTCAAGGAGCGCAACAATCTGCAAGGTCACGCGGTCGAGGACGTGATCTGGGGCAACGTGACCCAGGTGATGGAACAGGGCGGCTGCCTCGCACGGTCCGCCGTGCTGGCCTCTGATCTGGACGAACGGATCCCCGGCCTTGCCATCAACCGGTTCTGCGCCAGCGGGATGGAGGCGGTGAACCTGGCCGCCAACCAGGTCCGCGGCGGCGCGGGCGAAGCCTATATCGCCGGCGGGGTCGAAATGATGGGCCGCGTGGCGATGGGCAGCGATGGCGCCGCCATCGCCGTCGATCCCTCCATCGCGATGGAGCAGTACTTCGTCCCCCAGGGCATCTCTGCCGACATCATCGCCACCGAATACGGGTTCTCCCGCGATGACGCCGACCAGCTGGCCATGGCCAGCCAGCAGCGCGCGGCGGCAGCCTGGAAAGACGGGCGTTTCGACAAATCCGTCATCACCGTCCGCGACCAGAACGGTCTGACCATCCTGGACCGCGACGAATACATGCGCCCCGAAACCGACATGCAGAGCCTCGGCAGCCTGAACCCGGCGTTCCAGGCCATGGGCGAGGTCATGCCCGGCTTCGACAAGATCGCGATGATGAAGTACCCGCACCTGGAAAAGATCAACCATATCCACCACGCGGGCAATTCCAGCGGGATCGTGGACGGCGCTGCCGCTGTGCTGATCGGCACCAAGGAATTCGGCGAAAAGCACGGGCTGAAGCCGCGCGCCCGCATCCGCGCCACCGCCAAGATCGGCACCGACCCCACCATCATGCTGACCGGCCCCGTCCCGGTGACAGAGAAGATCCTCAAGGACAACGGCATGAGCATCGGCGACATCGACCTTTTCGAGGTGAACGAGGCTTTCGCCTCGGTCGTGCTGCGCTTCATGCAGGCCTTTGACGTGGATCACGACAGGGTCAACGTGAACGGCGGCGCCATCGCCATGGGCCACCCGCTGGGGGCCACCGGCGCCATGATCATCGGCACCCTGCTGGACGAGCTGGAGCGGTCCGACAAGGAAGTCGGGCTGGCCACGCTCTGCATCGCCTCCGGCATGGGCGCGGGCACCATCATCGAGCGCGTATGATGCTGAACCTGCAGGCATTTCTGGACAAGGTCATCGACATCATCCGCGCGGATGATGCCGAAGGCTACCTGTCCATGATCGACCTGCCCTACCAGGTGATCACCGCCCGGGACACCCGTACCTTCGTGCACCGCCGCGACATGCGCGAACACTTCCACCTGTTCCGCATCGGTCTGCATCAAATGGGCTTCAGCGACCTGCACCACCGGGCCAACTCCGCCACGATGCTGGGGGCCGACCTGGCGACGGGCATCTACGAAACCGAACTTTTCCGCGACGACCAGCTTTTCGTCGCGCCCTACCGGTCCTGCATCACCCTGCGGCGGTCGGAAGGGGTCTGGCGGGCGGTCAGCACGGCGCACACCATTGGACATGCCGACTGGATGGACCGGATGAACGCCGTGTCAGGCATGCACACCACAGATTAAAGGACACATCGAATGACCGATTTCACCATGAAGACAGACGCCGACGGCGTTGCCATCATCACCTGGGACGTGCCCGGCAAGTCCATGAACGTCATGTCCATCGACGGGCTGACCGAACTTGACGGCCTGATCGACGACGCCCTGGCCGACGATGCGGTCAAGGGCATCGTGATCACCTCCGGCAAGGACGGCTCATTCGCCGGCGGCATGGACCTGAACCTGCTGGCCAAGATGAAGGCGGACGCGGGCGACGACCCGGCCAAGGGCCTGTTCGAGGGCACGATGAAAATGCATGCCCTGCTGCGCAAGATCGAACGCGCGGGCATGGACCCCAAGAAGCTGACCGGCGGCAAACCCATCGCCGCCGCCCTGCCCGGCACGGCTGCGGGCATCGGTCTGGAACTGCCGCTGGCCACGCACCGGATCTTTGCCGCCAACAATCCCAAGGCGCGGATCGGCCTGCCGGAAATCATGGTCGGCATCTTTCCCGGCGCGGGCGGCACCACGCGCGTGTCGCGCAAGCTGGGCGCGATGGCCGCCTCCCCCTTCCTGCTGGAGGGCAAGATGGTCGCGCCCGAGGCTGCCGTGAAGGCGGGCCTGATCGACGAAGTCGCCGATGACCCGGTCGCCGCCGCGAAGGACTGGGTGCTGAATGCCAAGGATGCCGATCTGGTCAAACCCTGGGACGCCAAGGGCTACAAGATGCCCGGCGGCGCGCCCTACCATCCGGCGGGCTTCATGACCTTCGTGGGTGCCTCCGCCATGGTCAATTCCAACACCAAGGGGGTCTACCCCGCCGCCAAAGCGCTGCTGTCGGCGGTCTATGAAGGGGCGCTGGTCGACTTTGACACCGCGCTGAAGATCGAGGCGCGCTGGTTCACCCACGTTCTGATGAACCCCTCTTCCTCGGCCATGATCCGGTCGCTGTTCCTGAACAAGGAAGCACTGGAAAAAGGTGCCGTGCGTCCCGAAGGGATCGCGGATCAGCGGGTGAAGAAACTGGGCGTGCTGGGCGCGGGCATGATGGGCGCGGGCATCGCGCTGGTCTCGGCCCAGGCGGGGATCGAGGTGGTGCTGATCGACCGTGACCAAGCAGCGGCCGACAAGGGCAAGGGCTATGCCGAAGCCTATTTCGACAAGGGCCTTGCCAAGAAGAAATCCACCCCCGAGAAGAAGGAAGCCGCCCTTGGCCTGATCACCGCCACCCCGGATCTGGACGCGCTGAAAGGCTGCGACCTGATCATCGAAGCGGTGTTCGAGGACCCCAAGGTCAAGGCCGAGATGACCCAGAAGGTCGAGGCGGTGATCCCCGAGGACTGCATCTTTGCCTCCAACACATCGACCCTGCCGATCACCGGCCTTGCCAAGGCATCGAGCCGCCCGGATCAGTTCATCGGCATCCACTTCTTCAGCCCCGTGGAACGCATGGCGCTGGTGGAAATCATCAAGGGCGAAAAGACCGGCGACCGCGCGGTGGCCAAATCGCTCGACTACGTGCGCCAGATCCGCAAAACCCCGATCGTGGTCAACGACGCGCGGTTCTTCTACGCCAACCGCTGCATCATCCCCTACGGCGGCGAGGCGAACCGCATGATCACCGAAGGCGTGGCACCGGTGCTGATCGACAACGCCGCGCAACTGCTGGGCTTCCCCGTGGGGCCGGTGCAGCTGGGCGACGAAACCTCCGTCGATCTGGCCACCAAGATCATGCGCGCCACCAAGGCGGCGATGGGCAACGAATACCCCGCTTCCGAGGCCGACGACCTGATCGTCTGGATGGAAGAGCTTGGCCGTCTGGGCCGCAAGGCCAAGGCCGGGTATTTCGACTACGATGAAAAGGGCAAGCGCCTGGGCTACTGGAAGGGCATCCACGACAAGTATCCGCTGGCCGACGAACAGCCCGAGTTGCAGGAAATTCAGGACCGGCTGATGTTCGTTCAGGTTCTGGAAGCCGTGCGCGCGCTGGAGGAAGGTGTGCTGATGGACATCCGCGAAGGCGACGTGGGCGCAATCCTGGGCTGGGGCTTTGCCCCGTGGTCCGGTGGCCCGTTCTCCTGGCTGGACATGATCGGCACCCCCTATGCGGCGGAACGCTGTGACCAGCTGGAGGCCAAGTTCGGCCCCCGCTTCAAGTGCCCCGACCTGCTGCGCGAGATGGCCGAGAAGAACCAGACCTTCTACGGCCGTTTCGGCCCCGAGGCACAGGCAGCCGCCTGAGCCCGACCACCGCACCGCGCGTCAATAAGGGGGGGGCCAGACGGCCCCCTTTTGCATTTCGTGGGGCAGATGGGGATAAGGGCGCGCCGCGCGATGGCCGCTCCAAGCCAATTGCGGACCTAGTTTCACATCCTCCGGCACGGAATCGAGGCCGCCCATGGCGGCCGCCGTGCCAGCGCCGGACCGGCCCCATGGGCCGGCGCTTTGGCTGAGCTTGGTGCATAGCTTCGAGCGAAGATGTACTTGGCTGCGATAAAGTGCATCAGCTCCAATGTCGGATGCGCCGTCCCCCGGTCCGGCGCTGGCACGGCTGGGCAACGTCCGTTTTGTCCGCCACCCCGAAACGCAAGGGGCTGGCCAGTCGGCCCCCTTTTCCAGCTCATGATGCCCGGGAAAACCCGCCGCGGTTCGCAGCACAATGACCGCTTGGACCCCACTTCGACCGATGTTGCTCCGGCGGTCACTGGCAGGCCATTCAACAGTTTCGGAAGGGCCATCAGGTCACGCGCAGTTTGACATGCTGCGGCCTGCAATGGCACGCTGGGCCTCATCATACCTTCTTGTCGGGAAATGGAGCATCAATGGCGGCATTCGTAATTGGCCAAATGCAGATCCATAGTCGCGACTGGATGGACGACTACTTCTCGAAAATCCCTGCAGTGGTAGAGCGACACAGCGGACGGTTTCTGGTGCGAGGCGGCAATCCGGAGGCGATGGAAGGTGAGAACGTGCTGCCAGACGCTGCTTTCATCATCGAGTTTCCAGACCGCAGCTCCGCGAGGGATTTCTGGAAATCGAAGGAGTTTCAGGAACTGGCCGCCCTGCGTCGGACAGGATCGACACTCAACGCGATTCTGGTAGACAAACTGACATAGAATGCACTTGCGAGGTCCAATGCCCTCTCTCCCTATTACGGCGACCCGAAAATCCAGGCACTTCAAAAGGCAAGGGATGAGCAGGTGCCAGAGCTCATCGACATGCCGGGAGCGGTGGTCCATGCACGCACGTTTTCGAGCGACGACCCGACGGCCCTGGGCTGGAGTTACTTGCGCAACGTCATGTCTGACGAAGGCCTTGTAACGCTGCGCGGTGCCGACCCGGCAACAGTCGAAACCGCGAAAAAGGAACTCGGCGCGTTCGAGCCAAATCTGCATTACTGGGACCTGTTCATGGCAGACGCCCGGGCGATCCGCGACGTATGTGGGAGCATCGTCGAAGCCGCACTTCCGGAGGGTCTTCTGCCTGTTCCCGATGATGAGTTGACCCCCCAGAAGGTCCGCGACGTGCAGGCCTTTCTGACAGATCAGGGTGTTTCTCCGTTTTCGGCGGATGCTCTGCTCGGGAGGCTCTTCCAAGCACAGCTCATCGCCCTTCAGAATATCGACGGTCGTATTGTCGCGACCGGTTTCGCGGCCATGACCCACAACCCTCACAGCCCGTTCTACAAGTCGGCATGGGTCGGGCTGATAGCTGTCGAGCCTGCGTTGCGCGGTCTCGGACTGGGCAGATACATGGACGCGCTTTGCAACCTTGCCGCCGTCACCAAGCTGGGAGCGGAGTCGACGATGGAGTTTGTGGCTCGGGACAATGCTCCTTCACGGGCCAAGCTGGAAAGTTGCGGGTTGAGACAGGTGAAGGGAAAATCGGTCGTAATGCTCTCCACATCTGTGGATCGCATCACGCGACAACGGGCATCTCGGGATAAGAAGAACAGCCCGCTTTCATATCTGGCGCACGAAGAAGGGGAGGCCCGAAAGCCTCCCCTCCATGCTTGCCCGAAAGCCATATCAGTCGAGACCGACTTCCTCTGCCAGACGGATGTCCGCATCAAGCAGGCGCACTTCGGATTCGTTGAATTCCGGCATGCTCTCAAGGCGCTCTTCGGTGGTGCCGGGCACGATCAGCTCGGTCTCGCGGACCAGCATCTGGTTCACCGGCACGGCAACCTCGTTCTCGCCCATGCCAAGGAAACCGCCGACACCGATGATCGCCACGATCGTATCGCCGCGCACACCGATGAAATCGACTTCGCCGACATCTTCGCCGGTCTCTGTCGCCACGCTGCGGCCCACCAGTTCGCTGACGGTCATGTCAAAGATCGGCAGGTTCTGTGTCTCGTCCGCATAGCGCGCCCGGTCGTCTTCGGACATGTTGCCCTGTTCGTCCGCGTTGTAGTCCTTCATCACGATCTGCGCTTCTTCCTGCGTCACGTTGATGTCGGCCCCCTCGGCGCGTTCGACATTGACCTGCGGATCTTCGGCTTCGTCCATGACGACATTGGCGTCGCCGCTCTGCTCGACGTTCACCTGGGCCTCTGCCTGGTTCACGTCGACCTTGGCTTCTTCGGCCTCGGCCACGTCGACCTGGGCCTCTGCGCTTTCGACCTGGATGTTCGGTTCGCTCTCCTGAACGGTGATCTTCGGCTCTGGACGTACGAAACGAACGACCGGTTCCGGCTGGTTGAGGTCCACCTTCGGCTCGCCCGTGTTCACGTCGACTTCGGGGTTCGGCACCGCGATGGTGACGACCGGTTCCGGGATGGCGACGGTAATCTGCGGCTGCGCCTGCTCGACCGTGATCACCGGGGCCTGCTGCTGGACGCGCACGGTGGGTTCGGGCACTTCGACGGTGATTTCCGGCTGCGGCTGTTCCACGGTCACGACAGGCTGACCCTGTGTCACATTCACGTCGGGTTCTGGCACGGTCACATCGACTTCGGCGTCCTTCTGCTCAACCACGACTTCGCCGCCCTGCACAGGGGTCGAGTTGGTCTGCTGAGCGGATGCGGGCAGCACCGCCGCGAGGGTCAGCGCAGAGGCGCCGAGCAACAGCTTGCTTGTCGAAAATGTGCGTGATGTGCGGATGGTCATGTAGATCTCCTTGATATTTCCAAGTGTTAGGCAGCCGGTGGCGGGACAGCGCCGCCCCCGGCATTTTCTCTGGTGGGGCAACAAGTCGGCGTCGGCGATGTTCCGCGCATTCTTTTCGAAACAGGCGGGAACATTTTCGAAGCACTGATCGACAGGATCAAAAATGATCACTTTTCAGTCATTTGGCGGACAGGCTTTCCGCGTCATGCCGTCAGCAAAAAGGTTGATTTTTTTTGAGATGCCCTGTTCGCCGGACCATCGCGGGCAATTTTTCCTGGCGACAGGTTGCCGCGACCCGGGCAGGCGGGAACCCGTCAGCGGTATCTGCGGCTAGACAAGACAACCACAGGCTGCAGAATTGTCCGCGCGACACCGGCAGGACCCTCACGCCCCAGCGTGGCGGAGGCATATTCCGACTTTTTTCATCGGAAACCATTTCCTTATTAATTCACTCGGATATAACGGGGCCAGCCAGCCCCGACTCGACCGCGGGCACGCCACTCGCCAAGGGCCGTGCGGCCCAGCACCCCGCCCGCGGCACGGCGGCCCCTAGACGAAAGGACATCCCATGACCCGCTCCATCCTGCTTTCCACCGCCGCCTTTCTGGCCGTCGCCGCCCCGGCGCTGGCCGTGGAAAAGGCCGAGGTGATCGAAAACTACGCCGACATCGCATCGGCGAAATACGCGGACAGCCTGACCACCGCCAAACGCCTGCAGGACGCGGTCGCCGAGTTCGTCGCGGCCCCCAGCGCAGAGGGGCTGACACGGGCGCGGCAGGCCTGGCTGGCGGCCCGCGTGCCTTATCAGCAGTCCGAAGTCTACCGGTTCGGCAACGCGATTGTCGACGACTGGGAGGGCAAGGTGAACGCCTGGCCGCTGGACGAGGGGCTGATCGACTACGTCGACGACAGCTATGGCGGCCCGTCCGACGAGAACGGGCTGGCGGCGCTGAACGTGGTGGCGAACCCGACCTTCACCCTGTCCGGCAGCGAGGTCGACGCGACCGAGATCACGCCGACCCTTCTGGAAGACACCCTGCAGGAGGCTGACGGGATCGAAGCGAACGTCGCCACGGGCTACCACGCGATCGAATTCCTGCTCTGGGGTCAGGATCTGAACGGCCACGCCCCCGGCGCGGGCAACCGCCCCTGGACGGACTACGCCACCGGGGCGGACTGCACCAACGGCAACTGCGACCGGCGCGCCGACTATCTGGTGGCCGCCACCGATCTGCTGGTGTCGGACCTGGAATGGATGGCAGGTCAATGGGCCGATGGCGGCGCCGCGCGCAGCACCCTGCTGGAGGACGAGAACGCCGGGCTGGTCGCGATGCTGACCGGCATGGGGTCGCTGTCCTACGGCGAACAGGCCGGTGAACGGATGCGCCTGGGCCTGATGCTGAACGACCCCGAAGAAGAGCACGACTGCTTTTCCGACAACACCCACAACAGCCATTACTACGACGGTCTGGGCGTGCAGAACACCTATCTGGGCGAATATGTCCGCGTGGACGGCACCACCGTCTCTGGCCCGTCCCTGTCGGACCTGGTGGCCGAAACCAACCCCGAGCTGGACCGCGAAATGCAAGAGAAGCTTGCGACGACGATGATGGCCCTGGGCAGAATCAAGACCGCCGCCGAAGCGGGCTTTGCATATGACCAGATGCTGGAACGTGGCAACGCGGGGGGCGAAACCCTGATCATGGGGGGCGTCAACGGCCTGATCGACCAGACCCGCACCATCGAACGCCTCGTAAATGAGCTTGGCCTCGATCAACTCGCCTTCGAAGGCTCGGACAGTCTCGACAATCCAAACGCCGTTTTCCAATAATGCGGTGCGCTGGCAGCAGGTTGCCAGCGCCTTCCTCCCCTCCCTAGGACAACAACAATGAAAAAACAGTTAAACTTGGCGGGGCTTTGCAGCCTCGCGATACTCGGTGCGCAATCGGCAACGGCACAGGACGCCGCCTTTACTTGGGAAGGCAGCGTCGAGGTCGGCGTGGACAGCACCGTCAGTTCCGATGACCCCACCGCGGAATTCAGCGATACCTACATCAGCATCGAAGCCGCCTTTGAGGCCGCGATCACCGACCGTATCACCGCGTTCGGCGGGCTGACGCTGGAATCCATCACCGACGCCACCGACGACCGCGCTTTCGAAGATCTGGGGCTCTACGTCGATGCGCTGGGTCTCAGCTTTGCCTTTGGCGAGACCACGCTGTCACTGGGCAAGCTCAGCCCGGTCTTTGGCGTGGCGTGGGACGCGGCGCCGGGCTACTACGGCACCTCGCTGGCCGAGGATTACGAACTGTCCGAAATGATCGGCGCCGTTGTCGATACCCCGATCGGCACCAACGGCACCCTGTCGGTGGCGCTGTTCTACCCTGACGACACCTTTCTCAGCGACAGCATCGGCAACCGGCGCGGGCGCAATTCCGCGGCGGCGGGCGGTGTGGGCAACACCGGCAAGCTGAACAATGCGGCGGTGCAATACACCCACAGCTTCGGCGCGACCTCTGCCTGGGTCGGCGCACGGCACCTGTCGGCAGGCATCGGCGACGTGTCGGACGAAAACGGTCTGGTCGCGGGCGTCGCCCATGATTTTGGCAACGGCTGGGACATGATCGGCGAAGTCGCCCATTTCAACGGCGCGGGCGGCACCGGAGCCGATGCCACCTATACCACCCTCGGCGCGGCCTATGCGTTGGACCAGTGGACATTCTCGGGCACCGGAACCGTGGTCAACACCTCCGGGACGGGGCGTGACTCCATGCTGGCGCTTGGTGTAGACCGCGCCCTGAATGACCGGACGGAAATCAACTTCGGCGTCGCCCGTTTCGATGTGGGCGGGGTAAAATCCACGGCGGTCGGCCTCGCGGCGGTCGTGTCCTTCTGACTCAAGGGGTGCCTTCATGACGGTCAGCCAACCGCTTCCAGCCCGCTTGCAGGATCGGACCGCCCGCCCGTCAAGACCCACCTGGCACCTGTCCTGCGCCCTGCTGCCGCTGGCCCTGTTTACGGGGTCGGCGGTTCTGGCGCAGGACACCCCCACGCTGGACGACGCGCATCTCGACGTGATCCCCCGCACAACGGCGGAAGCCGCCCGGATCGCCGCCGTCACCGCCCCGCCCACCGATTTCACCGCGCCGTCGCCGTTCGAACACCTCTCGGGCGGGGCGGCGACCGTGCGGGCGCGGCAAACCGCGGATGCCTTTTCACAGCCTTCGGGCAACATCAGCTTCGAGGACGAGCTGACCTTCAAGGTCGGCAACGGGCTGTTCCGCAAGCTCTGGGTCTCGGCCCCCGCCTCCACCCTGGCCTCCGACGGGCTGGGGCCGCTCTATAACGCCCGGTCCTGCCAGCGGTGCCATATCAAGGACGGGCGCGGCCACCCGCCCGAAGCGGGCGACGACAACGCGATCTCCATGTTCCTGCGGGTGTCGATCCCCGGCGGCGAAAGCGATGCCATCGAAGAAATCGAGGGCTACATCGCCAGCCGTCCCGACCCGACCTATGGCACCCAGCTGCAGGATTTCGCGGTGCTGGGCCTGCCTGCCGAATACCGGCTCGACGTCACCTATACCGAAAACACCATCGCGCTGGCCGACGGCACCGAGGTGTCGCTCAGGCATCCGACCTATCGCGCCGCCGATCTGGGCTATGGCCCGCTTCACCCGCAAGCGATGCTCAGCCCGCGCGTCGCGCCGCAGATGATCGGCATGGGCCTGCTGGAGGCGATTCCCGCCGCCGACATCCTGGCGCTGTCGGACCCGCAGGATGCGGATGGCGACGGCATATCCGGTCGGCCCAATATCGTCTGGTCCACCGCATTGGACAAACCGATGCTGGGCCGCTTCGGCCACAAGGCGGGCAACCCATCGGTGTTGGAACAATCCGCTTCGGCCTTTATCGGGGACATCGGCATTTCCAACCCGCTCTTCACCGCAGGCGCGGGGGAATGCACCGACCTACAGGCCGATTGCCAGGCCGCCACCCACGGCGACGGCGATGCGCGCGGCACCGAGATCGACGCCGAAGGGCTGGACCTTGTCACCTTCTACAGCCGCAACCTGGCCGTGCCGGAGCGGCGCAATGTCGATGACCCACAGGTCCTGCGGGGCAAGCAGGTGTTCCACGACACCGGCTGTGTCACCTGCCACCAGCCCAGCTTTGTCACTCACCGGCTGAACGACCAGCCCGCGCAGAGTTTTCAGCTGATCTGGCCCTATTCCGACATGCTGCTGCATGACATGGGGCCGGGGCTGGCCGACAACCGCCCCGAGGCGCGGGCGACGGGAACGGAGTGGCGCACGCCGCCGCTTTGGGGTATCGGTCTGACGCAAGCCGTCAGCGGCCATACCTATTTCCTGCACGATGGCCGTGCCCGGTCCCTGCTGGAAGCGATCCTGTGGCACGGCGGCGAGGCGCAGGGACAGCGGGATGCGGTCATTGATCTGCACGCCGCCGAGCGCGATGCGCTCATTGCCTTTCTGGAGAGCCTATGAAACAGCTGACGATCCTTCTTGCCGCGCTGCTCCTGCCCCTCGCGGCGGCCGCGCAGAACGCCCCGGCCAGGACGGCCGATGTGGTCAACAATCACATCCTGCCGCGTGTCGACGCCCTGTCGGACACGGCCCGGACGCTCGCCGGGGTCGCGCAGACGGACTGCGAGACCACCTCGCCCGAACTGCGCGCGGCCTTTCACGACAGCTTTGACGCCTGGATCAGCGCCAGCCACCTGCGCTTTGGCCCGACCGAGGTGGGCGACCGGGGCTTTGCCCTGGCCTTTTGGCCCGACAGCCGGGGCGCCACGCCCGGCGCGCTGGCCGGGCTGATCGCCGACCGCGACCCGGTGATCGACACCGCCGAGGGCTTTGCCCAGGTTTCCATCGCCGCGCGGGGGTTCTATGCGCTGGACTACCTGCTGTATGACACCGGCCTGACCGAGGGCGCGGATGCCGCCTATCTCTGCGCGCTGGTGCGTGCCGTGAGCACGGACATCGCCGCAACGAGCCGCGCGATCCGCGAGGACTGGCGGGACACTTATGCCGAGGCGATGCTGACCCCCGGCCCCGACGCACCCTATCGCTCTGAGCAGGAGGTGCTGAAACAGCTCTTTACCGCGTTGACGACCGGGCTGGAATTCACCGCCGAAACCCGGATGGGCCGCCCGCTGGGCACCTTCGAGCGGTCCTATCCCGCCCGCGCCGAGGCCTGGCGCTCTGGCCGCTCCGCGCGGAACGTGCGTCTCAGCCTCCTGTCCCTGCGCGATCTGGCCGACCGGCTGGCCACAGGCCACCCCAAGGTGACCGCCGCGCTCGATTCCGCATTCGTAAAGCCGCTCGACCGGCTGGAGACGCTGGATGACCCGGTTTTTGCCGGTGTGGCCGAGCCGCAGAGCCGGCTGAGAATTGAGGTGATCCAGCAGGACATCGCCGCCATCCGCGCCCTCGCTCGTGCCGACCTGGGCCCGACGCTGGGCGTGGCCGCCGGGTTCAACTCAATGGACGGTGACTGACATGCAGCGCCCCGCCAACACCGGACGCCGCCGCTTTCTCGGCGGGCTGATCGCCGCAGGGGTTCTGCCGCGCCCCACCTGGGCCGACGCCGGTTCGCCCGCCTATCTTGCCGCCGGGGGGCGGTCCGACGGCAGCTACCTGCTGTGCGGGATCGGCGCGGACCTGTCGGTGCGGTTCGAGATCCCCTTGCCCGCGCGCGGCCACGCGGCGGCGGCCCACCCCAGCCGCCCGCAGGCGGTGGCCTTTGCCCGCAGGCCCGGCACCTTCGCGCTCGTCATCGACTGCGCGAGCGGTCGGTTGCTCAGCACCCTGGCCTGCCCCGAGGGGCGGCATTTCTACGGCCACGGCGCCTATTCGCGGGCGGGCGACCTGCTATACACCACCGAGAACGATTTCACCAAGGGCACCGGGCGCATCGGCATCTGGGACGTCGCAGCGGGGTATGCCCGTGTGGGCGAGATCGCCAGCGGCGGCATCGGCCCGCATGACATCAGGCGCCTTCCGGGGTCCGACACGCTGATCGTCGCCAACGGCGGCATCGACACCCACCCCGACAGCGGGCGGGCCAAGCTGAACATCCCCACCATGGCGCCAAACCTGACCTATATCGAGGCGGAGCGTATCGTGGAACAGGCCGCCCTGCCCTCTGCCCTGCACAAGAATTCGATCCGTCACCTTGCGGTCGGTCCCGGCGGCGAGGTCGCGCTCGGGATGCAGTGGCAGAGCGAGACACCGGTCGAGGCGCTTGTGGGTCTGCACCGCAGGGGGGCGGAGATCGCCCTGTTCGACGCGCCTGCCGACGCCGTGGACCGGATGCAGGGCTACATCGGCAGTGTCGCCTGCGCGCCCGATGGCGCAACAGTCGCCGTCACCTCGCCCCGCGGCGGGACGGTCCAGTTCTATGACACCGCGACCATGACGCTGGCGCGGTCCGAGCTGCTGGAGGACGTCTGTGGCGTGGCCCCGGCGGCGGACGGCTTTACCGTGACCACCGGCACCGGTGCCCTGCGCTGCCTGGGCGGCACCGGCGGCGCGCGGGCCAGCGCCCCGCTGATGTGGGACAATCACCTGGTCGCGCTCTAACTCCGGCAAAGGGGCCTTGCCGCTCATGTGCATCGGCTTGCGGCATTCGACGCCGCGCCGGACAGGTCGACCGCCCCGGAAAGGGCCGCGTCTCTCACCCGCGGCGCTTCCCGAGATGGGGACGTTCGTTCCGGCTGCGCGGCCCCCTCCAGATGGGCCGCAGCGCCGGGTCAGCAGCAGGCGCCCAGCCCCTCCATCCGCCCGGCTGTCGCCAGGATGCGGTCCTCGGCGCTCAGGCATCCGGCCAGATACGCGGCATCGTGCATCCCCAGCACGTCGTAGACCGGTCGGGCCGGGTCCAGCAGGTTGTCCAGCGCGGGCCGGGCGGTGGGACAATGGATCAGCGCGCCGCCCTCGGCATAGATCACCTGCTCGTCGGCAAAGCCGATCATGACTAGTTCCAACTGCTCCTGCGGGGGTGCCCGGTGGATGCCGCGCAACCCGACCAGCGCCTGTGCAGGCGCGACGGCAAAGGGATCACCGTAGATGTCCGACACCGCATCACTTTCCACCATCACCCCCTGGTCCGGCAGCAGGGTCAATGCGCTGCGGTTGTCCAGCGCACCGGCGGGCACGATCACCGGCCAGCAGGCCGGATCGGTATCCGGCGCGTCAAGGAACAGGGTCACGCGGCGCAATTCGGCAATCCGCTGCATCCCGTGATCAAAGGTCAGCACACAGTCGCCCACCGCCAGCGCCTCGACCGGGCGCCAGCCCAGGTTGGATGCGACCCGTGTCCCGGCGATCAACCCGTGGGTCATCATGGCGAGACCGCCGTCATAGGCCCCGGTCATCTCCGCAGAGCGTCGGCCCGGCTCTTTCGTCTTCCATCCAAACATCTCATCCATCCCCATGGTGAAGCGCCGTGGCAGGGCGCCGGTACAGTTTCTGCGACCAATTGGAGTGATTCCCATGTCCGGTACGGGACGGAAAAACGGCGCAATTGGGGCATTACCCCTAAGGCTGGAAACAGTTTGGTGCAGACTGCAATGATTGTTCCGCAAGACGCGGTAAATCGCAGCGACAAGATTAACGCAGACATGCCCCTTCAGGAGAACGAGTAGCCGAATCGCCCGATGTCGTCGGCACAGCAACGCGCGACGATGTCGCGCAGCGCGGGGGTATAGACACCCCGGTCGACGCCGGCGCAGGCCGAGGCGTTGACATGCGGCAGGTCCAGTCGAAACCCCAGGTGATCCCACAAAGGTGCTGCATCCGCGGCGAAATGCTCAAGCCGGATGTAGGCGCTGCACCGCTCTGCCCCCGTGGCATCGCGCATGTAGCGGGACGCGGGCCAGTGCCGCAGACTGTCCTGCGTGGTCCGATCCGACAGGAACCCCGCAAAATCGCGCGCCAGCGCCAGCGTGACGGCAGGATGATCAAAGGTCTGCCCGCGCAGCCAGCGATAATAGCTCAGGACACGGTCCCAGGGGTTGCGGACCAGGGTAAAGGTGAACATGCCCGCAATCTCGGCCGGGGACACCAGCCCGTCGATGTCCGCAAGCGTGCTGTGCTTCCACAACCGGCCCGCAGATGGCGCATCCTTCAGCCTTTTACGTCGCCGCGCTGCCTTGGGCGTATCGCCCAGCATCATGTCATCCTTCATCGCCCGGTCCTCCAGCGCGAGGGCAAGCGAGGTGCCCCCGGTCTTGGGAATATGGACAAAGATGTAGGACCGCCCCCGGCTGATGATCATGCGCCCTCTCCGGTGGGAGTGCGGCCAGACGACACCGGTTCGTCCGACCGCAGGGCGATGATGCTGCCCGCGCAGGCGATCAACGCCATGCCCGCCAGCCCCAACGGCGGCACGGTCTGTCCCCACAACACCCAGGCCCAGAAACTGGCAAAGACCAGCAACGCGTATTCGAAGACCGCCACATGGCTTGCCTCGCCCAGCAGGTAGCCGCGAAAGATCAGCCCGATCCCGATCAGCGACCCGACCGCCTGAACGAAGATCCAGAACAGCATGGTCGCGTCCACCGGCCCGGCGTCGCGCAGGACAAAGCCCGCGTGCCCCTCGGGCGCGCCCGTGCCGGGGACCAGAACCATGCCGATCAGCCCGAAGATGCCAAGCGCCACAAAGAAACCGGCGGTGAGGGTCAGCGTGCTTTCGCCTTCGCACCAGGCGCGGGTCGCGACCGCCCCGATGGCATAGAGCAGGCCCGCGACGATCGGCGCGAAGGACACCCAGTCCAGCGCGGCGGGATCGGGCCGGATCACCAGAAGCGCCCCGGCAAAGCCGATGCCCACCGCGCCCCAGCGCCAGGGGCCGACCCGCTTGCCCTGAAACAGGATGGAGATCAGCACCACGAACAGCGGCGAGGTAAAGAGCCCCGCCACGACCACACCGATGGGCAACACGGACAGGCAGCCGAAATAGATCAGCATCGCCCCTCCCTGGAACAGGCTGCGCCCCGCGACCGCCCAGGGCCTTCGCGGTCGAAGACTCCCCCACCCCAGCGCAACCAGCGCCGCCATGACCGCCATCGCCATCAACGTGCGGAGGAAATGGAATTGCCAGAGCGACCCGCGCTCGGAAATATGGGGGACGAAATTGTCGGTCAGGCCCAGCGCCGCCATGCCAGCCAGCACGCAAACTGCCGCCAGCCCCGGACTGATTGTCTGATCGCTCACCCGATACCTCTTTTCTTTTCAGCATTTCAAAGACATGTTCGGACCGCAATACTCGATACACCGGGCGCGGAACAGGGAGGACACCGATGGGATGGATGCAGGACGAGACAGGGCTGGACAAATGCGCGGCAAACTACGTGCCGCTGACGCCCCTGTCGCAGCTCAGGCGGGCGAACCGGGTGTTCGCGGACCGCACGGCGGTCGTCTATGGCGACCACAGGGTGAGCTATGCCGAATATCACGACCGGTGCAGCCGACTGGCCTCGGCCATCGCGGCGCGGGGCGTCCGGCCCGGCGATGTTGTGGCAACGCTGCTGCCCAATATCCCCGCCCAGGCCGAGGCGCATTTCGGCGTGCCCGCCTGCGGCGCGGTGCTGAACACGATCAACACCCGGCTCGAAAAGGGGACGGTGGCCTATATCCTTGAGCACGGCGAGGCAAAACTGGCCCTGGTGGACACGGAGTTCGTGCCGCTGGTCGAGGCCGCGCGCGAAGAAATCTCTGGCGAAGGGCCGCAGATCATCGAGGTGCCGGACCCCGCTGCGGGCCATCCGGCGACCGGGCGGCACACGACCTACGAGGAATTCCTGGCCGAAGGCGACGCGGCCTTCGAGTGGATCATGCCCTCCGACGAATGGGAATCCATCGCGCTGAACTACACCTCCGGCACGACCGGACGGCCCAAGGGGGTCGTCTACCACCACCGCGGCGCCTATCTGAACGCGATGGGGCAGGTGCTGAGCTGGCGCATGGTGCTGCACCCGGTCTACCTGACCATCGTGCCGCTGTTTCACTGCAACGGCTGGTGTCACACCTGGATGATGCCGATGGTCGGCGGCACCCTGGTCTGCTGCCGCGACATCACCGGGAAGAACATCTTTGATGCCATCGCGGACGAGGGCGTCACCCATTTCGGCGGCGCGCCTATCGTGCTCAACGCGCTGGTGAACACACCCCAGGAAGACCGGCGCGCGTTCGACCATGTGGTCGAGGTATTCACCGCGGGGGCACCGCCCGCGCCCGCGACCCTGGCCAAGATCGAACCCATGGGTTTCAACGTCACCCAGGTCTACGGCCTGACCGAGACCTACGGTCCGGGCACCGAATGCATGTGGCGGGACGAATGGGAGCCGCTGCAGGGGGCCGACCGCGCGGCCAAAAAGGCGCGTCAGGGCATCGCCATGCCGATCTTCGAAGAGATCACCGTCACCGACGACAGGCTGGCCCCCGTCCCCGCCGACGGGACAACCCAGGGCGAGATCATGTTCCGCGGCAATGGGGTGATGAAGGGTTATCTCAAGAACCCCGACGCGACCGCAGAGGCATTCCAGGGCGGGTATTTCCACTCGGGCGACCTCGCCGTGAAGCACAGCGACGGTTACATCCAGATCGCCGACCGGGCCAAGGACATCATCATTTCGGGGGGCGAGAACATTTCGAGCGTCGAGGTCGAAGGCGTTCTGATGGGGCATCCGGACGTGAACCTTGCCGCCGTGGTGGCCCAGCCCCACGAGAAATGGGGTGAGGTGCCCTGCGCCTTTGTCGAGCTGAAGCCGGGGGCCGCGGAGGACGAAGCGGCGCTGATCGCCTTTGCCCGCGAAAGCCTGGCCGGGTTCAAGACCCCGAAACGGGTGGTGTTCACGGAATTGCCCAAGACCTCTACCGGCAAGATCCAGAAATTCGAACTGCGCAAACAAGCGGCGGCGCTTTGACTGGCGGGGGTCCGGGATCCTTGCCGGCCGCTGGGGGCTGTCTGCCCCCAGACCCCCGAGATTATTTTTCGCATAAAGAAGCGGGGCGGATGGAGAGGGCGCGCTTCGCTGTCCGGGCGTGCGGTGGCTCTGCCGTGCTGGGCCATTGCCGCTGCCACCCCGGATGATATGGTGGGATAAAACGACAGACAGGCCGCCACCCTCATGACCGCCCTCACCAGATACGCCAGGATTGAGGCGACCGCGCTTTGGCGTGCGGCGCCCGATGCCCAGCGGCAGGAGGTGATCGTGTCGATCGGCGATGCGACGCTGGTGATCTCGAACCTGCATGACCGGCCCCTCACCCACTGGTCACTGGCCGCGGTGGCGCGGGCCAACCCCGGCGAAAACCCGGCGATCTACCATCCGGACGGCGACCCCGGCGAGACATTGGAGATCGCCGAGGACGAGACCGACATGATCGAGGCGATAGAGACCCTGCGCCGCGCCATCACCCGCGCCCGCCCCCGGCCCGGCCGCCTTCGGGTGGTGGGTCTGGCGGTGTCTGTCGTGGTGGTGGCGGCGCTGGCGCTGTTCTGGCTTCCCGGCGCGATGCGCGACCACACCCTGCGGGTTGTTCCCGGGGTCAAACGGGTGGAAATCGGGCTGGCCCTGCTGGACCGGATCGAGCGGGTTTCGGGGCCGGCCTGTTCTGACACCGCCGGTCGCGCCGCGCTGGCGCTGCTGTCGAAACGGCTGTCCGCGGGCAAGCTTGCCGTTCTGCCCGACATGACCCGCGAGAGCCTGCACCTGCCGGGCGGTCTGATCCTGCTGGATCGCGGGGTGATCGAGGATTTCGAGGAACCGGATGTCGCCGCCGGATACGTTCTGACCGAAATGACCCGGCGCGCCGCCAGCGACCCGCTGCGCGACCTGCTTGACGTGGTGGGACTGCGCGAAAATTTCCGCCTGCTGACCACGGGCGACATCGCGCCAAAGGCGCTGGACCGCTACGCCGAGCACCTCGTGGCCACGGAATCCGCCCCGGTGGCACCGGCTGCGCAGCTGGCGCGTTTTGCCCAGGCCGAGGTCCGCAGCACGCCCTACGCCTATGCCCGCGACATCACCGGAGAGACCACCCTGCCCCTGATCGAGGGCGATCCGATGGCGGGCAAGCTGACCGCGCCGCTGATGTCGGATGCCAACTGGTTGCGGCTGCAGAGCATCTGCGGCGGATAATGCTGGACCTTGCCGCCCGTCTGGCCCTGTCGCCGGTGCTGCTGGCGCAGGCGGTCGCCGTGCGCCGCCGCGCGCTGCACCTGCCCGAGGCAGCCGGGCCGCGCCGGGGCAAGCTCGGCTCCGGCCCGACCCTGCGCCTGCGCATCATCGGCGACAGTTCCGCCGCCGGCGTGGGCGTCGCACGGCAGCAGGACGCGCTGGCAGGACAGCTTGCCGCGATGCTCTCGCGTCGCCACACGGTCTGCTGGGACCTCGACGCGGCGACCGGCGCGACCACCCGCAGCACCCTGCAGCGGCTGTCCCACAGCGATCAGGCCCCGGCGGACGTGATCGTGACCGCGCTTGGCGTGAACGACGTCACCCGGCAACTGCCCGTACGTCTCTGGCTGCGCCAGCAACGCGCGCTGATCGACCGGCTTCGGGTGCTTTACGCGCCGCGGCTGATCTATGTCTGCGGCATCCCCCCGCTGGGGCATTTTCCGCTGCTGCCCGATCCCCTGCGCTGGGCCCTGGCCCGCCATGCCCGCAAGCTGGAGACCGCCCTGGCGCGCGACCTTGCCGGGAGCGGCGGCGCCCTGCATGTGCCCTTCAACCTGCCCCTGGCGCCTGGCCTTATGGCGTCCGACGGGTTTCATCCCTCCGCCCGGCTCTACACCCTTTGGGCAAAGGAAATGGCCAGCCGGATCACCGCCGACTGGCCATTGATACAGTCCGGTTAAGGCCGGATCAGCGTGCGAATGCGTCGCGGTAGCCAGCCCCCCGCAGCCGGTTCATCGCGGATTGCACCGCCCCGGCTGACCGGAAGGGGCCAGCCTGCACCGTCATGTAGGTCTTGCCGCCCCGGCTGTGTTTGCCGATGCGCGCGGCCATGCCCATCCGGGCGACGTTCTGCGCAGCGCGTCTGGCGTTCGACGGGTTGCCGTAGGTGCCGATCTGAACGAAACGCTTGCCAGCCAACGCAGGGGACGCGGCGGCTGCCTGAGGCTGTGCCGCCTGTGGCGCAGAGCGGCTGGAATAGACCGGCTGCCGCTTGGTCGTGGCGCGTGCGCTTGCGCTGTTGCGCACAATCCGCTTGGCCAACCGACCGTCGCGCTGCACGATCGTCACCTCGCCCAGTTCCCGGCGCTGGGTGACGATGTCGAGGTACGGATAGACCAGCGGGACCGAGGCGGTCACGTCGCGCCCGGTGCGCTGGTTGATCAGGCGGCGCGGCACGGTCTGGGTCCAGATCAGCAGCATGTCGCTGCGCCCCGCCAGGGTCTGTTCCGCACGGTGCGGATTCAGGCGGCCATCGTCCCACACCTGCTTGTACCCCCTGGGCGCACGTACGTTGTCGATGGTATTGATCCGGTTCTGCGCCACGTGCTTGGGCACGATGCGGGTTTTGGCCGTGATCGTGATGTCGTCTGCCGCCCTGCTGACATCGCCCTGCCGTACCGTGGCAACGCGGCTGGGCGCGACGATCGGTTCGGCCTGCGGCCCGCAACGGACAGGTGCGCCGGGTGCGCCCCGAAGGTACTGCCGGGAGAGCGGCGACGCGCCCTCGCAGGCGGAGGCGACACGGGGCGCGGGCCGGGTCTGTGGCGCCGGAGCAGGCGCGGGCGTGGGCGTGGGCGTAGGCGCCGCGACCACCACCGGGGCAGGCACGACACGGGGTTGCGGCTTGGGTGCCGGTGCGGTCTGGCGCACCACGACGGGCGCGGGCGCGGGCTGTCGCCTGACCACTTTGCGCGGCACTTGCGCCGGAGCGGGAGCCGCGACAGGGGCGTCGTTCAACGTGATCTGCACCGGGGGGGGCGCAGAGGTTTCAGCCGGCGCTGCGGAGGCGACCTGCCCGGCCAGGGTTGGCTTGAATCCGCAGACGGTCTGGCGGGCCCGCGTCACGCGCGGAATCCATGACACATCTCCGTCGATGCCCGCGCGGATGAACACGCATCCCTTGCTATCGACATATTGCTTGCCCTTGTAGGAAGCGGGCGGAAATTCCGCTGGCAACTGCTCTTGGGCATCGGCCTGCAAGGCCAGTAAACCGCCAGAGGCGATGATGACAGCAATGGCAACCAGTCTTCTAAGCTTCATCTCGTGCCCCCACACAATCAGAATTCAACATATGGGCCAAGGATGCCCCAGCCTGACCACCGTGTCCAGCGCCCAACCCGGGATCTTGGCGATTTCAGCGCCTGCGCTGGCTACTTCGTGCCGAACATCCGGTCTCCGGCATCGCCGAGGCCCGGCACGATGTAGCCCACGTCGTTCAGCGCCTCGTCCACCGCCGCCGTCACGATGGGCACATCGGGGTGGGCCTCTTTCATCCGGGCGATTCCCTCGGGCGCCGCCAGCAGGCAGAGAAACCGGATATTGGTCGCCCCGGCCTGCTTCAGCAGGTCGATGGCGGCGGCAGAGGAATTGCCCGTGGCCAGCATCGGGTCCACCGCGATCACCAGCCTGTCGTCCAGACCTTCGGGCACCTTGAAGTAATACTGCACCGGCTGCAGCGTCTCTTCGTCCCGGTACAACCCGACAAAGCCGACCCGCGCGGAGGGGATCAGTTCCAGCACCCCGTCCAGCAGCCCGTTGCCCGCCCGCAGAATCGAGATCAGCGCCAGCTTCTTGCCGTCCAGCGTGGGCGCGTCCATCTCCTGCATGGGCGTATTGATCTTCTTAGTGGTCATCGGCAGGCCGCGGGTGACTTCGTAGGCCAGCAGCTGGCTGATCTCGCGCAGGAGTTGCCGGAACACCGCCGTCGGTGTGTCGCGGTCGCGCATGATGGTCAGCTTGTGCTGGACCAGCGGGTGGTCCACCACCGTCAGGTGGTCTTCGGTCATCGGAGGCATGGCAGCAGTTTCCTTTTGCCCCGTTGTCGCGTGAAAATGCATGCTCCGCAAGCATGCACCCCTGTCTTTTTGGTCACGGGCATTCCCGGCGGAACCGGCCTGCCGACCGCGGCAGTACCGCCGGGACCCTAGCCGCCCGTGCCGACGCCCAGGTGGCGCGCCACCAATGCCGCGACATCCTGAAAACCGATCAACCCCAGCGGCCCCTCGTCCGCCCCGGCGACCAGCACCGGCACACGCTCGCGGGTGTGGTCGGTGCCGACCCATGTGGGGTCATTGCCATGATCGGCGGTCAGCACCATGATGTCACCGGGCTGCAGCCGCGCCAGCAGCTTGCCGATCTCGGCGTCGAACCACTCCAGGTGCCGCGCATAGCCCGCCACGTCGCGGCGATGGCCATAAAGGCTGTCGAACTCCACGAAGTTGGCGAAGGTCAGGCTGCCCTGCCCGGCCTCGTTCACCAGGTCGGCCAGATGGTCCATCAGCCGGGCATCGGTGCCCTTGCGGACCTCGTCGATGCCCTGCATGGAAAAGATGTCCCCGATCTTGCCCACCGCATAGACCCGGCGGCCCGCGTCCTGCACCCAGTTGGTCAGGATCGACGCGGGCGGCGTGATGGCGAAATCCCGGCGGTTCGGGGTGCGGGCGAAGCCTGTCTCCGCGCTGCCGGTGAAGGGGCGGGCGATCACCCGGCCCACCTTCATCCCGTGCAGGCGCGGCGCGATGGCCTCGCACAGCGCCAGCAGCCGGTCCAGCCCGAAGCTCTCTTCATGGGCGGCAACCTGGAACACGGAATCGGCGGAGGTGTAGCAGATCGGCCAGCCGGTTTCGCAATGCTGCGCGCCGAGTTCCGCGATGATCGTGGTGCCGGAGGCATGGCAGTTGCCCAGGATGCCGTCCGTCCCTGCGGCCTCTGCCACGAAAGCGGACAGGTCATCGGGAAAGGCGGGGCGCTTGTCCGGGAAATAATGCCAGTCCCAGGGCACCGGCAGGCCCGCCAGTTCCCAGTGGCCCGAGGGGGTGTCCTTGCCCCGCGAGACCTCGGTCGCGGCACCGAAGGTGGCATCGCGCCCGGTCGTCGGCATCGCCTCTCCCTTGGCCAACGCCATTGCCCCTTCAAGGCCCAGCGCCATCAGGTTCGGCAGCTTCAGCGGGCCGGTGCGCCCTTCCTCCGCATCACCCTGCGCGCAGGCCCGCATGATATGGCCCAGCGTGTCGGCCCCGGTGTCCGGCACATCGCCGTTGAAATAGCTCTCCGCATCCGGCGCGCCGCCGATCCCGACCGAATCCATCACCACCAGAAAAGCGCGCGGCATCATCCGACCCTTTCGATGATCAGCGCCGGCAGGTCAGGCGCGGCCGCCCCCAGGGTGAGCGCCCCGGCCACCGCGGCGGCGGCGCTGTCGGCGTGGTCGGACCGGCTGGCATGCACCACCGCCAGTGTCTGCCCCTTGGCCACCTGTGCCCCCAACCGCACCACATCCGACAGGCCCACGGCAGGATTGACGGTATCGCCTTCCACCTTGCGACCGCCGCCCAGATCCACCACCGCAAGGCCCAGCGCCTCGCCGTCTATGGCCCGCACATACCCCGCCGACGTGGCCTTGACCTCGCGGATCACACTGGCCTCGGGCAGGAACCGCTGCCAGCTGTCGACAAAACCGACCGGCCCGCCCATGGCGGCGATCATCCTGCCGAACCTGTCGGCGGCCTCGCCATTGTGGATCACCCGCGCGATGGCCTCGGCCCCGTCCTGCACATCCGCCACCAGCCCGCCGTTGGCCAGCAGCACCCCGCCCAGTGCAGCGGCCACTTCAACGAGCGGCCCGCGCACCGGACCTGTCAGGACGCGCATCACCTCTGCCACCTCCAGCGCGTTGCCCAGGCTCGGGACCAGCGGCTGGCTCATGTCGCTGATCACCGCGGTGGTCCGGCAGCCGGCCGCGTTCGCGGTCGTGGTCAGCGCGCCCGCCAGCGCCCGCGCCGCGGGCAGGTCCTTCATGAAGGCGCCGCTGCCCACCTTGACGTCCAGCACCAGACCGTCCAGCCCCGCGGCCAGCTTCTTGGACAGGATCGACGCCGTGATCAGATCGAGCGAGTCCACCGTGGCCGACACGTCGCGCACCGCGTAAAGCCGCCGGTCCGCCGGGGCGATGTCCGCGGTCGCCCCCACGATGGCGCAACCCGCCTGCGCGACGATCTGGCGAAAGCGCGCCTCGTCCGGCTGGGTGCCGACGCCGGGGATCGCCTCCAGCTTGTCCAGCGTGCCGCCGGTGTGCCCCAGCCCGCGTCCCGAGATCATCGGCACGAAGGCCCCGCAGGCCGCAAGCGCGGGCGCGAGGATCAGCGACACGCAATCGCCCACGCCCCCGGTCGAATGTTTGTCCAGCACCGGCCCGTCCAGATCCCAGGACAGCACCCGCCCCGAATCGCGCATCGCCAGCGTGAGTGCCACCCGCGCATCTTCCGACAGCCCGTTCAGGCAGACCGCCATGGCAAAGGCGCCGGCCTGCGCGTCGCTGACGCCGCCGTCGGCCAGGGCCTGCGCGAACCAGGTCAGGTCATCACGCGACACGTCATCGCCTGCACGCAGCTTCGCCAGAATGGCGCGGGCGTTCATCCTTGGCTTTCCATATGGGCGACTGTGAAGGTGCCCGGCAGAAGCTCGGCGATGGTCGTGTGCTGTTCCTCCCCCCCAAGGGTGGCCATGATCACCGGCACCTCGGCCGCGCCGAATTCGGCCAGTTTCTGACGGCAGCCCCCGCAGGGGGTCACGGGCATCGGGCTGTCGGCGATGACATAGACCTCCTTCAACACGGTCTCGCCCGCCGCCACCATAGCGGCGATTGCGCCCGCCTCGGCGCAGGTTCCCTCGGGATAGGCCACGTTTTCCACGTTGCACCCCACGTAAAGGGTGCCCGACGCGGCCCGCAGCGCCGCCCCCACCTTGAAACCGGAATAGGGCGCATGGGCGTTCTCGCGGACCGCCGTCGCCGCCTGGCGCAATTCTGAAACCATGATCATTCCCTCCAGCCTATGAATGGAAATCCTTGCAGAAAGTATCAAAGGACAAAACCCTTGATTATCGTCCCTCCCCCTGCGTCAGTCGGCGCCCTGTCTCGGCGTGCAATCGGCTTTGCCAAGACCTCCGGCTTGTGACATTCTGGCGGCGACACGGAAATTAGTTTAACGCTAAACAAAATTCAGCAGGAGCCACCGCGCATGTCAGACACGTCCAACCTGCGGCAAGCAGCACTTGACTATCACGCGCTGCCGAAGCCCGGCAAACTTGAGATCCGCGCGACCAAGCCGCTGGCCAACGGGCGCGACCTGGCACGCGCCTATTCCCCCGGCGTGGCCGAAGCCTGCCTTGAGATCAAGGACGACCCGGCTGCGGCGGCGCTCTATACCGCGCGGGCCAACCTGGTGGCGGTGGTCACAAACGGGACGGCTGTGCTGGGCCTTGGCAACATCGGCGCGCTCGCCTCCAAACCGGTGATGGAGGGCAAGGCGGTCCTGTTCAAGAAGTTCGCGAACATCGACTGTTTCGACATCGAAGTGGATCAGAGCGACCCGGAAAAACTGGCCGATATCGTCTGCGCGCTGGAACCGTCCTTTGGCGCGATCAACCTTGAGGACATCAAGGCGCCGGATTGTTTCACCGTTGAACGACTTTGCCGCGAACGGATGAATATCCCGGTCTTCCACGACGACCAGCACGGCACCGCCATCGTCGTCGGCGCCGCGGCCAAGAACGCGCTGCACGTCGCAGGCAAGAAGTTCGAGGACATCAAGGTGGTCTCGACCGGCGGCGGCGCCGCGGGCATCGCCTGCCTGAACATGCTGCTCAAGCTTGGCGTAAAGCGCGAAAACGTGTGGCTGTGCGACATTCACGGGCTGGTCCACACCGACCGCGAGGTCGACATGAACCCGATCAAGTCCGAATACGCGCAGGACAGCGACCTGCGCACGCTGGACGATGTGATCCCCGACGCGGACCTGTTCCTCGGCCTGTCCGGCCCCGGCGTGCTGACGCCCGAGATGGTCGGCAAGATGGCCAGCAGGCCCGTCATCTTTGCCCTGGCGAACCCGACACCGGAAATCCTGCCCGACCTTGCCCGCGCCGTGGCCCCCGATGCGATCATCGCCACGGGTCGGTCGGATTTTCCCAATCAGGTCAACAACGTGCTGTGCTTCCCCTTCATCTTTCGGGGCGCCTTGGATGTGGGCGCCAGTACGATCAACGATGAAATGCAGCTGGCCTGCATCGACGGTATCGCCGCCCTTGCCCGCGCCACGACAAGCGCCGAGGCGGCTGCGGCCTATCAGGGTGAGCAACTGACCTTCGGCCCCGACTACCTGATCCCCAAACCCTTCGATCCGCGGCTGATCGGCGTGGTGTCCTCCGCCGTGGCGCGCGCCGCGATGGAAACCGGCGTCGCGGCACGACCCATCGAGGATCTGGACGCCTACAAGCGCAAGCTGGACAGTTCGGTCTTCAAGTCCGCCCTGCTGATGCGCCCGGTCTTCGAAGCCGCCCGCGTCTCCCCCCGCCGCCTGGTCTTTGCCGAGGGCGAGGACGAGCGCGTGCTGCGCGCCGCACAGGCGATCATCGAGGAGACGGTGGAAACCCCGATCCTGATCGGACGCCCCGATGTGATCGAGAAACGGATCGAACAGGCCGGTCTGAACCTGCGGCTGGGCGACAACGTCGATCTGGTGAACCCCGAGAACGACCCGCGGTATCGCGACTACTGGGAAACCTACCACCACCTCATGGCCCGGCGGGGGGTGTCGCCCGACATCGCCAAGGCCATCATGCGCACCAACACGACCGCCATCGGCGCGGTCATGGTCCACCGGGGCGAGGCCGACAGCCTGATCTGCGGCACCTTCGGGGAATTCCGCTGGCATCTGAACTACGTCGAACAGGTGCTGGGCCGCGACGGGCTGCGCCCGCATGGGGCGCTCAGCATGATGATCCTCGAAGACGGCCCGCTGTTCATCGCGGATACCCATGTGCACCTGCATCCCACCCCCGAGCAGATCGTCGAAGTGGCGCGCGGCGCGGCGCGGCATGTGCGCCGCTTCGGGATCGAACCCAAGATCGCCTTCTGCTCGCAATCGCAGTTCGGCAACCAGGGCGAAGGCACCGGCGGTCGCCTGCGCGCGGCCATCGGCATTCTGGACGCGGCGGGCGATGATTTCTGCTATGAGGGCGAGATGAACATCGACACGGCGCTGGACCCGGACCTGCGCGCCCGGTTGTTGCCCACCAACCGGATGAACGGGGCGGCAAACGTGCTGATCTTTGCCCATGCGGATGCGGCGTCAGGCGTGCGCAACATTCTCAAGATGAAGGGCGGCGGGCTGGAAGTGGGGCCGATCCTCATGGGGATGGGCAACCGCGCACATATCGTGTCGCCCTCGATCACGCCGCGCGGTCTGCTGAACGTGGGCGCCATCGCGGGCACACCTGTAACGCACTACGGCTAAGGCCCCCGGCGCCCGCGGGGCCGCCCCGGCACAGGCCGGAGCGGCGCCTTGCCGCCTCACTTGCGGGGTGCGGACGGTTTGATGTCGGAAACGGTGGCCGGGCCCTTGGGCGCCGGCTTGGCGGCCTTCTGGGATTTCTTCTTCTTGTTGGCGAGCTTGTCACCCATCGTCGTGAACCCTGTCATGACACGGGACCGGCGGGATGCCGTCCCTGGGAACCAGCCTGCCCAACATTGAAAAGCCGGGCTGTCGCAGAATCGACAGCCCGGCATGATTGCGACATCTCGTGTCAGGCGGCCTGCGCCATCGGCTCAGAACCGCCAGTCAAACACCCGGCTGACCCCGAAACGGACGCGCCACTGGTCTTCCGACCCGGCGGCGGTGATCGGGCTGTCGGCGGCTGAATTCTGCAGCCGCTCGTAGGTCACGGCACTTTCCAGCGCCCAGCGGTCGTCCAGCTCATAGATCGCCTCGACGGTGACGCCAGCACCAAGCACGCCGCCATCCGCGGCGAAGGGCGCAAAGGCCGATGTCGCCGCCTGGGCGGGGGTCACACCGAAATAGGTCTGGGCGTATTCGGTATTGCCCATGTTGATGCGCGGGCCCGCAAGGATGGTCAGCCGGTCACTGGGCCGAAAGATCAGATCGCCCCCCAGCGTGCCGGTCACGCCGTGGTGCCCGCCAAAGCCATGACGCACCTCGCCGAAGACCTGCCAGTTGGTCTCGCGGTAGATCAGGCCAAAGCCCAGTTCGACGGCGGCGTCGATGTCGCCGAGGCCCGCCAGCTCCGGGTTGTCCGCCACATCGCGCGAACCCACGTATTTGAACGCGCCCCGCACCGCGAAACCGTTGTCCGGGACCGCCCGCACCCCGTTGCCCAGATCGACGCCGCCCCATTTCAGCGCCCCGAACGTGAACCCCAGATCCGGTGCGGCGGTGAAATCGTCCGAACCGGGATAGGCTGGCGCCGCCGCGATCCCGCCGCGCAGGGCAAAGTTGAACGACCGTTCCTGTGCCGTTGCCGGAAGGGCAACCAGCGCCGAAGTGGCGAGGGTGAGTGCAAGCGGGTATGCGCGCATGAGGATCATCTCCGGATTGGTCAGCAGGTTTGCGTCAATCACCTAGCACAGCCGGGCCGAAAGAACAGGGCGTTTCGCTGCGACGACCTGTAAACGCCACGCCGCGTTGCCCGAACGCCAAAGAAAATTTCTTTGCATTTGTGACAGTGCCCGGTCGAAGCCTCTTGTTCCGCCTCCCCCGCCTCGCGTAACCAATTGCAAACGGGAGGACCCTACGCATGAGCTACCGCGCAACCTACGAGGCCTGGAAGAACGACCCCGAGGCATTCTGGCTGAACGCCGCCAAAAGCATCGACTGGGTCGAGCCGCCGAAACAGGCCCTGTTCGAACGCGGGGCGGACCTGTTTGAATGGTATGCCGACGCGCAGGTGAACGGCTGCTACAACGCGGTGGACCGCCACGTCGAGAACGGGCGCGCCGATCAGCTTGCCATCATCCACGACAGCCCGATCACGGGCACCCAGCAAAAGATCACCTTTGCCGAATTGCAGACCCGCGTGGCGAAACTCGCCGGGGCTCTGCAGGCGCAGGGCGTGACCAAGGGCGACCGCGTGGTCATCTACATGCCCATGGTTCCCGAGGCGATCGACGCCATGCTCGCCTGCGCCCGGATCGGCGCGGTGCATTCCGTGGTCTTTGGCGGATTCGCCGCAAATGAACTTGCCGTGCGCCTCGACGATTGCACGCCCAAGGCGATCCTCGCCGCGTCCTGCGGGCTGGAGCCGGGCCGGGTGGTCGAATACAAACCCCTGCTCGACGGCGCCATCGACATGGCGAAACACAAGCCCGACGTCTGCCTGATCCTGCAACGCGACCAGCATCGCTGTGCGCTGACCGAGGGGCGCGATCTGGACTGGACCGCCGCGCAGGAGGCCGCCGAGCCGGTGGACTGCGTCCCCGTCGAAGGCAACCACCCGGCCTACATCCTCTATACCTCCGGCACCACCGGGGCGCCCAAAGGCGTGGTGCGGCAAACCGCCGGTCATCTGGTCGCGCTGAACTGGACGATGAAGAACGTCTACAACGTCGATCCCGGCGACGTGTTCTGGGCCGCGTCCGACGTGGGCTGGGTCGTGGGCCACAGCTATATCTGCTACGGCCCGTTGATCCACGGAAACACCACGGTCGTGTTCGAGGGCAAGCCCATCGGCACGCCGGACGCGGGCACCTTCTGGCGCATCATCGAAGAGCACAACGTGCGCTCGTTCTTTACCGCGCCCACCGCGATCCGCGCGGTCAAGCGCGAGGACCCCAAGGGCGAGTTCATCCAGAAATACGACCTGTCCAGCCTGCGGGCGCTCTACCTTGCAGGGGAACGCGCCGATCCCGACACGATCATCTGGGCACAGGAAAAGCTGGGCAAGCCGGTCTTTGACCATTGGTGGCAAACCGAAACCGGCTATACCATCGCAGGCAATCCCGCCGGGCTGGAGGCGCTGCCGGTCAAGATCGGCTCTCCGACGGTGCCGATGCCGGGCTACGACGTGCAGATCCTCGATGAGGCGGGCCACCCACAGGCACCGGGCACCCTGGGCGCCATTGCCATCAAACTGCCCCTGCCCCCCGGCACACTGCCGACGCTCTGGAATGCCGAAGACCGCTTTCGCAAAAGCTATCTGACCACCTTTCCGGGCTATTACGAAACCGGCGATGCAGGCATGATGGACGAGGACGGCTATCTCTACATCATGGCGCGCACCGATGACGTGATCAACGTGGCGGGGCACCGCCTGTCCACCGGCGCGATGGAAGAAGTGCTGGCCGGCCACCCGGACGTTGCGGAATGCGCGGTGGTGGGGGTGAGCGACCCGCTGAAAGGACAGGCCCCGGTCGGCTTTGTCTGCCTGTCCAAGGGCGTGAACCGCCCGCACGAAGAGATTGCCGCCGAATGCGTCAAGCGGGTCCGCGACCAGATCGGCCCCGTCGCCGCCTTCAAGCAGGCGCTGGTCATCGACCGTCTGCCCAAGACCCGGTCGGGCAAGATCCTGCGCGCCACCATGGTCAAGATCGCGGACAACGAGGAATTCAAGCTGCCCGCCACCATCGACGACCCCGCCATCCTGGATGAAATCAGGACAGCACTGCAGACAATCGGATATGGTGGCAAGTAATCCGACCTGACACCAACCGGGAGATCCGCCATGACTGCCCCTGTCCGAGAAGCGATGGAGATGACGGCGGCCCTGAAGGATCTCACGGACTGGCTGATCCGGCAGGGTCTGGAGGATGCGCCTGTCGAGGAATGGCTGATCGGATGGTGCGACCGTCTGGTCGCGGCGGGTGTGCCGCTGCAACGGGTCAACCTGTCGATGCGCGCCCATCACCCCGAAATCGGGGCCGTCGCCTTTCGCTGGTTCCGCAGCGGCGTCAACGAACGGTTCGACTACCGGCGCGACGGCGGCGCGTCGCAGGAATACCGGCAAAGCCCGCTTTACTACCTGCTGTCCGGCGAATTCGCCGAGCTGCGGCAGAACCTGACCGTGGCCGACCCCGCACTCGATTTTCCGATCTTCGATGACCTGCGCGCGCAGGGCTGTACCGAATATTACGCCGTCCGTAGGTTCTTTCTGCGGTCGGACCACGACCGCCCGAGCGACGATGAAGCACACCTTGAGCAAGGCATGACCCTGTCGCTCGCCACAGATGCCCCCGGCGGCTTTACCGACGCGCAGCTGGACGCGGTGCGCAGCCAGCTGCCGCCGCTTTGCCTGACCCTCAAGAGCAACGCGAACCGTCGGATGAGCGAGGACATCACCGCCGCTTATCTAGGGCAGGACGCCAGCCGCCGCGTGTTGTCCGGCGCCATCATGCGCGGATCGTCCGAGACCATCTCGGCGGTGGTTCTCTACTTCGATTTGCGAGGGTTTACCAAACTGTCGGAGTCTCTGCCGGGCGCCGCCGTGATCGACCTGCTGAACGCCTGTTTCGCAAAGGCGGTCGAGGTGGTGGAAGACAACGGCGGCAACGTGCTGAAATTCATGGGCGACGGCATGCTGGCGATCTTCGATCTCGATGCCCTGCCCGATGCGCGGCGCATTGCCGTTGCGACGGCGATGAAGCTGCGCACCGCCTTTGCAGAGATGAACACTGCCCGCGCGGCGGAGGGGCTGACATCGACCGATTTCACACTCGCCCTGCACGCGGGCGATGTGCTCTACGGCAATATCGGCGGCAAGACACGGCTGGATTTCACCGTGATCGGCCCCGTCGTCAACACCACCGCCCGGATTCTCGGCATGACCGGACCTCTGGATCAGAGCATCGTGATCTCCTCGGAGGTGGCCGCCCCCCTGCTGGACACAACGCCCGAACTGGTATCGTTGGGCCGATACCGCCTGCGCGGCGTGGCCCAGCGGCAGGAGCTTTTCACGCTTGACTGAGACGGCCCGGGGACGGGCCACAAACGAAAAAGGCGGCCCTCAGGGACCGCCTTTCGTCAAATAGTCAAAACACTTATTGCCGTGCGACGAAATCGTCTACCTGCCGCTCGGCTTCGTCCTTGGCCACGCCGTAACGCTCCTGAATCTTGCCGACCAGCTTGTCACGGTCGCCCTCGGCCTGGGTCACTTCGTCATCGGTCAGCTTGCCCCACTCGGATTTGATCGAGCCGGTCATCTGCTTCCAGTTCCCTTTGATTTCGTCCCAATTCATGTCTGCTCTCCTTTGAAAAAACAGGCCCCCCAGCGCACCTTGCGTGGACGCGGCGGCTTCACCGGATGAACACGCGATAAGCGGATTTGGTTCCCGGCTTTTCGGCATCCAAGCCTCAGGTAAACTGTTCCGAAATCAACCGCTCCTCCAGGCCATGGCCCGGATCGAACAGGATCGTATGCGACACGGACGGCTCCGACGCGATCTCTACCGTGATCACGTCGCGGTAGGACGTGCCGTCGGCGTCCGCCATGACGGGGCGCTTTTCCGGCTCCAGCACGTCAAAGCGGACCCTGGCCTGCTTGGGCAGCAGCGCCCCGCGCCAGCGCCGTGGCCGGAAGGCTGCCATGGCCGTCAGCGCCAGCACATCCGATCCGATGGGCAGGATCGGGCCGTGGGCGGAATAATTATAGGCGGTGGACCCGGCGGGCGTCGCCACCAGCGCGCCATCGCAAACCAGCTCGTGCATGCGCAGCCGCCCGTCCACCGAAATCTGCAACTTGGCCGCCTGCGGACCGGCGCGCAGCAGCGACACCTCGTTGATGGCCAGCGCCGTCGCCATGTTGCCGTTGATCTGGGTGGCCTGCATCACCAGCGGATTGATCACCGCCCTTTCCGCCGCACGCAAACGGTCGATCAGGTCCGTCTCGCTGTATTCGTTCATCAGAAAGCCGATGGTCCCCCGGTTCATCCCGTAGACCGGCACGTCCAGTGCCTGGGTCTCGTGCAGGGTCGCCAGCATGAAACCGTCGCCGCCCAGCGCCACGATCACCTCCGCCTCTGCCGCCGGGACGTTGCCATAGCGCCGCGTCAGGACGGCACGGGCGGTCTGCGCCACGTCGGCACGGCTGGCCACGAAAGCGATTTTCATGCGGTGAGCCGGGATTGGGTGGGGATCATGGCAATGGTTTCCGATGCTGCGCGTCTTCCCTGAATCAAGCACAGATTGCCGATACCTGCCAGTGCTGCCGCGCATATCGGCGCAAGGGTCGCTTTACGGTCTTTCAGGGCCGCGTCCTTTCCGCTACGACACGCGGGAATTTCCGCCGCAAAGGAACCCCGCATGAAAGACTTCTTTACCGCCTCGCTGGCACAGTCCGACCCCGACCTGCTGGCCTCCATCACCGGCGAACTGGGTCGCCAGCGCAACGAGATCGAGCTGATCGCCTCCGAGAACATCGTCTCTGCCGCCGTGCTCGAAGCACAAGGCAGCGTGATGACGAACAAATACGCCGAAGGCTATGCCGGCCGGCGCTACTATGGCGGCTGCGACTGGGTCGATGTGGCCGAGAACCTGGCCATCGAGCGCGCCTGCAAGCTGTTCGACTGCGGGTTCGCCAACGTCCAGCCGAACTCCGGCTCTCAGGCCAACCAGGGCGTGTTCACGGCGCTGCTGCAACCGGGCGACACGATCCTCGGGATGTCGCTGGATGCGGGCGGCCACCTGACCCACGGCGCCGCGCCGAACCAGTCGGGCAAATGGTTCAACGCCGTGCAATACGGCGTGCGCAAGCAGGACAACCTGCTGGATTACGACCAGGTGCAGGAACTGGCGACCGAGCATCAGCCCAAGCTGATCATCGCAGGCGGTTCCGCCATCCCGCGCCAGATCGACTTTGCCCGCATGCGCGAGATTGCCGATTCCGTCGGGGCCTACCTGCACGTGGACATGGCGCATTTCGCGGGCCTCGTGGCGGCGGGCGAACACCCCTCGCCCTTCCCGCACGCCCATGTGGCGACCACCACAACCCACAAGACCCTGCGCGGCCCGCGCGGCGGCATGATCCTGACCAACGACGAGGCGCTGGCGAAGAAATTCAACTCCGCCATCTTCCCCGGCATCCAGGGCGGGCCGCTGATGCATGTGATCGCCGCCAAGGCCGTCGCATTCGGCGAGGCGCTGCGCCCTGAGTTCAAGGATTACATCAAGGCCGTGATCGCCAACGCACAGGCGCTGTCCGACCAGCTCATCAAGGGCGGGCTGGACACCGTGACCCACGGCACCGACACCCATGTCGTGCTGGTCGACCTGCGGCCCAAAGGGGTCAAGGGCAACGCCACCGAAAAGGCATTGGGCCGCGCGCATATCACCTGCAACAAGAACGGCGTCCCCTTCGACCCGGAAAAACCGACCGTCACCTCGGGCATCCGGCTTGGGTCCCCCGCCGGGACCACCCGTGGCTTTGGCGAGGCCGAGTTCCGCCAGATCGCGGACTGGATCATCGAAGTGGTCGACGGGCTGGCCGCCAACGGCGAGGACGGCAACGCCGAGGTGGAAGCCAAGGTGAAAGCCGAGGTCGAGGCGCTCTGCGCGAAATTCCCGCTTTATCCTCAGCTGTGATCGCGCTCAGGGGCGGCGCGTGATCCGTGCCGCCCCGTCCCCCGGACCGTCCCTGATTGTCGGCGGTTCGGAGAGTATTTTTGGCATAAAGAAGCGGGGGTCCTGTGCGCAGTGGCCCCTGTGGCGCCCGGGGTGAATGGCCACGTGACCTGAGGCCCGATGCGACCTAAGCTGCGGCATCAGACCTTTCCCCACGGAGGCCCCCATGATCATCCACCGCGCAGGTTCGCGCCCTTCGACCACGCCAAGCCCCGAGTATTTCACCGGCACCGTGCGGATGGACCCGCTGATCCAGGCGCCCGACCCCGCCCGACTGCGCGGTATCGCCGTGACCTTTGAGCCGGGCGCGCGCACCAACTGGCACACCCATCCGCTGGGCCAGACCCTGATCGTCACAGCCGGTGCGGGCCGCGCCCAGAAAGAAGGCGAAGACGTGGTCGAGATCCGTCCCGGCGACGTGATCTGGATCCCCCCCGGCGAGAAACACTGGCACGGTGCCGCCCCCGATTGCGCGATGACCCACATCGCCCTGCAGGAAGAGCAGGACGGCAGAACCGCCGATTGGATGGAGCCGGTGACGGACGGGCAGTACGGCGGCTAGCTAGACGTGCGACAGGATGTTGATCTCGCGCCCCATGGGATCAACGACAAAGAAACGTCTGACGCCCCAGCTTTCGTCCGTCAACGGATAGGTGACAGTCACCCCCATGTCCCTGGCGCGGGCGTGAACCTCGTCCACGTCGTCCACCTCGACCGAGATGTCAGGCACAGGCGTCCCCGCTCCGCCCTGCGACGCGACGCTCAGTTGCACCGGCCCCAGTTCGCCCGATCCCAGGGTGATGATCCAGCCCTGGTCCATCAGGATATTGAGGTTCAGCAGATCTCTGTAAAAAGCCGCCAGCCCCGGCACATCCGCGCTGGCGAAGTTGCACACGATCCGAATCACGGTCATCGCTCGCCCTCCGTGTCAGACATAGCCGCGCCACCAGAGCCAGACCACGAAGGCCGTGCATACGATCAGCAGGTTCGCCGCCACCACCGCGCCGAGCGCGATAAGACGCCCCTTGCGCCGGTCGGCCAGGTCGATCGCCGACAGATGCGCCGTGACGTCCGACTGGGCGCGGGCAAGGGCACCGCCGTCGATCTGCCGTGCCAGACGGGGGTTGCCCGCCATCTTCTCCGCCCTGGCCAGCTGCGCCGCCTGCCTGCGCACCCGGCGCGGCAGCAACCGGCCCGCCTTGCGCAAGGCGTGCTCAAGATCGCGGCCCCGGACGCCCAGCTTGTCCTGCAGCAGCTGCTGCAGGCTTTGGGTCCTGGCGGTGATGTCCTTCTCGGTCAACATGGGCGTTATCTAAAGCCACTGGTGCCTGACGCGCAATGGCGCTAATCCTTGCCCATGCTCAACTATCTCGAATATGGCACAGCATCGGGCGACCGGCCCACTCTGGTGATCGCGCACGGGCTGTTCGGGTCGGGGCGCAACTGGGGTGTGATCGCCAAGCGGCTGGCGGACGCGCGCCGCGTGGTGACACCCGACATGCGCAACCACGGCAGCAGCCCCCGCGCCCCCACGCAAAGCTACCGCGACATGGCCGCCGACCTTGCGGAACTGGCCGAGACGCTGGGCACGCCCATCGACCTGTGCGGCCATTCGATGGGCGGCAAGGCAGCGATGGCGCTGGCGCTGACCCGGCCCGAGCTGATCAACAGGCTCATCGTGGCCGATATCGCCCCGGTGGCTTATGAGCACAGCCAGTCGCAGTTCATCGACGCGATGCGCCAGGTGGACCTGTCCGGCCTGACCCGCCGGTCCGAAGCCGAAGCGCAACTGGCCGACGCCGGGGTGGAACCCGCGCTGCAAAGCTTCTTTACCCAGTCGCTGGACGTCCCCAACAGGGCCTGGCGGCTGAACCTCGACGTGCTTGAAACCGAGATGCCGGTTATTGTCGGCTGGCCCGACGACCTGGAAGGGGTTTTCGACAGGCCCACCCTGTTCCTGTCCGGCGGTGCGTCGGAATATGTCCGGCGCCAGGACCGCAAGACCATCAAGGCGCTCTTCCCCGCCGCGCGCTTTGCCAAGCTGCCCGGCGCGGGCCACTGGCTGCACGCGGAGCAGCCTCGCCATTTCGAAGCCGCGGTGCGCGCCTTTCTCGACGCTTGAGACTGGCGACAACGCCCGCCCCCTTGCCTTTCGCGGAAAATGGTTAACATTCTAGGCGGAAGAGCATGAGGAAAGGTCATGTGGAAGACGCTATTTGATCGCATGATGCGCGCCATGATGGTGCGCGACAGACTGAGAGCCGAATTTCCCGACGGCACGACAAAGACCTACGGCCCCGAGGGGGGCGAGCTGGCCCAGGTGGTCATCCGCGAAAATGAAACGCTGCGACGGCTGTGCCTGAACCCCGACCTCGGCCTGGGCGAGGGGCTGATGGATGGCACCATCGCCTTGATCGACACCGACCTCGACGATCTTCTCCGAATCATCCTGCAGAACCGTGCATTGGGCGACCAACCGGGGTGGATCAGGACGGCAAACAATGCCCGTTTCCATGCCAGACGTTTCATCCAGCGCAATACGCCCGAAAAGTCCCGCGCGAACGTGGCGCATCACTACGACATCTCGGACGATCTCTACCGGCTCTTTCTCGACGCGGACATGCAATATTCCTGCGCCTATTTTTCCGACCCCGACATGTCGCTTGAGGATGCGCAGGCCGCCAAGAAGGCGCATATCGCCCGTAAACTCTGCCTGTCGCCGGGTCAGCGCGTGCTGGACATCGGCTGCGGCTGGGGCGGCATGGCGCTGACGCTGGCGCGCGACTTCGATGTTCATGTGACCGGAGTGACCCTGTCGGAGAACCAGCTGGCCACCGCGCAGACCCGCGCAAGGGAGGCCGGGCTGGAGGACCGGGTGACGTTTCGCCTGCAGGACTACCGCAAGGTGACAGAGACCTTCGACCGGATCGTCAGCGTCGGCATGCTGGAACATGTGGGCGTGCCGAACTACGGCACCTACTTTGCCAAGGTCGCCCAGCTGCTGCGCCCTGACGGGGTCGCGCTGATCCACAGCATCGGCCGCAGCGCGCCGCCCATGCCGCACAGCTCCTGGCTGAACAAATACATCTTTCCGGGCGGCTATGTACCGTCGCTGTCCGAACTTGCCGACCCGATGGAACAGAGCGGGCTGTGGCAGACCGACATCGAATTTCTGCGGCTGCACTACGCCTATACCCTGCGCCACTGGCGCCAGCGATTCGAGGCCAACATCGACACGGTCCGCACAATGTACGACGATCGGTTCATCCGGATGTTCCGCTATTACTTTGCCATCTGCATCGCGGCCTTCGAGCAGCAGATGCAGGGGGTCTACCAGATCCAGCTGGCGCATCGGCGCGATGCGGTGCCGCTGACCCGCGATTACCTCTACCGGCCCGCTGCCGCCGGCTGAGCCTCCGGGCCACCGTCCGGGCGCCGCGTTCTCCGTTCGGCCCCGCATATTCCCGGGCGCCGGGGCGATGGAGCCCAATCCGGTCTTGCACCCGACCGCGCCATGCCTATAACGCAGACAATTTGCACATCAGGGGGCTGACCATGCCAAAGCGCACCGACATCAAATCAATCATGATCATTGGTGCAGGCCCCATCATCATTGGGCAGGCCTGCGAATTCGACTACTCCGGCGCACAGGCCTGCAAGGCGCTGAAGGAGGAAGGCTACCGGGTCATCCTGGTCAATTCCAACCCCGCAACCATCATGACCGACCCGGGCATGGCCGATGCCACCTACATCGAGCCGATCACCCCCGAGATCGTGGCCAAGATCATCGAAAAGGAACGCCCCGACGCCCTGCTGCCCACCATGGGCGGTCAGACCGGCCTGAACACCTCCCTCGCGCTCGAAGAGATGGGCGTGCTTGAGAAATACGGTGTCGAGATGATCGGCGCCAAACGCGAAGCCATCGAAATGGCCGAAGACCGCAAACTGTTCCGCGAGGCGATGGACCGGCTTGGCATCGAGAACCCCCGCGCGACGATCTGCACCGCGCCGACGGATGCCAAGGGGAAAAAGGACCTTGCCGCGGGGGTGCGTCTGGCGCTGGAGGCGCTGGAGGACATCGGCCTGCCCGCCATCATCCGCCCCGCCTTCACCATGGGCGGCACCGGCGGCGGCGTGGCCTACAACCGTGAGGACTACG
Source organism: Sulfitobacter sp. THAF37 (assembly GCF_009363555.1). Classification (NCBI taxonomy): domain Bacteria; kingdom Pseudomonadati; phylum Pseudomonadota; class Alphaproteobacteria; order Rhodobacterales; family Roseobacteraceae; genus Sulfitobacter; species Sulfitobacter sp. THAF37. The sequence goes on from NZ_CP045372.1 coordinate 251,829, forward strand.
AATTCTACTGCCGCTCCGGCATGGATGCCTCGCCCATGGGCCAGATCCTGATCGACGAGTCGCTGCTGGGCTGGAAGGAGTTCGAGATGGAGGTGGTGCGCGACACCGCCGACAATGCCATCATCGTCTGCTCCATTGAAAATGTGGACCCGATGGGCGTGCACACCGGCGACAGCATCACGGTCGCCCCCGCGCTGACGCTGACGGATAAGGAATACCAGATCATGCGCAACCACAGCATCGCGGTGCTGCGCGAGATCGGTGTGGAAACCGGCGGATCGAATGTCCAATGGGCCGTAAATCCCGACGACGGGCGCATGGTGGTGATCGAAATGAACCCCCGCGTCAGCCGGTCCTCGGCACTGGCGTCCAAGGCAACAGGCTTTCCCATCGCCAAGATCGCCGCCAAACTGGCGGTCGGCTTCACACTGGACGAGTTGGACAACGACATCACCGGCGTGACCCCCGCCTCCTTTGAGCCGACCATCGACTATGTCGTCACCAAGATTCCGAAGTTCGCCTTCGAGAAATTTCCCGGGTCTGAGCCGAACCTGACCACCGCCATGAAATCCGTCGGTGAGGCCATGTCGATCGGCCGCACCATCCATGAGAGCCTGCAAAAGGCACTTGCCTCAATGGAATCCGGCCTGACCGGCTTTGATGAAATCGATATTCCGGGCGTCACCCCCCTCACCCCAACCCTCTCCCCCGAAGGGGAGAGGGAGCGGCGCTCCGATCCGGGCGTCACGATTGAAGATCCACGCTCCGCGTCGAACCGCGCGGCGGCCCTCTCCCCTCAGGGGAGAGGGTTGGGTGAGGGGAATCTGCCGCCGGAAGAGCGTGCCGCCCTCGTCAAGGCAATCAGCAAACAGACTCCGGACCGGCTGCGAATAATAGCGCAGGCCATGCGCCATGGAATGTCCAACGACGAAATCCACGGGACCACGATGTTCGACCCCTGGTTCCTGGATCGTATCCGTGAGATCGTGGATGCCGAGCAGGACGTCCGCACAAACGGGCTGCCGCAGGACGCGAACGGATTGCGCGGCCTCAAGATGATGGGGTTCACCGATGCCCGCCTTGCGCATCTGTCGGGGACGTCCGAGGAGGACGTCCGTGCCGTCAGGCTCCACGCCGGCGTAAAAGCCGTTTTCAAACGCATCGACACCTGTGCGGCTGAATTCGAGGCCCAGACGCCTTACATGTATTCCACATACGAGGCGCCGATGATGGGCGATGTGGAATGCGAAGCGCGCCCCACTGACCGCAAGAAAGTGGTGATCCTGGGTGGGGGTCCCAACCGTATCGGCCAGGGGATCGAGTTCGACTACTGCTGCTGTCACGCCTGCTATGCCCTGACCGATGCGGGATATGAGACCATCATGGTCAACTGCAACCCGGAGACCGTTTCAACCGATTACGACACCTCCGACCGGCTCTATTTCGAGCCGCTGACCTTCGAGCATGTGATGGAAATCCTGCGTGTCGAACAGGAAAACGGCACTTTGCACGGTGTCATCGTGCAATTCGGCGGTCAGACACCGCTGAAGCTCGCCAATGCGCTGCAGGACGCCGGCATCCCGATCCTCGGCACCACGCCGGACATGATCGACCTGGCCGAGGACCGCGAGCGGTTTCAGCAGCTTGTGCAGAAGTTGGGCCTGAAACAGCCCAAGAATGCCATTGCCCATTCCGATGCCGAGGCGCTTGAAATCGCCGCCGACATCGGTTTCCCCCTCGTGATCCGGCCATCTTACGTGTTGGGCGGGCGGGCGATGGAGATCGTGCGCGATCAGAAAAGCCTTGAGCGTTACATCCGCGATGCGGTTGTGGTCTCCGGCAAAAGCCCGGTATTGCTGGACAATTACCTGTCCGGCGCGGTCGAGCTGGACGTGGACGCGCTGTGCGACGGCACCGATGTCCACGTGGCCGGCATCATGCAGCATATCGAGGAAGCGGGCGTGCATTCGGGCGACAGCGCCTGTTCGCTTCCGCCCTATTCGCTGGACCCTGCGATCATAGAGGAAGTCACCAAACAGACCCGGGCCCTTGCGCTGGCGCTGAACGTGGTCGGGCTGATGAACATCCAGTTCGCGGTCAAGGATGGCGAAGTCTACCTGATCGAGGTGAACCCGCGCGCCTCGCGCACCGTGCCTTTCGTGGCCAAGGCGACGGATTCGGCCATCGCGTCGATCGCCGCGCGGATCATGGCGGGCGAGCCGTTGTCGAATTTCCCCAAACGCGCGCCCTACCCCGAACAGGCCGCCTATGCCGATGTGCTGCCGCTGGGTGATCCGCTGACCCTGGCGGATCCGGACATGCCGTGGTTCTCGGTCAAGGAGGCGGTGCTGCCTTTCGCCCGCTTCCCCGGCGTCGACACGTTGCTGGGGCCCGAGATGCGCTCCACCGGGGAGGTCATGGGCTGGGACCGCGATTTCCCCCGTGCCTTTCTCAAGGCCCAGATGGGGGCTGGCAACGTGATGCCGCGCACGGGGTGCGCCTTTATCTCGATCAAGGATGAGGACAAGTCGGACAATATGCTGTCGGCCGCGCGCATTCTGCTGGAACAGGGGTTCAGCATCGTCGCGACCCGCGGCACCGCCGACTGGTTGCAGGACAACGGGCACGACTGCGAGGTCGTGAACAAGGTCTACGAGGGCCGGCCGAACATCACCGACATGATGAAGAACGGTGATGTGCATCTGGTTCTGAACACGACCGAGGGCGCGCAGGCGGTGGAGGACAGCAAAAGCATCCGGTCCATCGCGCTGTTCGACAAGATCCCCTATTTCACCACCGCAGCCGGCGCCTATGCCGCCGCCATGGCAATCAAGGCGCAGGCCGAGGACGAGATAGGGGTCAAGGCGCTGCAGGGGTGATGCAACGGGTTCGCTGGATACTGGTCGCTTTTGCCTTCCTGGCGGGCACCATCGCATCTGAACTCTTCTCGGACGCCATTGCGAAGTCCACCCAGATCCGGTTTCTGTCGGACGCGTTAAGACACGAGGTACCGGTCAACCTTATCACGCTCGCGATCTTCCTGGCGGGCGTGCTGGCCGCCAGCATTTCCTATTTCTCGGATCGGCTGAGACGGTCCGAGGCCGAAATCCTGAGACTGTCAAGCGAAGTGGATATCGCGAGTTCCAAGCTGCATGACCTGAACCTGGTAAAATACATCGACAGGACGACCCGGATACCGAACGAAACCAAGTTCGAGGAAGAGCTGGCCGACGTGGGAAAGGCAGCGTCATCGGGCCAGCCCTTCCAGCTTGCCATGATTGATCTGCAAAACTTCGGAACCCTGAACGATACAATCGGATATTCCGCGGCAGATGAGATCATCCGCGCCATCGCTCAGGACATGTTCAAGACGATGCGCCGCAACGAGGGGATGTTCAAGACGACCCCGAATGAAGCGTCAGACAAGTACTTTACCGAAAGGCTCTACCGGAAACACTCCGGCGGCGATGAATTCCTGATCATCGTCGAGGGGCCGGAGTTCGAAGCTCTTGGTTTGCTGAACCGGTTTGCAGGCAACGCCGAAAGGTACAGCGAGATCGCCAGGACACACGGTTCGGACTGGCGGTTCGGGTTTCATGCCGGGATTTGCCCCATCGAAAGGAATGACACAGCCGCGTTGGCCCGCAAGAGGGTCGAAGACTGCCTCCTGGTGGCCAAACGGAGCGACCACGGCCGATCCATGTACTGGTATAGCGAATTGAAGGCCGACGATACTGAGGATGACCGCTGGCAGCGGCTGCCGCCCTTTGCGCAGAACATCTACCGCAAGGCCACCAGTCTCACCTTTGATGATGCGAACTGACCCGCGCCGATACGCTTCACCACCCGGCCCGCGCGCCTGGAAAATCTGTTAAAAGCGGCGAAACATTGCTAGACTTGGGTGATCGACCCACAGGAGGTCCCCATGATCCGCGCCATGCTTCCGGCCATCCTACTGATTTCCGCGTGCGAATCCGCACCCGTCCCCGCGGGGACGGACCTGCCGTTCTTCGGAAACGGCTACCGCTTTGACGGCGACGCCTGCCGCCGGGTGGGTGAGGATGCCTATACCAACCAGTTCCTCGACGACACCGCCGATCTGGTCGGTTGCCCGGCGGACCTGGAAAACCTCGGTGTCTTTGTCATTGACACGGGCGCACGGGAAGTCGCGCGGCGTGACGGTTATGTCCTCTATTCGGTGCCGCGGCGTTAGGGACCGGGCCCGCCACGTCGCTGCCCTTACAGCGCCTGATATTTCTCCATCAGTTTGCCCAGACGCCGGTGCAGCGTTTCCCCGATGACGGCGGCAAGTTGCAGGTCGCGCAGGTCCAATGTGCCCTCCTTCGCCGCCGCATCGAGCAGGGCGCGCAAAGAGACCCATTTCGATGCGACCTGCCCCAGCGCGATCTTGATCCCGATGTCGGGCGCAGGCGGCACGCCCTGCGCCGCGTCCCCCTCGATCAGCAGGGTATTGACCGCTTCGAAGCGACGGATGCCCTCTGTCATCTTCTGCGGCAGGTCGGCCGCACCGAAGGACAGGCGGACATAGCACTGATCCCGCAGCAGCCCCTCCACCAGCGCGCGTTGCGCGGCGAGATGGTTCAGAACCGTCACCTGTTCTTTCGAAAGGACTTCCTCCGGGTAGGTCGCCCCCTCGGCCCGGGCGAGGTCCAGCAGACGCGCTGCCACCTGGTGATTGCGCGACAGCAGCAGCCGCATCGGCACGCTGTGCAGATCCCCGGATGCAATCTGCGCCGCCGACCGGGTCAGCCCGAGGGACAGCCGCCGCAGCTGCAGCAGACGTTCCTGTTCCGCCGCCAGGTCCTGCATCACCTCTTCAAAGTGCCGCGCCTCTTCCACCACGGTTTGGGCATGATGGCTCACCTGGGATCCGGACATCACCAGGCAGGCTGATTTCGTGATCCGCAGCGCCCGCTGGGCCTGATCGGCCAGCAGGATCATGCGCTGCGCGCCGTCCTCCTGCGCCGCAACCGGGCCAATCCCCATCACCAACATGATCGCCACAGCGCCCATTGTCCTGATCATGACTGTCTCCCTCGCTTGTCAGGATCGGGGTACAGGCTAAACTTTAACAGAAGCTGATCGGCGGGCGGCTGCCCTTGCCCATCGGGCCGCAGCGCGGTTAGCTTGAACAAATCGAGAGGGATCCGATGTACACACCCGTCATCACCGGCACCGGCCTGTTCACACCGGAGCAGACCATCACGAACGCGGAGCTTGTCAAATCGTTCAACGCTTACGTGGACCTCTACAATGCCGAGAACGCCGCCGCGATCGACGCCGGAGAGCTGGAGGCCAAGACCTATTCCTCGGAAGAGTTCATCGTCAAGGCGTCGGGGATCGAACAGCGCCACGTGATCGACAAGACCGGCATCCTGGACCCCCGCGTGATGCATCCGCTGCTGCGCCAGCGCAGCGACGACGAACCATCGCTGATGGCGGAAATGGCCATCGACGCGGCGGAGAAGGCCCTGGCGCAGGCGGGCAAGACGGCGGCGGAGGTCGACGCGGTGATCTGCGCCGCCTCGAACCTGGAACGTGCCTATCCCGCGGTGGCGATCGAAATCCAGGACCTGTTGAAAATCAACGGCTTCGCGTTCGACATGAATGTCGCCTGCTCGTCGGCCACATTCGGAATTCAGGCCGCGGCGGACATGGTACGTTCGGGGTCGATCCGCTCGGCGTTGGTGGTCAATCCCGAAATCTGCTCCGCCCATCTGGAATGGCGCGACCGGGACTGCCACTTCATTTTCGGAGACGTCGCGACGGCTGTGCTGATCGAACGAAAGGACGCCGCGCAAGGCCCCCACTTCGAAATCCGCTCGACCCGCTGTGCCACCCAGTTTTCCAACAACATCCGAAACAACAACGGCTTTCTGCGGCGGTCCCGCCCCGACGGCCTGGCCGACCGGCGCGACATGCAGTTCATGCAGAACGGCCGCAAGGTGTTCAAGGAGGTGCTGCCGCTGGTGTCCGACCATGTGGCAGAGCACATGGCCCAGGACGGCGTCGCCAGCGCGGACCTGAAACGCATCTGGCTGCATCAGGCCAACAAGTCGATGAACGATTTCATCGGCCGCAAGGTGCTGGGCCGCGACCCCGCGCCGGGGGAACAGCCCAACATCCTGCAGGAATACGCCAATACCTCATCCGCCGGGTCGATCATCGCCTTCAGCAAATATTCCGACGACCTGCAGGACGGCGACCTGGGGCTGATCTGCTCCTTCGGGGCAGGCTATTCGGTCGGATCGGTGATCGTGCAGAAACACGGCTGACCGCAGCCGCTTGATCCATGCGCCGCAGCTGACGTAAAGGAGGCGCTATGGCCAAGCTTTATTTCCATTATTCGACCATGAACGCCGGGAAATCCACAGTGCTGCTGCAGGCGGCTCACAACTACGTGGAACGCGGGATGCAGCCCTACCTGCTGACCGCCCGGCTGGACACCCGCGCCGGAGAAGCGCGGATCGCCTCGCGCATTGGAATTGGCCAGAAGGCCGACACCTTTGCCGAGGGCGAAGACCTGTTTTCCAAGATCGAGACGCGTCTGGCGCAGGGGCCTTGCGCCTGTGTCTTCGTGGACGAGGCGCAGTTTCTGCAGGTCGAACAGGTCTGGCAACTGGCGCGGGTGGTGGACGACCTGGATGTGCCGGTCATGTGCTTCGGCCTGCGGGTGGATTTTCGCGGCGAATTGTTCCCCGGTTCTGCCACGCTTCTCGCGCTCAGTGACGAGATGCGCGAGGTGCGCACGATCTGCCACTGCGGCAAGAAGGCGACGATGGTGGTGCGCATGGATGCCTCGGGCGCCCCGCAACGCGCGGGGGCGCAGGTACAGATCGGCGGAAACGAGTCCTATGTGTCGCTCTGCCGCCGCCACTGGCGCGAAGCGGTTGGGGATAAGTAGATACCGAGGCGCATAAGGATGCGATTTTTTCGGCCACTTACCCACATAGAGTTGAGCCAAGTTTATCCAAATCGAACATTCGACAGGTTTGATTCACAGAACACGATCGTTCCCCGCCGTTGACGGGACCGCGCGAAGACCGCAATCATCAGCGCAATTTCGGGGGAAAAACCTGCATTCTGGCTGCGCATCTCATCGAAAAACGCGCGGAACGCCCTTCAGCGCGACGAGAGAACCCGCCCGTCGCCCACGCCGGAAAGCTCGTGCAACACCTTACGTCCGGCGCGCAACCCATTGATCTTGTTAATGCATCCGCCCGCCATTGGGCACTTCATGATCGGGCGAGACCAGCACGACAGCCCCATCGGCATCGGGTGCGCCCAGCACCAGCACCTCGGACATGAAGGGTCCGATCTGGCGCGGCGGGAAGTTGACCACCGCCATGACCTGCCGCCCGATCAACCCTTCGGGCGTGTAATGCACGGTGATCTGCGCCGAGGTCTTGCGCGTGCCGATCTCTTCTCCGAAGTCGATCCAGAGCTTGATCGCGGGCTTGCGCGCCTCGGGAAAGGGTTCCGCCCGGATCACTGTGCCGACGCGGATGTCGACCGCCATGAAGTCGTCAAATGAAATCTCAGCCACGGGACAGCTCCCGCGAACGGTCGGCGGCGGCGGCCACCGCGCGTTTCAACAGCGGCGGAAACCCGTTTTCCGCATCCATCAGCACCTGCAGCGCCGCCTGGGTGGTGCCATTGGGGCTGGTCACGTTGCGGCGCAGCTGGGCGGGGTCTTCCTCCGCCTCCATCGCCAGCGCCCCGGCCCCGGCGACCGTCGCCTTCGCCAGTTGCAACGCCAGCTCACGCGGCAGGCCCTGGGCTTCTCCGGCGTCGGCCATCGTCTCCATCAGGTGGAACACATAGGCGGGACCAGAACCGCTGACGCCTGTGACCGCGTCGATCTGGGACTCGTCCGTCAGGCGCACCACGTCGCCCACCGCGCTCAACAGCGCCTCGGCCTCGTCCAGCGCCTGCGCACCTGCGGCCTCATTGCCGACGATGGCCGTGATCCCGCGCGAAATCGCCGCCGGGGTGTTCGGCATGGCGCGGACCACGGGGGTCTGCGCGCCCAGCACCTCTTCGAAATAGGAAATCGGCGTGCCCGCCGCGACGCTGACAAAAACGGTGTCGCCATTGCCCATCGCCTGCAGGCTCGGCAAGGCCTCGGCCATCATCTGCGGCTTGACCGCAACCAGCACCAGCGCGGGCGCCTCGGGCAAAGCTTCGTTCAGCCGCACGCCCTGCCCTTGCAGCCAGTCAGACGGCGCGGGGTCGATCACCCAGACCGAGGCGGGCGGCAAGCCGCGCTTCAGCCACCCGGCCAGCATGGCAGAGCCCATCTTGCCGCACCCCAGCAGCACCAGGCCACCCGCGGCTATTCGACTGTCCTTCATCGTTTCTCTCCCGCATTACTCTTGCGGGCATGTGTTACGCGTGGCCGTAGGCCTCTGCAATGGCCACCTGAAGCGCGTCCCGGGGCGTGCGGTCGCCCCAGATCAGCAGTTGCAGCGCGGGGTAATACCGCTCTGCCGACATGACCGCGGCGGTGATCATCATGTCGATCTGCCCGGCAGAGGCATCCTGCCCCCCGGCCATCACCAGCCCGTAGCGGTAGACCATCAGCTTCTGCTCGGCCCAATAGGTAAAGGATCCGGCCCAGCACTGATCGTTGATGGAATTGAGCAGTTCATAGACACCGGGCAAGGCATGTTCCGGCGGGTCCATGTCAAAGGTGCAGATCAGACGCAGGGTTTCGTCGAAAGCCGACCATGCAAGGGTGATCGAATAGGTGCGCCACTGGCCCTCGACGGCCATGGCGATCTGTTCGTCGGAAATCCGGTCGAAATCCCACTCGTGGTGGGCAGCCAGGTTTTCGACGATATCAATCGGATGAATGTCTTCTTCAAGGTACTGCTCGGACAGGGCCATTTCGCCACCTCTATTTGTTCCAGAGCCGGGGAACGCCTGCGCCACCAGCCATGGATGCCTGCACAAATAGGCGCGGAACGTTGCCGCACCTATACTAGATATGGTGGGCGATAACCGCGCCCACACGCAACCTTTTTCTTGGGGATAAGCCCAAAATAGCGGGGATAAATGCAATATCTTGTGGGGAAGACCGTGACGGGCCCAAAATTTCGACAGGGGCACGTTCCGGCGGGGAAAGGTCCACGCGCCGCAGGATCAGCCGCGGCGACGTCAGGCACCCGGGCGTTCACCCGATGCTGGCAATGAACAGGAATGGCGCGGCAGCGCCGCCTTTCGGTTCAGCCTTTCTTGGCTTCCATCGCGTCGAGCCGCGATTTCAGCGCCTCGTTTTCCTCGCGGGCCTTCTGCGCCATGGCGCGCACAGCGTCGAATTCCTCGCGCGTTACGAAGTCGCGGTCGGCCAGCCAGCGGTCCACCATGCCCTTGAGCGCGGTCTCGGCCTCGGTCCGGGCCCCCTGCGCCACGCCCATCGCATTGGTCATCATCTGGCTGACGTCGTCGAAAAACTTGTTGCGGGTCTGCATGTCTGGCCTCCTGCGTTCACTTTGGCTTTATATGGGATGGAGAAGGCGCAGGCGCAAGGTTGACTTCCCCGCCGTGGCGCGCTCAATCGGCGCATGATCGCGATGCTCCCCTTCCCCGACATTTCGCCCGAGATCTTCTCGATCTCGCTTTTCGGCACGACCTTTGCCCTGCGCTGGTACGCGCTGGCCTATATCGCCGGGATCCTGATCGGCTGGCGCATCGTGGTGCGCGCCACCCGCACCCCGCGCCTGTGGAAGAACGACACGCCCGCGATGACGCCCGCACAGGTGGAGGACCTGCTGTTCTGGGTGATCCTGGGCGTCATTCTGGGCGGGCGTCTGGGCTATGTGCTGTTCTACCAGCCGGGCGTTTACCTCTCGAACCCGCTGCGCGTTCTGCAACTGTGGGAAGGCGGCATGTCCTTTCACGGCGGGGCCCTGGGGGTGATCCTGGCCGGGTGGCTTTATACGCTGCGCCACAAGGTTCCCACCATCTCGACCGGAGATATGGTCTGTCTCGGGCTGGCGCCCGGCCTGTTTCTGGGCCGGTTGGCCAATTTCATCAATGCCGAGCTTTGGGGCAGGCCGACCGACCTGCCCTGGGGCGTCGCCTTTCCGACAGATGCGGCACAATACTGTCCTGACGTCGCAGGTATCTGCGCCCGGCACCCCTCGCAACTCTACGAGGCGCTGCTCGAAGGGTTGATCCTGGGCAGCCTGCTGATCTGGATGGCCTGGCGGCGCGGGGCGCTGAAGCGCGAAGGGCTGATCGGCGGGACCTTCCTCGCGGGCTACGGCCTTGCCCGGTTCGCGGTTGAGTTCGTGCGCCAGCCCGACGCCCAGTTCGTCAGCGAAGGCAACCCGCTGGGGCTGGCCTGGCACGTGGGCGGCGTCGGGCTGACCATGGGCCAGATCCTGTGCCTGCCGATGATTGTGGTGGGGCTTGTGCTGATCCTGCGGGCGCGCCGCCGCCCGGCATGAGCCTGCAGGACCATATCATCGCGCGCATCCGGGCCGAAGGGCCGATGCGGCTGGACGACTATATGCACAGCTGCCTGCTGCATCCGCGGTGGGGCTATTACGCCACGCGCGACCCGCTCGGAGCGGAGGGAGATTTCACCACCGCCCCCGAGATCAGCCAGATGTTCGGAGAGCTGATCGGCCTCGCCCTGGCGCAGAAATGGCTGGACGACGGCGCCCCCGCCCCCTTTACCCTGGCCGAGCTTGGCCCCGGACGCGGCACGCTGATGGCGGACATCCTGCGCGCGAGCGCGCGGGTGCCGGGTTTCGCCGAGGCGGCCGAGGTGGTGCTGGTCGAAGCATCGGACACCCTGCGCGCTGTGCAGGCGCGGACGCTGGCGGCCCATGCCGTCACCCCGGTCACGACCACGGACGCCCTGCCCGACCAGGCGCTCTATCTCGTGGCGAACGAATTCTTCGACGCCCTGCCGATCCGGCAGTTCGTGCGCGACGGCACCGGCTGGCGCGAGCGGCAGGTGGGGCTGCAGGAGGACGCGCTGGTGCTGGGCCTGGGCCCCGCACAGCCGCAGCCGGCGCTGAAGGACAGGCTGGAGGACACCCGCGACGGCGATCTGGTCGAGGTCTGCGAGGCGCTGTCATCCGTGCTGGCGCCGGTCACGGCGCGCATCGCCCGGCATGGCGGAGCGGCGTTGATCGTGGATTACGGCGACTGGCGCACGCTGGGCGACACATGGCAGGCCGTCCACAAGCACGCGGCCACCGATCCGCTGAAGGCACCGGGCACCGCCGACCTGACCGCCCATGTGGATTTCGAGGCGATCGCCCGCGCCGCCGCGCCCTGTGCCCACACCCGAGTGACCCCGCAGGGCGTCTTTCTTGAGCGGTTGGGCATCACGCAGCGTGCGCAACAACTTGCCCGCGGGCTGACCGGTCCGGCGCTGAACAGCCATGTGGCTGCACATCGGCGGTTGACGCATCCGCAGGAAATGGGAAACCTCTTCAAGGTGATCGCCCTGCACCGCCAGGGCGAGGCACCGCCACCGGGACTGGAAACATGACGCTGGAAATCATCACCTCCGACAGCCTCGCCCCCCTGCGCCACGGGTTCTTCACCCGCGCGGGCGGCGCGTCGTCGGGGGTCTTTTCGGGGCTGAACTGCGGGATGGGCAGTTCGGACCAGCGTGAAATCGTGACGATCAACCGCCACCGGGTGGCCGGGGCGATGGACGTACCGCCCGAGCATCTTCTGGGCGTGCATCAGGTGCATTCCGCCAGGGCCGTCACCGTGGACGCGCCGCTGGCAGAACGGCCCCGCGCGGACGCGCTGGTGACGGCGACGCCGGGGCTGGCCCTGTCGGTTCTGGCGGCCGACTGCCAGCCGGTCCTCTTCGCCGACCCACAGGCCGGGGTGATCGGTGCCGCCCATGCGGGTTGGCGCGGGGCGCTTGACGGTGTGCTGCACGCGACGGTCGACGCAATGGTGGCGCTGGGGGCGACCCCGGAGGGGATCACGGCGGTGATCGGCCCCTGCATCAGCCAACGCGCCTACGAGGTCGGGCCGGAATTCTTCGAGGATTTCATCGCCGAAGATCAGAGTTATGCCCGCTATTTCGCCAATGGCGAAGGCGACCGGATGCTGTTCGACCTGCCGGGCTTTGGCCTGAACCGGCTGCGCGCGGCGGGCGTGGGCCATGCCGAATGGACGCGCCATTGCACCTACAGCGACCCGGCCCGATTCTATTCCTACCGGCGCAGCACCCATCGCAGGGAAGCCGACTATGGGCGGCTGATCTCGGCGATCCGGCTCTGATCCTGGCGCAATTGGGGCATCCTTGGCCCCGTTCCTGCCCGAAACAGGTGGCGCAAGGCGGAAACAATCCGCGCGAATTGGCTGGATTGGCCACAAGACTGGCAAGAAAATCCTTAAAACAAAGGGTTTTTCCAATTAGGGCAAGCTGGCCACAAACGCGGCCCGCAAGGCGGCGCATTTTTCCATTTTTTTTAGCAAAGGCCAAAAACACGCCCGATTGGTCCGACATATTGATCCTCAAGCAAGGGCAAAGACCCGACAACATGCAGACCGAGGATGAGACAATGAAAACCAACACACGCTTTATCAAGAATGTCGCTGAAACCGCCGCCAAGAACGACACCGTGATGCCCTGGGCCCGTGGCGCACGCCGCAAGGCGTTTATCGCCAAGCGCGCCGCCGAAGCGACACCGGCCCGCAAGACCGCCTGACGGCAGTACCGGCCAGGCGTTCGTCGCGAGCTTTCCCTCCCGCCTGATCTGGTCGGTACGATTGCAGCCCCCTTCGCGTTGATTCGCGAGGGGGGCTTTTTCGTGCCTGATTGTGGCAGGATCACCGGGAAACGAGGAAACAGAATGGCGGTTTGCGGTGAAATTGGACCAAAATGAGGCACAAATGTTCGGCAAACTTTGACAATCGCCCCCGTTCATGACGATTTAAGTGTCGTTGAATACATGAAATGACAGAACGTTATTTCCGTTGTTGTCGGTGGGGGCCGACACGGATGTGACCAACCTTGAAAGGGTGATCGCATGAACATGACCGCTGCCCCAGGTTCGCGCCTGGCCACCACACTGAAAAGACCGGGTGGATACGACATCCACGCGCCGGGCCCCGCAAACGGCGGGATACGTGCCGCCGCCCCCATGCCCACGCGCAATTTCGAGATTGCCGCGCTGCGCGCGGATGGATCGCTGTATATCGGGCAGGACACCGCCCCGGCGATTCCGCTGTTCGAATCGGCCTTTTCCGCCTTTGCCCGCGGCACGCTGATCCAGACCGTCGCCGGGGAGGTCGCGGTCGAAGACCTGCAACCGGGCGACATGATCAACACGTCGAGCGGCGAACCGGCCAAGCTGGTCTGGATCGGATCTTCGAGTTTCGTGCCTGCCGACGCGGGCCGCCGGATGCCGCTGGTCCGCATCATGGCGGACAGTTTCGGCCAGGGACGGCCGCAGTCCTTCCTGACCGTCGGGCCGGGCGCACGCATCCTGCACACACCGCACCACCTGCGGTCCGAGGCGGGCGGCACCCGGATGTTGACCTCGGTGCGGGAATTCGTGGATGGCGTCAACGTGATCGAGATCGTGCCGCCGACGCCGGTACGGCTGTTCCACATCTGCCTCGACCGGCACGCGGCGATCAACGCAGGCGGGCTGGAGATGGAGACCTTTCATCCCGGCGCCAACGCGACCCGCACGGTCAGCCATTCACTGCGGGACCGCTTTCTGGGCATGTTCCCCCGCATCAGCCACATCACCGACTTCGGGCCGCTCGCCCATCCCCGCGCCCCGGAGGCGGAGTCCGGTCAGGTCGCCTGACCGGAACCGGCCAGCCCCGGGTATTGCGTCAGGGCGCTGTCTTGAGACGTTCTTCCAACACGTCGAAGGGCACGCCCGGCTCATCCTTGGCGCCACGGATGACGAGGCTTGTCTTGACGCTGGCGACATTTGGCGTGGTCAGCAGCTTGCCGGTCAGGAAGCTTTGAAAGCTGGACAGGTCCGGCGCCACGCATTTGATGATGAAGTCCACCTCGCCGTTGAGCATGTGGCACTCCCTGACCAGCGGCCAGTCGCGGCATTTCTGTTCAAAGGCGCTCAGGTCTGCCTCGGCCTGGCTGGCGAGACCCACCATGGCAAAGACCTGAACTTCGAACCCCAGTTCACGGGCATCGACGTCGGCGTGATAGCCGCGGATGTATCCTTGTTCCTCCAGCGTGCGCACGCGGCGCAGACAGGGCGGTGCGGAGATTCCGACCCGCTTGGCAAGCTCCACGTTGGTCATACGGCCATCGGCCTGCAGTTCGGCCAGGATCTTGCGATCAATCGGATCAAGCCGTGTGCCTGCCATGATACCCCCTGTGGATTTTGCACTTCTTATAACAGCGCCGCCGGGCTGCGCAATATTCTTTCGCGAGCACGCAACAATCTTCCGGAAACTACTCTTAGCCCCGGCCCGCAGCGATGGAAAGCCCCTCTGCGCGTCGGGCCTGTCCATCGGGGGTTTAAGCATGGGCGCGGCGGGGCTATATCACGGGGGCTGCAATTGACGTTCGGGGGTGCCATATGGCCGAAACACGCAAGACCAAGGTTCTGATCATCGGCTCCGGCCCGGCGGGCTACACCGCCGGCGTCTATGCCAGCCGCGCCATGCTGGAACCGATTCTGGTGCAGGGCATCGAACCCGGCGGCCAGCTGACCACCACCACCGAGGTCGAGAACTGGCCCGGCGATACAGAGGTGCAGGGCCCCGACCTGATGGTGCGCATGCAGGACCACGCCAAGGCGATGGGAACCGAGATCATCGGCGACATCATCACCGATCTGGACCTCAGCAGCCGCCCGTTCCACGCCAAGGGCGACAGCGGCACGACCTACGTGGCCGACGCCGTGATCCTGGCGACCGGCGCGCGGGCGAAATGGCTCGGCCTGCCGACGGAGGACAAGTTCAAGGGCTTCGGCGTCTCCGCCTGCGCGACCTGTGACGGCTTCTTTTACCGCGGTCAGGAGATCGTCGTGGTCGGCGGCGGCAACACCGCCGTCGAAGAGGCTCTGTTCCTGACCAACTTTGCGTCCAAGGTGACGCTGATCCATCGCCGGGACGAGCTGCGGGCAGAGAAAATCCTGATCGACCGGCTGATGAAGAACCCCAAGATCGAACCGCTGTGGTTTCACACGCTGGAAGAAGTCTATGGCACCGACAGCCCGCTGGGTGTGGAGGGGATCAAGGTCAAGCACGTCGAAACCGGCGAGATCACGGACATCCCCGCCAAGGGCGTGTTCATCGCCATCGGCCATGCGCCCGCCAACGAACTGGTCAAGGACACGCTGGAAACCCATATGGGCGGCTACGTCGTGACCAAACCCGACAGCACCGAAACCTCGGTCCCCGGTGTTTTTGCCGCGGGCGATCTGACCGACCATAAATACCGGCAGGCGGTGACAAGCGCCGGGATGGGATGCATGGCCGCGCTGGAGGCGGAGCGTTTCCTGGCCGAGGTCGGCGACGACGTGGAGATCGAGGGCGGCAAGGAAACCTCCCTGCCGCTTGGCTACGGCGCGCGGGTGGCGGAGTAACCCGCGCTGCCGACGCGCTTGACCCGATCCTTGCGTCCCCGCACTGTCTGACCGACGCAAGGAGCAGATCATGGACGAACTCTGGCGCGGCACCATTGCCACACGGCTGCGCATCGCCAGCGGTCTCGTTCTTTTCGCCTATGCGTTGCTGCATTTTCTGAACATCGGGCTCGGGCTCTTCTCGACCGAGCTGATGCACGCGGCACAGGACCTGCGCCAGATCGTGACCCGCAGCATCCCCGGCACGATCCTGATCTACGGCGCCTTCGCGGTGCATCTGACGATGGTCCTTGCCCGGCTGGCGCTGCGGGGCACATTGCGGATGCCGCCGTGGGAGGCCGCGCAGACCGTCTTTGGCCTGCTGATTCCAGTGCTGCTGATCGCCCATCTGGTGCACACCCGAACCGCGCATGAACTCTTCGGTGTGCAGGACGAGATGGGCTATATCTCTCTGCTGCTCTACAACACGCTGGACGGCTGGAAGCAATGCGCGCTGCTCTTGCTGGTCTGGGCGCATGGCTGCATCGGGCTGCATTTCTGGCTGCGGGGCAAGGCCTGGTGGCGCCGCGCCCTGCCCTGGCTTGCCGGTGTCGCGGCGCTTGTACCCGCCTTTGCGCTTGCCGGCTTTCTGACAGAGGCACGTCGGATCAGCGCGCGTTTCGCGGTACCGCAACAGCGCGAGACGATCTTTGCCGACTACAACTTTCCCGATGCGGACACCTTTGCCCTGCTCATCGGCTGGACCCGCACATTGGGCTGGGGGCTGTTCGGGCTGCTGGTCGCCGTTGCCGCGATCTACGTCGCCAAGGCGGTGCTGGCCCGGCGGCAGTCGGTGCGCGTGCGCTATGTCGACGGGCCGCAGGTCTGGGCGCCCAGAGGGCTGACCCTGCTGGAGGTGTCGCGTCTGCGCGGGGTCCCGCATGCGTCGCTCTGCGGCGGTCGGGGGCGCTGCACCACCTGTCGGGTGCTGGTGGAGGAAGGCGCCGAAGATCTGCCGCCCCCCACGCCGGCCGAAGCACGCAGCCTTGCCGCCGTCCGCGCCGGACCGGGCACCCGGCTGGCGTGCCAGATCGTCCCCGTCGCGCCCACGACCGTCTTTCGCGTGTTCCAGCCCGACGGCCACCGCCGGCACCGCACCCATGCCAGCCAGGGTGAGGAAAAGCGGCTGGCGCTCATGTTCCTCGACATGCGCGGTTTCACGGCCCGTACCACGGGGCAATTGCCCTATGACGTGGTGTTCCTGCTGAACCGGTTCTTCGACGCGGTCGTGCCTGCCGTCACCGGCCAGGGCGGGACGATCGACAAATACCTGGGCGATGGTTTCCTGGCCATTTTTGAAAGCGCCACGCCGCAGGCGTCGGCCCAGTCCGCGCTGCGTGCGATCGAGGGCGTGGCCCGCGCACTGGACACCTTCAACGCGCAACTGGCGGAAGAACGCCAGCCCCCCGTTGCCATCGGCATCGGCGCGCATCTGGGCGATGTCGTACTGGGCGAAATCGGCGCGGTCGGTCAGGCCCCGCGTACCCTGATCGGGGACACGGTGAATACCGCTTCGCGGCTCGAAGGCGTGACGAAAGAGCACGGTGTGCAGGCCATGATCTCGGCACCGCTTCTGTTGGCGGCGGGTCATACCCCCGACCTTGAACAGATGGTCGAGCTTGATCTGCGCGGCGTTCAGGCTCCGCTTGCCGCCTGGCCCGTGGACCACGCCGCCGACCTTGCGGCCCGGCTCAGGGCGCTTTCACCGGCAGGAACCGCCTGAAACCCGCCTTTTTGAGCCATTTTCCGCAATCCATCGCGGATTTTTTCGGTTTCCACGCATGCACTCCTAGACTTGGCCAGCCTCTGGGGGCATAGGGCCTGCGACACGGTCAAGCGAGATAAGGCGAAAGTGAGTTTGATATGACGATGGTGCAGAATCTGTCTCCGATTTCCGAATTGTATGTTTCCTACGATTCCGCTCAGAAAATGAAACACGAGGCGGGCGAGCTGGTCAGCCATGACCTGACACCGCGCCAGATCTGCGATCTGGAGCTCTTGATGAATGGCGGCTTCAACCCTCTGAAAGGTTTTCTGTCCGAAGCCGACTACGACAGCGTCGTAGACACGATGCGGTTGGCGGACGGCACCCTGTGGCCGATGCCGATCACGCTGGACGTGAGCGAGAAGTTCGCCGAATCCCTGGAACTGGGGCAGGATATCGCCCTGCGCGACCAGGAAGGTGTGATCCTGGGGACGATGACGGTCACGGACCGCTGGACACCCGACAAGTCGCGCGAGGCCGAAAAGGTCTTTGGCGCGGATGATGACGCGCATCCCGCGGTCAACTACCTGCACAACCAGGCCGGGAATGTCTATCTCGGCGGCCCTGTCACAGGGATCCAGCAGCCCGTCCACTACGATTTCCGTGCCCGCCGCGACACCCCCAACGAACTGCGTGCCTATTTCCGCAAGATGGGCTGGCGCAAGGTCGTGGCCTTCCAGACCCGCAACCCGCTGCACCGCGCGCATCAGGAACTGACCTTTCGCGCCGCGCGCGAGGCACAGGCCAACCTGCTGATCCATCCGGTCGTCGGCCTGACCAAGCCGGGCGATGTGGACCATTTCACCCGTGTCCGTTGCTATGAGGCGGTGCTGGACAAGTACCCGGCCGCCACCACGTCCATGTCGCTGCTGAACCTCGCCATGCGCATGGCCGGCCCGCGCGAGGCGGTCTGGCACGGGCTGATCCGCAAGAACCACGGCTGCACCCACTTCATCGTGGGACGCGACCACGCGGGCCCCGGCAAGAATTCCGCCGGCGAAGATTTCTATGGCCCCTATGATGCGCAGGACCTTTTCCGCGAACATCAGGAGGAAATGGGCATCGAGATGGTCGACTTCAAACACATGGTCTGGGTCGATGAACGCGCGCAATACGAAGCCATGGACGAGATCGAGGACAAGGACAACGTCACGATCCTGAACATCTCGGGCACCGAGCTGCGCCGCCGCCTGCAGGAAGGGCTGGAGATCCCCGAGTGGTTCTCCTTCCCCGAAGTCGTCGCCGAACTGCGCCGCACCAAGCCGCCGCGCAACAAGCAGGGCTTTACCGTTTTCTTCACCGGCTTCTCGGGCTCGGGTAAATCCACCATCGCCAACGCGCTGATGGTCAAGCTGATGGAGATGGGCGGGCGCCCGGTGACGTTGCTGGACGGCGACATCGTGCGCAAGAACCTCAGCTCCGAGTTGGGCTTCTCGAAAGAGCACCGCGATTTGAACATCCGCCGCATCGGCTATGTCGCGTCGGAGATCACCAAGAACGGCGGCATCGCCATCTGTGCGCCCATCGCGCCTTATGCAACGACCCGCCGCGCGGTCCGCGAGGACATCGAAGCCTTTGGTGCTTTTGTCGAAGTGCATGTGGCCACGTCGATCGAGGAATGCGAACGCCGCGACCGCAAGGGGCTGTACAAGCTGGCGCGTGAAGGCAAGATCAAGGAATTCACCGGTATTTCAGACCCTTACGATGTGCCGCAGAATCCCGAGCTGTCCCTGGACACCGAAAGCGTGGATGTCGACAACTGCGCGCATCAGGTGCTGCTGAAGCTGGAAAGCATGGGGCTGATCGGCGGCTGATCGGGTCCCTTGCCCTGACTTTGGAAACGCAGCCCCCGGGGGCTGCGTTTCGCGTTTCAGAGGCTGTCGCGAATGGCGCGGGCGGCGCGGCCTTCCAGGTTGGCCCAATGTGCCGCCTGCGGCTTGGCCCTGCGCAGCGCGGGGGCAAGCTGGTCATATAGCCCCGCGCTTGCCGCGCGGATCGCATCTTTCATCTGGGCCGCATCCTCGCAGATCACGATCCCGCCTGTCTCCAGGAAATCCCCGATGTTCGGACAGCCCCAATAGATCGGCACCGTCTGGCACAGTACGGCATCGACGATCTTTTCGGTAAAGTAGTTCCGCTCGCGGATGTTTTCGATGACCACGGAAAAACGGTAGGGCGCCAGCCCGTCGGATTTTTCCGAGAAAGGGGCATAGCCGCGCCCCAGAATGTCGACCTCCAGCCCCTCGTCCCTGACCAGATCGACCATCTCGTGCCGCAGCTGGTGGCCCTGGGTGTCGCGCTTGGCCGAGGCGATCAGCGACATGTGCCGCGTCTTGTCGATCTTCAGTCCGGAGGGGTTCGGCACCCAGCTGGTGCCAAAGGGCAGCATGATCCCGTTCGGGATCGCCGCCAGCAGCGCGTCGTCGTGGCAAAGCACGCGGTGAAAGCGCCGCCAAGTCCAGCGCAGCAGCCGCAGGTGCCGCCCATGAATCAAGGCGGGTTCCACCACCATGACAGAGACCTGCGCGGGCGTGGCCCAGCGAAGCTGGAAGTGCATCGCCGTCTTGGGATAGACGATCAGGTGGTCGTGTGGCAGCAGATCCCCCACCTGTCCCCTTGCCAAACGGTCGGGTCGGCCCAAGGGCCAGTGCAGCGTGTCCAGCGGAACCTGCGCCAGCCTGGCGCCCAGTTGCGCCCCATATGGCAGGACAGCGATTGCCGGATGTGTCACGGCCCCTCTCCCTCGGCGCTTAGGAAAACGTCCCCCGACATGATCACGCAGCCCTGCCCGGCGACCTGAACCCCGGTGATGGCGTCGCGCGGTCCCAGGACGTTGACCTGCGCCTGCCCCGGCCTGCCCATGCCGTGCCCCTGTTCGGCCACGTAGGAGGGGCCGTTCAGCAGCCCCCGCGCCCAGAGATAGCTTGCCGCCGCACCGGTGGCCGACCCGGTGAAGGGGTCCTCCGGCGGGCTGGGCGGTGCCATCAGAAGCCGCGCATAGGTGTCACCGGCAGCGGTGGCCCCTTCGAGAGTGATCCAGTAAGGCTCCATGACGTCAGTGCCCTCGTGACCCAATGCCCGCGCGTAGGCCGCGAGCGCCGAAGGGTCGAACCGCAACCGGTCGATGGTATCCCGGTCGCGCAGGACCGTGATGCAGAACGGCAGCCCGGTTGAGACGATCTGCGGCGGGCTGACGATCTCTTCGGGGGCGATACCGCCAATCGCGGCGACGAGCTGGGGGGCGATCTCTGCGCCGAAAGTGGGTGCCACCTGTGTCATGGTGATCAGGTCGCCGGCCACATCGACCGCGACAATGCCCGCCCCGGTTTCCAGCCGCAGCGGCCCGTCACCGATCAAGCCACGGTGGCGCAACGCGGCAACGGTGGCGATGGTGGGGTGGCCCGCAAACGGAATTTCGCGGCTGGCGAGGTAGTATTTGACCGTCAGGTCCGCGACATCGGAAGGCCCGGTAAAGGTGCATTCCACCAGCGACGTCTCGCGCACATAGGCCATGCAGATGTCGTCGGACAGGACGGCACCGCCATGCACCACGGCGCAGCCGTTGCCGCCAAACGGACGGTCGGTAAAGGCATCGACCCAGTCGAAATCAAAGCGCATGGCGTCCCCTCTCCCCGGCAGCAAAAAGGCCGCAGCGCACTGCGGCCTCCTGTAAATCCACGATCTGCGGCACGGGGTAAAGGTCCGTGGTGCCGTTAGTGGACCATCACCGGCGCATAGTCGTGTTCCCGGGCGAGGTGAAACGCCAGCTTGCGGTCGCCGACCAGGGCGAGCTGCTGGCCCTCGGAATCATGGACCGCGTAAAGCTGTTCCAGACCCTCGGCCTGATCGCGCACTTCGCGGGGCAGATCGCTGACGGCGATGGTCTTGACGTATACCGTCCGGTCGCCGTTTTGGGTGGTCATGTCATGCATTGCTTACCCTTTCTTGATCTTTATGGTCTGTACAACTGTTTCAGGTTTGGCGCGGGTCAAGTCCACGTGCAGCAGACCGTTCTCCATTCGGGCCACGCCGACGTCCACACCATCTGCCAGAACGAAGCTGCGCTGGAACTGCCGCGCGGCGATGCCACGGTGCAGGAAAACGCGGTCTTCGCTGTCGTCGCGCTGGCGGCCGCGGATGACAAGCTGCCGGTCCTCCACCGTAATGGCGAGGTCGTCCTCGGCAAAGCCTGCGACGGCCAGCGTGATTCGATAGCTGTAGTCGGAAGTCTGTTCGATGTTGAAGGGCGGATAGCCCTCGTTGCCGGATTTCGCGGTGCGTTCCAGCACCCGCTCCAGCTGTTCGAATCCCAGCATATGGGGATAAGAAGCAAGCGTCAGTTTCGTCATGCGACACGTCCTATTTCAAAGCGACAGTCAGGCACGGGCCCCTGTTGCGGCGACCCGTACCATGAATATGGTGGCACAGGCAGCACGGCGCAAGGGCTATGCGCATTGGGCCGGAGCGCCTATATTGCCGCATACAAGCTGCGATGGAATCACCCGACCGATGAATGCGCCCTCCGACCTGTCCATGAAGAACGACGAAGTCCTGCGGGTCGAGCTGGAGGTGTTCCGGCGCGAACACCGTGATCTGGACGAGGCGATCAGGGCCCTGACCGACCGGACGACAGCCGACCAGCTTACGGTGCAAAGGCTGAAGAAACGCAAACTTCGCCTCAAGGATCTGATCTCGCAGATCGAAGATCGGCTGACCCCCGACATCATCGCCTGAAACATGGCGCCCATGCATTGCCCTGTGGGCGTGTCTGGCTATAGTGCGCGCTCTGAATTCTACGCGAAAGGCTGCTTGGCATGACCCCTCCTCCCGTCGGCATCATCATGGGTTCGCAATCGGACTGGGCCACCATGCGCGAGGCGGCTCTGCTGCTGGACGATCTGGCGATTTCCTATGACACGCGGATCGTGTCGGCCCATCGCACACCGGACCGGCTGTGGGACTATGGCAAGACGGCGGTGGAGCGCGGGCTGCAGGTGATCATCGCCGGTGCGGGCGGCGCGGCGCATCTGCCCGGCATGATGGCGTCAAAGACACGGGTGCCGGTGATCGGCGTGCCGGTCCAGACACGGGCGCTGTCCGGGGTGGATTCGCTGTACTCGATCCTGCAGATGCCCCGCGGTTTCCCGGTCGCGACCATGGCGATCGGCGCTGCGGGCGCGGCCAATGCGGCCTTGATGGCGGCAGGCATCCTTGCGTTGCAGGACAAGGGCGTAGCACAGCGGCTGGACGACTGGCGCGCGGCGCTGAGCGCGTCGATTCCGGAGGTGCCGAGCGATGACTGAGCCACTTGCCCTCGGCAGCACCATCGGCATTTTGGGCGGCGGGCAACTGGGCCGGATGCTGTCGGTCGCGGCCTCGCGTCTGGGGTTCCGGACCCATATCTTCGAACCCGGGGCCGCCCCGCCTGCGGGGCATGTCGCCGATGCCGTCACGACGGCGGACTACGAGGACGAAACCGCGCTGAAGGCATTCGCCAGCGCCTGCGACATCGTCACGTTCGAGTTCGAAAACGTGCCGACCAGCGCGCTGGACCTGATCGAGGCGCAGGTGCCGATCCGTCCGGGCCGCGAGGCGCTGCGCATCAGCCAGGACCGGCTGACGGAAAAGGATTTCCTGCAAGGGCTTGGCCTGAATGTGGCGCCCTATGCCGACATTCCCGATCAGGCCGCGCTGGACGCGGCGGTGGACAGGATCGGCACGCCCTCGATCCTGAAGACCCGGCGGTTCGGATACGATGGCAAGGGTCAGGCCCGGCTGCGCAGCCCCGAGGACGCGGCACAGGCCCTTGACGGCATGAAGGGGGCGCCCTGCGTGCTGGAAGGGTTCGTTGAGTTCAGCCACGAGGTTTCGGTCATTGCGGCGCGCGGCACCTCGGGCGAGGTCGCCTGCTTTGATCCGGGCGAAAACGTCCATCGCGATGGTATCCTGCATACCACCACCGTTCCCGCCCGGCTGTCTGCGGCGCAGCGGACGGATGCGGTGTTGATGGCGGGCCGTATCCTGAATGCGCTGGACTATGTCGGCGTGCTGGGGGTGGAGCTGTTCGTGACGCCCGAGGGGCTGATCGTGAACGAGATCGCGCCAAGGGTCCACAACTCCGGCCACTGGACACAGCAGGGCTGCAACGTGGACCAGTTCGAGCAACATATCCGCGCCATCACGGGCTGGCCGCTGGGCGACGGGTCACGCTATGCCGACGTCGTGATGGAAAACCTGATCGGCGACGACATGGACCGGGTGCCGGATCTGGCCCGCGACAAGGACGTGAGCCTGCACCTTTACGGCAAGGCAGAGGTCAAGGCGGGCCGCAAGATGGGCCACTTCAACCGCGTCATCCGATGAGCCTGTCGGCAATGTCGCCCGACATGTAGGACACCCGACCGGCGACAAAGGTTGCGGCCACCCGGCCTGTCGCGGCATCGAGCACGACCAGATCCGCGCGTTTGCCGTTTTCCAGCACGCCCCGGTCGTCGAGCCCCAGCAGCGCCGCGGGTCCGGCGGACACCAGATGCCAGATCTCGGCCATCGGAGCGACGCCCGCCTGTTCCAGCATCAACGCCGCCCGGCGCGGCGAAGGATAGTGATAATCCGAGGCGATGGCATCGCAATAACCCATCACGATCAGGTCCAGTGCCGACAGGTTGCCGTTGTGTGACCCGCCCCGCACCACGTTGGGCGCGCCCATGATCACCGTGTCGCCCCCCGCGCGGGCCGCTTCTGCGGCGGCCAGCGTTTCGGGAAATTCGGCGATCCGCACGCCCCTGCGGCGCCATGCGGAGCGGCTGTCAGCCGTGGTGTCATCGTGGCTGCCCATCGCCAGCCCTCTGGCGCCCAGCGTTTCGCAGAGCCGGTCCAGCGCGGCGGGCACCTCGCCACTGCGCGCATGCAGGTCATGGATCAGCGCCAGATGCTTCTCCGGGCTGCGCCCGGCCTTGAGCGCCTGCCCCATCAGTCTGCGCGGCTGCTTGCCCGCCTCCAGCCGGTCATGCGGCAGGTGGTCGTTGAATACCACGTATTCGACCCCCCATTCGGCGACCCGTTCCGGCAGTTCGTCATAAAGATCAAGCAGATGGGTTTCGAACCTCAATTGGGCCCGCAGCTCGGTGACGGTCATGTCCTGCGCCGCAAGGATGGCGCGAAAGACCCGGTCGGCAAAGGACAGGCCCCGCATCCCGCCTTCCCAACTGACAAACTGGGCAAGGACCGCCGTGGTGATGCCGCTGGCCGCCAGTTCCGCCTCGCAGGCGATAAGGCCCTCGTCCATCTGCTTCATCGCCCCACGCCGCTGCGCAAGATGACGTTCGAATCCGTCGCCGTGTGGATCAACAATGCCCGGCAAAATCCTGAATCCACGCAGATCCACCGATTTTCCCACAGGGTTATCCACAATTCGCCCGTCGTGGAAGGACAGCGGCGCGTCGCACCACCCGTCGCGGCGCAGCACCATCGCGCCTGTCAGGTCAAGGTCGGGCATCGGGTCCGCCTGTGATGCAGCTGCCCCCGGGACAGCCGAAAGAATCCAGCACCCCGCCAATCCATGTCATGGACCTGTCGAACGCGCCGGAATTGAGAAAGCTCATGGTCTGGGCGATCACGCGCGGGTTGTTCATCATGAAGGTATGGGTGACGGGCAGGACGATGTGATCCCGCATCCCCTCTACCCGCGTGGAAGAGACCGCAACCTTGCCATCGTCCGGACCGGGCAGCAGCGACGAGAAATACGGGTTGAGCGATTGCGACCCCGCGATCACGCCCAGATCGAACGTGACGGGCGGCAGGCTGCGCGGCAGGGACCCGGGCCCGGTGCCCATCTGCGCCCCTGCGGGACCGTTGATCCAGTCGAATGCGGTGATGTCGTCCAGTTCGTCGACGACTTCGCTGCCCTGGTTGGGCGGCGCCAGCATGACGACCCGCCCCACCCGGTCGGTGCCGGAATCGGCCACCCACTGGCGCACCAGTATGCCGCCCATGGAATGGGTGACGAAATCGACCTTGTCGGTCCCGCAGGCGGCGACCGCATCGGGCAGCGTCTGCTTGACCAGCGCCTCGACCGGCGCTTCTGTCGAAGGATAGCCGGGGCGCACCACCCGGTATCCCTCGCCTTCCAGCGCGGCTTCCATCAGGGCGAACGACGCCTCGGTCCGGGCCAGCCCGTGCAGCAGCACGACGCAACGCCCCTGTGCCGTGGCCTGGCCGCAGGCGCTCAGACCGAGCAGGAGAAAGAGGAGGAGGACGATCCGTTTCATGGGCCTCAGATAGACCGGCTGGCATGGTTTTGAAATGCACGGCACCGTGACGTTGCGAAATTTGCCGGTTGGCGCGGGGCCGTCATGCCGGCCCGGTCCGCGTTCTGTTGCCGCTGATCGCCCACCCGATGCCCCCCAGCACGAGAATCGCGGCGAGCAGCAGCAAGGCATCGACCGCCTCTCCCAGCAGCAGCGCCCCCGCAATGATGGCGATCACCGGCACGCTCAGTTGTACGATGGCGGCGGTCGTCTGTTCGAGCCGGGGCAGGACACTGTACCAGAGCGCGTATCCCAGCCCCGATGTCACACCGCCGCACACCATCCCCAGCGCAAGACCCGTGGCGCTGAAATAGAGCCCGGCAGACACCAGCATGACCAGAAGGATCGGCAGGCACAGCAGAAAATTCGCGGCTGTGGCGGCCAGCGGATCGACCGCTCCGCGCCCGAGGATCGTGTAGGCCGCCCAGCCCAGCCCCGCGATGACCATCAGCGCCGCACCCACAGGGTCATTGTTGCCGCCCGCCCCGGGCCAGAGGGCGATCAGCAGACCGGCAAAGGCGACCGCCGCCCCGATGATCTGCCGCGCACCAGGGGCCGCGCCGCGGAGCGCACCGTGGGCGAACATGGTGATCTGGACCACACCGAACAGGATCAGCGCCCCCAGCCCCGCGTCGAGCGTGAGATAGGCCAGCGAAAACCCGATCATGTAGGCCGCCAGGCTGAATGCCCCGGGCAGACGATTGCGCCGCAACAGCGGCAGAGCGCCGCCGCGCAGGGTCATCACCATTCCCAACACCACCGCCCCGGACAGTACCCGCACCAGCGCAAAGCCCGACGGGTCGATATGCCCGCCGTCAATCGCCGCTCGGGTCAGAACCGAATTGGCCGCGAAGGCAATCATGGTGAGGGCGGTGAACAGGGCAAGGCGCATGGCAACAGCAGTAGCGACAGGAGCAGCTTTCGCCAAGACATTGAACGCGCAACCGGAACGACCCCATGCAAAGCAAGGGGGAGCGACCGCTTCGAACCCTTGCTGCATGATGCTGCATTGGGCACCGATATGCTCTTCGAAGGGCGGCCAGGAAAGTGACAAAACAGAACCGGTTCTGCCAGGGTTTGTGACACGAGGTCGGTCCGCCGCGCCCCCAGTATGATGCGTCGACAGCCTGTGTTCCTGTGCGACTGTCAGGCCTGTCCGGGAAAATCTACCGCGCTGTCGCCCCGCGCAGGATCTGGTCCACCATTTCTGACGTGGCGGGCCAGTCATGATCCTTGATGGTCACGAGACAGAGGGACACCCCGATCAATCCCGCGATCAACGTGTCGGTCCGCGCGCGCACTTCCGGTTGCGTCATCGGCACGGCGCGGGCCAGAAGGTCACGGAACCGGTCAAAGTGCCCCTTTGTGCGCGGGTCAGACATGATCGTTGAGACATCCGCGCGCGCGACACCCGCCGACATGAAGACCAGCCGGAACCGCTCGGGGTGCGCCGTCCAGTAGTCGACAAAGGCCCGCGATGCCTCGGACAGGGCGTTGCCATCGGTCGAACTGGCGGCCGCCTCGACCGTCGCGATCATCTCGTCGAGCACGAAGGCCCAGAGATAGAGCAGGATATCTGCCTTTCCGGCAAAATGGGCATAGAGGGTCGCGGGGGAACAGCCTGCGGTCCGCGCGATCTCCCGCATGGAAACCGCTTCCGCGCCTTTGCGCAGATAAAGCTCCAGCGCCTGCGCGCCGATTTGCGTTCGGAACGCTTCTATCTCATGGTCGCTGCGGGGGGGGCGTCCGGGCGAAACGCCCTGACGGGTGGGGGGATCATTTTTTTCGTAACGCGTATCAGACAACTTCCCAGCCCCTCCGAATCTTTGTATGAACGCGTATCAGATAATTCGGAGGTCATCCAATGCCAAGCCCAATCAACCCCGCCCTTCGCCTTGTGCTCGCGCTGGCGGGCACCGGCATCGTCCTGCTGGGGATCGACAACGCCGCCGGGGGTATCGCGACGCTCGGCTGGCAGGTCTCGCCTGATTTCTTTTCCGTCAATGACAGGGATGCCTTCGCCGTGCGCGACAGCCATGCACGGTTTCTCGGTGGGGTCTGGCTTGCCATTGGCCTCGTATTCATTGCGGCCGCGATGCGTCCGATGCCGTTCGCGCGGACTGCGCCCGTCATATGCGGCGCGATTTTCCTGGGCGGTCTTTTGCGGTTCACGCAGGTGCAAGACCTTTCCGTGCTTGCCTCGGGCGACATTCTGCCCTCGCTCGCCCTGGAACTCATTGTGTTTCCACTGATCGGATGGTGGACGATCCGGGAAACCTCGAAGGACCGGTAGGTTTCACCATGCCGACAAACTGGAACCGAACAGGGTGGCGCGTTTTTGATCGTATCTGCGCCTCGGAATTTGCCAAGAACCGATAAATTTCTGTCACCGCCGGATAGGGTCGTTTCACCCCTGCCACCCGAAAGCCGCCCCTGGCGCAGACGCAGCGAACGACGGCTATGGTCCGCTCACCTGACCTTCACACGCGTCGCGACGAAAGGCAGGAAAGAGGCCATGTTCCGTTCTCAAAGCGAAGACCTATTGCCAAAGCAAAGCTTTGGCAGCGCCCGAACCGCCCCCACGGGGCGGGCGCGATCTGCTTCGGAAGTCGGACATGACCGTTTCGTCCGCATTGCCGACAACCGTCCATCAAAGACATCTCGTTCTGAATTGCCCTTTTCGCACAATCACCGCCATGTACCGCCGATCCATGAAAAAGGGGCGCGCCTTGCGGCACGCCCCCGTTTTCTCTGACAGGTCAGAGCAGCTTACATCATGCCGCCCATGCCGCCCATGTCGGGCATGCCGCCACCAGCGCCGCCGCCGTTGTCCTTTTGCGGACGATCGGCAACCATGGCTTCGGTGGTGATCAGCAGACCCGCGATGGAAGACGCGTCCTGCAGCGCGGTGCGCACAACCTTGGCCGGGTCGATCACGCCGAACTTGAACATGTCGCCATATTCTTCGGTCTGCGCGTTGAAGCCGAACTTCAGGTCGCTGCTTTCGCGGATCTTGCCCGCAACCACGGAACCGTCCACACCGGCGTTTTCAGCGATCTGACGCAGCGGTGCTTCCAGTGCCTTGCGCACGATGGAGATACCGACGTTCTGGTCGTTGTTGTCACCAGTCAGGCCGTCCAGCGCCTTGGCACCCTGCACCAGGGCGACACCGCCGCCGACGACGATACCTTCCTGCACAGCCGCGCGAGTCGCGTTCAGGGCGTCATCGACGCGGTCCTTGCGCTCTTTCACTTCGACTTCGGTCATGCCGCCGACGCGGATGACGGCAACGCCGCCCGCCAGCTTGGCAACACGTTCCTGCAGCTTTTCACGGTCGTAGTCGGAGGTGGTTTCTTCGATCTGGTTGCGGATCTGGGCAACGCGTGCCTCGATCTCGGCCTTCTCACCCGCACCGTCGACGACAGTGGTTTCGTCCTTGGTGATGGTGACTTTCTTGGCCGAACCCAGCATGTCCATGGTCACGGACTCGAGCTTCATGCCCAGATCTTCGGAGATCACCTGGCCGCCGGTCAGGATCGCGAGGTCCTGCAGCATCGCCTTGCGACGATCACCAAAGCCCGGCGCCTTCACGGCTGCGATCTTCAGACCGCCGCGCAGCTTGTTGACCACGAGGGTCGCCAGGGCTTCGCCCTCGACGTCTTCCGAGATGATCAGCAGCGGCTTCTGCGACTGGATCACCTGCTCGAGCAGCGGCACCATCGGCTGAAGGCTCGACAGTTTCTTCTCGTGCAGCAGGATGATCGCGTCTTCCAGCTCGACGGTCATCTTGTCGGAGTTGGTGACGAAGTAGGGGCTCAGGTAGCCGCGGTCGAACTGCATGCCTTCGACGACATCGGTCTCTGTTTCCAGGCCTTTGTTCTCTTCGACGGTGATGACACCTTCGTTGCCGACCTTCTGCATCGCGTCCGCGATCTGACGGCCGATTTCCTTTTCGCCGTTGGCGGAAATGGTGCCGACCTGCGCGACTTCGTCGCTGTCGGACACGTCACGGGCCGCGGCCTTGATCGCTTCGACGACTTTGGCGGTTGCCATGTCGATACCACGCTTGAGGTCCATCGGGTTCATGCCCGCTGCGACGGATTTCATGCCTTCCTTGACGATGGCCTGGGCCAGCACGGTCGCGGTGGTGGTGCCGTCGCCTGCTTCGTCATTGGTGCGGGAAGCGACTTCCTTCACCATCTGGGCGCCCATGTTTTCGAACTTGTCTTCCAGTTCGATCTCTTTCGCCACGGACACGCCGTCCTTGGTGATGCGCGGTGCGCCGAAAGATTTGTCCAGAACCACGTTCCGGCCCTTGGGGCCCAGTGTTACTTTCACCGCATCGGCCAGGATGTTCACACCCTTGAGCATCTTGTTGCGGGCATCGGTGTCGAATTTGACGTCCTTAGCAGCCATTTTCTTTTCTCCTCTTGAGAATGTTCAGTTCAGATCAGCGATCAGGGCCAGAGAAGCGCGGGGCTTACTCGATGATCCCCATGATGTCGCTTTCCTTCATCATCAGCATTTCCTGACCTTCGACGGTCACTTCGGTGCCGGACCACTTGCCGAACAGGATCTTGTCACCGGCCTTGACAGCCATCGCGATCAGCTCGCCGTTGTCCTTGCGTGCGCCTTCGCCCACGGCCACGACTTCGCCTTCGGAAGGTTTCTCTTTCGCGCTATCGGGGATGATCAGCCCGCCAGCAGTTTTCTCTTCGCTTTCAGTGCGCTTTACCAGCACGCGGTCGTGAAGCGGTTTCAATGCCATCTTTGTAGCTCCTTAACGCTCAAAGTTTCTCCCAGTCGCCCGTTTGTCCGGGCCATTAGCACTCAATGGGGTCGAGTGATAACGACGCATAGCTAGGGACAGCGGAAAGCCGAGTCAAGCACCCGTTTGCGTAAATTTTTCAGCCCCGGGGCGCATAGGCCGGAACGGCGTCGGAGGCCGACCTAAGCATCCTGCCGAATGGTTCAAGGCAAGCGCCCGGAACACCGATTTATTCAGCAAAACAAGGCCGGATTCGTCAATGGCACCGGAACCGTCAGGCCCCCAGGACCCTTGCACTGACCCCGACCGCCCCGGCCCCGGCGGGGGTCAGCCCATAGACACCTTTTTCTACCTTCTCGAACCAGCCATAGTGGTTGTCGCGCATCATGGTGGTGGCGCGGGTCACGCCGGTCTCGCGGGCCACGTCGGCACCTTTGCTTGCGCCGACTTCGAAGAGGTAGACCGCCAGTTTCAACGCATCCTGCCGGTAGGCGGTGATCAGCCCCGCACGGGTCTGGCCGCCGTCATTGGGGTCGCCCTGCCGGCGGGCGAACTCGCGCAGCAGCGCCGCCTGCCGCTTGGCCGATTTGCGGGGCGCGTAAGGACCCGGATCGCAGTGCACCTCGACCAGGCCGTCAGACAGCCGCACGGTGATCAGCCCCAGCCCCAGCCGCCGCGCCATTGCCGTATTGGATTTAAGCGCCTTGGCAAAGCGTTTGCCGGGCTGCCGCGCCACGGCAAGGTAGACGTCATCCCCCACCTTCAGCCTGTCGAGCCCCTGGTGGAACAGCGCCAGTGAGAACCCCAGCTTGAGCTCGACCAGCACCGGCGGCTCTGCCCCGCGCACCGCCATGACATCAGCGGCGCCCACTTCGGACTTCACGACATAGCCCTGATCTTCCAGATACGCCTTGATCGGCGGGTAGAGATCGGTTTCGCGCGGTCGGGTCATGGCCGCAGACTGGCCTATTTCCGTGCCTGTTCCAAGCGGCTATGATCGTGACATGACACGCGAAGACCTGAAGGCATTCTGCGCCGCCTTGCCGCAGGCGACCCATGTTGTGCAATGGGGCAATGCGGACGTTTACAAGGTGGGCGGCAAGGTCTTTGCGATCATCGGCATGGCCCAGTCCGGGGCATCTGTGACGTTCAAGGCATCGGATCTCGCCTATGAGATCCTGTCGGACAGTCCGGGCCTGCGCCCTGCCCCCTACATGGCCTCGCGTGGTCTGAAATGGATCCAGCATTACGACGCGCCGGGCCTGTCCGACGACAGCCTGCGGGACCATATCGCGGCCTCCTACGAAATGGTGCTGTCCGGCCTGAGCAAAAAGAAACGCGCCGCGCTGGGGCTGTGATGCTGCGCCGCAGCATGAGGGGTGACAAGCCCCGAAAGGCCCCCTATAAGGCGCGCAAATTGATCACTACAACTTCAGGATTCCCTTCATGACAACGCTCGTCTTCGGTCACAAATCCCCCGACACCGACAGCACAGGCTCGCCCATCATCTGGGCCTGGTATCTCAACCAGATCCACGGCGTGGATGCAGCCCCTGCCCTGCTGGGCGAACCCAACACCGAGGCGCTGTTCATGCTCGACCACTGGAAGCTGGACAAGCCGCGCATCATCGACGGGGTCGAGGACGACCAGCCGGTCGTGATCGTGGACACCAACAACCCCGCCGAACTGCCCGACAACATCAACAATGCCGACATCAAGGCGATCATCGACCATCACAAGCTGGTCGGCGGGCTTGAGACCAAGGGCCCGATCCACATCAACATCCAGCCGCTCGCCTGTACCGCGACGATCATGTACAAGGCCATCGGCGACGACATGGCGCAGATGCCGACCGAGATCAAAGGCGCGATGCTGACCTGCATCCTGTCCGATACGCTCGAATTCCGCAGCCCCACCACCACGCAGGAAGACAAGGCCATCGCCTGGGCTTTGGCCAAGGATCTGGGCATCGACATTTCCGACTATGCGGCACAGATGTTCGCGGCCAAATCCGATGTCTCGTCCTTCTCCGAAGCCGAGCTGCTGCGCATGGACAGCAAGGAATACGAGGTCGGCGGCAAGCAGTTCCGCGTCTCCGTTCTGGAAACCACGTCGCCCGCCGCGGTTCTGGACCGCAAGGATGCGCTGATGGCGGCAATGCCCGGTGTCGCGACCGAGGACGGCGCGGATCAGGTGCTGCTGTTCGTCGTGGACATCCTGAACGAGGAAGCCACCATGCTGATCCCGAACGACCTGACCAAGACCGTGGCGGAAAAGAGCTTTGGCGCCAGCGTATCGGGCGACACTGTGGTTCTGCCCGGCATCATGAGTCGGAAAAAGCAGATCATCCCGAACCTCAAGGTCTGAATGGACATCGGGGCCGGCGCACAGCGACCGGCCCTTTTTCTTTCGCGCTGTTTCCGACTGACGGAAATCCGGCTATCGCTGGCGCGATCATCGAGGAGAGCCGCATGACCCGTATCATCACAGACCTGTCCCAGGTTTCCGCGCAATACGACGCGCTGTTCGTCGATCTGTGGGGGTGCGTCCACAACGGCGTGACCGCCTTTCCCGACGCGGTGGCGGCGCTTCAGGCCTACCGCGCGACGGGCGGCAAGGTGATCCTGGTCACAAACTCACCCCGTCCCCGCGCGGGCGTGGAAAAACAGCTGGTGCATTTCGGCGTGCCCGAGGATGCGTGGGATGCGATCGCCACATCCGGGGATTCCGCACGCGCGGCGATGTTTCGCGGCACCGTGGGCGAAAAGGTCTGGTTCATCGGCCAGCCGGGGGAGGAGAAGTTCTTTGAACCTCTGAGCATCCAGAAGAACCCCGTCCCGGTGCGGCAGGTCCCGCTGGAAGAGGCGGAAGGCGTGGTCTGCACCGGCCCGCGCGACCCGCTTGCCGACCTCGATGTGATGCGCCCCGATTTCGAACGGGCGATCCAACGGGGGCTGAAGTTCCTCTGCGCCAACCCGGACATCGTGGTCGACCGGGGAGAGGCGCGCGAATGGTGCGCCGGGGCGCTGGCACAGCTCTACACCGAAATGGGCGGCGAGAGCCTGTATTTCGGCAAGCCCCATCCGCCGATCTACGACCTGGCCCGCCGCCGCCTGTCCGCGCTGGGGGCCGAGGTGCCGGACGACCGCATCCTGGCCATCGGAGACGGGGTGCTGACCGACGTCAAAGGCGCCGTTGGCGAAGACATCGATTCGCTTTTCATCACCGGGGGCCTTGCGGCGTCGGAAACAAAAACCGTTACTCAGCCCGACGACGACGCGCTAACGGCTTACCTTCACAGGGAAAATTCCGCGCCCACCTATGCAATCGGCTTCCTGCGCTAGAAAAAGACCTTGCGTTTCTGCGCCCGCAAAGTAATTAAGTTGCCAGAATAGACCCCATCACGGCACTTTATTACTCAGAGGTACGGAATGTTGGATAATCTTCCACGCGGCACAATTGTCATCGAAGACATCGAAATCGGCATGTTCCGCTATATCCGCAAGGAAGTGACCGATGCGGATATCGAGATGTTCGCGACCGTCTCCACCGACCGTAATCCGGTGCACCTGGACGACGACTATGCGCAGGACACCATCTTTCAGGGCCGCATCGCCCACGGGATGCTGACCGCCGGGCTGATCTCGGCGGTGATCGGGGAACAGCTGCCCGGCCACGGCACCGTCTATCTGGGCCAGACGCTGAAATTCCTTGCACCGGTCCGCCCCGGCGACATGGTCTATGCCGAGGTCAAGGTGACAGACATCGACGTGGCAAAGCGCATCGTCCGGATGGACTGCCATTGCTCCGTGAACGACAAGAAGGTGCTGGTGGGCGAGGCGACCGTGCTGGCGCCTTCGCGCAAATTCGACTGACCCCGGTATCCTGCCCGGATTTTTCAGCCAATGGAATTTGCGTGTCTTGCCCTCCTCCTGAGGGGGGGCTAGGCAAGTGCCATGCAAATCTTGCGCGATTATCAGTACATCGACCCCGCCGACAGGCGTGCGACCGCCGCCATCGGGAACTTTGACGGTGTCCACCGCGGCCATATGTCGGTGATCGAACAGGCCCGTGCGGCGATGCCGGACGCGCCGCTGGGGATCGTTACCTTTGAGCCGCACCCGAGAGAGTTCTTTGCCCCCGATGCGCCGCCCTTTCGGCTGATGGGGCGCGACGCGCGGGCGCACCGGCTGGAAAAGCTCGGGGTGGAAAAACTGTATGAACTGGCGTTCAACAAGAACCTCGCGTCGCTCAGCCCCGAAGCCTTTGCCGCAGATGTGCTGCGCGACGGCCTGGGGCTGAGACATGTGGTGGTCGGCGCCGACTTCTGCTTTGGCAAGGCGCGGGCGGGTACTGCCGCCGATCTCGAACGCTTTGGCCGCGAGATGGGGTTTGGCGTGACCATTGCCAAGCTGATGGAAAGCGACAGCCAGACCGTTTCGTCGACGGCAATCCGGCAGGCGCTGAGCGACGGCGACCCGCGCACCGCCGCCGCCATGCTGGGCCATTGGCACAGGATCGAAGGCCCGGTCATCGGCGGGGAACAGCGGGGCCGCGAGCTGGGGTATCCGACGGCGAATATGTCCATCGACGGCCTGCACCCGCCCGCCTACGGCGTCTATGCCGTGCTGGTCGATGTGCTGGAGGGGCCGCATGCGGGTTCCTACCACGGGGTGGCGAGCCTGGGTGTCCGCCCGATGTTCGGGGAAAACAAGGCCAACTTCGAAACCTTTATCTTCGACTTCGCGGGCGACCTCTACGGCGCGCCGCTTTCGGTCGCGCTGATCGAGCATCTGCGCGGCGAAGAGAAATTCGACAGCCTTGATGCGCTGATCACCCAGATGGACGCAGACAGCGCCGAGGCGCGGCGCATTCTCGGGGCTCTATGACGGACCCGATCCCGCGCAAGGGGCTGCGCCCCCGTTTCTGGGAGACCACGCCGCTGACCGAGATGACCGACCGCGAGTGGGAGGCGCTCTGCGATGGGTGCGGCAAATGCTGCCTGAACAAGCTGGAGGACGAGGACACCGAAGAGGTCGCGCTGACCTGTGTCGCCTGCCGCCTGCTGGACGACGCCACCTGCCGCTGCAGCCATTACGAGAACCGTCATGCCTTTGTGCCCGACTGCATCGTGCTGCGCCCCGACAACCTGGATACGCATGCCTACTGGATGCCCCGGACCTGCGCCTATCGCCTGCTGTGGCAGGGCCGCCCCCTGCCCGACTGGCACCCGCTGATCACCGGCACGCCGCAGTCGGTCCATGATGCCGGTATCTCGGTGCAGGGGCGGACCCTGTCGGAATTCGACGTCCCGTTCGAGGAATGGGAAGACCACATCATAGAGGAGTAACGCCATGTTCTTCAGTTCTGACAACGCGGGCCCCGTACACCCGCAGATCATGGAGCGGATTGTCGCGGACAATACTGGCCACCAGATGCCCTACGGCAACGACACGATCATGCCTGAGGTCCGCGACCGGCTGCGCGACATCTTCGAAGCGCCCGAGGCGGCGGTCTATCTCGTGGCGACCGGGACCGCTGCGAATGTGCTCGCGCTGGCCTGCTACACGCAGCCCTGGCAGACGATATTCTGCTCAAAGGTCGCGCATGTGGAGCAGGACGAATGCAACGCGCCCGAATTCTACACCGGCGCGGCCAAGCTGACGCTGATCGAGACCGACAGCAAGCTGGACCCCGCGAAGCTGGAGGCGGCGATCAAGGGGCAGAAACCCGGCAATGTCCACGGCGCCCAGCCCGGCCCGGTGTCCATCACCCAGGTGACAGAGCGTGGATCGGTCTACAGCCTGGACGAATTGCGGGCCCTGACAGCGGTGGCCAAGGCGCATGATCTGCCCGTGCATCTGGACGGTGCGCGTTTCGCCAATGCGCTGGTCGCGCTTGACTGCACACCGGCAGAGATGACGTGGAAATGCGGTGTGGATGTGGTCAGCTTTGGCGGCACCAAGAACGGCTGCATGGGGGTCGAGGCGGTGATCTTTTTCGACCCCGCCAAGGCCTGGGAGTTCGAACTGCGGCGCAAGCGCGGCGCGCACCTGTTTTCCAAACACCGCTACCTGTCCTCGCAAATGGCGGGCTACCTTGCCGACGATCTGTGGCTGAAGATGGCGCGTCAGGCGAATGACAATGCGGCGCGGCTGGCCGAAGGGATGCGCAAGGCCGGGGCGACCTTCCTGCACGCGCCGCAGGCGAACATGATCTTTGCCAGCTGGCCGCGTGCCATCCACCGCAAGCTGCACGAGGCCGGCGCGCGGTATTACCTGTCGGGCGGCGGGTTGGATGGGCCCGACGACGAGCCGATCGGCGCGCGGCTGGTCTGCGACTGGTCGCTGACCCGCGACGACGTCGACAGTTTCCTGAGCCATTTCTAGGTCAGGAAACTGTCCTCAGACGCGCAGCGCCTCTTGCCCGACCGTGTCGAGGAACTGCTTCCAGATCGCCGCTGTCGCGTCGGGATGGGTGATCGGGGCCATGTGGCCCGCGCCCGGAACGATTGCCTGACGTGCATCCGGAATGCGGGCCACAAGCCCGTCGTTGGCGGCGATGATCGCCGGATCGGCATTCTGCCCCCGCAGCATCAGGGTCGGCACCGCGATTGCGTCCACCCCGCCGGGGCGCAGCAGCCCCCTGTCATCCTCGTAAAGCACGCTGCGGCTGCCCGGCACCACGTGAACGCCGCGCACCATCGCCGCGCGTGTGCGTTCAGGCAGGCTGTCCCAGGAGGGCGCCGCGTCATCGCTCCACATGCCATTGAAGGCCCGCGCGGCCGTTTCCCAGTCGCGGTCCTGCACGGCCTGGGCGAATGGTTCCGAATGGCTTTCGTAAGACTCGATCGTGTCCGGCGCATCCTGCCGGGAGATGGCAAAGAACACCGGTTCGATCACCGTGAGACTGCGGACCCTTTCGGGGTAGGACACCGCGATGCGCAGCGCGGTCATGGCGCCAAAGGAATGGCCGATCACATCCATCGGCGCATCGTCCATCGCGCTGGCCGCCGAGATCACGGCGGTGTCGCTCAGATGGCTGACCTCATCCCAGTCGTCGCTCTTGCCATGACTGGGCATGTCGGGGGCGATCAGCGTGATGTGCCCCGACAGCGCCCGGGCAACGCCTGCCCAGGCCCCTCCGAACGCCATGGTGCAATGCAGCGCCAATGCCCGGCGTGCGCCCTTTCCCAGGGTATGCACATGAGTTTGAAAACCGGGCTGCGCGCTCACAGTTTGCCCGCCAGATGCAGGTCCAGATCGCCGATGCGGTCCTGCCCCCAGAACCGCTGTTCCCCCACGATGTAGAAGGGCGCGCCGAAGACGCCGGCCTCTACTGCCTCTTCCAGATTGCGGGCATAGGTCTCCGCCCCTTCCAGCAGGCCGCTGTCGGCAAGACCCGGATCGAACCCCGCCTCTGTCAGGCAGGCACGGATCACCTCGTCCTGGGCGATGTCCTTTTCGTCGGCCCAGACCGACCGGGTGATGGCATGGGCCAGCAGGCCAAGATCGCCGCCCCCCGCGTTCTGCGCCGCGATAAAGGCATAGGCCGCGGGCGCGCCATTGGTCGGCCAATGGGCGGGCTGCAGATGAAACGGCATGTCCAGTTTGCGCGCCTGGCGCGGCAGTTCCTGTGCGCGGTATTCAATGCGGCTGATGTGGCGCTCCTTGGGCGGGGTACCACCAGTGCGGGAAAAGGCTGCGATGATGTCGAAGGGTTTGTAGGTGATCGTGGCCCCGTGTTTCTGCGCGACCTCCTCCAGCCGCTGTCCGGCAAGGTAGCAATAGGGGGAAAGTGTCGCAAAATAGTAGTCGATCCGGGGCATTTGGACTTCCTTGTGGGGTCATAGCTTGGTGGCACCGTAGCTGCGTGCTAAGCGAGGTTCAACGACACGAATCTGTCACACAGCCGCTGCCACGGAGACCTCCCCCATGCCCCGAACGTCCGAACCCAAGCTGATTTCCGGAAACGCGAACATGCCGCTTGCCAAGGCCATCGCACGGCGGATGTCGCTGCACCGGGGGGTCAACGTGGGGCTGGTCGATGCACGGGTCGAACGGTTCAACGATGGCGAGATTTTCGTGGAAGTGTTCGAGAACGTGCGCGGCGAGGACATGTTCATCATCCAGCCCACGTCGAACCCGGCCAACGACAACCTGATGGAACTGCTGATCATGGCGGACGCGCTGCGACGCTCTTCTGCCGCGCGTGTCACGGCGGTGCTGCCCTATTTCGGCTATGCCCGCCAGGACCGCCGGACCAAGGCGCGCACGCCCATCAGCGCCAAGCTGGTCGCCAACATGCTGGTCGGCACGGGGATCGAGCGGATCCTGACGATGGATCTGCACGCGGCGCAGATCCAGGGGTTCTTCGACATTCCGGTGGACAACCTTTATGCCTCGCCGGTCTTCGCGCTGGACATCAAGAACACCTTCAAGGACCGGATGGACGAGCTGATGATCGTCAGCCCCGACGTCGGCGGTGTGGCCCGCGCGCGCGAGCTGGCCAAACGGGTGAACGCCCCGCTGGCGATCGTGGACAAGCGGCGCGAGAAAGCCGGCGAAGTGGCCGAGATGACGGTGATCGGCAATGTGACCGACAAGACCTGCCTGATCGTGGACGACATCTGCGACACCGCCGGGACGCTCTGCAAGGCGGCGGAAGTGCTGCTGGAAAACGGCGCGAAGGAGGTGCATTCCTACATCAGTCACGGGGTCATGTCCGGCCCGGCGGTGGAACGCGTGACCAAGTCGGTGATGAAGTCGCTGGTGATCACCGACAGTATCCAGCCTTCCGATAACGTCAGGAACGCCACGAACATCCGCATCGTGCCGACCGCCCCGATCTTTGCCCAGGCGATCCTGAACATCTGGAACGGCACATCGGTATCGTCACTGTTCGAGGCCGACACGCTGGGTCCGATCTATGACGGGATGTATGCGGCTGAATAGCCCCTTCCCGACCGTGGCACCGGCGGTGATCGGTGCGATTGAGGTATTTTTGGCATAAAGAAGACTAGGTCGTGTTGGCATTCATTTTCGCCCACCCGTTTCAGTCCAAAATTGCTCAGTTCCAGGCAAGAGCGCGTAGGAATAGCCAGCTATTTCAAGCTCTCTTAACGCAGAAATGGGCAATTTTGGCGAAACCCCTTCGGGGCGCGGCGGATTTTGCCTCTGCCATCCCGGATGTTCGCTTCCAATGATCACATTGCTGCGCTCACATCAGGGCGCCAGCGGCAAAATCCGTCTCGCGCGCGTGGTCGACAATGAATATCAACACGACCTAGGGACAGCGCCCTGAGAATGCGGCGGATGCCTGTGCCCTCAGGCGATGTCCCAGTCGCTTTCGTCGCTCAACTGGCCGATGGCGATCCACGAGATGCGCATGCGCGCAACCCGCGTGTCGCCCCATGTTCTGAATACCATGTCAAAGCCCGATTTCGTGACAGATTCCGCGGTGATGTCCGCCCGCATGATGGTGGCGGCATCGAGATCCCAGAGCGACGGGGACAGCTGCACCGTCGGCGGCTCAAGGTAGGGTTCGGAAAAACGGATGTGGCGCCTGCGTTCGCGCTGGCCCCGGCCGGTCCACATCGCGCCGCCGTCCTCGTAATCGGAGAACAGGGTGACATCGCCACTGTCCACGCCGGTGGTATGACTTCTCAATCTCTTCATGTGCCAGTTATGACCTGAAAACCACGCCGATCAAAGACGCATAATGCACTGGGGTTTCACCATATTTTCCGCAGCGCGGCAAAGAAAAAGCCCCGCCGGGGCGGGGCTGTTCCAATCTTCCAAGGGAAGGATCAGAGGTTGGGCTGTTTCGACGAAAGCCCGATCTCGTCACCGACCGCGACCATGTCGGAGAGCAGCTTGGCCGCGTCATCGACCGGTCCCGGTTCGTTTTCAAAGACTTCCTTGGCCTTGGTGTAGGTGTGCTGCGCCTCTTCGATCATCTCGTCGAGGTGTTCCTGCGTCATGTCGCCACGCGGGACCGCACGCTCTGCCAGGACAGAGACGCCCTGGCTGCTGATCTCTGCGAAGCCGCCGGTAACAACATATTCCGAGGTGCCCTCCGGCCCCTCGACCGAAAGGACGCCGGGGCGCAGCGTGGTGATGGTCGGGGCATGCCCCGCCATCGCCGTCATGTCGCCATCGGCACCGGGAATCTGCACGGAGGTGACCTGCAAGGAGGCCAGCCGCCGCTCCGGCGACACGAGATCGAATTGCAATGTGTCTGCCATCAGTCAGGCTCCCTCAGGCTGCGTCTGCCGCCAGTTTTTCGGCTTTCGCCTTCACTTCGTCGATACCACCGACCATGTAGAATGCACCCTCGGGCAGGTGGTCGAATTCACCGGCCACAACCGCCTTGAAGGACGCGATGGTGTCTTCCAGCGGCACCTGTACACCGTCGGACCCGGTAAAGACCTTGGCCACGTCGAACGGCTGGCTCAGGAAACGCTCGATCTTGCGGGCGCGGGCCACGGTCATCTTGTCCTCTTCGCTGAGTTCGTCCATGCCGAGGATCGCGATGATGTCCTGAAGCGACTTGTAACGCTGCAGGATCTGCTGCACGTCGGTTGCCACCTTGTAGTGCTCTTCGCCGATGATCTGGGGGTCCAGCAGGCGCGAGGACGAGCCGAGCGGGTCCACCGCCGGGTAGATGCCTTTCTCAGAGATCGAGCGGTCGAGAACCGTCGTCGCGTCGAGGTGGGCAAAGGAGGTGGCCGGCGCGGGGTCGGTCAGGTCGTCCGCAGGCACGTAAACGGCCTGAACGGAGGTGATC
Organism: Sulfitobacter sp. THAF37; assembly: GCF_009363555.1. Taxonomy (NCBI): domain Bacteria; kingdom Pseudomonadati; phylum Pseudomonadota; class Alphaproteobacteria; order Rhodobacterales; family Roseobacteraceae; genus Sulfitobacter; species Sulfitobacter sp. THAF37. The sequence goes on from NZ_CP045372.1 coordinate 293,076, forward strand.
GAACCGTTCTTGGTCGAGGAGATGCGTTCCTGCATCGCGCCCATGTCGGTCGCCAGTGTCGGCTGGTAGCCCACCGCCGAAGGAATACGGCCGAGCAGAGCCGAAACCTCGGAACCCGCCTGCGTGAAGCGGAAGATGTTGTCGACGAAGAACAGAACGTCGGAACCGGATTCATCGCGGAACTGCTCGGCCAGGGTCAGACCGGACAGGGCAACGCGCATACGCGCACCGGGAGGCTCGTTCATCTGACCGTAGACCAGCGCGATTTTCGAATCCGTCAGGTTATCGGGAACGATAACGCCGGATTCGATCATCTCGTGGTACAGGTCGTTGCCCTCGCGGGTCCGCTCGCCCACGCCCGCAAAAACGGACAGGCCCGAGTGCACCTTGGCGATGTTGTTGATCAGTTCCATGATCAGAACCGTCTTGCCCACGCCGGCACCGCCGAACAGACCGATCTTGCCGCCCTTGGTGTAGGGGGCCAGCAGGTCGATCACCTTGATGCCCGTGGTCAGGATTTCGGTTTCGGTGGACTGCGCGTCGAAAGACGGCGCTTCGCCGTGGATCGCGCGGGTCTCGTCGGTTTCAACCGGACCCTTTTCGTCAACCGGTTCGCCCGTGACGTTCAGGATGCGGCCCAGGGTGGCGGTGCCGACCGGCACCTGGATCGGGGCGCCGGTGTCGGTGACGGAACCGCCGCGCACCAGACCTTCGGTGGCGTCCATCGCAATGGTCCGCACGGTGTTTTCGCCCAGGTGCTGCGCCACTTCGAGAACCAGGGTCTTGCCCTGGTTTTCGGTGTGAAGGGCGTTCAGGATCTCGGGCAGATTGTCTTCGAAGTGCACGTCAACGACGGCGCCGATGACCTGAGTGATTTTGCCGACTGCTTGTGCCATGTCGTTTCTCCGGTTTTGCTTACAGCGCTTCCGCGCCGGAAATGATTTCGATCAGCTCGTTCGTGATGACGGCCTGACGGGAACGGTTGTATTCGATTGTCAGGTCCTCGATCATCTCGCCCGCGTTGCGTGTGGCGTTGTCCATGGCGGACATGCGCGCGCCTTGCTCGGAGGCGGCGTTTTCCAGCAGGCCGGAAAAGATCGCCGTGGCCACGCCGCGCGGCAGAAGATCGGCCAGAATGGCCTCTTCGCTGGGCTCATAGTCGAACAGGCTGTCGGCGCCATCGGCCTCATCCTCTTCGAACGAAGCGGGGATGATCTGCTTGGCCTGCGGGATCTGGCTGACCACGTTCTCGAACTCGGAATAGAACAGCGTCGCGACATCGAACTCACCCGCGTCGAAGCGTGCCAGTACGTCCTTCGCGATGCCCTGCGCATCCGCGTAGCTCAGTCGCTTGACGTCTGACAGGTCGACGTGACCCACCAGCTTGTCGGCGTAGTCGCGGCGCAGCTGATCGCGCCCCTTCTTGCCGACGGTCAGGATCTTGATCTCCTTGCCCTCGCCAATCAGTTTCTGCGCGTGTGTCTTGGCCTTCTTGACGATGTTCGAGTTGAAGCCACCGCAGAGGCCCCGCTCGGACGTCATCACGATCAGCAGGTTGACCTTGTCAGACCCGGTGCCCGTCAACAGTTTGGGCGCGCTGTCGCTACCGCCCACAGAGGCGGAAAGCCGTGCCATCACGGCATTGAAACGCTCGGCATAGGGACGCGACATTTCGGCAGCTTCCTGCGCGCGGCGAAGTTTCGCCGCGGCAACCATTTGCATGGCCTTGGTGATCTTGCGGGTCGATTTGACCGACGAGATCCTGTTTTTAAGGTCCTTGAGATTTGCCATTGGCTTATCTCTCCTTAAGCGAAGTCTGCGGCGTAAGCGTCGAGCGCGGCTTTGATCTTTTCTTCGAGCTCGTCTTTCACCTTGCGGTCATTGTTGGTGATGTCCTTGAGCAGATCGGCGTTCTTGGAGCGCAGGTGCGACAGCAGGCCCTGCTCCCAGCGGCCGACTTTGGACACGTCCAGATTGTCGAGGTAGCCGTGCGTGCCCGCGTAGATGACGCAGACGATCTCGGCGTTCGACAGCGGCGAATACTGCGGCTGCTTCATCAGCTCGGTCAGACGCGCACCGCGGTTCAGCAGGCGCTGGGTCGCGGCGTCGAGGTCGGAACCGAACTGGGCAAAGGCGGCCATCTCGCGGTACTGGGCCAGCGACAGTTTCACCGGACCCGCGACCGAGGACATCGCCTTGGTCTGAGCGGACGACCCCACGCGAGACACCGACAGACCGGTGTTCACGGCGGGGCGGATGCCCTGGTAGAACAGTTCCGTTTCCAGGAAGATCTGGCCGTCGGTGATCGAGATCACGTTGGTCGGAATAAAGGCCGACACGTCGCCGCCCTGGGTTTCGATGATCGGCAGCGCGGTCAGCGAGCCGTTTCCGGCATCGTCGCCCAGCTTCGCCGACCGCTCCAGCAGGCGGGAGTGCAGGTAGAAAACGTCGCCCGGATAGGCTTCGCGGCCCGGCGGGCGGCGCAGTAGCAGGGACATCTGGCGATAGGACACGGCCTGCTTGGACAGGTCATCGTAGACGATCAGCGCGTGGCGGCCGTTGTCGCGGAAGTACTCTGCCATCGCGGTCGCGGCGTAGGGGGCCAGGAACTGCATCGGCGCAGGCTCGGACGCGGTCGCGGCGACAACGATGGAATAGGCCAGAGCGCCGGTGTCTTCGAGCTTTTTCACCAGCTGCGCCACGGTCGAACGCTTCTGGCCGATCGCGACGTAGACGCAGTACATCTTCTTGCTTTCGTCGCCATCGGCGGCTTCGTTGACCTGCTGCTGGTTCAGCATCGCGTCGAGTGCGACGGCGGTTTTGCCGGTCTGACGGTCGCCGATGATCAGCTCGCGCTGGCCGCGGCCGATCGGGATCATGGAGTCGACAGCCTTCAGGCCGGTCGCCATGGGTTCGTGCACGGATTTACGCGGGATGATGCCCGGCGCCTTGACGTCGGCGATGCCGCGCTGGCTGGCGTTGATCGGGCCTTTGCCGTCGATCGGGTTGCCCAGGCCGTCCACGACGCGGCCCAGCAGTTCATCACCGATTGGCACGTCCACGATGGAGTTGGTGCGCTTGACGACGTCGCCTTCCGTGATGTCCCGGTCAGAACCGAAGATCACGACGCCGACGTTGTCGGATTCAAGGTTCAGGGCCATGCCCTGAATGCCGCCGGGAAACTCGACCATCTCGCCGGCCTGCACGTTGTCCAGCCCGTAGACGCGGGCGATACCGTCACCGACGGACAGCACGCGACCAACTTCGGCCACTTCGGCCTCTTGACCGAAATTCTTGATCTGGTCCTTCAGGATTGCAGAAATCTCTGCGGCTTGGATACCCATTTATCCGACCTCTTTCATTACGTTCTGGAGGGAATTGAGCTTCGAGCGGATCGACGTGTCGATCATCTTGGAGCCCACTTTGACGATAAGACCGCCGATGAGGCTTTCATCAACGGTCGTTTGAAGCGTTACGGTCTTGCCGGTATTGGCGGTCAGCGACTTGGCAAGTTTGTCGGACTGCGTCTTGGTCAGCGCCTTGGCCGAAATCACGTCAGCGACGACTTCGCCCTTGTCATCGGCGATCCGGGCGCGCAGCGTCTTGATCAGCTGCGGCAGGACGAAAAGGCGGCGTTTGGTCGCCATCAGCGCCAGCGTGTTCGCCATGATCCCCGACAGGCTCATCTTTTTCGCGATGGCCTCGATCGCCTGGCCCTGCTGGGCGCGGGTGTAGACAGGCGAGCTGATCAGATCGCGAAAATCTTCGCTGTCGTTCAGGGCGTCGCTCAGCGCATCGAGATCGGATTCGATGTCTTTGACCTTGTCGCCGTCCTTGGCCAGATCATAGACCGCTGACGCGTAACGCTGTGCGATACCGGTGGAAATCGAAGCTGTTTCGGACACGTCCATCCTCTCAAAAGTCTGTCCGGATATGCGAAAGAAGTCGCGTCACCGGGTCGTTGGCGCGGCTTGAATAGTCTCAAGACGTCAAAATCAGGGGCGATGTAGCAGGAAGGTTCCCAGCCCGCAACACAGTATAGTGCGACGTTATGGCCCGGATACACCATTATTTATGACGTGCATGGAACTTTGCGACTTTTTCGGGATGGAGCCAGCCTCTCTGGTTGACCCCGGCCAGGAGGCCGAATCCCTTCGAGAGGACCGGGCACGCGCTTTGCGCAGGGTGTTGCTGTCACGTCAGGATACAGACAGTCCTTGAGTATCAGGCGTTATTGTTTCGTATTACGCAACTATCAGCCCAGTTGGATATGGCACCTGATACCCCGTCGCTGACACGGTGCCTTGGCCCTTTTTGCCATTGTCCCAAGATCAAGTCCCGGGGGGGCTTGAGGAGACGACAGCGACCCAGACGCAACCTTCGGCATGATCCTCCCGACAACCGGGGCGCGGCAGATCTGCACGATTCGGCTGTCGGCTGTGGCGGGACGAAAGATTGCCTCGATCGTCATCATCGCCCCCGCCGGAGGAGCGTCAGGCCCGGTGCGCGCGGGCGCTGCCCACGGCAGGTTCAGTCAGACCGTCCAGCACGCTGACACGCTTGCGCTGCCTCTGGGTCCGGCCCTTGGGCGGATAGACCTGCTTGGTCGCCTCCACCATGAAAGCGCCGCCCGCGAGGATCGTGGGCGTGTGGCGGCCGAAGCGTTCGAACAGGCCTGCGGACTTCATCCAGATCCGCTGCTGCGACGGTATCTGGTAGAGCGCGCCCACCTGCCGCTCGGGGATGAACTGATGCCTGCGCAGCTGCGCGTCCAGCTGCCCCGGCGAATACGGCCGCCCGTAGCCAAACGGCGTCCGGTCCCGTCGCGCCCAGAGGCCCGCGCGGTTCGGCACGATGAACAGCGCCTTGCCCCCCGGCCCCAGCACCCGCCAGCATTCCTCCAGCAGGTCCGAGGGCCGCTCGGACGTCTCAAGCCCGTGCAGCAGCACCAGCTTGTCCACGCGCCCGGTCTCCAGCGGCCAGAGGGTTTCTTCGGTCAGGACCGAGGTATTGGGCATGCCCGCGGGCCACGGCATGACGCCCTGTGGCGCGGGCATCAGCGTCATCACCCGCCGCGCCTCGGCCAGATAGGGCCGCAGCAGGGGCGCGGCGAAACCAAAGCCGACCACGGTCTGCCCCTTGGCCTCCGGCCAGAGGCCCAGCATTCGGGTCCGCAACGATTTCTGCGCGGCCCGCCCGAGCGTGCTGCGGTAGTAGAAGTTGCGCAGGTCCTGGACATCAAGATGCATTGCAGCCCATCGCGGTGAGTGTCACTCTGGTTCTGACCTTATCAACAGGAAAGAGGAATACACCATGCCCTTTGATCTGATTACCGTTCCCTGCCTGTCTGACAATTACGCCTATCTCCTGCATGACCGGAAAACCGGCGAGACCGCCTGCATTGACGTGCCGGAGGCCGGACCGATCAAGGCGGCGCTGGAGGATCACGGCTGGACCTTGTCGCAGGTCTGGCTGACGCACCATCACTGGGATCATGTGGACGGGTTGTCCGACCTGCTGGCCGACCACCATGCGTCGGTCGTGGGGGCGGCTGCGGACGCGCACCGGATGCCGGAACTGAACGTGTCGGTCAAGGAAGGCGACACCGTGAAACTGGGCGATCTGTCGGCACGGGTGATCGACGTGTCCGGGCATACCGTGGGCCATATCGCCTTTTACGTCGAAGCCGCCAACGCCGCCTTTACCGCCGACAGCCTGATGGCACTGGGCTGTGGCCGCCTGTTCGAGGGAACGCCGCAGCAGATGTGGGGCTCCATGCAGAAGCTGATGGAACTGCCTGCCGAGACCACCATTTGCTCTGGCCACGAATATACCGCATCCAACGCGAAATTCGCGCTGACCGTTGATCCGGAGAACTCAGCACTTATATCCAGGGCTGAAGCCGTCGAAGATGCCCGCGCCAAGGGCGTGCCGACGGTGCCGTCGAAACTTTCAACCGAACTCGAAACCAATCCCTTTCTGCGCCCCGCCGACCCCGGCATCCGCGCGACACTGGGGATGCCGGACGCCTCTGACAGCGATGTGTTTGCGGAAATCCGCAGGCGCAAGGACGACTTCTGACACCAAAGCGAGAGGCCCGCGGCGACACGCCTGCGGGGCCGCACGAGGTCCGTCAGCAATCCTGCCGCTTCTGACGCCAAAACACCGCGATCACGGCCTTTGTGAAGAAAATTCTCTAGAAAATGCTTGAAGCTGCGCCATGATCAACCAAACTCTAACAGTATGAGGCCATGGTCGGACCGGGGCCCTGTTATTCCACAGCACCCAGCCGACCCCGATCGAAAAGGAGCACCTCGTGCCTTCATTCTCTAATACGCTTGAGCAAGCAATCCATGCCGCGCTGGCCCTGGCCAACGCCCGGCGGCACGAATTCGCGACCCTTGAACACCTTCTCCTGGCCCTGATCGACGAACCCGACGCCGTTCAGGTGATGAAGGCATGTTCGGTCGATGTTTCGGAACTGCGCGACACACTGGTCGAATTCGTGGACGAGGACCTGAGCAACCTCGTCACCGATGTCGACGGATCAGAAGCCGTGCCGACCGCCGCCTTCCAGCGCGTGATTCAGCGCGCCGCAATCCATGTCCAGTCATCTGGCCGAACCGAAGTGACGGGCGCGAACGTGCTGGTCGCCATCTTTGCCGAGCGTGAATCGAACGCCGCCTACTTCCTGCAGGAACAGGACATGACCCGCTACGATGCGGTGAACTACATCGCGCACGGCGTGGCCAAGGACCCCGCCTATGGCGAACAGCGCCCCGTTGCGGGGGCCCCCGAGCACGAGGAAGAGGCCCAGGGCGTCACCGAGGGCGACAAGAAGGAATCCGCGCTGGCAAAGTACTGCGTGGATCTGAACGCGAAATCCCGCGAGGGCGACATCGACCCGCTGATCGGCCGCGAGTCCGAGGTGGAGCGTTGCATCCAGGTGCTGTGCCGCCGCCGCAAGAACAACCCGCTGCTGGTGGGCGACCCCGGCGTGGGCAAGACCGCCATCGCCGAGGGGCTGGCACGCAAGATCGTGGCCGGCGAAACCCCCGAGGTGCTTTCCAAGACCACCATCTACTCTCTCGACATGGGCGCGCTGCTGGCCGGTACACGCTATCGCGGCGATTTCGAGGAGCGGCTGAAGGCCGTCGTGGCCGAGCTGGAAGAGCACAAGGACGCGGTGTTGTTCATCGACGAAATCCACACGGTGATCGGTGCCGGGGCCACGTCGGGCGGCGCGATGGACGCGTCCAACCTGCTTAAACCCGCATTGGCGGGCGGCAAGCTGCGCACAATGGGATCCACCACCTACAAGGAGTTCCGCCAGCACTTCGAGAAGGACCGCGCGCTGAGCCGCCGCTTCCAGAAGATCGACGTCAACGAGCCTTCGGTGGAAGATGCCACCAAGATCCTCAAGGGTCTGAAACCCTATTTCGAGGAGCACCACAGCGTCAAATACACCACCGACGCGATCAAGACTTCGGTTGAGCTGGCACACCGCTACATCAACGACCGCAAACTGCCCGACAGCGCCATCGACGTAATCGACGAGGCCGGAGCGGCACAGCATCTGGTCGCCGCCTCCAAGCGGCGCAAGACCATCGGCACCAAGGAGGTCGAGGCCGTCGTGGCCAAGATTGCCCGCATCCCGCCCAAGAACGTGTCCAAGGACGACGTGGTGGTGCTGAAGGACCTGGAATCGTCGCTCAAGCGCGTGGTCTTTGGCCAGGACAAGGCGATCGAGGCGCTGTCATCTGCCATCAAACTGGCCCGCGCGGGCCTGCGCGAACCCGAAAAGCCCATCGGCAACTACCTTTTTGCCGGGCCGACCGGTGTGGGCAAGACGGAAGTGGCCAAACAGCTGGCGGATACGCTGGGGGTCGAATTGCTGCGCTTCGACATGTCCGAGTACATGGAGAAACATGCGGTGTCGCGTCTCATCGGCGCACCTCCGGGCTACGTCGGCTTTGACCAGGGCGGCATGCTGACCGACGGTGTCGATCAGCACCCGCACTGCGTGCTGCTGCTGGACGAGATGGAAAAGGCGCACCCGGATGTCTACAACATCCTGCTGCAGGTCATGGATCACGGCAAGCTGACCGATCACAACGGCCGGACCGTCGATTTCCGCAACGTGGTGCTGATCATGACCTCGAATGCCGGGGCGACCGAACAGGCGAAGGAAGCGATCGGCTTTGGCCGCGACCGCCGCACAGGCGAGGATACCGCCGCGATCGAGCGGACCTTCACACCTGAATTCCGCAACCGTCTGGACGCCGTGATCAGCTTTGGTCCGCTGCCGAAAGAGGTGATCCTGCGGGTGGTTGAAAAGTTCGTGCTGCAACTCGAAGCGCAGCTGATGGACCGCAACGTGACCATCGAGCTGAGCAAGAAAGCGGCAGAGTGGCTGGCCGACAAGGGCTACGACGACAAGATGGGTGCGCGCCCGCTGGGCCGCGTGATCCAGGAGCACATCAAGAAGCCCCTGGCCGAGGAACTGCTGTTCGGCAAACTGGCCAAGGGCGGCCTGGTGAAGGTCGGCGTCAAGAAGGGCGAACTGGACCTTCAGATCGTCAGCCCGGAAAACCCGCGCCTGTCGGGGAACAAACCGCCGCTTCTGACAGCGGAATGATCCTGAGAGGCGTCATTGCCATTGCCCTGCCCTTCGCCGGTCCTGCACTGGCGGAGGGTCTTCTTTTGCAGTCGCCCGTGGCCTGCGCGCCGACCGATAGCTGCTATATCCAGCAGTACATGGACCGCGACCCGGGTCCGGGCGCCGTCGACTTCACCTGCGCGGAACTGACCTACGACGGGCACAAGGGCACGGATTTCGCCCTGCCGACCCGCGCCGGGATGGCGGCGGGCGTCGATGTGATGGCCAGCGCCCCGGGCGTGGTCAGAGGCGTGCGCGACGGGATGGACGACACCGGCTACACCCCGGAACGCCGCGACGAACTGGCGGGCCGCGAATGCGGCAACGGCGTGGTGATCAGCCACGACAACGGCTGGGAGACCCAGTACTGCCACCTCAAACAAGGCTCCGTCACGGTCGTCAGCGGCCAGACGGTCGGTGCAGGCACCGTGCTGGGGCAGATCGGCCAGTCCGGCAACGCAGCCTTTCCGCATGTGCACCTTTCCGTCCGGGATGCCGACGGCACGCCGGTCGACCCCTTCGATCCCGACGGCAGGCTGGACTGCGACGACACGGCGGGCGAAACGCTCTGGGCGGACCCGCCCGCCTACCGTCCCGGCGGGCTGCTGACACTCGGGTTTTCGGATGCGATCCCCGATTATGCCCTGATCAAGGACGGCGATGCCGCCGCCGACAGCCTGCCCGTCAACGCTCCGGCGCTGGTGATTTTCGCCTATTTTTTCGGCCCGCGTGCGGGCGATACCCTGCGGCTCGACATCACCGGGCCCGAGGGCCAGGTCATCGCAGACGAGATCGCGCTGACGAGACCCCAGGCGCAGGCCTTTCGGGCGATCGGCAAAAGGCGCAGCAGCACGCCCTGGCCCGAAGGCAGCTACACCGGAACGGCAGAGCTGGTCCGCGACGGTACGGCGCTGGACAGCAGGACCGTGCAGATCACCCTGCGCTGAGCCGCGGCAGGTTACTTTTCAGTGAATTTCAGTTCGATCCGGCGGTTCTGTGCGCGGGCATCCTCGCTGTCGCCGGTGGCCACAGGCTGATACTGGCCAAAACCGTTCGCAGCCAGCCGGTCGGGCGCGATTCCCTGAGCGTTGATCATGTACTTTACAACCGATAGCGCCCGCGCCTGCGACAGCTCCCAGTTGTCCGCGAATTCGCCCAGACCGGACAGCGGCACATTGTCGGTATGCCCGTCCACGCGGATCACCCAGTCAATCTCCGGCGGGATGTCGTCGGCGATGGCGCGCAGGATGCCCGCCACCTTGGCGATCTCGCGTTCGCCATCGGGCGACAGTATCGCCCCACCCGGCGGAAACAGCACCTCGGAGGAAAAGACAAAGCGGTCGCCTTCGATCCGCACCCCTTCCTGCGCGCCCAGCAGATCGCGCAGACGGCCGAAGAATTCGGAACGATACTGCTCCAGGTCCTGGGTCTGCGCCTCAAGACGCGCACGCTCCGCCGCTTCCAACTCGGCCCGGCGGCGCTGTTCGGCGGCCACCCGAGCCAGCGCCGTGTTCAGCTCCGAACCCAGAGATTGCAGTTCAACCGCCTGCGCCGCGTCCCGCGCGACCGCGTCGTCCAGCAACGCCTGAAGGTTGCCAAGCTGCTGGCGCAGCGCCGCCACCTGCTGGTTGAGCAATTCCGTCTCACGTTGTGCCTTTGCGCTGGTGGACTTTTCCTCTGCCAGTGCCGACTGCGCCGTCGCCAGCAGGGCTGCGCGTTTCTCGGCCTCGGTGGTCGTGTCCTCTGCCAGGGTCTCTGCCGCCAGTTTTGCCGCCACGGCCTGGGCAAGCTGGTCCCGCAGGTCGTCGCGTTCCTGGGTCAGGGTCTCTGTGGTGTCATCCATCCGGGCCTGCAGGGCATCAATCTCGGCGCGCAATTCCGCCGCGGTTTGCTGCGCCTGAGATCCTTCCGCCGCTTGCGTCTCGGCTTCTTCCAGTTGCAACAGCGTCCGGCTCAGCCGGGCATCAAGGTCCTTTTCAGCCGCGCGCGCCGCCGCCAGCAGGGTCAGGGTATCTTCGGCCTTGCGGCGCTGTTCCTCCAGCGCGAGTGTCATCGCGGTCAGTTCGGCGTCCGCGTTCTCCAGCCGGTCGCGCAGCAGGTCGGCAGCCGCCGCTTCGGCCAGACGCGCTGCCTCTTCCTCGCTCAGCGCCGCCTCGGCCTCCGCCACCTGCTGCGTCAGGTCATCGACCTCGCCCTCGGCTTCGGCGTTGCGGGCGCGCAGATCCGCGACCAGGGCATCCAGCGCCTCGCGACGTGATGCGGCAAGGCGCGCCGCCTCGGCCTGTGCGTCCACTTCCTCCCGCGCACTGGCCAGCGCCAGATTCAGCGCCTCCTGTTCGCTCAGAAGTTCGGCCTGCCGCTCTTGCAGCGCCGCCTCGGACTGTTCCAGCGTCGCCACCTGCCCCAACGCATCGTCGCGGGCCGAAATCAGCGCCGCGACCTGCGCCTCGAAACTGCTGATCCGGGTACGTGCCGCATCCAGTGCCTCGGCCTGGCTGTCACGCTCGCTGGTCAGAGAGGCGATCAGCGCGGTCTGCTGGCTGATCTGGTCCTGCGCGTCGTTCAGCGTGGCGTTCAGCGCCCCCAGCCGCGCCTCAAGCTGCGCGTTCGACCGTTCCTCCACCCCCAGCGCCTGGGCCAGCGCGGCGATTTCCCCGGACAGCTGGTCAAGCTCGCTTTCCTGTCCGGTGATCCGTTCCGTCAGAACGAATTGCACGACCATGAAAATGGTCAGGACGAACATCAGCACCAGCAAGAGACCGGTCATCGCATCCACGAAACCGGGCCAGATCGACCCCTGAAAACGTGAGCCTGTCCGTCGGGACAATGCCATGATCAGCTCTCATCCGGGGTATCTGGTGTGCGCATCCGACGCGGCAGCGACGCAGGCCGCCCGCCTGAGACCGCCTTGGCCAACAAAGAGATGTCGTGGCGCAGTTCCGCCATGGTTTCCTGCCGACCGGCGGAAATTTCTTCGAGTATGCGCAGCATCTGAACGTCGATGGACCGCAGGCGCATGCGGCTTTCTGCGTCGATGCCATCGCCGCCGGTCTTTTCCAGCGTCCCGATCAGCCGTTCCTGCCCCTCCGCGATGCGCTCCAGCGCGGCGGCAGAGGCATCGCGCCCCTCCATCCGCGTTGTCATGCGGTCCACCGCATCGGCCAGCTTGCCCAGCTTTTCATCCACCATCGACCGGCTGATGTCGGACTGGGTGTACATCTGTTGCAGGCTTTGCATCTGCTCTGCCATGTGGTCGACCACGCCCGCCATCATCTGTTGATCGCTGCTGGCGTCGTCGCCGGCAGAAAAGCCGACGCGGGTGATGGAGCTTAGCCAGTCTTCGAGTTCCTGATAGAACCGGTTCTGCCCGTGCCCCGCGAAAAGCTCCAGCAGCCCCACCACCAGCGACCCCGCGAGGCCCAGCAATGACGACCCAAAGGCGACGCCCATACCGCCAAGCTGTGCCTCCAGACCCGTCATCAGGCGGTTAAAGACATTCACGCCGCCCTCGCCTTCCGACGGGGCCAGACTGCGGATGGTATCCACCACCGCCGGAACAGTGGTGGCAAGCCCGTAGAAGGTCCCCAGAAGGCCGAGGAAAATCAGCATGTTGACGATGTAGCGCGTGATCTCGCGCGCCTCGTCGACGCGGGTGGCAACGGAATCCAGGATCGACCGGGTCGATGTCGCGCTGACCTGCATCCGCGCACCGCGTGTCCGCAAAAGCTGCGCCAGCGGCGCCAGCAGCTGCGGCGCAACCGTGTCCGGGTCGGGCTTGTCCGAGGCGAAGTTTTCGATCCAGCGGACCGAGCCGATCAGCTGAAAGACCTGATAGAAACAGGCCAGCACACCGATGACGAAGACAAATACAATGACCCCGTTCAGATAGGGGTTGGCGACGAAGATCGGGAAAACAGACGGCAGGGCAAGAAAGCCGCCCACGGCGGTCAGGGCCAGCACCACCAGCATCAGGGTGATCTGGCGGACCGGTTGGGAAAACTGTGGTGTCGTTGCGCGGTCTGGCTGCGCCATCAGGGCTTGCTCCCGACCCTTTTTCCTGCTCTCGCCGGTGTTTATACCGGATTTGCCGCGTCGTGCCATGTAATTATGAGGTCAGGTGCCTCACCCTTTCGTGCAGCCAGTCCAGTTCGGGGTCCTGCAGGCCGATCTCGGCCAGGTGGCTGGCGGTGTTGTAAAGGTATTCCGGATTCGGGCCGCGCCCGCCGACAGCCCGCGCGATGATCTGCGCCTGTTCCTCTAGCGGCAGCCCCCCGCAATATTGTTCGTGAGTCTCGTCGATGACGTATACCACCGCGCGCACCCGCCTGCCGTCCTCCAGATCCACATCCAGGTTCTTTTCCAGATAGGCAGAGGAGATCAGTTCCCGTTCGCGCAGGTACGCCAGCGTCGCCGCTTCCTGCCCCGGTGCCACGCGCAGGGCGATGCCGGTGCAGGCGCGGTCCGGTTGTTCGTCAAGCGCAAGGACCAGTCCGGGTTCCTCGACGCTGCCGCGATGGTGGATCGACCGCATGCAAAAGGACCGCGCGTATCCCGGCAAAGTGCCGATCACGCTTTCCGCCACGTCGAACCCCGGATTCCACAACAGCGACCCGTATCCGAACACCCACATTTCCATCTGGCTGGTCCTTTCGCTTTGACCCCGGTAAACCGCATCGGCAAGACGAATGAAAGGGGTCTCTTGGATGCGCAGGCTGCTGATATCGCTGATATCGCTCGCCCTCTTGTGGTGCCTGTGGTGGGCGGCGGCCAGTTACGGGCTGCGCGAGGGGGTGACGGCGCTGCTGCGGGACCGCCGCGCGGCGGGCTGGCAGGCGGAGGCGGGGATCGTGCAATCAGGCTTCCCGCTGCACCTCGGGACGACGCTGGAGGGGCTGACGCTTTCGGACCCTGCAGCCGGCAACGCGCTGACAGCAGAGCGGGTCGACCTGTCGGCGCCCGCATGGTGGCCCGGCTACGTGACGATGAAGGTTCCCGAAACGCCGATGACGATCACGCTGTCCGGCCAGCCATTCCGCCTGCGCGCGCAGGACGCCGCCCTGGGGCTGAGGCTGTATCCGGGCCCGGCGCTGGCGCTGGAACGCGCGGAAGTCGAAGGCGGAGAGTTCCTGCTGAGCACAGCGCAGGGGGCCTTGCTGAGCGGGGACGGCCTGTCGCTGAGCGCGACCCGGGAAACGGATGACCCGCGCTATGCCCTTCGGCTGGAGACGCGGGCGGTTTCCCCCGGAGATGTCACCCGCGGCCTGCTGAACCTGCCCGACGACTGGCCACGCGCGTTCGATGCGCTGGCGCTGAACGGCACGGTCGAATTTGACCGCCCGCTGGACCGCAGGCTGCTGAACGGCCCTACGCCGCAGCCCCGCCTGATCGTCCTCGACAGCGTCGATCTGCGCTGGGGCGCGCTGGAGATTGGCGGCGAAGGCCGCGTGTCGGTGGATGAGCGGGGCATTCCCACCGGCGACGTGGTCCTGCGCCTCGCCCAATGGCAGCGGGTGCTGGACCTGGTCTCGGAGACCGGCATGCTGACCCCGACACAGCGCAGCCAGGCCCAGCTGTTGATGGGGGGGCTGGCCAATATCGGGGGGCAGAACGGCGATCTGCAGGTTACGCTGTCCTTTGCCGACGGGCAGATGTCGCTTGGCCCGATCCAGCTTGGCCCGGCACCCCGCATCGTGCTGCGGTAGATCTCAGCGGCAGTAGCTGCCGGACCGATAGCGTGCCGTGTCGAAATGGAAATGGTCGCGATGGAACTTGTTGGCGTCTGGACCCAGCACCGTACCGAAGGGGCCGCAGGCGGCCTGGTGCATCCGGCGCAGCGCCGTCGAATAGCCGCGTGCATTCCAGCCCCGAAGCACGCTGACCTCGTGACCGTCGTTCAGCACAAAGCCGGAAATGTCGATCGCCCGGCCCTTGCCGTGCTCGGATATCTTGGCGCCCTTCTGGTTGTTCCGCCCCCGGCAGGCGTAATGCGCGGCGACACGGATGGAGCGCAGCCCGCCCCCCTTGCCTGCGAGCGCCGGTTTGGCGGCACGGTCCATCCAGACCTTCAACGCATTGGCGGTGGTACAATCCATCACCGCGCCGGTGCTGAGCCTGACACCCGACACCGCACGGACCTTTACGGCGTTCTCCACGCCGCAGCCGCGCAAATTGCCCCGGACGCGGCCCACCGCCTCGCCCTGGATCGCCAGATCACCGCAGACCGCCCCCTTTCTCAGCAGGGCGCGCTGCTCGCGGGCGGCTTTTTCGACCTTTCGGGACCGGAAGAGCGGGCGCAATGACCTGAACAGGCCCCGGCGTTCGGGTTCGGCCTGCTCGGCAAGGACCAGCCCGCCCGCGGCATCGGCAGAGCTGACCGGCGCGGCGGGCACGGCAGGTGCCGCGCGTGGCACCGGGCGCAGCGAACCATCCGGGGCCTGCGCATGCGTGAGCGTGGCCATCGCCACCACGACGCATGCGGCCACCCCGAACCGTTTCATTTCTTGCCTCCTCCCCGGCCGAAATCAGGCGCATCCGTGTCCTGCCCCGCTTCGATGATCCCTTTGCGGATCGCGCGGGTGCGGGTGAAATAATCGTGCAGATGCGCGCCATCACCCTGCCGGATCGCCCGCTGCAGGGCAAACAACTCTTCCGTGAAGCGCCCCAGGATCTCCAGCGTGGCGTCCTTGTTCGACAGGAACACGTCGCGCCACATGGTCGGGTCCGAGGCTGCAATGCGCGTGAAATCACGGAAACCGCCGGCGGAGTATTTGATGACCTCACTGTCGGTGACTCGGCGCAGATCGTCGGCGACGCCCACCATCGTATAGGCGATCAGGTGGGGCGCATGGCTGGTCACGGCAAGGACGCGGTCGTGATGTTCGGCGTCCATCTCATCCACATTGGCGCCGCAGCCTTCCCAGAAGCGGCGCAGCCGGTCGACGGCGGCGGGGTCCGTGTCCGGCACCGGCACCAGCAGGCACCAGCGGTTGTCGAAGAGCTCGGCAAAGCCCGACCGGGGGCCGGAATGTTCGGTTCCCGCCAAAGGGTGGCCGGGGACGAAATGCACCCCCTCGGGGATGTGGGGCCCCACCGTGGCGATGACGTCGCCCTTGACCGAACCGACGTCGGTCACTGTGGCACCGGGCTTGAGTCTGGGGGCGATTTCGGCGGCAACGTCCCCCATGACGCCCACCGGCACGCAGAGCACGACAAGGTCCGCGCCCTCCACCGCCTCGGCAAGGCTGTCGCAGACACGGTCGCACAGGCCGATCTCCCGTGCGGTATCGCGGGTTTCGGCGGAGCGGGCATAGCCCGTGACCTCGCCCGCGAGCCCGGCGCGGCGCATGGCCCAGAACATCGAAGACGCGATCAGCCCCAGACCGACGAGCGCCACGCGATCGTAGATTTCAGCCATGCGCCTCACCATTCTTGAACTGGCGGACCGCGTGAACCACCCTGCGGCAGGACGGTTCGTCGCCCACGGTGATCCGTAGGCAGTGCGGCAGGTTGTAGTTCGCGGAGGGTCGCACCAGCAAACCCTGCGCCGTCAGATGTGCGTTGCAGGCGGCGGCCTCTTCGGGACCGGAGAAGCGGGCCAGCACGAAGTTGGTCAGCGACACGTCCGAAGGAACGCCGATTTCGGCCAGCGCATCGGCCATCCAGCTGCGCATCCGCGCGTTTTCGGCCCGGCAATGGTCGACATAGGCGACATCGCGGATCGCGGCCTCTGCCGCGTCCAGCGCCGCCTGGGACAGGTTGAACGGCCCCCGGACGCGGTTCAGCACGTCGATCACGTGACGCGGCCCGTAGCCCCAGCCGACCCGGAGGCCACCCAGACCGTAGATCTTGGAAAAGGTCCGGGTCATGATGACGTTCTCGCGCGTCTCGACCAGAGAAGCGCCGCCGTCGTAGCCATCGACATATTCCGCATAGGCCCCGTCAAGCACCAGCAGCGCCTGCGGCGGCAGGGCATCCGCCAGCCGCGCCACTTCGCCCGGAGCGATCATGGTGGCGGTCGGGTTGTTGGGATTTGCGATGAACACCAGTGCCGTCTTTGGCCCGCAGGCAGCCAGGATATTGTCGACGTCGGTCACGCGCTCGCGTTCGCGGACCTCGACCGGGGTGGCCCCTGCAGCCAATGCGTTGATCTTGTACATGCCAAAGCCGTGTTCGGTATGTATCACCTCTCCGCCCGGACCGGCGTAGGCCTGGCACAGCAGCGCGATGATCTCGTCCGACCCGGCGCCGCAGATGATATTGTCGGCCTCCAGGTCCAAAACCTCGGCGATGGCCTGCCGCAGGCCCGCGTGATCGGTGGAAGGATAGCGGTGCAGGGTAAAGGCCGCCCTGCGGAACGCTTCCATCGCCGCTTCGGACGGACCCAGAGGGTTTTCGTTGGAGCTGAGCTTGACCACATTCTGGACACCGGCCACATGGCTCGCCCCGCCCTTGTAGAGCTCGATGTCCATGATGCCGGGCTGCGGCGAAATCTGTGTCATGTGGCGCACTCCATACTGATGGCCCACCTTCTAGCGGCCCGTCAGGGCCTGCACCACCGGTTTCGTCAGCTGGCCAGCACGTTGCGGAAGAGCCAGGGATCGCTCTCGTCGATGTCCTCGGGGAAAAGCTCCCACCGGTTCTGCAGCGGCGTCCAGTCCGTGTAATGCGCCTCGACCGGGCCAAGGTAGGGACGCTGGACCTCAAGGCAGCGGGCATGATCCATCTCGTCCGTCTCGACGATGCCGGCGGTCGGGTTCTCCAGCGCCCAGACCATCCCGGCCAGCACGGCGGAGCTGACCTGCAACCCGGTCGCGTTCTGATAGGGGGCGAGTTCGACCGCTTCGGCGTTGCTGAGACGGGAGCCGTACCAGAGCGCATTCTTTTCGTGGCCATAAAGCAGCACGCCCAGCTCGTCGATGCCTTCGCTGATCTCGTCCGGCTCCATGATGTGGTGCTTGGTCTGCGTCACGCCCGAGCCGAACATCTCGTGCAGGGACAGCACCGCGTCGTCGGACGGGTGATAGGCGTAGTGGCAGGTGGGGCGGAACTCCGGCGCGGCGGCCTCGCCCACGGTGTAGTAATCCGATATCGACACGGCCTCGTTATGGGTCACGAGAAAGCCAAACTGCGGCCCCGGCGTGGGGCACCAGGTGTGAACCCGTGTGATCGCGCCGGGACGTTCGAACCAGATCGCCGCCTGACAGCCGCTGTCATAGCTGTGCGCGTTCTCGGGCATCCAGGTCTCATGCGTGCCCCAGCCCAGTTCGGCAGGCTGGAACCCTTCGGCGATGAAACCCTCCACCGACCAGGTATTGACGAAGGTCCCGCGGGGGCGGGGCATGCGGCGGGCCTGCGTGTCGCGCTCGGCGATGTGCACGCCCTTGACCCCCAGAGACTGCATCAGCGTCGCCCAGCCCGCGCGCGTTTCCGGCGTGGTCAGGTCCCTGCCCGTGTCGCGCGCCAGCGTCAGCAGCGCCTCTTTCACGAACCAGCTGACCATCCCCGGATTGGCCCCGCAGCAGGACACGGCCGTCGGGCCGCCGGGGTTGGCCGCGGCCTCATCCCGGACCCGCTGGCGCAGGGCGTAGTTCGTCCGCTCCGCGTTGTTCTGGGTTTCGAAGTAGAACCCTTCCCACGGCTCCACCACCGTGTCGATATAGAGCACCCCCAGCTCGCGGCAGTATTTCATGATATCCAGGCTGGAGGTATCCACGCTGAGGTTCACACAGAACCCCTTGCCATCCTTGAACAGGTCGCCCAGCAGGTCGCGGTAATTATCCCGCGTGACCTTTTCAGCGATGTGGCGGATCTTGCGCTGGCTGAGAAAGGTGTGCACGCCTGCGTCCGGCTCGATCACCACCAGCTGATCGGCGTCGTAATCGAAATGCCGTTCGATCAGAGGCAGCGTGCCCCGCCCGATGGAGCCGAAGCCGATGATCACGACGGGGCCGTCGATGCGCCCGTAGGTGGGGTATGTTGTCATGGCGAGGTCCTCTTGCTTTGGCGGGTCAGCCCGGTGATGCATGACCTGTGCCGCGGGGTCAATCCTGCGGGCTGTCGCCTTTTGGCAGGCAAGCCTCCAGCGCCTGCCGAACATCGTCCGGCCAAGGGATGGAGATGTGCTTGTCGAGGTCCGAGGCCGCCAGGACCTGGGTGCTGGACCAGCGTTTCTCGCCGTTGCAGCTGATCTCGTGGTACATCGTGACCGAAGAGCGACCGACTTTCCTGACGTGGACTTCGAAGGTCAGCTCTTCGCCGAAGAACGAAGGGCTGGAAAAGTCCGAGGACAGGTGGACCGTCGGCGTGCCCCAGCGTTCCTCCCAGATGATGCGGTGCCAGGGCCATCCGAGATGCAGCCAGAATTCTTCGTTCACACCGTTGAGAATGTTGAGGTAGGACGGAAAATAGGCGGTGCCGGATATGTCGCAGTCGCCGAAGTTCAGCATACGGGTGGTCTTGAACGGTACTTGCATCGGTGGGTCCTCCATTGGGAAGGCTTTCTACACGCGGCGGTCCGGCTTTCCCATCCTCAAAAGAAGACATGTCAAAAATGACATGTCTTCTTTGGCGTTTCGAAAAGGCGGCCACCCGGCCTGTCCTGAAGCCGCTCCATGGGAAGGCGTGAGTGATGCAAGATGCGTTTGGGCGTGCCTCGCGAAGCGCCTGTTTGGGTGCCGCGCCCTGCCCCCCCACGCGCACATCGCCCGATCAAGAGCACCGGCGGACCCGCCCACTGGTCCGGTTAACTCCGTCTTCACCCTCTCTCACTACCCAAAAGAAGACATGTCAAAAATGACATGTCTTCTTTCTCAAACGGCGGCGGAGGCGACCGGACATGCTGACCTACAGACCCGATAAGTTCGAAAAGATCTACCATACCGCTGACGGGGCCGCGCTTTGGGCATTCCTGCACCAGCCCGACATCCTCTTGCGCATGGAAACAGCAACCTACCTCGGCCGCCCGGCGGTCGAACCCCTGTCTCCCGCCCTGCTGGCACGGTTCGGCGCCGTGATACATGAACGGCAGATCAGGCAGATGATCGGCCACATGGTGCGGCAGATCATGGAAGCGCGCGGCTACCTGCTGGACCGCAGCGGCGTCCGCATCCGGCGGCGGGGCAACCTGTTCTTCAGCGGCAGCCGCTACCGTCTGCCCGAACAGAAAAAGGCCGCGCCAACTGGTGGCGCGGCCTTTCCGGAATGGACTGGCGAAAAAGCTTAGTTCTTCGCGTAGAATTCGACGACCAGGTTCGGTTCCATCATCACCGGATAGGGCACGTCGCCCAGCGCGGGTGTGCGAACGAACGTCGCGGTCATCTTGGAGTGGTCCGCCTCGATGTAATCGGGCACGTCGCGCTCGGGCAGCTGGGTGGCTTCCAGCAGCGCGACCATCTGCTTGGACCGGTCGCGGACCTCGATCACGTCACCCTCTTTCACGCGGTAGGAGGGGATGTTCACCTTGCGACCGTTCACGCGGACGTGTCCGTGGTTCACGAACTGGCGCGCGGCGAACACGGTCGCCACGAACTTGGCGCGGTAGACCACGGCGTCCAGGCGACGCTCCAGCAGACCGATCAGGTTCTCACCGGTGTCGCCCTTGACGCGCTCGGCTTCACCATAAATGCGGCGGAATTGCTTTTCGGTCAGGTCGCCGTAGTAGCCTTTGAGCTTCTGCTTGGCGCGCAGCTGAATGCCGAAATCGGAAAGCTTGCCCTTGCGGCGCTGGCCGTGCTGGCCGGGGCCGTATTCGCGGCGGTTGACCGGGGACTTCGGACGGCCCCAGATGTTTTCGCCCATGCGGCGGTCGATCTTGTGCTTGGCAGCGGTGCGTTTGGTCACGGCTGTTCTCCTTTATAAGGCCCCGAGGGGCGGTAAAGGGCGTTGTCCTCTGGGTTTCCCCCGACAGGCATCCCCTTGCGGGGGCCACCAACACCAATGAAGCCGCGCTTATACGGGCGCGCCGCGGCGAGTCAATGCATGAATTCCCAAAGAACGCCTGCTTGACTTCCCCCCCGCTTCACCTAATTCGCTCAAAGCCGTCATGCTCTTGTCCAATCGGCAGCGTGGGATGGTAGAAAGTGACCCGGCAACCAGTGACCCACGACGCGTTGAGACCAAAATGAGTGAAGATGAGAAAAGACAGGCACACCGGGCATTCGACGACAGCCCGAAGCGTTTTCGCGAGAAACATGCCGACGACCAGTTTTCCGGAGCCTCCGGGGTTCTGTTCGAACAGGCCATGGCCCAGACCCGTATGGCGATCTGTCTGTCGGACCCCAATGCCGAAGACAGCCCCATCGTCTTTGCGAACCGCGCCTTCATCGAGCTTACGGGCTACGACGAGCAAGAGATCGTAGGCCGCAACTGCCGGTTCCTGCAGGGGCCGGAGACCGATCCGGCGGCGGTCCGGCGCATTCGCACCGCGCTGGAAAGCGAATCCGTCATCGTTGTCGAACTGGTGAACTACCGCAAGAACGGCGAGAAATTCTGGAACGCGCTGCACCTCGGTCCGATCTACAACGAAAACAACGAACTGCTCTATTATTTCGGCAGCCAGTGGGACGTCTCGGATGTGCATGCCGCGCGCGCCGAGGAAGCGAACGCCAAGGCGATGTCGCGCGAGCTGTCGCACAGGATGAAGAACATGTTCTCGGTGATCGCCTCCATCGTCTCGATCACGGGCCGGATGGAGGGGGCGCCCCAAATCGCGGATACCATCAACCAGCGCATCCGCGCCCTGGGCCGCGCCTATGAACCCACGCTGGACGACGCCCGCCTCGGCGCAATCGAGGTCGGACAGGCGGTCCGGTCGGTGCTGTCGCCCTACGACCCCGAACAGGAACGGATCGAGTTCGACGGGAACGGCCTGCGGGCCGAGGCCAACGTGGTGTCGATCCTGGGCCTTTCCCTGCATGAACTGGCCAGCAATGCGATGAAATACGGCGCCCTGGCCGGGGATCACGGCAGGGTCAGGGTCGCCTGGCGGCTGGACGGGGATACCGCCGTCGGCGAGGCCCGGCGGTTATCGCTGGAATGGACGGAAACCGGGGGCGCCACGCCGGAGCGCCGCGAAAGCTCCGGCGGCACCGGACACAGCATCGTGGAAACGCTGCTGCGCTCTGCCGACGGTGGAATTGAATACGACTGGCGGCCCGAAGGGCTACACGCCCACATTACCTTGCCGCTGATATACTAGGAGACCAGATGCCCGAAACGATGAACAGTGTGCGGGGTTGCCGAAAGCGAATACTCGTCCTTGATGACGAGGCGCTGATCCTGATGGACCTTGAGTTTTCCCTGGCGGATGCCGGGTTCACCCCCGTCACTGCAAGCTCGGCGGAGCGCGCACTCGCCCTTATCGAGGAGGATCGGCCCGATGCCGCGGTGCTCGATGTGAACCTGGGGCGGGGCAACACCTGCGAGCCGGTCGCGGCCAGGCTCAAGGATATCGGCGTCCCCTTCGTGCTGCATACCGGCGATCTGGATCGCCAGGGCGAGATGGTGACACGGTTCGAAGTCCCCATCGTGGCCAAACCGTCCTCACCCGAAGAGATCCGGCAGGCGATCCTCAGCCTTTAGTGCCATGTCCGCCACCGGCCCGTGCCGGTGGCAGGTCACGATGTGATCGTTGACCAATCCGCAGGCCTCCATCCAGGCATAGACGATGGTGGGACCGCAGAACTTGAAACCCGCCTTCTTGAGGTCCTTCGACACCTGCGCCGACAGCGGTGTCTGCGGCGGGACGTCCGCCTGCGTGGCAAATCGGTTCTGCAGCGGCACGCCCTGCACGTAGCGCCACACGAATTCCGCAAACCCTTCGCGGGCCTCGATCTGCTGCCAGGCGCGGGCGTTGGCGATGGCCGCCTCGATCTTGCCCCTGTGGCGTATGATGCCCGGATCCTGCAACAGACGGTCGACATCGGCCGCCCCCCATCCGGCGATGCGGTGGGGATCGAACCCTTCAAAGGCGGCGCGGAAATTCTCGCGTTTCTTCAGGATCGTGATCCAGCTCAGCCCGGCCTGAAAGCCGTCCAGGATCAGCTTTTCCCACAGCGCCCTGCTGTCGTATTCCGGCACGCCCCATTCCGTGTCGTGGTAGGCGATATATACCGGATCGTCCCCGGCCCATGCGCAGCGTTCCATCACCGCTCCCCCGTCCAAAAAATTAACGCAAATTCGCCCCTTAAAGCGCCGTTATCACTTTGCCGGACATGTTGGCGCAGACCTTGGGGAAAGTACATGCCGTGACAACCAGACAGAAACACCTACGGGCCGACGTGCCCGCCGATGCCGTCAGCCCGCTGGTCCATGCCGTCAGCGCGCGCGACCGCAGAACGCTCGACATGGTCCGCGACGCCGTCGCGCATGGGGAAACGCTGCTGGCCTATCAGCCTGTGGTCTCGGCCAAAGCGCCCGAAACCATCGCCTTTTACGAAGGGCTGATCCGGGTTCTGGACGCAACCGGGCGTGTCATTCCGGCGCGGGAGTTCATGCCGGTGATCGAGGACACCGAGCTTGGCCGCCAGATCGACGTGATCGCCCTGCGCATGGGGCTGACCGCGTTGCAGCGCCACCCGTCCCTGCGGCTGTCCATCAACATGTCCGCCCGATCCATAGGTTACAAGGAATGGAGCCGCCTGCTCCACCGCGTCCTCGGCCGCGATCCTACCCTGGGCGAACGGCTGATTCTGGAGATCTCGGAAAGCTCGGCCATGACCGTGCCGGAACTGGTAGTGGACCTGATGGATGAACTGCAGCCGCGCGGCGTCTGCTTTGCCCTGGACGACTTCGGCGCAGGTCAGATCGCGATCCGCTATTTCAAGGACTTCCTCTTTGACGTGATCAAGATCGACGGCCAGTTCATCCGTGGTATCGCGCATGACGCGGACAACCGGGCGCTGACCGGGGCGCTGGTATCCATTGCGCGGCATTTCGACATGCTTACCGTGGCCGAAAACGTCGAAACCGCGCGCGACGCCGCCACCCTGGCCGCCCTCGGCCTTGACTGCATGCAGGGATATCATTTCGGCGCACCGACGACCCGGCCCGGCTGGCAGGCCGCGCTGGGGCGAAACGCGGCCGGATAGATCCTTAGACGTAGGTTCAGTTGCCGCCTGTGGGTCCATGAGATATGACGTTTCCAGAGGGCAGAGGAGTCGCGGCATTCACCCCCGCCGCGGGAACACGCTTCTGCACAACACAGAGAGGAACGCTATCTCATGACCAATGTCGTCATTGCATCTGCCGCGCGCACGCCTGTGGGCAGCTTTGGAGGTTCATTCGCCAACACGCCGGCCCATGATCTGGGCGCCGCCGTGCTCCGGGAACTCATCGCCCGTGCGGGCGTCGATGCTGCCGACGTGTCGGAAACGATCCTTGGCCAGGTGCTGACCGCCGCACAGGGCCAGAACCCTGCCCGCCAGGCCCATATCAACGCCGGTCTGCCGACCGAATCCGCCGCATGGTCCATCAACCAGGTCTGCGGCTCCGGTCTGCGCGCCGTGGCACTGGCGGCCCAGCACATCCAGCTTGGGGATGCGTCCATCGTCGCGGCGGGCGGTCAGGAAAACATGACCATGTCGCCGCACGCGCAGAACCTGCGCGCAGGTCAGAAGATGGGCGACCTGCAATTCATCGACACGATGATCAAGGACGGTCTGTGGGACGCCTTCAACGGCTACCACATGGGCCAGACCGCCGAAAACGTCGCCGAGAAATGGCAGATCAGCCGCGACGCGCAGGACGAATTCGCCGTCGCATCGCAGAACAAGGCCGAAGCCGCCCAAAAGGCCGGGAAATTCCAGGACGAAATTGTCGCCTTCACGGTCAAGGGCCGCAAGAGCGACACGGTTGTCGACAGCGATGAATACATCCGCCACGGCGCCACGATCGAAGCCATGCAGAAACTGCGCCCCGCCTTCACCAAGGACGGCTCCGTGACCGCGGCCAACGCCTCGGGCCTCAATGACGGTGCCGCCGGTGCCCTGCTGATGAGCGCGGATGAAGCCGAGAAGCGCGGCATCGAACCGCTGGCCCGGATTGCATCCTATGCCACTGCCGGTCTGGACCCGTCGATCATGGGGGTCGGCCCGATCTACGCCAGCCGCAAGGCGCTGGAAAAGGCCGGCTGGAAGCCCGAGGACCTGGATCTGGTGGAAGCCAACGAAGCCTTCGCCGCACAAGCCTGTGCCGTGAACAAGGACATGGGCTGGGATCCGTCGATCGTCAACGTCAACGGCGGCGCCATCGCCATCGGCCACCCGATCGGTGCCTCGGGGGCGCGCATCCTCAACACCCTGCTGTTCGAAATGAAGCGCCGCGGTGCCAAGAAAGGTCTTGCAACCCTGTGTATCGGCGGTGGCATGGGTGTCGCCATGTGTCTCGAACGCCCCTGAACGGGCTATCGGCGCGGCCTGTCACCCGGGCCGCGCCGGCTTTTGTCGATGTCTGCACCGAAGTCTCACGCATTTGAACAACTGGTCTGCTCGGGCGGCGGGACGCGCTGTTGCTGGCAGGGCGGCTGGCTGGACGTCGTGCGGGACGAGATCGGCCTGAACCCGGACCGCATCACCGGCGTCAGCGGCGGCGCGGGAACCGCGGCTGGCTTCATCACCCGGCGCGGCAGGATGTTTCTAGATGGCCTGTGCAGCGCATTCAGCGATCTGGAAAGCAACATGGACCCCCACGCCATCGGCGAGGACGGATGGAGCCCGCACCAGAGGATGTACCGCGAGGTTGCCGCCGATATCTTCGACGCGTCCGCCATGGCGGAGGTGGCCGATGGCCCGCCATTTCAGATATTGATCGGCCACCCGCCCGCAGGGGCGCTGGCGCGGCTGACGGGCACCGCGGCGACACTGGCCTATGAGGCCGAGCTGCACCTGATCGGCAGCCCCCATTTCGACTGGGCGGAAAAGATCGGCGTGACGAGTACGCTGGTCGACGCGAGGCAGGCCGCGGCGGAAGGCAAGCTGGCCGAACTGATCTGCGCCGCCGCCGTGATCCCGCCCCTGTTCGAGCCGCCGCTTTGGGACGGCAAGCCGGTGATCGACGGCGGCATGGCCGACCAGGCCCCGATGCCGCAGCCGGATCAGGGACGTACGCTGATTCTGCTGACCCGCCCCTACGACCGGATCCCCCAGATCGAACAACGCAGCTACATCAGTCCGACGAAGAGGTCGAGGCCGACAAGATCGACTTTACCGACCCGTCCAAGCTGCGCCGGACATGGGAAGCCGGCGAAGCGGACGGGCGCAAATACCTGTCAAAGCTCAGCGATGGCACAAATTGAACAGCGCGTGTCCCTTCGCTGTTGCCAAGCCATGACAAGCCGCCTAAACGGGTTGTGGTTGAAACAAAATTGCGTCTGATAGATGCATATCGAAATATCGTTACCGGAGGAAATAGAATGTCCCGTGTCGCACTTGTAACAGGCGGTAGCCGCGGAATCGGCGCTGCCATCTCGAAAGAACTGAAGGATGCAGGCTATTCCGTCGCCGCGACCTATGCCGGCAATGACGACGCCGCAGCCGAATTCACCAAGGAAACCGGGATCAAGACCTACAAGTGGAATGTGGCCGACTATGAGTCTTCCAAGAACGGGATCGCGCAGGTCGAATCCGACCTCGGCCCGATCGAAGTGGTGGTCGCCAATGCGGGCATCACCCGCGATGCGCCGTTTCACAAGATGACGCCGGAACAATGGCACCAAGTGATCGACACCAACCTGACCGGCGTGTTCAACACCATCCACCCGGTCTGGCCCGGAATGCGCGAGCGCAAGTTCGGCCGGATCGTTGTGATATCTTCGATCAACGGGCAGAAAGGCCAGTTCGCGCAGGTCAACTATGCCGCGACCAAGGCAGGCGATCTGGGCATCGTGAAGTCGCTGGCGCAGGAAGGCGCGCGTGCCAACATCACCGCCAACGCGATCTGTCCGGGCTACATCGGAACGGACATGGTCATGGCGGTGCCGGAGAAGGTCCGCGAATCCATCATTGCGCAGATCCCCGCAGGCCGCCTGGGCGAGCCCGAGGAAATCGCCCGCGCGGTCAAGTTCCTCGTCGCGGATGACGCGGGCTTCATCAACGGCTCCACCATTTCGGCGAATGGGGCGCAGTTCTTCGTCTGAAGCCGGTTCTTCAACCGGACGCTGGCCGGCTCGAAAGAGCCGGCCATTTTCGTTCCGGCGGCGCGTTCAGCCCGCGTCGCGGTGAAACAGCCAGCCCCAGAAAGCGGTCATGGCAGCCCCTCGTGCGACATGCGCTTTGTCAAAGGCGCGACGGGCGGCGGCGTTCGTTGTGGCTTCGATCATGGGTTCAGTCCTTGGAATAGTTCAGATCGACTTGTCT
The DNA here is from genome assembly GCF_009363555.1 of Sulfitobacter sp. THAF37. Taxonomy (NCBI): domain Bacteria; kingdom Pseudomonadati; phylum Pseudomonadota; class Alphaproteobacteria; order Rhodobacterales; family Roseobacteraceae; genus Sulfitobacter; species Sulfitobacter sp. THAF37. Next base: position 320,085 of record NZ_CP045372.1, read on the forward strand.
AAATCTAATCTGATGCCCCGGCGCGCCTTTCACAAACGAGACTTTCCAACCCATCAGTTAAGGTATACTTGACTGACTATGGTCAGCCGCCTGCCCCCGCTCACCGCCTTGAGCGCCTTTGATGCCGCCGCGCGCCACATGTCCTTTGCCAAGGCGGCAGAGGAATTGAACGTAACGCCCGCCGCGCTGAGCTTTCAGATCAAATCTCTTGAAGAGCATCTGGGCACCGCGCTGTTCCGTCGCCTGAACCGACAGGTGGAACTGACCGATGCGGGCCGCGCACTGGCACCGGATGCGCAAGCCGGGTTCGAAACGCTGTTGCGGGGCTGGCGTGCGGCGCAGCGCACTCAGGACCATCAGTCCCTGACCGTGACCGCCGGACCTGCCTTCACCGCCAAATGGCTCGCCCCGCGCCTGTTCCAGTTCGCACAGGAACACCCCGAGATCGAACTGCGCTTTTCCGCCACGCTGCGTCTGGTGGACTTTGCCCGCGACGACGTTGACGTGGCCATCCGCTTTGGCACCGGGCCTGACCCCGGTGTGTATTCACTGCCGCTGGCCGACGAATGGCTGACACCGGTGATGTTGCCGGACCTCGCCGCGCGCTACCCCGAACCGTCCGACCTGCGCGACGCCGTGCTGATCGGCGACGAATCGATGAACTTCCTGGACCCGTCCGCCGATTGGAACGACTGGTTCGCGGCCCTGGGTCTGCCCCCGGTCAAGCCGACGGGCCCGCGGTTCTCGCAGGCCGACCACGCGGTCGATGCGGCACTGGCAGGCATCGGCGTGGTCCTGGGCCGCCGCGCCCTGGTCATCAAGGAACTGGCGGAGGGCCGTCTGGTCGCCCCCTATGGCTGCGCCCTGCCGTCAGGCGGCCGGTTCCGCTTTCTCTGCCCCGAGGGAGCAGAGAACCGGCCCCAGATTGCCGCCTTCCGGGACTGGATCCTGCGCGAGATTGACAAGACCGCCCATATCGCTGATGCCATGACCATTCTGAAAAGGGCGGAGCAGACATGACCCGGACAACCGCGACCGCCGTGGGTTTCATTGCGGTCCTGATGTGGGCGCTGCTCGCCTTGTTTACCGTCGGCTCCGAACCGACACCGCCGCTGCTGCTCAACGCCTTGTGTTTCGCCATCGCTGGCGCGCTGGGGCTGCTCTGGGTGGCGGCCACCGGCACGATGGCGGCGCTGCGACGCGTCCCGATGCGGGTCTACGTTTTCGGGACGCTGGGGCTGTTCGGGTATCATGCCCTTTACTTTTCGGCCCTGCGGCTGGCCCCTGCGGCCGAGGCCGGGCTGATCGCCTATCTCTGGCCGTTGTTGATCGTGATCTTTTCAGGCCTCCTGCCGGGCGAACGGCTGCGCAGCGGCCACATGCTGGGCGCGCTGCTGGGGTTCGCCGGGGCGGCGCTGATCATAACCGGCGGCGGCCTGGGGTTCTCGCCCGAACATCTGCCGGGCTACATGCTGGCCCTGCTCTGCGCGCTGACATGGTCCAGCTATTCCGTTCTGTCGCGGCTGGTGGGCTATGCGCCGACTGCATCGGTCACGGTCTTCTGCCTGGCCTCCGCCGCGCTGTCGCTGCCGCTGCACCTGCTGTTGGAAGACACGGTATTGCCCGACACGGCCCTGGGCTGGGCGGCAATCCTCGGCCTGGGTGTCGGCCCCGTCGGGCTGGCGTTCTTTGTCTGGGACATCGGGGTCAAGCAGGGCGACATCCAGTTGCTGGGAACCAGTTCCTACGCGGCCCCGCTGCTGTCGACGGTCGTACTGGTCATCGCCGGGGTCGCCGCCCCCAGTTTCACGTTGCTGTGGGCGGCTTTGCTGATTACGGGCGGCGCAGGTGTGGCCGCCTATACGAGCATGAAAAGGCGCTAGGCCGAAAGGCGCGCGATTTCTTCCTTCAGGCGCAGTTTTTCCTTTTTCATGGTAGCCACTTCAAGATCATCAATGCCGGGCGAGCGCTGTGCATGCTCCACCGCATCGCTCATCGCCTTGTGTTTCCGCTTCAGGGTCTCCAGATGCGCGTCAAAAGCCATGTAATCCTCCATGTGATGAGTGGGTCCGAGAAGTGGACCACAGAACCGCGGCTCTGTCACGCCGCCACGCAGCATAGCGCCCAAAGTGGTAAAGGTTTGCTTAAAGCCGCTTAAAAGCGCAGCGCCGCACCGTTCCGCAGGGCCGCCTGCACGGCTGGAACATAGTCCTTGTTCGCCTCGGAATGTTGCGCGCCGGCGTGCAGGGCCAGCGCCGGATGCAGGCGGAACGCGCCGCGCCCGTTCTTGCGGGCGCGCAGGATCACACGCTCGGGGGCGCGGCCCTCACGGGCGGCCAGCGGCAACACCTCGACCGAACCGAGGTCGCCCGGAAGCGCACGTATCAGATCCGGCAGCCGCTCGATCCTCTGGATGAAATGCGCCTGGCCTTTGGGCGCGAGACGTTTCGCCGCAACCTTGACCCAGGTGGCCAGCGGCGTGCTCTCTCCGTGCGCGGCCTCCCGTGCCGCATGGTCCGACCGGACAGACGCGCCCCGGTCGTAATAGGGCGGATTGGCAAGCACATGGTCGAACTGCCGCTGGCGCAGCGCGACGGGCAGGTCGGCAACATCCGCCGTGAACACCTCCAGCGCGTCCCCTCCGTTGCAGCGGGCCAGCTCGGCCATGTCGGCCTGCAGTTCGACTGCCGCGAGATGCAGACCCGAAACCCTTGAATTCAGGCACATTATCGCGGTCCCGGCGCCGCAGCCCAGCTCCAGCACCCTCTGTCCGCTTGTGGCCGGAATGCTGGCCGCCAGCAGCACCGCGTCCACGCCCGCGCGGTAGCCTTGCCGCGGCTGCCACAGATGCAACCTGCCGCCGAGAAAGGCATCACGGGTCAGGTCGTTGTCGTCCGCCGGGGTCACAGGCCAAGGGGGATATCATTGTCGCGCAGCACCCTCAGGGCGGCGTCGTGATCGTCGGGATGGACCATCAGCCGTCGTGGAAATATCCCGATGCCGCCTTCGAGCACGCTCATATTTACGTCCATCTCAAAGCAGTCTATATCCTCCCCCCTGAGAAGGGCGGTGGCAAAGGCGATGGTCGTCATGTCGGTGCTGCGCAGAAGTTCCTTCATCACTGTGATCTGGGCCATCTAAGCCCATTTGTCGAGCCTTGGGTGAGGTCAAGTCATGAATATCGCGACAAAGGCAAAACCGCATGACAGGCTCGCCGCCTATCTGACCGAGGACATGGCCGCCGTCGGCGCCTTGATCCGCGAACGGATGGCATCGAAACATGCGCCGCGCATCCCCGAGGTCACGGCTCATCTGGTCGAAGCGGGCGGCAAGCGCCTGCGCCCCATGCTGACCCTCGCCGCGGCCCGCATGTGCGGCTATGACGGCCCCTACCATGTGCATCTCGCGGCCACGGTGGAGTTCATCCACACCGCCACCCTGTTGCACGACGACGTGGTGGACGAAAGCGCCCAGCGCCGCGGACGGCCGACGGCGAATCTCCTGTGGGACAACCAGTCTTCCGTGCTGGTGGGCGATTACCTTTTTGCGCGGTCTTTCCAGCTGATGACCGAACCCGGCTCCATGCGGGTGATGAAGATCCTGTCCAATGCGGCCGCCACCATCGCCGAGGGCGAAGTGTTGCAGCTGACCGCCGCCCGGAACCTCGCCACCGATGAAGAGGTGTACCTTCAGGTGGTGCGGGGCAAGACGGCGGCGCTGTTTTCAGCCGCGACAGAAGTGGGCGGTGTGATCGCTGGCGCGCCCGAGGACCAGGTGCGCGCGCTGTTCGACTACGGCGACGCGCTTGGCGTGGCGTTTCAGATCGTGGACGATCTGCTGGATTACCGCGGCCAGTCCAATGCCACCGGCAAGAACGTCGGCGACGATTTCCGCGAACGCAAGCTGACCCTGCCGGTGATCAAGGCAGTCGCCAGGGCCGATGCAGAGGAACGCGCCTTTTGGGTGCGCACCTTCGAGAAGGGCCGCCAGGAAGAAGGCGATCTGGACACCGCGCTTGCCCTGCTGGACCGGCACAACGCCCTTGCGGAGACCGAGCAGGACGCGATGGGCTGGGCGGATAAGGCCAAGGCGGCACTGCAGCCCCTGCCGGACCATCCGGTCAAGGCGATGCTGTCCGATCTCGCCGATTACGTGGTCAGCCGGATCAGCTGACCCGCGCGCGGGACAGCGGCTGCATATCGCCCAGTTGCGTGGCAGTCACCCACCAGTGCGGATGCCTGCCCGAGAGGCGCGCCGCCACCGTTTTCGCCGATGCCGCGTGATCGAAAAGCCCGAAACAGGTGGCGCCAGACCCTGACATGCGCGCCATGAGGCAGTCCCGCTCCGCCTCCAGCGCCGCCAGCGCATCGCCGATGGCGGGAACCAGAGACAGGGCGGGCGATTGCAGGTCATTGCGTTGCAGCTTCAGCCATGAGATCAGCTCGCCCCGGTTCAGGTCGGTCGGCACGCTCTGTGGCATTGGCGCGTTTTCAGGACAGACCAGCGCGCGAAAGACATCGGGCGTGGACAGGGCCACGCGCGGGTTCACCAGCACGGCATGCAAGCCGGGAAGATCGGGTATCGGCGTCAGTTTCTCGCCAATCCCGCGCATCCGTGCCGGACAGCAGGACAGGCAGACGGGAATATCGGCGCCGAGCGCCAGCAAACGACCGGCCAGATCATCGTCATCAAGGGCGGCGCCCCCTGCCGCCCGCAGCGCGCGCACCGCCGCCGCCGCATCGGCAGAACCGCCGCCGATGCCGGAAGACACCGGCAGGTTCTTTTCCAGCCGGAACCGGCCCCCTTCGGCCCCCGCAAGTGCCGCCGCCCGCAGCACCAGGTTCGACGGGCCGGAATCGAGCCCTTCGCCCTCCGCCCCCGAGACAGACAGAGAGAGCGGCCCGTCGGCAGTGAACTCCAGCCGGTCGCCCACATCCGCAAAAACCACGAGCGAGTCGAGCAGGTGATAGCCGTCGTCCCGGCGGCCGGTGACGTGCAGGGTCAGGTTGATCTTGGCGGGGGCGCGCACACGCACGCGCAGGGGATCGTCAGCCACCGGCCGCTCAGATGTCGCTGCTGGTTTTCAACGGCTCCGCGCCCTCTTCTTTCAGCACCGCGTCGAGCCCGATTTCCAGCTTGCGGCGGATACGTTCGGGGTCGGCCTCGCCATCGTCGTCTTCGGGGTCGATGAACGAGATCGCCCGCCGCCACTGGAACTCGGCCTCGCGCTCGCGCCCGACGGCCCAATAGACGTCGCCGAGGTGGTCGTTGACCACCGGATCGACAGCCTCCAGTTCCACCGCGCGCTCCATCTGGTCGACGGCCTCGTCATAGCGGCCCAGACGGTACAGCACCCACCCCAGCGAATCGACGATATAGCCTGAATCGGGGCTGGCGGCGACGGCGCGCTGGATCATGTCCAGCGCCTCTTCCAGGTTGCGCTGCTGTTCGACCAGCGAATAGCCCAGGTAGTTCAGCACCTGCGGTTGCTCGGGGTTGATGTCGAGCGCCGCACGGAAATCCGCCTCGGCCGCGTCGCTTTCGCCAGAGCGTTCATAGGCGATGCCGCGCGAATAGTAGAGCACCCAGCGCACCGGCGTGTCATCCGCCACCCGCTCGATGGCGGCGTCATAGGCCGCGATGGCGCCCTCCCAGTCTTCTTCTCCGCGCAGGATGTCGCCCAGGGTGGAATGCACCACAGCGAGGTCCCCATGGCTGCGCGCCAGCTGGTTCAACACCTCGATCGCCTGATCTGCACGGCCCGACCGGCGCAGCGCGCCCGCACGGCCCAATTCGGCGGCGTGATAGGTCGGATTGTCCGCCGGGACCGCCGCGAATTCCGCAATGGCCAGATCGTACTGGCCCAGGTTCTCCAGCAGTTCGGCGGTCAGCAGCAGCGCGTCCATATGGTCGGGGCGCAGGTAGCGCGCGACACGAGAATAAAGCAGTACGTAATAGTCGCCCGCGTCCTCGCTCTTGAGCGCGGCGGCAAAGGTAAAGAACACCTCGGCCATGCCGGCCAGCGGGTCGGGCACATGGGTGAACGGCACCGGTTCTCCGGCTTCCAGCGCGCGGATCAGATTATCCAGTTCCGGGTCGGTTCCGGCGCCGAAACTTGTCCGGATCAGGGTCAGCGCCTCTTGCGGTCTTTCAAGCTGCGCCAGGATCTCCGCATGGGCCATGACGCCCCGGCGGGTCTGACCGGCACCGCCGACGCGCCCCTCGCCAAAGATCTCCTCGGCCCCTTCGTAGTCGCCCACGCTCGCCAGAGCCAGAGCCTTGTGATACATCACCAGCCCCTGCATTCCCGGCTCTTCACTCAGCGTGTCAAAGGCCGTCATGGCAGACGTGACATCGCCCGCACCCATATAGGCCCAGGCCTTGACCAGCCCGTCGACCCAGGGGCCGATCCCGGTGGCGTCGCTGCCGCGGTCCAGCAGCGCCTGATAGTCGCCCTTCTTGGCCAGGTCGGCGGTCAGGACCAGCCGGGCCACCTGGCTGCGGTGGTTCTTCTCCTCAAGCGTGCGGGCCAGCGGCAACGCCTTTTCCACCTCTCCCAGCGACAGCAAGGCGAGGCTCCCGCTTTCCATCAGTTCGGCATTGGTAGGGTCCCGCGAAAGCGCCTCGGTGTAGTAGCGCGCCGCCGCCGCGTAATCGCTGGTGACAGCAGCATGCCGCCCCGCCAGATAAGCCCCCGCCACCGATTGCGCCTGCACCGGCGGCGTCAGCGCGGTCCCGGCGGCAAGGACGGCAACCGCACTCAGCACAAGTCTCAACATATCGCTACTGCCTCTCATCGGGAATTTGCGAAAGGCTATCAGGTCCAGCGCCAAGCGCAATGCCGCAGCCCCGCCATGACGCAGCTGTGAGCAAAGGCACGCGGACAGGAAAAAGGCGGGGTCCCCCCGCCCTTGCCCGCATCACATGTTCGGGTAGTTCGGCCCGTCACCGCCCTGCGGCGTGGTCCAGACGATATTCTGCTTGGGATCCTTGATATCGCAGGTCTTGCAGTGCACGCAGTTCTGGAAGTTGATGACAAAACGGTCCTCGCCGGTCTTGTCGTCCTTGACGAACTCGTAGACGCCTGCCGGGCAATACCGGGCCGACGGGCCATCGTATTCAGGCAGGTTCACCTTCACCGGAATGTCGGCGTCCTTCAGGGTGAGGTGCGCAGGCTGGTTTTCCTCGTGATTGGTAAAGGAGAACGAGACATTGGTGAGCCGGTCAAAGCTGAGCTTGCCGTCGGGCTTGGGGTAGTCGATCGGCTTGTGCTTGGAAGCCTTCTCGGTCGCTTCCGCGTCGGTTTTGCCGTGCCCCATCGTCCCCAGCAGCGAAAAGCCGAAGGTGTTGCACCACATGTCAAAGCCGCCGACCGCAAGCGATGTGGTCAGGCCGTACTTGGACCACAGCGGCTTGACGTTGCGCACCTTCTTGAGGTCGGCACCGATGGCGCCACCGCGCACCTCGTCCTCGTAGGCCGTCAGCTCATCCGCCGACCGCCCGGCCGAGATCGCCTCATAGGCTGCTTCCGCCGCGGCCTTGCCGGACAGCATGGCGTTGTGGTTGCCCTTGATGCGCGGCACGTTGACCATGCCCACGGAACAGCCCAGCAGCGCGACACCCGGCGCCACCATCTTGGGCATCGACTGATAGCCGCCCTCGGTGATCGCCCGCGCGCCATAGGCCACGCGCTTGCCGCCTTCGAGCAATTCCTTGACCATCGGATGATGTTTGAACCGCTGGAATTCCATGTAGGGAAAGACATGCGGGTTCTTGTAGCCAAGGTGAACGACGAAACCGACGTAAACCTGGTTGTTGTCGAGATGGTAGATGAAGGATCCGCCACCCGCGTTCTTGCCCAGCGGCCAGCCCATGGTGTGTGTCACCGTGCCTTCACGGTGCTTTTCGGGGTCGATCTCCCAGATTTCCTTCATGCCGAGGCCGTATTTCTGCGGCTCCTTGCCCTCGTCCAGGCCATACTTGGCGATCACCTGCTTGGACAGGCTGCCGCGCACGCCTTCGGACAGGAAGACATACTTGCCGTGCAGCTCCATCCCCGGCTCGTAGCTGGGGCCGGGCTCGCCGTCGGGACCGATCCCCATCTCGCCCGCGACGACGCCCTTGACCTCGCCGTTTTCACCAAAGACCAGTTCGGAACAGGCCATGCCGGGGAACACCTCGACGCCCAGTTCCTCGGCCTGTTCGGCCATCCAGCGGCAGACGTTGCCCATGGACACGATATAATTGCCGTGGTTGTTCATCAGCGGCGGCATGGGAAAATTCGGCACCCGCACCTTGCCCGCCTCGCCCAGCATGTAAAAGTTGTCTTCCTTGACCGGCACCGTCACCGGTGCGCCCTTTTCCTTCCAGTCCGGGATCAGCGCATCAAGGCCGCAAGGGTCCAGCACAGCGCCCGACAGGATGTGCGCGCCGACTTCCGATCCCTTTTCGAGCACCACGACATTGCAGTCGGCATCAAGCTGTTTCAGCCGGATCGCAGCGGAAAGACCCGCTGGCCCCGCGCCCACGATCACCACGTCGTATTCCATTGCTTCGCGTTCGATCTCGGCCATGCTCGGCGCTCCCTCCAAGGCAACATAAAAGTTTCAAAGTGGCTAAACCACGCCACGCGCCTTTGCAATCGGGACGTGGGGTGAAATTTCGCGCAAATCAGCGCGCCACGGGGTGGCAACGCGTTGTCACGCCGCATGTTCCCGTTTCCGCCTCCCGGTGATCAGCCTTCCGGGCGATCACCCATCAGATAGCGCGGCCCCTGCCCGCGGTCCGCTGCCCGATCCGCGGGGTTGTAGAGCGCGCAACTGTCCAGGCTGAGACACCCGCAGCCGATGCAGCTGTCCAGGTTGTCACGCAGCTGCGTCATCGCGTCGATCCGCTGATCCAGCGCGGCCCGGAACCCGGCGCTGATCTGCGCCCAGTCCGCCTTGGTCGGCGTTCGCCCCCCTGGCAGCCGGTCCAGCTCTGCCTTGATCTGCGGCAGGGTAAAGCCGAACTGCTGCGCGATCATGACGAAACTCAGCCGCCGCAGGTCGGCCCGCTGAAACCGCCGCTGGCCCCCGGCATTGCGCCAGGGACGTATCAGGCCCTGCGCTTCGTAGTACCGGATGGCGGATACCGCCAGCCCGGTCCGATCTGCCAGCGCCCCGATTGACAACCCGTCGTTCACAGCCATGAAAAATTCCTCGGAAAAAAGCTTGACCTAAAGTGAGGTTCAGCAATTACGCTGGAAAGATCAACAATAACGGAGAGACCGATGGCCGCACTGCTTGAACACGCCAACTACACCGTATCCGACCCCGCCGCGACCGCCGCCTGGATGGTCAAGCTGTTCGGATGGCATATCCGCTGGCAGGGCGATGCCAAAGCGGGCGGGTATACGATCCATGTCGGGTCCGAAGATCACTACCTCGCGCTCTACAACCCGCGCGGCGCGACCGACGCGGCGAACGACAGCTATACCCGGATTGCAGGGCTCAACCACATCGCGGTGGTGGTCGACGATCTGGATGCCACCGAGGCGGCGATCAAGGCGCATGGATTCAAAACCGGCAATCACGCGGACTACGAGCCGGGCCGCCGGTTCTACTTTCACGACGACGACGGCATCGAATACGAGGTTGTCAATTACAGCTGACCGCGACCCCGCGCCGATCCGAAACCGACCCCTTGCAATCGGATGCAACTTTGGGTCACTTGGTGTCCAACCAAGCAACCAAGGCCGCTCCCGGCAGCAGACCGGGGTGCGGCCTTCCTGACGTGGACGGACAGCCCATGGAAAAGATCCCGATGACCCGCGCGGGCCACACCGCGCTGGAAGCCGAACTGAAGCAGCTCAAGAGCGTGGAGCGCCCCGCCATCATCAAGGCCATCGCCGAAGCGCGCGAGCATGGCGATCTGTCCGAGAACGCGGAATACCACTCTGCCAAGGAAAAGCAGTCCTTCATCGAAGGGCGCATCAAGGAACTGGAGGGCGTGATCTCGCTGGCGGAGGTCATCGACCCGGCAAAGATGTCCGGCCCGATCAAGTTCGGCGCGACCGTGACGCTGGTGGACGAGGACACGGACGAGGAAAAGACCTATCAGATCGTGGGCGAATACGAGGCCAAGATCGAAGACGGTTTGCTGAACATCAAATCGCCCATCGCCCGCGCGCTGATCGGCAAGGAAGAGGGCGATTCGGTCGAAGTTCGCACACCGGGGGGCGAAAAATCCTATGAGGTTCTCAAGATCGTCTACGCCTGACATGAGGCTGACAGCATGACCGATGCACCCGAACCCACCGCCACCGACCAGCCGCCGGCGGAAAGATCGGCCCGCGTGACCCCGCTGGGCATCTACGACAAGCCCAAACCCGATCTGATCACCCCGGTCGAGGTGATCGCCATCGCGCTCAGCGCGGTCTGGCTCGTGGGCTCGGGGATATTCTTTGTCTTTGTCGGTTCCGGCCCCGAGACGGAAACTGAATCGGGTGGCCTGCGGTTCCTGATGACCATGCTGGCGATTTTCATGCCCGTCGGCATGATCTGGGTCGCGGCCACCGCGGCACGGGCCAGCCGGGTCATGCGGGAAGAAAGCCAGCGCCTGCAAGCTGCCATCGACGCAATCCGCCAATCCTATATCTCCCAACAGCAGGGCGGACACATGCGTGCCGAATCTTCAGTGGCGCGCAAGCTGGACGAGATCGCCGCCGCCACCCGCAAGACGGAGACGGCGCTGGCCACGTTCCAGTCCCGCCGCGACGACCGCGCGCGGCCTGCGCCGCCCGCTGCGGCGCCGCAGGTGGACGACCAGCCCACGCTCGCCCTCGGCACGCAGGCCTCCGATATGGTCCCGATGCTGGCGACCGAGGATTTCATCCGCGCGCTGAACTTCCCCGAAACCGCCGAGGATGAAACCGGTTTCGCCTCCTTGCGCCGCGCGCTCAAGGACCGGGCCGCCAAGCAACTGATCCAGGCTGCGCAGGATGTTCTGACCCTGCTCAGTCAGGACGGCATCTACATGGACGACCTGCGCCCCGACCGTGCCCGGCCCGAGGTCTGGCGCCAGTTCGCCCAGGGCGCGCGCGGGCGTCCCATCGCGGCCCTTGGCGGCATCCGGGACCGGTCGTCATTGGCGCTGAGCAACGCGCGGATGAAGCAGGACCCGATCTTCCGCGACGCCGCGCATCACTTCCTGCGCCGGTTCGACAAGACCTTCGCCGCGTTTGAACAAAATGCCTCGGACGGCGAGATCTCGGCCCTTGCCGACACCCGCACCGCCCGTGCCTTCATGCTGCTGGGCCGCTGTGCCGGGACGTTCGATTGAGCGGGGCCAGGTCGTGTTGACATCCATTCTCGCCCACCCGCGCGAGACGGATTTTGCCGCTGGCGCCCTGATGTGAGCGCAGCAATGTGATCATTGGAAGCGAACATCCGGGATGGCAGAGGCAAAATCCGCCGCGCCCCGCAGGGGTTTCGCCAAAATTGCCCATTTCTGCGTTAAGAGAGCCTGAAATAGCTGGCTATTCCTGCGCTCTCTTGCCTGGAACTGAGCACTTTTGGACTGAAACGGGTGGGCGAAAATGGATGTCAACACGACCTAAACCCCGAAACTGCCGTAGGGAATAAACCGCACCATATCGCCCGGTGCCACCTCTGCTGCGGGTTCGGGCAGGTCAACCAGCCCTTCGGCCCAGCTGAGCCCGCTGATCCGCCCCGACCCTTCGGAGGCAAAGACCTCGGCCCTGCCGTCCCGGATGCGGGCGCGCAGATACTCTCGGCGGCCCGCCTTCTTGCGCTTTGAAAACGCGGCGGGCACGTCAAAGCCCAAAGGCTCCGACCAGTCCTGTCCCGCCAGCACTGCCAGCGCGGGCCGCGCAAAGATCAATGTGCAGACCATCGCCGCCACCGGATTTCCCGGCAGGCCAAAGACGGGCTTGCCCCGCCACATCCCCAGTGCCAGCGGACGGCCCGGTTTGACCGCGATGCGCCACAGGCCCATGGTCCCGGCCTCCTGCAGCAGGGCCGAGACGTGATCTTCGTCCCCCGCAGAGGCGCCGCCGCTGGTCAGGATCACATCCACCCGGCCCGCCGCATCGTCCAACATTCGCCGCAGCGCCTCGCGGTCGTCGCCCACCCGGCCCAGATCGACCGGGCGGTGGCCGAATCCGGCCACCAACCCCTGCAGCATGGGGCGGTTCGCGTCGAATATCTGCCCGTCCGATGCCGCCTCGCCCGGCTCGACCAGTTCGTCGCCCGTGGACAGCACGCCGACCCGCAGCGGGGCGCGGACCGCGACCTCGGCCCTCCCCGTCGCCGCCAGCAGCGCAAGGTCGGAAGCGGTGATGCGCCGCCCTGCCTGCAAGACGCGGTCGCCCGCCTTTACGTCCTCCCCCGCCTGCCGGGTGTTGGCCCCCGCCTTGATCGGCCCCCGAAAGCTGATCGCGCCACCGTCCAGCGCCACATCCTCCTGCAGCACAACGGTATCCACACCCTCGGGCAGGGCCGCGCCGGTCAGGACACGGATCGCCTGACCCGCCGGGACCGCCCCCGGACGGTCCCCCGCTGCGGCACGCCCCGGCGCCAGCGGCAACCGGTGCGGCCCCGGTCCGCGTGCCCCGGCAAAGCCATAGCCATCGACCGCCGTGTTCGGCAGCGGCGGGTTCGCCCGCGCGGCCAGGACGTCTTGGGCCGCGATGCGTCCCGACGCGGCGGTGAGCGGCACCGGCTCAATGCCCGTCACCGGCTGCATCCGGCTGCGCAGATGCGTCAGAGCCTCCGCCACCGGTGTCCAGTGCACCCCCGGCGGCAAGGCGAAACAATCGTTGCGCAAGGGCGGCGCATCCTCCGCCGCCGCTGCCGCACGCAGGGCATCCGCCTGCCCCACACCCAGCGACCAGCCTTCTGTCGCATCGCCTTCGTTCAGCAGCGCATCCAGCACCTCCGGCGCCAGCCGCGACAGCGCCCGCGCCAGCACCCGCACCTGCGCGCGGTCCATGATTTCATCCCCTTCGCGCGCGGCGGCGACCGCGTCGGAGATGAGCGAAGGATAGATCTCCACCAGCACCAGTGGCGCATCGCCCCGCTGAAACGGGGCCACGCGCAGCGCATCGCCATAGTGCGCCCGCAGGGATTGCAGACGCGGGATGCCCAGCAGCGCCTGCGAGCCGACCGATCCGGTGGTGTAGAGCTTCCAGCCCGGTTGCGAGCGGGTCATGTCGGCATGGCGCTCCACCCCCCGCCGCTCGGGCAGACCATGCCCCTGCCGCTGCGAGCCGCGGGCGGGCAGCACCGCGTCCTCCTGCCCCGCCGGACAGCCCCAGAACGGCCCCACGCCCGGAAACCGCGCGTTCAGCGCACGCGCCACGTCGAACCGGTTGTTGGAATTGTCGGGGGCGTCCTCGATCATGTCGGCCAGCACTGGCCACAGGCCAAGCGGATCGTCCGAGCCCGTCAGCGCACGGGCGAAACCCACCGGATAGGCAAAGGAGAAATCGAAGCCCGCCACCACGCGCCGTCCCGCCGCGAGTTCCGCGTCAAAGAGCGTCCGAAGCGCCCCCATCGCATCGTGGCGGGTGCGGTGATAGGAACACTCGGGCGCCGCGCCCCGCCGCGCGACGGCGATCCAGATGGAATCGGCGGTGGGCTTTCGGGGTGACGGCGTTGCGCGGGCAGACCAGTCTACCACCACGAAGGTGTCGAATCCGCTCACAGCCCCACCTCGGCCAGAATGAAATCCGCCACCGCACGGGTGTCGTTCAGGTCGAACACCGGTCGGTCGAGGTCGAGCGGCACGTCGCTGGCCACCGCCCGCACGGTGGGATCGTCCGGCGCGATCAGCGGATTGCCGGTCTCGGCGCGGTGCGCTTCCACCTTGGGATGCGCGTCGCGCTTGTAGCCTTCGATCAGCACCAGATCGACCGGCGACAGCCGGGCCAGAAGATGCTCCAGCGTCGGTTCATCTTCGTCGCGCAATTCGTGCATCAGGGCAAACCGGCTGCGCGAGGCCAGCAGAACCTCGGTGGCCCCCGCCACCCGGTGGCGGTGGCTGTCCTTGCCGGGGTGATCGACGTCGAAAGTGTGATGCGCGTGTTTGACGGTCGATACCCGCAGGCCGCGCCCGGTGATCTCGGCCACCAGCCGTTCCATCAGCCCGGTCTTGCCCGCGTTCTTCCAGCCGACGACGCCGTAGAGTCTCATAACATCGCCTCGGCCCGAGCGAGGTCGTCGGGCGTGTTGATGTTGAAGAACGCGGCCTCGTCAGGGAACAAGGCCTCGCGCCCCGCGTGACGGTCCGTCCATTGCACGACCTTGCGCATCCCGTCTTCAAGCGATGCACGAAGGTCATCGCGTAACCCTACGGGCCACAAGCCAAAAGTCGGATGGCGCGCGCGACCGCGTTCGGCGTCCGGCGAGGCGGCCAGCACCAGCGGTTGTGCCATGCCTTCGCCAGCCAACAGCAGTTGCGGCACCAGATCGCAGGGAAAGAACGGCGTGTCGGCGGCGGCGGTCACGATGGCATCAGCCCCCTGTTCCGCCGCCCAGTCGAGACCTGCCAGCACCCCCGCCAGAGGTCCGGCGTAGCCGTCGATGCTGTCGGCCAGCACCGGCAGCCCCAGCGCCGCGAACCGCGCGGCATTCCCGTTGGCATTCAGCGCCAGCGACGCGACCTGCGGGGCCAGCCGCTCGATCACCCGGTCGAGCACGGACACACCGCCGAGCCGCAACAACCCCTTGTCTCCGCCGCCCATGCGCGTTGCCTGACCCCCTGCGAGGATGACACCCAACGGCTGCTTCATCAGCGGCACCCCCGCAGGTCCGCGGCAAGAAAATTCAAATTTTCTTGGCAAAATTCTTGCAAGAATTTTCCCCCGCTCAATCTGACCCCTCCCCGCGCGTTTCCGGTCAAGTTTTGTCCCTCCGACACCGGGGTAAACAACACCGCCATCACGCGCCCCCCTTTCGCCCCGACCGTCCCGGTTCGTCGGCCACGGTCCGTGGATCCACATCGCGCACCAGCCTGTCCTGCCCGCTCAGACAGATGAACCGCCGCCCCTTCAGCCGACCGATCAGGGTCAGCCCCACCTGGCGGGCGATCTCAACCCCCCAGGCGGTGAAACCGGACCGCGAGGCAAGTACCGGGATGCCCATCATCGCCGTCTTGATCACCATTTCCGAGGTCAGCCGCCCGGTGGTGTAGAGGATCTTGTCCGCGCCCCCGACCCCTTCGGACAGCATCCAGCCCGCGATCTTGTCCACGGCGTTGTGACGGCCCACGTCCTCCATGTAGACCAGCGCACGCCCGTCCTGGCACAGGACCGTGCCGTGGATCGCGCCTGCGGCAAGATACAGGCTGGGCGTCCGATTGATCCTGGCCGACAGCGCATAAAGCGCAGAGGTGGCCACGGGGGTCTGCGGCAGGCGCACCTGGTCGAGCCCCTCCATCATGTCGCCGAACACGGTGCCCACGGCGCAGCCCGACGTCCGCGTCCTGCGGCGCATCTTGTCCTCGTAATCAGTCTGCCGCGCGGTCCGGACGACGACGGTTTCCAGTTCCTCGTCGTAGTCGACACGGGTGATTTCGTCGTCCGCGTCCAGCATCCGCTGGTTGCGCAGAAAGCCGAGCGCCAGGTATTCGGGATAGTCCCCGATGGTCATGGCGGTGACGACCTCCTGCCGGTTGAGGTAGATCGTCAGCGGACGTTCCTCGACCACTTGCAGGTCGGTTTCCGCGCCGTCCTGATCCACGCCGCGCACAGCGCGCGTCAGCCGCGCTGCCGCGGGATCGGGCGCGATCAGATATTCCGAAAGATCCGGGTCCTGTGCCAATTGTATCCCCTTTTGTAACAGGCTACCCCTGTGGCCGTAATCTAGGGGCATCGCATGGCCATCACCACCACCAAATCCGCCTACCTGAAGGGCATGGCCGACAGCGCGCCGTTTATTCTGGTGATCATTCCCTTTGCCGCGCTCTTTGGCCTGCTGGCCACCGAAGCGGGCCTTTCGGTGATCGAGGCGCTGTCGTTCTCGGTCGTCGTTATCGCCGGAGCGGCGCAGTTCACCGCCCTGCAGCTGATGCAGGAACAGGCCCCCACCATCATCGTGCTGGCCTCGGCGCTGGCGGTCAATCTTCGGATGGCGATGTATTCCGCTTCTCTCACACCCTGGATCGGGGCGGCGCCGCTGTGGCAGCGGGCGCTGGCCGCCTATCTGACAGTGGACCAGTCCTACGTGGTCTCTGTCGGCCAGTTCGAGAAACAGCCGGACATGACCGTCCCGCAGCGGATGGCCTATTTCTTTGGCTGCGTCACGCCGATCGTGCCTTTATGGTACGCCTTTACCTTCATCGGCGCGTACCTGGGCGCGCGGGTGCCTGAAGAATGGGCACTGGACTTCGCCATTCCCATCACGTTTCTCGCAATGATCGCGCCGATGTTCCGCACGCTGGCGCATGTGGTCGCGGCGTTGGTCGCGGTCGTGGCGAGCCTCATTGCGATTGCAGTACCCTATTCGCTGGGCGTCATCATCGCGGGGCTGGCCGGCATGCTGGCGGGGGCGCAGGTCGAATACTGGATGACCCGCCGGTCGGAGACGCGCACATGATCGACAAGACGACCCTTTGGATCGTGATCGTTGGTCTGGGGCTGGGCAGCTTCTTTCTGCGGTTCGTCTTTACCGGCCTCGTGGGGGACAGAGCGATGCCGGAATGGCTGCTGCGGCACCTGCGTTATACGGCGGTCGCCGTGCTGCCGGCGCTGGTGGCCCCGCAGGTGATCTGGCCAAATGCGACAGGAGGAGAGACCGACCCGGCCCGTCTGGCCGCCGCCGTGGTCACACTGGCCGTCGGAATCCTCAGCAAAAGCGTGATCGGCGCCATCCTGTCGGGGGCGGCGACGCTTTTTGGTTTGCTGTACCTGTTGGGCTGACCGCTACTGCGCGACGATCACGCCCGCTGCAAGCGCGTCGGTCACATTGCCATCGTCGTCTTCGTAATAGCGGGTGGTGGTCACGCCGGGACGCTTCGCGATCTGCTGCATGAGCTTTTCGGGATAAAAGGTCACGTCGATGTCCCCGAACCCCGGCACCTTGCGCAGCAGCGAGGTGGTGGCATTGGCGCAATAGGCCCCCGGCACCGCCCCGTTGGACTGCACCAGCCGCAACGCGGTTTCCGCCTGTTCGGGGGTAACGACCATTTCCTGGGTGACGACATGGAACGTCGACCGGGCATGCGCGGATTTGTAGGCCTGAAGCCAGCCCGGAGTCATGCCATAGATCACGTCGCCACGTTCCACGACACGCTCCTCGCGGAACGATCCCGCAGGATCAAAGATCACCTGTTGCGAACCATTCACCAAAAGCGCGGTATGCCCGCCCTTGCCGGTGCGGTTGTTGATCACGGTGATGACGCTGATCTTCTTGGGACCCGGCGCACGAAAAGCGGCGGCGGCGACCGCGTCAGGCGATGCGTCGGGGCTGGTATCGACGGCGCACCCGGCAAGCAGGGCAGCGACGACAAGGCCGGTCAACAGGCGTTTCACTGGCACTACTCCGATAGGGGATGCGATTGCCCGGCACCGCGCGGTGCCGGCAGCGGCGTCAGCGGATGAACATCGCCATCAGCACCAGCAGCACGAGGATCACGATCGACGTGCGGGTCACAAAGGACATGAAGGATGCAAAGGTCTTTTCCTGCACCGTGACGTCCATCTTGCCATGTTCATGTTCGGCCATCTGAAGGGTCCCTCATTTCGATGTTTGCGGCTGACTAACCTATTCGTTCCGCGCTGTCACGACCCGAAAGCGGCGGAAGGTCACGTTGTCGCGGGCTGTTGCCCCGCCTCTTTCTCAAGGTCCTGGACCAGCCGGAAACCGATCCGGTTGGGCGCCTCGCCCTTCACCGCCTTGGGCAGTGCGCGGAGGATCACGTTCAACTGGCTGACGTGCTGGATCTGCTGCATTCTGCCGCCCGCCGGATCGGCGCCGTAAAAGGTGATGATATCGGGGTCGAAGTACCCCATGCCGACGATCCGCAAAACCCCGGCATCGGCCCCGGTAAAACCCATGGCGACTTCGTGGTCGGCATCCAGCTGTTCTTCGAATTTCTTGAGGTAGAGCACGATCCGCTCGTACGCCCACTGGGCCGGGGATTTCTGGGCCACGGATTTGCCGCCAGCCGTACCCGGCACTTCCTCGTCCTGAGCCTGGAGGTTTTCGCGGTCGATCCGGACTTCGTAGCGCCGTGGCAGAACCTCGGCCTCGAAGGCTTCGGCTGCGGTCTTGATCTCGTTGTCCATGCTCACCCCTTGCTCTGATACACCCAGGCTCCGTCGTCCTGCCGCAGGCTGCGGCTGGCCCGGCCCGTCTGGTAAAGGTGGCTCAGATGGGCGACGGCTTCAACCAGGGCGAGGCCATATTCCCCTTCGCCGATCTTGCGCTTGAACAGGGGCGCAAAGCATTCCGAGGCTGATTTGGGCGTCTCGATGTAGGCTGTCAGCCGCCGCAGCGCGCCATGATGGTTCTCGATCAGCTGCGCCATCCGTTTGGGCAGCCCGGTGAAGGGCAGCTTGTGCCCGCCCAGCACCAGGTGATCGGGCCGTGCCAACGGGGCCAGCCGCTCGCAGGCCTCCAGCCATTCGCCGATGGGGTCGGCCATCGGTTCGGTCGCATAGACCCCGACATTGGGGCTGATCGACGGCAGGATCTGGTCGCCCGCGATCACAAGGTCGTCGTCCCGGCTCCAGAAGGTGGCATGTTCCGGCGCATGCCCGTTGCCGATATGCACGTCCCAGGTGCGCCCGCCCATGACGATGGTGTCGTCCTGCTTGATCCGCGTGTAGCCCAGCGGCATCGGATCGACCACATCGGCGAAGTTGAAGGGCCTGTCGGTGCTGCGTTTTTCCAGGATATCGCTATGCATACCGGATTGACGGTAAAAGCTGAGTGTCTCCGCCGGGGCGACCTCTTGCGCGTCCAGCGTCAGCATCCGCGCCGTCAGCCAGGCGGTGCGGGTTGTGACCAGTTCCGCCCCGTGTTCGGTCTGGAACCAGCCGGCGAGGCCCACATGGTCGGGATGGTGATGCGTGACAACGACGCGGCCAACCGGCTTGCCGCCCAATGGACCCGCCAGCACCTCGGCCCAGATCGCCTTGGATTTCTTCGACGAAAAGCCGGTGTCGATGATGGTCCAGCTGTCCCCTTCATCCAGCGCGTAGACATTGACGTGGTCGAGCTTCATCGGCAGCGGCAACCGCAGCCAAAGCACCCCCGGCGCGACCTCGATCGCCTCCGTTCCATCCGCCGTGGGCGGGGTTTCCCAAGGATAGCGAAGACCGGCAGGGGCAGTATCGGCCATCAGGCAACCAGGTCTTCGGCGGTGACCGCAAAGAGGTCGGCCTCGCCCGCCTGGGCGTGGGACAGCAGACCGGCGTATTCCGGCAACAGCCGCTGGATGTAGAACCGCGCAAGCCTTTCGCGCGGGCCACCCTTGTCGATCATCGCGGCCTTGAGGTGCAGATGCCCCCCCAGCACCCGCGCAAAGGCGCGCAGATAGGGGACCGCACCGGCGAAACGCGCCTGCATGTTGTCCTGCGCCACCAGCCAGTCGGTGGCCTCGCGCAGGCTTTCACAGGCCTGCCAGACCGCATCGGCCATATTGGGAAAGCTGTCGCGCGCCTGTTCGATGTCCGCTTCCATCTCGTCCAGCAGCGCCCCCGCCGCATCGCCGCCGTCCATCATCTTGCGGCCCACAAGGTCCATCGCCTGGATGCCGTTGGTGCCTTCGTAGATCGCGGTGACGCGCACGTCGCGGGCGAACTGCGCCGCGCCGGTTTCCTCGACAAACCCCATGCCGCCGTGAACCTGCACCCCGGTCTGGGCGACCTCGATGCCCACATCGGTGCCAAAGGCCTTGGCAATCGGGGTCAGCAACGCGGCCCGCGCCTTCCAGGCGGCATCGCCGGTGGCATTGCCCATGTCGATGGCATGTGCGCAGGACATGGCAATCGCCCGCGCGACATAGATGTCGGCCTTCATGGTTGCCAGCATCCGGCGGACGTCGGCGTGTTCGATGATCGTGCCCTTGCCGCCCTGCCTGCGTTCCTGCGCATAGGCCAGCGCGTGCTGGTAGGCGCCTTCCGCCGCGCCGACGCCCTGCCCGCCGACACCCAGACGCGCGTTGTTCATCATGGTGAACATCGCCGCCATGCCGCCCTGTTCCGGCCCGACCAGCCAGCCGGTGGCGCCGTCGTATTCCATCACCGCGGTGGGCGAACCGTGCAGCCCCAGCTTATGCTCCAGGCTCACGACCTTCAGGCCGTTCCGCTTGCCCGGATTGCCATCCGCGTCGGGCAGGAACTTCGGCACCAGGAACAGGCTGATCCCCTTGGTGCCCGCGGGCGCGCCCGGCAGCCGCGCCAGCACCAGGTGGCAGACGTTCTCTGCAAAGTCGTTGTCGCCCCAGGAGATGTAGATCTTCTGCCCGGAAATGGCATATGTCCCGTCGCCGTTTTCTTCCGCCTTGGTCGACAACGCCCCGACGTCCGACCCGGCCTGCGGTTCCGTCAGGTTCATCGTGCCGGTCCATTCGCCCGAGATGAGCTTGGGCAGATACAGCGCCTTGATCTCGTCCGACGCGTGATGCTCCAGCGCCTCGATCTGGCCCTGGCTCATCAGGGGGGCCAGCTGCAGCGACAGGCAGGCGCCACTCATCATTTCGTTCACGGCCGTGTTCAGCATCATCGGCAGCCCCATGCCACCGTGCTCCGGGTCGGCGGTGATCCCGATCCAGCCGCCCTCGGCAATGGCGCGGAATCCTTCGGCAAAGCCGGGCGAGGTGCGCACCACGCCGTTTTCCAGTCTGGCGGGGTGCAGGTCGCCGGGTCGCTGAAGCGGGGCCAGGACCTCATCACACATCCTGCCCGCTTCCGACAGGATCGCGCGGGTCACGTCCTCCGTCGCCTCGGCGAAACGGTCCGTGGCGCGCAACGCCTCCATGTCCAGGACCTGCTCGATCAGGAAGGCGTATTCGTCTGTGGCGGCTTGGTATGGCATGTCTCTCTCTCCCGATGGGGGCGGCAGTGGCTTGGCAACCCCGGACCCGCCCTGCTAAGGGCAGACCGATATACCCATAACATGAAGCGCCCACCTTCGCCCCGCAACCCGAAACGCAGCGTCATCGCCACCATGACAGAAGAGACGGAAATCCTGCATTTCGACCGCCCTGGCATCGACCGGGCGGCTGATCTGCTGTCCTCCGGCAGGCTGGTCGCCTTCCCGACCGAAACGGTTTACGGCCTCGGCGCGGATGCGCGCAACGGTCAAGCGGTCGCGGCGGTCTATGCGGCCAAGGGACGGCCCAGCTTCAACCCCCTCATCGCCCATCTGGCCGACCCGGCTCAGGCCCGCGACCATGTTGTGTGGTCCGACCAGGCCGAGGTTCTGGCCAGCGCCTTCTGGCCCGGCCCGCTCACGCTGGTCTTGCCCCTGCGCCCGGATCACGGGCTGTCCACACTGGTCACAGCCGGGCTGGACACGGTCGCGCTGCGGGTGCCCGCGCATCCCGCCGCCCGCGCGCTGCTGGAGGCCACCGGCGGCCCGGTGGCGGCGCCCTCGGCCAACCCGTCGGGACGGATCAGCCCGACCACCGCCGCGCATGTGCTGGCAGGGCTGTCGGGCCGCATCGCGGCGGTACTGGACGATGGCCCCTGCAGCGTCGGGCTGGAGAGCACCATCGTCGGGCTGGCAGGCCCCGCGCCCACCCTGCTGCGCGCGGGCGGGCTGCCGCAGGAGGCGCTTGAGGCGGCCCTGGACGCGCCACTGCAGTCGGTCAGCGGCGCGGATGTGGTGGCACCCGGACAGCTCGCTTCTCACTACGCCCCGCGCGCCCGCGTCCGGTTGAACGCGACAGAGGCGCGGGGCGACGAGGTCCTGCTGGGCTTTGCCGGGGTCGCGGGGACGCTGAACCTGTCAGCCTCGGGTGATCTGGTGGAAGCGGCAAGCCGTCTCTTCGACCACCTGCACCAGCTGGACGGGATGGCGCGCCCCATCGCCGTGGCGCCGGTGCCCGACCGGGGGCTGGGCCGCGCCATCAACGACCGCCTGCGCCGCGCCGCCGCCCCCCGCTGAGACGGAGACTGAGACTCAGGCCCGGCCCGCTGTTGCCGACAGCCCCAGCGGATCGACCCCGAGCGATTTCAGCGCGGCGGTCCATTTCTGTTCGTCCTCAAGGTCGAAAACCATTTCCGGCGTCGCCTCGCAGGTAAGCCAGCCGTTCTGCGCGATCTCGCCTTCCAGCTGGTCCGGTCCCCAGCCCGCATATCCCAGCATCAGCTGCGCCCGCTGCGGCCCCCTGCCCGCCGCGATGTCCTCAAGCACGTCCAGCGTCGCGGTCATCGCGAAATCATCGGCGATTGTCATGGTCTGCATGGCAGACCGGTACTCGGGCGAATGCAGAACAAAACCGCGCCCGGTTTCCACCGGCCCGCCGATGTGCACGCGCAACTCGTGCTGCGCCGGAGCTGTCGGCGTCTCGATCTGCTCCAGCACGTCGGACAGCACCACATCGACGGCAGGCTTGTTGACGATCAGCCCCATCGCACCCTTGTGGGAATGGTCGGCGATAAAGATCACCGCATGGGCGAACCGGGGATCGCCCATGGACGGCATCGCAACGAGAAGTTTTCCGGTCAGGTTCATGGGCAGGACACACTTTGGCCGGGGAGTATCACCCGCACGATGCCCAAGGCGCCGCCGCGTTTCAAGGGGGCGGCGGGCCGACAGCGGCAATTCGCGAAACATGGATGATGCAAATGTGACTTGGCAGCCGCCCCTGCATGGGCCATTGACAGGGCATGATCAGACACCTCGCATCCGCCCTGGCCCTCTGCCTGGCGACCGCCCTGCCCGGCCTTGCACAGGACGGCATCGGCACGCCCGTCACCGCTGAAATCCTGCCCGGCTGGGTCAAGCCCGACGGCACCCGCGTCGCGGCCATCCGCTTTGCCCTGGCGCCGGGATGGAAGACCTACTGGCGCGCGCCCGGCGACGCGGGCATCCCGCCGCATTTCGACTGGACCGGTTCGGACAACCTGCGCGGCGTGGGGATCACCTGGCCCGCCCCGCAGGTCTTCCGCGAGGGCGGCGTGCTGACGATCGGCTACAAGGACGAACTGGTGCTGCCCGTCACCCTCGCCCCGGGCGATGCGGGCCAGCCGATGCGGCTGGAGGGGACGCTCGACATCGGCGTGTGCAGCGACATCTGCGTGCCGCAACGACTGCAGGTCGCGGCACTGCTTGATCACGCGCAGCGCACGCCATCCCCCCCGATCGCCGCGGCACTGGCGGCGCGCGCCTTCTCCGGCGCCGAAGGCGGGGTCCGCTCGGCCACCTGTGCCTTGCGCCCGACTGCCGACGGGATGCAGATCGAAGCCAGGCTGGACATGCCGTCCACCGGCCGGAACGAACTGGTGGTGATCGAACCCGGCCAGCCCGGTGTCTGGGCAAGCGAGACCAACAGCAGCCGCAAGGGCCGCACACTGACCGCGACCGGGGACCTTGTGGCGAACGCGGGCGGCGCATTGGCGATTGACCGGTCGCGGATCACGATCACCGTGCTGGGCGACCGTCAGGCGGTGGAAATCCGCGGCTGCACCTCGGGTTAGGAAACCGGTCGCTGCCGCCTGACCGCGACCGCATAGGACAGCGCACCGATCACGTAGCCCGCGAGGGCGATCACGCCGGCGCCGATCAGAAACAGCATCAGCGCCCCCGCTGTCCCGGTCATGCCCGACGGCAAGAGCCATCCGGCCAGCGGATGCACATCCCCCCGCCAAACCGCCCAGCCCAGCGTCAGCGCCCCCCAGCACAGCATCAGCGCCCAGAGCGCGGCAAGCCCCAGCCGCAGGCTGCGCAGGGGCGCGCGCACCCCGCGCCGCATCGCCGCGACCTGCCGCGAAAGATCGTGCTGCGCCGCCACCAGCGCGGGCACGACCAGCAGAACCAGCACCATGCCGAAGCCCAGCCCATAGACCAGCGTGATGACCGTCGGCTTCAGGAACTGCGCCTGCTGGCTTTGTTCGTAAAGCAGCGGCGCCATGCCCAGCACCGTGGTCAAGGTGGTCAGCATCACCGGGCGCAGCCGGTCCGCCGCGCCGTCGATGATCGAAGGGATCAGGCCCCGTGTCTCGGCATATTCGTCGATGGTGGTCACAAGCACGATGGAATCGTTGATGATGATCCCGGTCATGCCCAACAGGCCGACCACCGTGAACATGCTCAGCGGCACGTCCCACAGCGCGTGGCCATAGATCGCGCCCACGAGACCGAAGGGGATGATCGCCATGACCACCATCGGTCGCGTCCAGCTGCCAAAGATCCAGGACAGGACCAGATAGATGCCCGTCAGCACCAGCAACAGCCCGGTCAGCGCATCGCTCAAGAAATCGCTTTCCTGCTCGCTCAGCCCCGACAGACGCCACTCGACCTGCCGTTCGGACGCGATGCGGGGCAGGATGTCGTCCTGCAAGGCCTGCTGGATCTCCGTCGCACGGGCGGCATCGTCTTCCGAGATGTCGCCCGTGACCGAAATCAGGCGGATGCCGTTTTCCCGCCGGACGGTGCTGAAACCCGTGCGCCGCTCGACGCTGACGATATCGGCCAGCGGCACGTACAGCCCCTCGGGCGTCCGCATCTGGAGGCGGTCCAGGAAATCCGCGGTCAGCTCGCCCTCGGGCAGTTCCACCCGGATCGTGGCCGACCTGGGGCCATCGGGATAGGTCGCCGCTTCGATCCCCGCCAGCCGGTTGCGCAACACCCGCCCCAGCGCGTCGATGGTGAAGCCCAGCGCCTGCCCCTGCGGTGTGAGGTCAAGGATCAGCTCTTCCTTGTCGTAGGCCAGATTGTCCTCGACCGCCGTCACCTCGGGGTAACTGCGCATCGCGGATTTCAGGTCTTCCGCCGCCGCCTTCAACGTCTCGGTGCCCGATCCGTAGAACTGCACGTCCAGGGCATCGCCCCCCGGCCCGGACCGCCAGCCGCGAAAGCTGACGGTTTCGGCCAGGGGATGGTTGACCACCCGGTCCTGCAGGTCGGCCACGAAGGCAAAGCTGGAATAGGGCCGAAGGTCGGCGTCGATCAGCTCGATGGAGATCCCGCCAAGCAGGTCCGCGTCCTTGTTGTCGGCCCCGGCCAACCCCCGGCCCGAGGTCCCGCCGATCTGCGCGATCACGTAATCCAGCGGGTTGGTCCCGTAGCGGTCCGCGTATTCCGCGCCCAGTTCCTCGGTCGCGCGCTGCATCTCGCGCATCATTTCGACGGTATCTTGGCGGGTCGCACCTTCGGCCATCGCGAAACTACCCGACACGCTGCCCTGCTCAGGCGAATTGAAGAAGCGCCACTGCACCGATCCGTTGATGAATAGCGTGATCTGCGAGGCGAGCACGACGACCACCCCCGCCAGCACCACGTAGCGCGCGGCGATCACCCCCGCCATCAGCGGGCGGAACAGCCGGTCGCGCATCCACTCGAATCCGCGATTCACCGCGCGACTGGGCAGATCGTACCAATGCCGCTTTGCCGCGGCGCGCATCGCGTGGGCCATGTGGTTGGGCAGGATCAGAAAGCACTCCACCAACGAGGCGGCCAGCACCGCGATCACGGTGAAGGGAATATCCTTGATCAGATCGCCGAACCGCCCGCCCACGATCACCAGCCCCCAGAAGGCGATGATGGTGGTCAGGGTCGCCGCGAACACCGGCATCGCCATGCGCCGCGCCGCGTTTTCGGCCGCCTGCAGGGCGCCATCCCCCGCCCGGTACCGCTGGTCGGCGTATTCCCCCACCACGATGGCGTCGTCCACCACGATCCCCAGCGTGATGATCAACCCGAAAAGCGAGATCATGTTGAAGGTCAGACCCGCCGCATACATCAGCGCGATGGCCGCGCCCATGGCCACCGGGATCCCCGCCGCCACCCAGAACGCGGTGCGCGCGTTCAGGAACAGAAACAGCAGCAGCACCACCAGCCCCAGCCCCATCAGCCCGTTGTCGATCAGCAGATCCAGCCGCCCGGTGATCGCCTCTGCACGGGTGCGGATCAGCTCTACCGTCACATCGGCGGGAAGGCTTGCCGCCAGTTCCGCCGCGACCTCCTCCACCGTGGACTGGATGCCGATGGCATCGCCCCCGTCCGACCGGTCCACCCTGACCGAAACGGCGGGATCGGCACCGACAAAGTAGGACTGCAATCGGTCCACGCCTTCGCTGCGGACGGTGGCCAGATCGCCGATGGTCAGCTTGGAGCCATCGGCGTTGGAGCGCAGGACGATCCGGGAAATCTCTGGCGCGCTGCGTTTGGCCGTGCCGGTGCGGACCCGTGCATTGGCCCCCGTGACATCCCCCGCCGGGTCGGCGTCGACCTCGGCCGCGATGGCGGCGGCAATATCGGCCATACCGATGTCAAAGGCGATCAGCTTGGCCGATGGCACCTCGACCAGCGTCTGCGGCGCCGCGATCCCCTGGATGCTCGTGCGGGTGACACCCCTGGCAAACAGGCGGGTCACGAATTCATCGGCGAAACGGCCCAGCTGCTCGGGCGCGACCGGTCCGGTCAGGACCACATCCGTCACCCGGTCCCGCCACGCCCCGCGCCGGACATTCGGCTCCTCCGCCTCTTCCGGCAGGGTGGTGATGGCATCCACCGCCGTCTGCACATCCGCCGCGGCGCGCGCCATGTCCCAGCCCGGCTCGAAATCCAGCGTGACGGTGGCCCGCCCCTCCCGCGAGGTGCTTTCCGAGCTTTCGACACCTTCCACCGCCAACAGAGCCGGTTCCAGCACCTGCACGATGGCCGCATCCACATCCTCGGCACCGGCGCCATCCCAAACGGTGGTCACGGAGACGTTGTCGACGATCACATCCGGAAAAAACTGCGCCCGCATATTCGGCGCGGCAGCCGCACCCGCGACCAGCAGAAGAACCAGCAGAAGGTTCGCCGCCGTGCGGTGCCGCACGAAGTAGGACAGGATGCCTCCGGCCCTGCCGGTGATCGCGCGGGCCACGGGTTAACCGCCCATCCGGCTTTCCAGCCGCTCTACCATCCCGGCGGGCACGCGCGGCTCGGACAGGCGGGCCAGCACCCGCTCCTTCGCCTCCTGCGGCATCGCGCTGCTGGCCTCGACAAAGGCGACCAGCCGCGCGCGCCGTTCCTCGGACAGCTCCAGCATGCCGGCGGTGTCCCCCGCCCCGGGCGCAGGCGCGGGCTGCGCCCTGTCTAGCGGCCTGACCGCGATACCGGCGCCCAGCAGGGGCGAGCGTTCGCGCACCACCTGCCGCCCCTGGATCGGGCCGCGCACCAGAACGTCGTCTCCCTGTCGGCGGAGCACGTCGACCGACACCTGCTCCAGCCGGTTGTCCGGCCCCAGGACCAGCAGGCTGTCGCCCGCATCCATCGCCGAGGCAGGCACGCGCACCACGTCCCGCACCACCGGTTCCTGCACCTGAACGGTGACGAAATCACCGGTCTTGAAACCGGCGGCATCCTCCAGCGCGGCAAAGATCAGGCGCCCTGTGGCCCCTTCTCCCGCAGCGGCGCTGGCCCGGCTGATGCGGCCCCGCGCCGTCAGATCCACCCCCGCCACATCCAGAGTGGCGGTGACATCGGCACGGATCAGATCGCCCTGCCCATCCAGCAGCCGCGCGTACTGGGCCGTGGACAACCGGAAGGACACCTCCAGATCATCGGGGTCGATCAGTTGCGCCAGCTGTTCGTTGGCCGAGACCAGCCTGCCCGCCACCACCGAGGTCGACGACAGGGTCCCGGAGAAAGGCGCCTCGATCGTGGTATCGGCCAACCGCCGCTCGGCTTCGGCCAGGGCGATCCGGGCACGCTGCAAGCCTGTGGCGGCCTGGTCCACCCGTGCCTCTGCCGTCGCGGCGGCCTGACGGGAAGAGATGACCGCCAGCCGCGCCGTCGATGCCGCCAGTTCGGCGGTTTCGGTCGCCGTGGCGGTACTGACGCCGCGCCGGTCAAGGTCCTGCTGACGCTCGAATGCCCTGTCGCGCAGGGCCGCCTGATCTTCGGCGGCGGCCAGCGAATCCCGCGCCAGCAGCAACGCCCGTTGCGCATCGCGCTGTTCCGCCTCGGCATCGGCGATATCGCTCTGCGCACGCTCGACCGCCGCGCGGGCGTCGGAAGGGTCCAGCCGGACCAGCGCCTGCCCGGCGTCGACCGCGCCGCCGTTCTCGAAATTCTCGGCCAGTTCCACGACCCGGCCCGCAACCGCCGTGCGCAGTTCAAGCAGGCGGCGGCTTTGCACCTCTCCGAATGTCTCGATCACGGGTGCGATGTCCGCCAGTTCGGGCACCAGGACGTTCACGGAAAACACCCGTTCGCGGGCGGGCGGTGCCTTGGTCTCGGACGCGAGACGCTCCTGCAGGGCGGTGCCCACCATGTAGACGGCAAAGACCAGCAGCCCCAGCGTTGCCGCCGCGAGGAACAGGCCGATCATACTTTGTCTGAGAAACCGCATGCAGGTCCGATCCGAAAACTGACTGGGACGTGTGGGACAATATCCCAGTTTCCAGCCCGAAAATACAACTCACAAGTCTGATACGCGGGTGCTGCGCGTTTCCGTCGCCAAGAGGCCGGGAAATTTCGGCGCCCCCTAATCGTTCTTTGAGAACAGGCCGCCCAGCGCGCGCTTGATGATGCCGCGCACCTTGGGGCGCCGCGCGGGGGAGAAGGGCAAGGGCCGGCAGACCTCCATGGCCGCGACGCCCACCCGCGCGGTCAGCGCCCCGTTGACCAGCCCCTCGCCAAAGCGGCGGCTGACCTTGGCCAGGATGGAGCCGCCCAGCACCGGCTCCAGCAGATCGTCGCCCACCGCCACGGCCCCCGTCGCCACCAGATGCGACAGCACCGCGCGGGTCAGCCGCCAGGACCCGAAAAAGCCCGAGCGCCCACCGTAGATTTCCGCGATCCGCCGGATCATCCGCAGGTTCGAGGTCAGCGCCGCCGCCACGTCGGCCAGCGCCAGAGGCACCAGCGCCGTGACCGTGGCGACCTGCCTTGCGGCGGCCTCCACCTCGCGGCTGGCGGCAAGGTCGAGCGGGTGCAGCAGCTCTGCCTCGGCCAGGGCCAGCAGGCCCGCCGCATCCAGCTGGTCGCCCCGCAGGTCCGACAGCCTGTCACGCCCCCAGCGGGTATCCTCGCGCCCCTTGTAGAGCGCCACCAGACGGTCCGTCACACCGCGGGCGGCGGCCAGGTCGTCCTGCGCCAGGGCCTCCGCCGCGCCGTGATGCAGCCCGTCGAGCCGCGCCAGACGGCTGAAAGCGGCCATTTCGCGCAGGCAAAGCAGACCCAGCACCAGCAGAAAGGCCGCCACCAGCACCATCATCGCCCACCCCACCAGCGGGTATTGCGCCATCAGCCCGGCGATGAAGCTCCAGGCGGCGATGGAAACGACCGCCCCCACCAGCGCCGTCGCCAGCCACCAGAACAGACCCACCAGCCGCGAAGGCCTGCGCGCGGCAAGCTGGGCCGCGATCTGCATGGCCTGCCCCTTGGGCGGGGGGTCCGACAGGTCGGGCACCGGCGGCGCCGCCGACACCTGCGGGCGCGGTGCCGCGTCCTCCTCAAGATCGAAAAGTACCGGACCTCTGGCCATCACGCCGCCTCCTGTCGCCAGTCATACCGGATGTCGGGCAGACCCTCGTCGTTTCGCGCCCCGTCTGTCCGCAGGGTTTCACTGAAACCGTGACGCAGATAGAACCGCTGCGCCCCGGTGTTGGCCTGAAAGGTCCAGAGCGTCAGACTGGGCGCCGCCGCCTGCGCCTGCCGCAGCAGGTCGCTGCCCACCCCCTGGCCCCGCGCGTGCCGCGCCACGTAAAGCGCATGCAGCTCGGCCTTGTTCCGCGCGGCAAAACCGATCACGTCCCGATCGTCTTCGGCCAGCGTCACCCACCCCAGTTCGATCAGGTCCCCGGCATGGGCCAGGTCCTGCGCGCGGCTGTGGATGCGCGGCATCCAGGGCGTGGTATCCACGAATTCCGACAGGATCATGCCCACCGCGCCCGCATCCATGGGCCGGGCCGGACGCAGCCGGGTCACAACCGGTCTCCGAGCAGGAATTCCGCCGCCCGGTCGAGCCGGATGTGCGGCGGGCCGTCGCCCGGCCGCAGCTCCAGCGGGGCGGGGGCGAACCGCATGATCTGGTAATCCTGGTCAAGCCAGCGGTCCGCCCCGCTGCGCGCCGGGGCCAGAAGATGGCCGGGGTCCGACGGCAGCTCGCCGGGGTAGAAGGCCGCCTGCTTGCCGGTCTCAAGCAATGTACCGCGCACCACGCCCAGTCCCTCGCCCTGGTGGGTCATCGTGTCCTCCGTCGTGGCGCGCAGCGATGCGATGGCCATGGCCGCCGTGCCCGCCCCGGCATATTGTGCCCGATCCCGCGCGTCGCGTGTCAGCGCCTCCATGATCGCGGTCAACCTGCCGTGCTGGCTGTGGTGCAGATGGTCCGCCTTGGTCGCGGCAAAGAGGATCTTTTCGACGCGTCGCCCCCCCAGCAGATTGCTCAGAAACCGGTTTCGGCCCGGTCGGAAGGCGCCCAGAGTCTCGGTCATGGCGCCGCGCAGGTCCTCCACCGCCTGCGGACCCTGGTGGATGGCCCCCAGCGCATCCACCAGCACGATCTGCCGGTCGATCCGCGCGAAATGATCGCGGAAAAAGGGCCGCACCACGCGGGATTTGTAAGCTTCGAACCGGCGGGCCATCTCGCGGTGCAGCGACCCGCGCGCCGACGCGCCTTCGGTCGGGATCGGCGCAAAGGTCAACGCGGGGCTGCCGGCAAGGTCCCCCGGCAACAGGAACCGCCCCGGCGTGCAGTCGGAAAAACCGGCGGCCCGCGCCTGTGTCAGATAATCGGAAAAGAGGCGCGCCAGCTCCTGCGCCAGCGGCTCGTCGTGGCTGGCCTGCGGGTCCACATCCCGCACCCGCGCCATGAAAGCCGCAGCCGCAGGTCGCGCCGCGATCCGCGCCAGCGTCTCGCGGGACCAGTCTTCGAAACTGCGCTCCATCAGGCCAAGGTCCAGCAGCCATTCGCCGGGGTAGTCCACGATGTCCAGATGCACGGTGCGCGGCCCCTGCAATCCGGCAAGCAACCCGTTGGGCCGCACCCTCAGCGACAGGCGCAGCTCGGAAATCGCGCGGGTGCTGTCGGGCCAATGGGGCGCGGGGCCGGTCAGCGCAAGAAGATGGTTCTCGTAGTCGAAACGCGGCACGGTATCGTCGGGCTGAGGCTGAAGAAAAGCGGCCTCTATCCGCCCCTCGCGCGCCGCGACAAGCCCCGGCATGCGACCCCGGTCAAGCAGGTTGGCCACCAGCGATGTGATGAACACGGTCTTGCCCGACCGCGCCAGTCCCGTCACGCCCAGGCGGATGACGGGTTCCATGAAGGTCTGCGACACCGTGTCCTGTACGTTTTCGACCTGCCGCCAGATGCCGTCCGCGATCCGCCCGATGACCAATGCCTTGCCCGTCCCTTCGTTTCTTGCGCTAACATAGGGTTACCACGCGGGGATTGCCAGATGCCCACCACCCGGCTAAAGCGCGGCCATGTCCCGATACGCCCTGAAAATCGAATACCACGGCGCGCCTTTCGTCGGCTGGCAGCGGCAGACAGACCTGGCCTCGGTTCAGGGCGCAATCGAAACGGCGCTGGCCCGGCTGGAACCGCGCGCGCACAACATCGTGGCGGCGGGGCGCACCGATGCCGGGGTGCATGCGCTGGCGCAGGTGGCGCATTGCGACATGGAAGCGGACTGGGACGCTTTCCGTCTGTCCGAGGCGCTGAACTATCATCTGAAGCCGCTGCCCGTCGCGATCACCGATTGCCGCGCGGTACCGCAGGATTTTCACGCCCGGTTCTCGGCGCGCGAACGGCGGTACCTGTTCCGCATCCTGTCCAGACGCGCCCCCGCGACCCACTGCGCCGGACTGGTCTGGCAGATCAAGCATGAACTGGACCTGGAGGCCATGCGGCAGGCGGCGGCGCTGCTGATCGGCAAGCATGACTTCACCACATTCCGCTCGACCGTGTGCCAGGCAGACAGCCCGGTCAAGACGTTGGACAGGCTGGACATTGCGCGCGTCGAGACGCCGGGCGGGCCGGAATATCATTTCGACGTGCGTGCGCGGTCGTTCCTGCACAACCAGGTGCGCAGCTTTGTCGGCTCGCTGGAGCGGGTGGGCACCGGGTCATGGTCGCCCGACGACATGCAGCGCGCGCTCGACGCCCGCGACCGCGCCGCCTGCGGCCCGGTCTGCCCGCCGCAGGGGCTCTACCTCGCGCATGTGGGCTATCCGGACGATCCCTTCGCCTGACGGTTCAGATCAGCCCGTTCCACGTCCCGTGGTGCCGACCCGGTTCATCCAGCCGTTCGAACCCGTGGTGGCCAAAGAAATCACGCTGCGCCTGTATCAGGTTCGCCGTGCCCCGCGCGCGCCGCATCGTGTCGTACCAGGCCAGCCCTGCGGAAAGGGCGGGCAGCGCCACACCCATCGACACGCCAGCCGCCACCACCCGGCGCAGCGCCGGGATCGCATCGGCGAGCCGCGCGCGCATCGTCGGCGCCAGGATGAGATGGTCCCGAGGCAACGCCGCCCGGAAAGCTGACGCAAAGTCATCCAGCAGGGCGGAACGGATGATGCAGCCCGCCCGCCAGATCTCGGAGATCCGCCCCATGTCGAGACCCCAGCCAAATTCCTCGGACGCGGCGTGCAGAATCCGGAACCCCTGCGCATGGGACAGGATGCGCCCCGCCAGCAGGGCCTGTTCAAGATCCGCGTCCGGCGGCATTTCTCCCCCGGCCGTCCCGGCGGGCAGCAATGACTCCGCCGCCGCGCGCATGTCCTTTTCCGACGACCAGCCCCGCGCGCCGACCGCCGCCTCGATGGTGCTGGCGGATTGCCCCATGCGCAGCGCCTCGATCAGGGTCCAGCGCCCGGTGCCCTTCTGCCCGGCCTGATCAAGGATCACGTCGACCATTGGCTGGCCGGTCGTTGCATCGCGAGAGGACAGCACCGTCGCGGATACATCCATCAGATAGGATTTCAGCGGCCCGTCCCGCCAGTTCTGGAAGACCGCGCCGATGGCCGGTGCTTCCTGCCCACCGCCATCGCGCATCAGGCCGTAAACCTCTGCGATCATTTGCATATCGGCGTATTCGATGCCGTTGTGAACGGTCTTGACGAAATGTCCCGCCCCGTCCGGTCCCAGGTGCGCGACGCAGGGCGCACCTTCGAACGTCGCCGCGATCGCTTCGAGCATCGGTTGCAGCTGCTGCCAGGAATGATCGGTGCCGCCCACCATCATCGAAGGGCCGTGCCGCGCGCCCTCTTCGCCGCCCGAGACCCCCATGCCGACGAAATGCAGCCCCTGCGCATCCAGCGCCTTGGCCCGGCGGCGGGTGTCGTGAAAATCGGCGTTGCCGCCGTCGATGATCGTGTCGCCGGGGTCGAGCAGCGGCGCGATCTGCGTGATCATCGCATCCATCGGCGCACCTGAGGGGATCATGAACAAGACCGACCGGGGCGTCGACAGCGCCGCGACGAAATCCGCCAGCGCCGCAACGCCGATCAGGCGGTCCGCCAATGGCCCCGCTTCGGTCAGAAAGGGGTCGATCCAGTCTGCTTCCCGGTTTGAAACCGCGACGGTGAATCCGTTTTCGGCCAGATTGAGCGCCAGCGCCGATCCCATTGTCCCCAGGCCAAACACACCTATATCTGCAGTAGCGGTCATGATCGCTCCCTCTTTCGCGTTGCTGCAAAGTGCGCTTTGGCCCCCCGCGACGCAAGTCCATAGGAATTAATTGATTTTTAACATGAAACAAGTTATCCACAGGCAGATACAAGGTGATGATATAAATAAGAAACTAACAGGCACAAACCGATGATGCATGCCTTTCGCCTCGCCTGGGCCGAGATGGTCCTTCCGATCCTGAAACGCCCCAAGCGGCTGCAGGTGGCTGCCCTGTGCTACCGTGACACGCCCGACGGCAAGCGCGTATTGCTGATCACCAGCCGCGATACAGGCCGCTGGATCGTGCCCAAAGGCTGGCCGATCAACGGGCTCGACGGCCCCGGTGCCGCGCTTCAGGAAGCCTGGGAAGAAGCCGGTGTGCGCGAAGCCGACATCGAAAGTGCCCCGGTGGGCATCTTCGATTACGCCAAGGGTCTGGGCGAGGGGCTGACCATGCCGGTCCAGGCACAGGTCTACCTGACCCGCGTCAAGGATCTGCGCGAGGACTATCCGGAGGCCGAGCAGCGCAAGCGCGCCTGGTTTTCCCCCCAAGAGGCGGCGGAGCTGGTGGATGAGCCCGATCTGCAGGCCATCCTGCGCGCGCTCTGACCTGGCCCTGCGTCTCCATCTGCTTGCACCTGCCGACCCGTTGTGAGACCTCGTGTGACCAACCGATATCTGACCGGGGACATTGAACGCGCATGAGCACCGGACCGCAAGGGAGTCAGTGGAAAACGCTGGACACCGATCTCGACCGTATTTCCCGTGTCGAACTGGCCACTGCCTATGTTTCCCGGCCGCTGGTCGCGACCGGCATCGCGCTGGCCTTCATCGCCGTCGCCGGGATCATGGCGGGCGTCTTCTTTGGCCAGACCTCGACCAGCTTCGTGGTGATCGCCGCCGCGGTGTTCGGGGCCTACATGGCGGTGAACATCGGTGCCAACGATGTCGCCAACAACATGGGGCCGGCAGTGGGCGCGAATGCGCTGACCATGGGCGGTGCCATCCTGATCGCGGCGCTTTGCGAAAGCGCGGGCGCGTTGCTGGCGGGGGGCGACGTTGTGTCCACCATTTCCAAGGGCATCATCGACCCCGCGTCGATCGCCGACACGCGCGTCTTCATCTGGGCGATGATGGCGGCGCTGATTTCTTCCGCGCTCTGGGTCAACCTGGCCACATGGGTCGGCGCGCCCGTGTCGACCACACATTCTGTCGTGGGCGGCGTCATGGGTGCGGGCATCGCGGCAGCG
Source organism: Sulfitobacter sp. THAF37 (assembly GCF_009363555.1). Lineage (NCBI taxonomy): Bacteria > Pseudomonadati > Pseudomonadota > Alphaproteobacteria > Rhodobacterales > Roseobacteraceae > Sulfitobacter > Sulfitobacter sp. THAF37. The sequence continues at coordinate 355,118 of NZ_CP045372.1, forward strand.
GGCCTGACGGCAGTAAACTGGCCGTCCATGGGCATGATCGCCGCCAGCTGGGTGATTTCGCCGGTGCTGGGCGGCGCCGTCGCCGCCGCCTTTCTGGCCTTCATCAAGGCGCGCATCCTCTACCAGGAGGACAAGATCGCCGCGTCACGCACCTGGGTGCCGGTGCTGGTGGGCATCATGGCCGGGGTATTCGCCAGCTATCTCGCGCTCAAGGGACTGAACAAGGTCGTCTCCATCGGCATGCCGGTCGCGCTGCTGATCGGTCTGGTCATCGGGATGCTGGTCTACGCAGTGTCCGCACCGCTGATCCGGCGCAAATCCGAAGGGATGGAGAACCGCAACAAGTCGGTCAAAGTGCTCTTTTCGCTGCCTCTCGTGTTTTCAGCCGCGCTCTTGAGCTTTGCGCACGGGGCCAATGACGTCGCCAACGCGGTGGGCCCCCTTGCCGCCATAGTCCACGCCAGCCAGTTCGGCGGGTTCGAGGCGCAGGTCAGCATCCCGCTCTGGGTCATGATCATCGGCGCCTTCGGCATTTCCTTTGGACTGTTCCTGTTCGGGCCCAAGCTGATCCGCATGGTCGGCAGCCAGATCACCAAGCTGAACCCGATGCGCGCCTACTGCGTGGCGCTGTCGGCGGCGATCACCGTCATCATCGCCTCGTGGCTCGGCCTGCCGGTCAGCTCTACCCATATCGCCGTCGGCGGTGTTTTCGGCGTCGGGTTCTACCGCGAATGGCATATGGAGCGGCGGTTGCGCAGGCCGGATGTGGCCGTGGGCACGGTCAAACGCATCGCGCCGGAGGAACGCCGCCGCCGCAAGCTGGTCCGCCGGTCGCATTTCATGACCATCATCGCCGCCTGGGTGATCACCGTCCCGGCGGCGGCCACGATTTCGGCGCTCGTGTTTCTGGTGCTGAACGCCGTCGTGAACTGACGCAGGGTCAGGCGCGGGCCAGTTCCGCGCGCAGGGCGGCGGCGGGCAGATTGGGCAAACCCTGTCCGGCCAGTTCCGCCGTTTCGATCAGGTCCTTCACCAGCCGGGCGATCGGGGTCCGGCGCCCCGCCTCTTCGCCCATGCGGATGACTTCGCCCTGAAGCGCGTCGATCTCGGTCGGGCGGCGTGCCATCAGGTCATAGGACATGGAGGTGCGTGCCTGTTCGTCGATGGTCAGCATCTGTGCCGCCACCCGCGTGAACAGGGGCGTCGGCAGCCGCAGGATCCAGGGCACCTTGCCGACCTCGACGGGACTGATGGACACCGGCCTGATCCCCCTGGCCCGCAGCACCGCCAGCGCCTCGGCCCATTGGTCAGCCATCAGCCGCCGCCAGCCGCGGTCTTGCAGCTGTGCCTTCAGCGGCAGGCCGCTGAGCGCGTTCAGCGCGTTGTTGAGGTTGATCAGAAATTTGCCCCATTGCACCGCTTCGATGTCGCGGCTTTCGGTCACGCGCAGATGGGGGGCGCCGATCACCGCGCCGAGGTCGCCCGGCCCCGCGCCGATGACGATGTCACCGCTGGTCGCGCGGTGATAGCCGCCCTGCCCCAGCGGCACCACGTTGAACGGCACCATGCCGCCGCGCAGGTCACGGCCCGGCAGCATGTCCCGCAGCAGCGCGGCATTGGTGACGCCGTTCTGCAGGCTGACAACCGGGCATTTGCCAGCGGCGTGACGGTCGATCAGCCGGGCGATCTGGGCGGTGGCGCCGGATTTGACCGTGACCAGGATCAGGTCGGCATCGGCAAGACAGGCAGGGTCTTCGGACAGGGTCAGCCGTTCGGCGCTGACCTTTTGCGCCATGCCGTCGAAGTCGGTCAGGGTCAGCCCGTGGGTATGGATCTCTGCCGCGACACGCGCGCGCAGCAGCAGCGTGACCTGCGCCCCCGCCGCCGCCTGCAGCCCCCCCACGAAACAGCCGATGGCACCCGCACCGGCTATCACGATATTGGGGTCTGCGCGCATTGCGGTCCTATCGGCCCAGACAGTGGCGCATGATCGCCTTCTGCGCGTGCAACCGGTTCTCCGCCTCGTCGAAGATGACGGAATGCGGGCCATCCATGACGGCGCTGGTCGCCTCGTCCTCACGGTGGGCGGGCAGGCAATGCATGAACAGCGCATCGTCCCTGGCCCGCGCCATCAGCGCCTCGTTCACCTGATAGCCGCGCAGCTGATTGTGCCGCCGTTCGCGGGCGGACTGCGGATCATGCATGCTGACCCAGGTGTCCGTGACGACAAGGTCCGCGCCTTCCACCGCCTTTTGCGGATCGCGCTCTACCGTATAGAGACCATCGAGCGCGGGCTCCGGGTCCAGCGGCGGCGGCCCGGTGAACACGAGGTCGAACTCGAACTGTTTCGCGGCGTGGGCGAAGCTGGCAAAGACGTTGTTGCCATCGCCCGACCAGACCACGCGCTTGCCCTTGATCGGGCCGTTGTGCTCTTCGAAGGTCATCACGTCAGCCATGATCTGGCAGGGATGGCTGCGGTTGGTCAGCCCGTTGATCACCGGAACGGTCGCGTATTCTGCCATGTCCAGCAGCGTCTGCTCCTCGAAGGTGCGGATCATGATCAGGTCCACGTAGCGCGACAGCACGCGGGCGGTATCCGCGATGGTCTCGCCATGGCCGAGCTGCATGTCGGCCCCCGACAGCACCATGGTCTGACCGCCCATCTGACGGACCCCCACGTCGAAGGACACGCGCGTCCGGGTGGAGGGTTTTTCGAAGATCAGCGCCACCATGTGATCCTTCAGCGGCTGTTCTTCGTCGGGCGCGCCTTTGGGGCGGCCGTTGCGGGCGGTCTTCATGTGGCGGGCGTTGTCGATGATCGTCCTCAGATCGGCGGAGGAGGTCGTGTTGATGTCCAGGAAATGGGTCATGGGTAAGCTCTTTGTTGTGGCAGCCGGGGGTTTTCCCCCCCGGACCCCCGGAGAGTATTCTTGGCATAAAGAAGATCAGGACGGCGCCAGGCTGCCTGCGGCTCGGTCGAGGCGAGAGACAGCTTCAGCGATTTCGTCGTCGGTGATGTTGAGCGGCGGCAGCAGGCGCACCACGTTGTCGGCGGCGGGCACGGTGATAACCTCGGCGGCGTAGCCTGCGGCGACCAGATCGGCGGGGGCCACCTTGCATTTCAGCCCCAGCATCAGGCCCGATCCACGCACGGAGTCCAGCACGTCGGGGTGGTTGGCGACCAGTCCTTCCAGCTTTTGGCGCAGCAGACCCGCCTTGCGGTTCACCTCCGCCAGAAAGTCCGGGTCCGCGACGATGTCCATCACCGCGCAGCCCACGGCACAGCCCAGCGGGTTGCCCCCGTAGGTGGATCCATGGGTGCCTGCCGTCATGCCGCTGGCGGCGTCTTCGGTCGCCAGTACAGCGCCAAGGGGGAAGCCCCCGCCGATGCCCTTGGCCACCATCATGATGTCCGGCGTCACCCCGGACCATTCATGGGCGAAGAGCTTGCCGGTGCGGCCCACGCCGCATTGCACCTCGTCCAGGATCATCAGGATGCCATGTTCGTCGCAGAGGTCGCGCAGCCCCTTGAGGCAGGCGTCGGGCAGCGGGCGGATGCCGCCCTCGCCCTGCACCGGTTCGACCAGCACCGCGCAGGTCCGTTCGGTGATCGCGGCACGCAGCGCGTCGTGGTCGCCGAACGCCAGGTGTACGAAACCGGGCAGGAGCGGGCCGAAGCCCTTGGTCATCTTCTCGGACCCGGCGGCGGCGATCCCGGCGGAGGACCGTCCGTGGAAGGAGCCGTCGAAGGTGATGATCTCAACCCGTTCGGGCTGACCCTTGTCATAAAAATTCTTGCGCGCCATCTTGACCGCCAGTTCGCAGCTTTCGGTCCCCGAGTTGGTGAAGAACACCGTATCGGCAAAGGTTGCATCCACCAGCTTGTCCGCCAGCGCCTGCTGCTGCGGGATCTGGTAGAGGTTGGAGGTATGCCACAGCGCCCCCGCCTGCGCGGTCAGCGCCTCGGTCAGCTGCGGGTGCGCATGGCCCAGCGCGTTCACGGCAATCCCCGCGCCGAGGTCCAGAAAACGTCGTCCGTCCGCCTCGATCAGCCAGGTGCCTTCGCCCTTCACAAAGCTGAGGGGCGCACGGTTGTAGGTCGGCAGGACAGAAGAGATCATCTGAAAGTTCCTATGATGGGGCCGCGAAAAGCCCAAATGGGCATGGGCGGCGTGCAGGGTCAAGAGATTTGGGCAGGCGCGATGCGCCGGGGATCAGACCTGCGGTCGGCAGGTCACGCTGGAGGCCGTTCAGCCGTGGCGTCGTCGGGACGGGGTGTGTCGCATCGTGATCATGTGGCAGTGTGTAAGCCGCAAATCGTCGTTTGCCCAGCCCGAAAATGGCGACTTGCCGCGGCACGTCGTTGCAGCCATATCAGGGGCATGTATCAGGCCAGGGCCCAGAACAACGCGCTTGCCGCAGGATTGATCGCGGTGGCCACAGCCTTCATCGCGGCAACCACGCTGATGGCCAAAGCCCTGGGCGGTGACAGCTTTGGCGCGGCCCTGCCCGCGCTTCAGATCAGTCATGGCCGTTTTCTCTTTGCCTTTGTCGTGTTCGGCGGCGCCACCCTGATCCTGCGCCCCGCACTGGAACGCCCCCACTGGGGCCTGCACATCGCCCGCACCGCCTGCGGCTGGGGCGGGATCACGCTGATGTTTGCCTCGGTCGCCTTCATCCCGCTGGCGGATGCCACGGCGATATCCTTTCTGAACCCGGTGTTCGCGATGATGCTGGCGATCCCGCTTCTGGGTGAAAAGGTCGGGCGCATCCGATGGTCCGCCGCGGCAATGGCGATGGCCGGTGCGGCAATCCTGCTGCGGCCCACGCCCGACAGTTTTCAGCCCGCCGCCCTGCTGGCCCTGGGGGCGGCGATGGTCATGGGAATGGAGCTGATTTTCATCAAGAAGCTGGCGCTGCGCGAGAACCCGTTTCAGATCCTGCTGGTCAACAATTTCATCGGCCTGTGCATCGCGACGCTCGCGGTGCTGCCGGTCTGGCAGCCGCCCACGGCGGCGCAATGGGCCGTGCTGGGGGGCATCGGCGGCTGCATGGCGCTGGCGCAAACCTGTTTCGTCAACGCCATGGCGCGGGCCGACGCCAGCTTTGTCGCGCCGTTCAGTTATGGTACGCTGATCTTTGCCGCCCTTTACGACATCATCTTCTTCGATGTGGTCCCGGATGCGATCACCCTGGCGGGGGCCGCCATCATCATTGCCGGGGCGGTTCTGCTGGCCCTGCGCGAGGCCCGGCTGAAGCCGTCGCCGCCCCGACCCACAACTGCCGTGTGACGCTTCCTCCCTTGCACCCGTCAGAGGAGTGATTAGAATAGGGGCCTGACTTTGACAAAGCGGCCACTGAAGAAGGGCCGCTTTTTAACTGGGGAAACCTGCCATGTCCTGGACCGACGAGCGTGTAGAGACGCTGAAAAAGATGTGGGGCGAAGGCCAGTCTGCCAGCCAGATCGCCAAGGAACTGGGCGGTGTGACCCGCAATGCCGTGATCGGCAAGGTGCACCGCCTCGGTTTGTCGAACCGTGCCACATCGGGTGCTACGGCCCCGGCTGCGGCCAAGCCCGAAGCCAAGCCAAAGCCCGAAGCGAAACCCAAGGCCGCGCCGAAGCCTGAAACGAAGCCCGAGATGAAGACAGAGGCGGCGGCCCCCGCGAAGCCGAACCTGCCCGCGCGCAAGCAGATCATCCCGGCAGGCCAGCCCCTGCCGCCGCAGCCGTCCGCGAACGAGATCAGCCCCGAGGCGCTGGCCAAGGTCAACGAGGTGGAAAAGAAGGCGAAGAAGCTAGGCCTGATGGACCTGACCGAACGCACCTGCAAGTGGCCTGTGGGCGACCCCGCGACCGAGGATTTCTGGTTCTGCGGCTTGCCCGTCAAGCAGGGCAAACCCTATTGCGAAGCGCATGTGGGCGTTGCGTTCCAGCCGATGTCGGCCCGCCGCGACCGGCGCCGCTGAGCGTCGGTTGCAGCACCGCGCTGCAACAAACCCAACGTGCAAGTGAATTGCGCCGGGCCGCGGGGCGTGGTTGATGATGGCACCACCTGCCGGAGAACCGCCGCCCATGCCCGATACGATCCGCGCCGCCGATGCCCTGGCCCGCCGTCTCTATGCGGCCGGGTGCCGCACCGCGTTCGGCATGCCGGGCGGCGAGGTGCTGACCCTGATCGACGCGCTTGAACAGGCCGGGATCCGGTTTGTTCTGGCCAAACACGAGAACGCCGCAGGTTTCATGGCCGAAGGTGTGCATCACCGCGACGGCGCCCCGGCGATCCTGGTCGGGACCATCGGACCGGGCGCGCTGAACGGTGTGAACACCGTTGCGAACGCGCTGCAGGACCAGGTGCCACTGATCGTGCTGTCCGGCTGCATGGACCCGGACGAAGCGCAAAGCTATACCCATCAGGTGCTTGACCAGGCCGCCGTTTTCAAGCCGATCACGAAGGCCCAGTTCACGCTGAACGCCGGTGCGGCGCATCTGATCGCGGACAAGGCGGTGGCCATCGCCACCGAGGGACGTCATGGACCCGTGCACATCGACGTGCCGATCTCGGTGGCCGAGGCGCAGGTCCCGTCGACGGCCCCTGCCCCCCGTGCACCGGCCTCTGCCCGCGCGCCCTATGGCGACGACCTTGCCACCGCGCGGGACTGGCTGGCGCAGTCCGCAAGGCCGGTGATGATTGTCGGCGTGGATGTGTTGAACCAGCGGGCCGAGGCGGCGGTGCGGACCTTTGCCGAGCAGTTCCAGGTCCCGGTCATATCCACCTACAAGGCCAAGGGCGTCCTGCCCGAGGATCACGCGCTGGCGCTGGGCGGGGCGGGGCTGTCGCCGCTGGCGGACCGGCACCTGCTGCCCTTTGTGCAGGCGGCGGACCTGATCCTTTGCGTCGGTTACGACCCGATCGAGATGCGGCCCGGATGGCGGCATGCCTGGGACCCCGCAGCGCAGCGCGTGATCGACATCACCGCCGCGCCGAACACCCATTACATGCATCAGGGGACGCTCAACTTCGTCACCGATTGCGCGCCGACGCTCAAGGCCCTGGCCGACGGCGTGGGCCCGCGCGACACCTGGGCGGAGGGTGAGATCTACAAGCTGAAGACCGCGCTCGCCGCGGCCTTCCCCCGGGACGAAGACTGGGGCCCCGCAGCCGTGATCGACTGTTGCCGCAGGGTTCTGCCGCCTGACACGATTGCCACCGCCGACAGCGGCGCGCACCGCATCCTGCTGAGCCAGATGTGGGAATGTCCCGCGCCGCGGTCGCTGCTGCAATCCTCGGCCTTCTGTACCATGGGCTGCGCGGTGCCCCTGGCCATCGGGGCCAAACTGGCCAGTCCCGACCGGCCGGTGGTGTCGTTCTCGGGCGATGCGGGGTTCCTGATGGTGGCGGGTGAACTGGCCACCGCCGCCGAGCTTGACCTGGCGCCGATCTTTGTCGTCTTTGTCGATGCCGCGCTCGCCCTGATCGAGAAGAAGCAGCGCGAACGCCAGCTGCGCAACACCGGTGTTGATTTCGCACAGCACAACTTCGCCGCGATGGGCGTGGCCTTTGGCGGCGTCGGGGTCACGGTGCGCCACCGCACCGCGCTGGAAGAGGCGCTGAAGGACGCGCTGACAGCCGACCGGTTCACCGTCATCGCCGCCGTGATCGACAAGGGGGCCTACGATGGCCGCATCTAGGGGCGCACTCGACGGGGTCTTCGTGCTGGACCTCACCCGCATCCTTGCAGGGCCGACCTGCACCCAGTTGCTGGGCGACCTCGGCGCCACGGTGATCAAGATCGAGAACCCCGGCACAGGCGGCGACGACACCCGGGGCTGGGGGCCGCACTATGCCACGGACCGCGACGGCAACCCCACCGACCTGTCGGCCTATTTCATGGCCGCCAACCGCAACAAACGATCCGTCGCCGTCGACATCGCCACGCCGCAAGGGCAGGCGTTGCTGGGCAGACTGGCCGCCCGTGCCGATGTGGTCGTGGAAAACTTCAAACCCGGCGGGCTGAAGAAATACGGGCTGGATCATGCCACCCTGCGCGCACGGCACCCCGGGCTGGTCTATTGCTCGATCTCCGGCTTCGGACAGGACGGGCCGAACAGCAGCCAGCCGGGCTATGACCTGATGGCACAGGGCTACGGCGGGATCATGTCGATCACGGGCGCGCCCGACGGGCCTCCGATGAAAGTGGGCGTGGGCATCGCCGACGTGATGTGCGGCATGTACGCGACCATCGGCATCCTGGCCGCGCTGCGCCACCGCGACGCCACCGGCGAGGGCCAGCATATCGACCTTGCGCTTGTCGACAGCGCGATGGCCTGGCTGGTCAACGAAGGCACCAATTTCCTGACCTCGGGGCAGCTGCCCGAGCGCCGCGGCAACGCGCATCCCAACATCGTTCCCTATGACGCCTTCGCCTGCGCCGACGGTCATATCCTGCTGGCCGTGGGCAACGATGCGCAGTTCGCCCGGTTTTGCGATGCGGTGGGCATCCCGCAGGAGCCGCGCTTTGCCACAAACCTCAAACGGATCGAGAACCGCGCGGCGCTGATGGCGGTGATCGCCCCGGTGCTGCGCCGCTACGCCAAGGCGGACCTGCTGACGCAGCTGCAGGCGGTGGGCGTGCCCTGCGGGCCGATCAACACCATCGCCGAGGCGCTGGCGTCGGACCAGGCGCAGGCGCGCGGTGCCGTCGTCAGCCTGCCGCGCGAGGATCTGGCCGAAGGGCTGGTGCGGCTCTTGGGCAATCCGCTCAAGATGTCGGCCACGCCCGTCCGTTACGACCGCGCCCCGCCGCGCTTCGGGCAGGACACCGATGAAATCCTTGCCCAACTTGGCGGCGATTCGTTGCAGAAATAGGCGCAATCCCCGGACGGGCCGACGTATTGCGCGGTAAATCGCTCAACCCAAGGTTCGTTTGGGCGGGTTTTGTCACATTGCCTCACGAAACCGATTATCACCTTCACGTTGACGTGTGACAGGGCCATCTGCGGTCTCGGGCGGCATATTCGACGGTATCGTGCAGGTACCCCGAACCGCACCAAGAGGCGACCTTGAATGAAACACGATATCTGCCATGCCCCCGTTGCGCTGACTGACGCGGCCGCGCTGAACAGCTGGAACGCGATGATCCGCGCGTTCCTCGCGCATAAACCCGCGACGCCGCAACACCTGGCCGACACGCTGGATGCCGCCCCGGACTTTGCCATGGGATATGCCGCACGCGGGCTGTTTGCGCTGATGCTGGGCCGGGCCGAGATGTGGCAGGTCGCCGAAGACGCCCGCACCGCGGCGCATCAGGCTGCGCGCAGCAGCCTGCCGTCGGCGCGCGAGCGCGGCTGGCTCGATGCGCTGGACCATTGGCTCGCCGACAGCCCCACCGGCGCCGTCGCGGCGCTGGAAACCGTGCTGGACCGCTGGCCGCAGGACACGCTGAGCGCCAAGGCCAGCCACGGCATCCGTTTTATCCTGGGGGACGCGCCGGGCATGCGCGCGTCGGTGGAGCGGGTCCTGCCCGCGCATGGCGCCGACCACCCGCTGCGCGGCTACCTGATGGGCTGTCACGCCTTCACCCTGGAAGAAACCGGCGACTATGGCGCGGCGGAACGCGCGGGCCGCGCCGGGCTGACGCTGGCGCCGGACGACGCCTGGGGCCTGCACGCGGTGGCCCATGTCCACGACATGCGCAACGAACCCGACGCCGGCATCGCCCTGATCGAGGGGTTCAGCAGCGCCTGGGAGGGCAGCAACAACTTTCGCTACCACGTCTGGTGGCACAAGGCGCTGCTGCATCTCGACCGGGGCGAGACCGACGTGGTGCTGGCGCTGTACGACCGCCAGATCCGCGCGGACCGGACCGACGACTACCGTGACATCGCCAATGCAACCTCGCTGCTGATGCGCCTGCATCTGGACGGCGTGGCGGTCGGCGACCGCTGGGACGAACTGGGCGCGCTGGCGCAGAACCGCATCGACGACGGCTGCCTGGTCTTTGCCGACCTGCACTACCAGCTTGCCCTGTCAGGCGCGGGAAAGACCGGCGCGGTGCGTGAAATGACCGCGCGCTTTGCCCGCGATGCGCGGAAATCCGGCGACATGGCCGACCGGGTCGCCGATCCGGGGCTCTCGGCGCTGGCCGGGCTGACCGCCTTTGCCGAAGGCCGCTATGCCACCGCATTCGAAAACCTGAGCGCCGCCCGGCCCAAAATGCAGAGCATCGGCGGAAGTCACGCGCAACGCGATGTATTCGAACGAATAACCATTGACGCGGGCTTGCGGGCGGGCCATTTCGACGCGACAGAGCAGATCATGCTGGACCGGCTGGCGCTGCGTGCAGGACACGCGGATCGCTTCGCCGAAAGCCGGTTCGAACAGCTTTCACGCCTGCGCCGTATCCCCGCACAATAGCATCGAGACCGCATTCAGAAATGACGATTGCCGACACCAGCCAAGTTCCTTCCCGCCCTGTCACCGCACTGGGCGCCACCTCACCTACGCGGGTCCGGGACCTGCGTCTCGATTTCTTCCGCGGCGTCGCGATGTTCATCATCCTGTTTGCCCATACCCCCGGCAACCTGGTGACACTCTGGATCCCCGCGCGCTGGGGGTTTTCCGACGCGACCGAAATCTTCGTGTTCTGCTCCGGCATGGCCTCGGCGATCGCATTTGGCGGCGCCTTTGCCCGCGTCGGCTGGGTGCTTGGGACGGCGCGGGTGCTGTTCCGGGTCTGGCAGGTCTACTGGGCGCATGTGGGGCTGTTCGTGGCGACGCTGGCCATGACGGTCTACCTGACCGACCTCGACATCACCGGCCAGAACTACTGGGGGCAGCTGAACCTCTGGCCGGTGTTCGTGGAAAGCGACAAGTGGGAAAACCCCAACATCCTGCTGTCGTTCATGACGCTGAGCTATATGCCGAACTACTTTGACATCCTGCCGATGTACATGATCGTGCTGCTGCTGATGCCGGTGATCATGGCCCTCGCCAAGGTCGATCTGCGGCTGGTCGCGGGCTTTGTTGTCGCGACCTGGCTTCTGTCGCAGGACGCCCTGCTGCAGACGCTGGGCCTGGGGGCATGGCACCTTGAGCTGCCCGCGGAACCCTGGACGGACCGCAACTGGTTCTTCAACCCCTTCGGCTGGCAGCTGATCTTTTTTACCGGCTTCGCCTTCATGGGGGGCTGGCTGCCGAAACCGCCCGTCAGCGCCGCGCTCTTTGCGCTGGCGGCTTTCCTTGTCCTCGCTAACATCCCGCTGTCGAACATCGGCGTCCGGGTGCTGAACCTTGACTGGGCCGCCGACTGGCGCGCGGCCAACGCGGCCCTGTTCGACAAATCCGACTTCGCGATTCTGCGGTATGTCCATTTCCTCAGCCTCGCCTACGTGTTCTGGGTCCTGGCAGGGGACCAGGGCAACAACCTGCTGGCACGCGGCACCGGCGGGCTGTCGCGGCTGTGGGAAGGGCTGGTGACGGTGATCCTCAAGGTCGGACAGCAAAGCCTCGCCGTCTTTGTCTTCAGCATGTTCCTGGCGCGCATTCTCGGCTTCGTCATGGACGTGATCGGGCGTGATGTCTTCACCACACTCGCCGTCAACCTCTTTGGCTGTGTGCTGCTGGTTGCCGTCGCCTATGGCGCGGGCTGGTTCAAATCGCAGCCCTGGCGCCAGAAAAGGAGCGCGTTATGATCCGCCGCGATGTTCTGAAAAGTCTCGCCGCTCTGGCCGCCCTCCCCGGCAGCGCCTGGGCAGAGGGAGAGCCGGGCCTGAGCCTGGGCGAGCACGCCGCGCCTTTCGGCCCGGATACCGTGACCAACCGCGCCCGCATTCTGGCCGGGAAACCCTATGCGCCCCGCCCGATGATCCCCGAAGCCTGGCGCAACATCAGCTACGATCAGTACCGCCAGATCTGGTTCGACGGGCGCAATGCCCTCTGGGAGGGCTCCGACGCGCCGCAGCGGGTGGATGTGTTTCCGCCGGGTCTCTACTTTCCACAGGCCGTCGCGATGCATGTGGTCGAGGACGGGATGGCGCGACCGGTCGCCTTCGACATGGCGGTCTTTGACACCACGGACCAGTTCCCCGATCTGCCGGTTGACGACACCCTGGGTTATTCCGGCCTGCGTCTGCGCTCAGAGCTGGAGAAACAGGGCATTTTCCAGGAATACGCGGTGTTTCAGGGGGCCAGCTATTTCCGGGGCATCGGCACGGGCGAAACCTACGGCCTGTCGGCGCGGGGCCTCGCGCTCAAGACCGGCGACCCCGAGGGCGAGGAGTTTCCCGATTTCACGGCCTTCTGGCTGGAACGCCCGGCGGCGGACAGCACCAACATCGTCCTGCACGCGCTGCTCGACAGCCCGTCCTGCACGGGGGCCTACCGGTTCGACATCACGCATGGGCCGGTCCTTCAGATGAAGGTCCGCGCGACGCTCTTTGCCCGCAAGGAGCTGACCCATCTGGGCATCGCGCCGCTGACCTCCATGTTCCTGTTCGACGACACCATGCGCCAGCGGTTTTCCGACTTCCGACCGGCGGTCCACGACAGCGACGGTCTGCTGATGCACAACGGCGGCGGCGAGGTCATCTGGCGGCCCCTGTCCAACCCGCTGTCGTTGCAGATCAGCAGCTTTGTCGACAACAACCCGCGCGGTTTCGGGCTGCTTCAGCGCAAGCGGGAGTTCTCGGATTTCAACGACCTTGAGGCGCTGTACCACAACCGCCCCGCCGTCTGGATCACACCGGGCGAAGACTGGGGCCCCGGGGCGGTCACACTGGTCGAAATCCCCGCCGACCTTGAGATCTATGACAACATCGTCAGCTTCTGGCGACCGGCGACGCCGCTGCCCGCGGGGGCCGAACACCGGATGAGCTATACCATGCACTGGGGGGCCGACCCGGTCGCCGTGACCGCCGATGTGCCGGTCAAGGTGCTGAACACCGCCATCGGAGGCCGGATGGAGGGCGGGCTGGTCGTCGTCATCGACTTTGCCGACGGTCCCGACGTGCCCGAAGATCTGTCTGAAATCGAAATCGTGCTGCGCGGCGGCGAAGTTCCGCTGACACCCGGCACCCTGCAACGAAACCCCGAAACCAATGGGCCCCGGCTGGCGTTCACGTTTCAACCTCAGGATGTGAACATTGCCGAGTGCCGTGTCCAGCTGCGTCTTGGGGATGAACCTTTGAGTGAAGTCTGGCTGTACCGATGGACCGCATCATGACACCTGAAACACTGCCCCCGGCCGCCATGCCCGCGCGCGCGCCGCTGTCCATGCAGACGCAGGATTTAGCCTCCGCACCCGCGCGGCGGACGGTGGCCACGCAATCGCATCCCTTCTTGTGGCGTCTGGGCGTCTTCGGCCCCGCCCTGATCGGGACCGGGCTGCTGGTCTATCTGCTCTATGGCTGGTTCGCGGCAGCCGGTATGACCTGGCTGGAGTGGGCGCTGCTTGGCATGATCGGCGCGACGTTCGTGTGGGTCACTCTGTCGGTCAGCACCGTCGGCGTGGCCATCGCGGGTCTGCTGGCGCGGCAACGGGCCGATGAACGCGCGCCCGGTGACGTCGCACCGCTGGACATCGCCCTGTTGGTGCCGATCTACAACGAGGTGCCCTGGGACGTGTTCGGCAATGCCACCGCCATGCTGGCGGACCTGCACCGCCGCAAAGGCGCACACCGCTATTCCCTCTTCATCCTGTCCGACACCCGCGACGAGGTCATCGCCGCCAAGGAACGGCTGGCTTTTGAACGGTTGCGCGCCGAAGCGCCCGACGGCATGGCCGTCCATTACCGCCGCCGCGCCGCCAACACGGACAAGAAGGTCGGCAACCTGATGGATTGGATCACCGGCTGGGGCGCAGCCTATGAGGGCATGATCGTCCTCGACGCCGACAGCCTGATGACCGGCAGGGCCATCGACCGACTGGCAAGCGAGCTGTCCGCCGATCCCGACGCGGGGCTGATCCAGACCTTCCCGATGCTGATCGGCGCGGAAACGCTGTTCGCCCGCGTGCAGCAGTTCTCCAACATTGCCTACGGCTGGCTGCTGGCCGAGGGGCTCGCGCTCTGGGCCCGGAACGAGGGCAATTACTGGGGCCACAACGCGATCATCCGCACCCGCGCCTTCGCGGAAAGCGCGGGCCTGCCGCATCTGACATCCGGCGGACGCGACGACCTGATCCTGAGCCACGATTTCGTCGAGGCGGGCCTGCTGCGACGCGCGGGCTGGAGGGTGCGCTTCCTGCCCCGTGTCACCGGCAGTTTCGAGGAAACCCCCGGCACGCTGATCGACTATGTGGTGCGCGACCGGCGCTGGTGCCGCGGGAACTTGCAGCACCTGCGTCTGCTCGGCACCGCCGGCCTGCACCCCGTTTCGCGGTTCCACCTCTTTCACGGTGCGGTGGCCTATCTGCTGTCCCCCGCGTGGTTCGTCCTGTTGGTGTTCTGGTCGCTGCTGGGCAAGGATGCCGACACCAACGTGGTGCGCTATTTCAATCAGGCCAATCCGTATTTCCCGGACTGGCCCCCGGCAATGAGCCATATCGACAGCGCGGTTTTCCTGGTCATCATGTACGCCATGCTGCTGACCCCCAAGCTGGCCGGCGCCGGGATCATCGCCTTTTCCCCCAAGGCCGTCACGGTCTACGGCGGAAAGCGGGCCTTTTTCACGTCGTTTCTCGTCGAGGTCGCGCTTTCGGTGGCCTATGCCCCGATCCTGATGATCCAGCAGACCAAGGCGGTGCTGAATGCCGTTCTGACCCGGACCGAAGCCTGGGCACCGCAGGCGCGCGGGGGCACCGGCTATCCGCTGCGCATGCTGATCAGCTTCCACTGGCTCGAAACCCTGCTGGGCCTTCTGCTGCTGTCGGGGCTTGCCGCTGGGCTTGTGTCGCTCTGGCTGGTGCCCATCGTCTTCAGCCTGGTGATGGCCGTGCCGCTCTCGGCCCTGTCGAGCGTGAACCTGGCGAACCGCGCCAGCCACGGATTGCGGATGGAAAGCCCCAACACCCTGCGCGAACCCGCAATCGTTGGCCGGGCGCGCCAGGCCCGCATGCGGATCAGATCGCAGCTGCTTGGGTCCGAAGGGATCGCGGCGGAATAAGCCCGCGCGGTTTACGGAAGTTCGACAGGCAACCCCCGGTTCAGCCAGCCCGGCCCCGCCCCCGACCCCAGCAGGCCTTCGGGCACGTCGAGAACCGTGGTGAACCCCGCTTTGCCCATCCTGTCCGCCATCCGGGATGATCGCACCCCCCGGGCGCAGATCAACGCGACCGGGCGCGTTCTGTCGCCCCCGAGTGCCGCGCTCAGCGTCGCGCTGAAATCCGCGCGCCGCATGTCCAGCGGCACCGCGCCGCGCGGCACGCCTGTCGCGGCCCATTCGTCCGGCCTGCGAATGTCCACAAGCAGGATCTCCCCCGCCTCTGCCCGCCGAAATGCCTCTGGCGCGGTCAATGCACCGTCGCCCGGCGCAGACCCGATATTGTACCAGCGCGCGGCAAAGACGCCGCCCCCCAGCACCGCCGCCCCGCCAAGCACGAGCCCGCCAAACACAAGAACCCGCCGCGTGACGTGCGGCGGGTCCTTTCGCGGCGCGTTGCCTGTGGGTCCGGGATACCGCGTCATTTCACCGGGGCGGAAGAGGTGAATTTCGGGATCGGGCTGGTGGAGCGGTCTTCCGGCTCGATCGAGACCCAGTTGTTCTGCGCCAGATCAATATTGCCCGGAATGTCTTCCTCCCAGAAGCTCACCACATTTTCGGTTATGTTGAGATACAACTTGCCGTCCACAATACGCCACAGGTTCGGATTGCCCGGCACCTTGCCCCCCTTGGCCACGCCATAAGCGCAATGGCCGTCGTACTGCGGCACGTATTTCGCCGGATCGGCGAGAAAAGTGTCGCGGTTCTGCTCCGTGGCAAAGGCAAAGGTGGCGCCGTTGTAGTCCGCCGTGATCTCCGCCCTGCCCGGCACCGCGGCAGGCTGATCCGCCCCCACGGCATTCTGCGGCAGATCGAAATAGGCAACCACATCGTAGCCCGAGACGGCAAAGCCGGTCCCGTCCACATATTGCTCACCGGCGAACCCCTGGCCGGCAAAGCTCAGCGCGGTGGCGGCCGCGGCGAGGGTCAGCGCAAATCTGGTCATGATGGTCTTCCTTCCAAGTGTTGCTGTAAAGAAAGCCTATGCAGCGCCGCCCAACCTGGCATCCCACAACCCCGTGACCTCGCGGCGGTGTGACTCCGCCCCACCGATCCCGTGATCATGCCCGCCGATTATTTCAAGATGGGCGGCTTTGCCGGGTCCGACCCCGGCGGCATACGTGGCGTTTGTTGCAAAGCCTCCCCCTGCGGCAGGTCGAACCGCAACCCCACCTTTGCCAGTTTCGCCACCACCGGGTCGGAGGGGGCGAAGAAACCCACGTCCATCGCCCCTGCCTCGATCCCCGAGAATGTCAGCGCCTCTGACGCGGCGCGCACCAGCGCATCCTGCGCACGCGGGATCGCCCCGACAAAGCCCAGCATGTGCCCACGCCCGCCCCCGGCGTATTCCACCCCCACTAGAAAAGCCCCTGCCGCCATGGCCGTGGCAGTGGCCAGCTTGGCGTCGATGGCCGCGATCAAGGTCTCGGGCAGCCCCTTGGGCGGCATTATACGCTCAATGCGGGCCTCGACCTCGCCCGGCGCATGGCTCAGCGTCTCGCGCAGCCAGGCAACGGCATCGGCGGGCAGCAGGATCTCGGAGGGCGCAACCCCGAGGTTGACCGCCATGCCCAGCGGCTGGTCCGCCAGCATCCCCGCGATGGCCCGCCCCGACAGCGCCACGTAGGGCGCAGGCGCGCCCACATAGCTCCCCAGCCGCGCGGGACGGTCAAAGACCAGCACATAGGCGTCGTCCAGCAACACCGGGTTGACCTGATCCCCCTCCGGCTCCGCTTCCAGAAGCAGGTACAACTCCACATCCGCGATCCGCTCGTAAAAGCGCAGCCGGGCGGCGTCGTCATCCTCCGCCGCCATCATGGCGGCATGGGCAGTATCCAGCGGGGTCGTATCAGTCATTCAGCACCTCTGCGACGGCGGCCCGCAGCCGGGGCAACACCTCGACCTCGAACCACGGGTTTTTCTTCAGCCACCCGGTATTGCGCCAGGACGGATGAGGCAAGGCAAACAGACCCGGCGGATGGTCCCGCCAGCCCGCCACGGCCTGCGTCACGGTCTTGAACTGCGGCAGGTGATACCGCATGGCATGTCCGCCGATCAACACCGTCAGACGGATGTCCGGCACCACCTCCAGCGCCCGTTCCCGCCAGGTCCGCGCGCAGACCGGAGGCGGCGGCAAATCGCTGCCCTTGGCATCATAGCCCGGAAAACAAAAGGCCATCGGGATGATCGCCACCTTGCTGCGGTCATAGAACCGCGCCTCCTCCAGTCCCAGCCAGTCGCGCAGGCGCCTGCCGGAGGCATCCCAGAACGGCGTATTGGCTTCGTGCACCCGCAGCCCCGGCGCCTGGCTGGCAATCAGGATACGCGCACCCGGCGCGAACCACACCACCGGGTTGGGTGCATGGCCCGTCGCGGTCGCCGCAAAGCGTTCCGCGCAGATGCGGCAGGCCCTCAGATCATCGCGCATGTCCGCCATGCCCTTCAGATACACCGCCTGCCCGCCCTGCCAACCCCCGGTTTCATTGTTCTTCAAATACACAAAAGACCGGCTTTCCACATTTCGATAAAGTTAGAAATAAAGGTTGCACCCCGAAATGATTTCTATATTTCTAGAAATATGAAAACCGATTCCCGCAGCACCCCGCCCCTGACGCTGGCCGCCGCCAGCTTTGCCGCTCTCGGCTCCGAACAGCGCCTGTCGGTGCTGCGCACCCTGGTGCGCGCGGGCCCCGACGGGCTGAGCATCGGGGCACTGGGGGAACGCACCGGGGTCACGGGCTCCACCCTGACCCACCACCTCAAACTGCTCGCCGCCGCCAACCTGGTCAAGCAGACGCGGGCGGGGCGTTCCACCATCTGCGCCGCCGTGGCCTATGACGACGTCCAGGCGCTGGCGCATTTCCTGCTGACCGAATGCTGCGCCGATGCCGCAGCCCCCTGCGAGGACCACGATCATGGCTGAAACAACGCAATCTCCCCGCGGCCTGACGGCGAACCTGGCACGCTGGCGCCCCGGTGCCTGGGCCGTTACCGCCGCGATCCTCGTCGGGGTCGGCCTCTTCGACCTGCCCCAGTTCGGCCCGACGGTGATCTTCGCGGGCACGGCGCTGATCCACACCGCGCCCTTTATCGCCTTTGCCGTGCTGGCGGTGGCCTATCTCAAGGCCAGCGGCGCGGAAAACCTGCTTGCCCGCGCGTTCGAGGGCAACCCGGCGCGGATGATCGTCATGGCGGCGCTGCTGGGCGGCCTGTCGCCTTTCTGCTCCTGCGAGGTCATCCCCTTCATCGCCGCCCTGCTGGCAGTCGGCGCGCCGCTGGGTGCGGTCATGGCCTTCTGGCTCGCCTCGCCTCTTATGGACCCGGCGATGTTCGCCATCACATCGGGCACGCTGGGCTGGGACTTCGCCCTTGCCAAGACACTGGCCGCCATCGGCATCGGCATGTTCGGCGGCTTCGGCGTCATGCTGGCGGCCAACACGCCGCTCTTTGCCGACCCGCTGCGCGAACGCCCCGCCGTGGGCGGCTGTTGCGGGGTCAAGAAACCCTTCTCCGGCCAACCGGCCTGGCGCTTCTGGCACGACAGCGACCGCAACGAGGTCTTCAGGGAGACCGCGATCGACAATGCATTGTTCCTGACCAAATGGCTGAGCCTGGCCTATGTGGTCGAAGCCCTGATGCTGACCTATGTCCCCGCCGATTGGATCGCCGGGGTGCTGGGCGGCACGGGCCTGATGCCGATCCTGCTGGGCGCGCTGGTGGGGGCCCCGGCCTACCTGAACGGGTATGCCGCCGTGCCGCTGGTGGACGCGCTGCTGGCGCAGGGCATGACGCAGGGTGCCGCGATGTCCTTTGTCATCGCGGGCGGGGTCAGCTGCATCCCGGCGGCCATCGCGGTCTGGGCGCTGGTCAAGCCGCGGGTCTTTGCCGCCTACATCGGCTTTGCCCTGATCGGTGCGATCATCGCGGGGCTGACCTGGCAAGCCGTGGCCTGACGCCGACATCGCATCCCAAGCGGGGTTGCAGGCACTGCAGTCCCTCCCGATACGGACAAAAGACCATGCCGCACGACCATCATCACCACATCGACCCCGAAGCGGGCGACGCCAAGGTCGCCTTTGCCATCGCGCTGAACATGGCGCTGACCCTGGCGCAGATCGTCGGCGGCGTCATCGCGGGCAGCCTGTCACTGATCGCCGATGCGCTGCACAATTTCTCGGACGCCATCGCGCTGATCATCGCCTTCGGCGCGCGCAAGATCGCCCGCCGCCCGGCGGATGCACAGATGACCTTCGGCTATGGCCGGATCGAAGCCATCGCCGCGCTGGTCAACTACACCACCCTGATCGTGATCGGGCTGTACCTTGTCTTTGAGGCGATAATGCGGTTCTTCGACCCCGCCCCGGTGGCAGGCTGGATCATCGTCGTCGTGGCCGGGATCGCCCTGGTGATCGACCTGGCGACAGCCGCGCTGACCTACGCCATGTCGAAGAGCAGCGTGAACATCCGCGCGGCCTTTCTGCATAACGTGGCCGATGCGCTGGGGTCCGTCGCGGTGATCGCAGCGGGAACGCTGGTGATCCTCTTCGGCTGGACATGGGTCGATCCGGCGGCAACCCTGTTGATCGCGGGCTACATCCTCTGGCAATCGGCACGCGAGATGCCAGCCGTGATGCGTATCCTGATGCTGGCCAGCCCGCCCGGCCTTGAAACCGCCACTGTGATCGAGACCGTCAGGGCGACCCCCGGCGTGGCCAGCACGCACCATGTCCACCTGTGGATGATGGGCGAGCATGAAACCGCGCTCGACGCCCACCTTGTGCTGGAACCCGGCGCCCCCGCAGAGGCCACCCGCGATGCGGTCAAGGTTCGGCTGGCGGAAATCCACCATCTCCATCACACGACGCTCGAACTGGAAAGCATCGACCGGGCCTGCGCGGCCCCCTGCCTGATCGGTCACTGACCGTTCCCCAAACGCCAGCGCGACGTTGTACATTTGTTTCCCAATGAGACATAATGTGGACAAAGTTGGGCAGTAGACCTGCCGCCAAGCCACGGATAACGGGCACCCCGACCGGAACAAGTCACCGCGAGCGACACAGGCATGCTTGAATTCGAGAACGTATCCAAGTCCTTCTGGACCGGATCCCAGCACAAGGTCATCCTCGACCGGGTGTCCTTCAAGGTGGATCTGGGGCGGTCGCTGGGCATTCTGGCGCCCAATGGCACCGGCAAGACAACCCTGATCAACATGATGGCAGGCCTGGAAAAGCCCGACGAGGGCGAGATCAGGCGCGGCTGCAACATCTCGTTCCCGCTGGGTTTCATGGGCGGTGTCGTGACCAAGGTTTCGGCCATGGAAAACGCCCGCTACATCGCGCGGCTTTACGGGCTCGACCCCGACTACGTGGAAAGCTTCTGCCGCTGGCTGTGCGGTCTGGGCGAGTATTTCGACCAACCGCTGGGCACCTATTCCGCGGGCATGCGGTCGCGGTTTTCCTTTGCGCTGATGCTGGCGCTCGATTTCGACATGTATCTGATCGACGAGGGCATGCCTGCCACAACGGATGTTGAGTTCAACCGCAAGGCGGGTGATATCCTGCAGGAACGCCTGCGCACCACCACGATCATCATCGTCTCGCACCAGGCGCAGACGCTTGAGAAGTTCGCCCGTTCGGCCGCCGTCCTTCTGAATGGCCAGTTGTACATGTTTGATACCTTGGAAGAAGCGAAACAGCTCTATGACTACGAAACCCAAGGCTCGTAAATTCCGCATCAAGCGGAGCCCCCCGCCCGCGCCCCAGTCCCTGGCCGCCGCCGCCCGGAACAGCGCCGAGCGGGAGGCTGAACCGGTTCCGCTGCGTCAGCCCGACGCGCGGCCCCGCGACACCACGCCCGAGCGTCCGGGCGGGCCGCGCCCCGTGCCGGATGCCGATCCGGCGCCCCAGCGCCCCGCCAGTGCCGGGACAGCCGAACCCGCGACCGCCGAGACGGCGCGCAGCGGAGAGGTGTCTTCGGCCAGCGAAGTCGCGGGCGAACAGGACATGGATGCCATCCGGCGCGAGGGGCTGACAGGTCGTCAGCTGCGCATGGCGCGGCGGGTGGCACAGAAGCACGGGCTCGCCCCGACGTCGGATTTCGATGCGGTGCGCCTGCTGCGGGCGCGCGGGATCGACCCCTTTCAGCGGTCCAACATGCTGGAACTCGTCGTGCCGCAGGCAGGCGGTGAACATCGCGACGGCGCGCCAGGCGACATGATGGCACAACTGCCCGCGCAACAGGGCGGTGCCGGACACGGCAGGGTGCAACTGCCTCAGACCGTGCCGGCGGGCGGCGGGATCAACCTGCCCTCGACCGAACTCAGCCCCGCTGAACGCCGCCAGCGCGAAATCGGCGACATTCAGCGCGACATTTCGCGCCGCCGCCGCCGCAAGCTGGGGCTGCTCATCGTGCGGCTGGCGTTCTTCGTCATGCTGCCCGCCTTTGCCGCAGGCTATTATTTCTACAAGGTCGCGACCCCGATGTACGCGACCAACAGCCAGTTCATGCTGATCCAGTCCGAAGGCACCAGCACCAGTCCGTTTGGCGGGCTGCTGCCCACGCAATTCGCAAACTCGCAGGACAGCATCGCAACCCAGGCCTACCTGCAGTCCAAGGATGCCATGCTGCGCCTGGACCAGGACGTCGGCTTCAAGGCCCACTTCTCGGACGAGGATATTGATCCGATCCAGCGTCTGACCGAAGACGCCACGAACGAGGAAGCCTACAAGATCTACAAGAAGAACGTGAAGATCGGCTATGACCCGACCGAAGGCGTGATCCGCATGGAAGTTGTGGCCGCCGATCCGGAGGTTTCGACCGACTTTTCGCGCCACCTGCTGGAATATGCCGAGGAACGCGTGAACAACCTGTCCAAGAAAAAGCGCGAGGACGGGATGGCAGACGCGGTCGAAGGGCTGGACCTGGCGCAACAGAATCGCCGCGAGGTGCAGCAGCGGTTGATCGAGCTGCAGGTGCAGAACGGCGTCGACCCCGAGGCCGAGATCGTCGCGATCCGCAGCCAGATCACCACCTACGAGGGGCTGCTGATCGAAAAGGAACTGGAACTGGCCGCGCTGCTGGACAACGTCCGGCCCAACAGGGCCAAGGTGGACGGCGCGCAGGGGGACGTGCGGCGCATCAAGGACCAGCTGGACAAGCTGAACGACAGGCTGAACTCTGCCACCCAGGGCGAAAATTCACTGGCGAAGAAAGCGGTCGAACTGCAACTGGCCCAGGCCGACCTCGTCGCGGCGGACGCCAACCTGCAACTGGCGCAGACCGGGCTGGAGGCGGCGCGCTCCGAGGCCAATCGCCAGGTGCGCTACCTGACGGTCGCGGTCGAACCCGTTGCCCCGCAGGAACCCACCTATCCGCGCAAATTCGAGAACACGATCTTGGCATTCCTGATCTTTGCAGGCATCTACCTCATGCTGTCCCTGACAGCAGCGATCCTCAGAGAACAGGTAACTTCATGACCCACGTCCAGATCGGCGACCTTCTAATCGGCAATGACCGGCCCCTTACGGTCATTGCGGGCCCCTGCCAGCTGGAATCCGAGGATCACGCCCAGATGATCGCGGGCAAAATGAAAGACGCCTGCGCCGCGGCCGGTGCGCAATACGTGTTCAAGGCCAGCTACGACAAGGCGAACCGCACATCGCTTTCGGGCAAACGGGGGCTGGGCATCGACCGGGGGCTGAAGGTACTGGAATCGGTCGCGCGCGCCAACAAAGTTCCGGTGCTGACCGACGTTCACTCCGAAGACCAATGCGAAGTCGCGGGGTCGGTCGTGGACATCCTGCAGATCCCAGCCTTTCTCTGCCGCCAGACCGACATGCTGCTGGCCGCCGGAAAGACCGGCAAGGCGGTGAACGTCAAAAAGGGCCAGTGGCTCGCCCCGTGGGAGATGGGCAATATCGTCGACAAGATCAGATCGACCGGAAACGAGAAGATCCTGCTGACCGAACGCGGGACCTCCTTTGGCTACAACACGCTTGTTACCGACATGCGCGGCCTGCCCCAGATGGCGCAGACGGGCTATCCGGTGGTGATGGATGCAACCCATGCCGTGGCCTCTCCGGGCGGCAAGGGCACGTCATCGGGCGGGCAGCGCGAATTCGCGCCGGTACTGGCGCGGGCGGCGGTGGCCATCGGTGTGGCGGCGGTGTTCCTGGAAACCCACGAAGACCCCGACAACGCCCCCAGCGATGGGCCGAACATGGTCTACCTCGACCAGATGCCGGCGCTGATCCAGACGCTGATGCGGTTCGACGCGCTGGCCAAAGACAATCCGGTGGCGATCTGAACCATGTCTCGCCCTGCCCCCACAGTCACACCCAACACCTGGGAATTCCTGCGCGACGCGATGATCGCGCCCACCGGTTTTCGCGAATACGACGCGCGCTGGAAATACCCTGACGACATCAACCTGCCGGGCGTCACGGCCCTTGGCCTTGGTCTCGGGACCCAGATGCACCGCCGCGGGATCGAACCGGTGATCGCGGTCGGCAACGACTATCGGGACTATTCCCTGTCGATCAAGAACGCGCTGATGCTGGGCCTGATGCAGGCGGGCATCCAGGTGCGCGACATCGGCCCGGCGCTGTCGCCCATGGCCTATTTCGCCCAGTTCCACCTGAACGCCCCTGCCGTGGCCATGATCACGGCCAGCCACAACCCCAACGGCTGGACCGGGGTCAAGATGGGCTTTGAACGGCCACTGACCCACGGCCCGGACGAGATGAGCGAGCTGCGCGACATCGTGCTGAACGGCGAAGGCCAACCGCGCGACGGCGGCGGTTACGAATTCGTCCACGGCGTGCGCGAGGCCTATCTCGACGACCTTGTGGGCGACTTCAAGATGACCCGACCGCTCAAGGTGGTCTGCGCCACCGGCAACGGCACCGCCTCGGCCTTTGCGCCCGAACTCTTCCGCCGCATGGGCGTGGAGGTCGTAGAAAGCCACAACCGGCTCGATTATACGTTTCCGCATTACAATCCGAACCCCGAAGCGATGGAAATGCTGCATGACATGGCCGCATCGGTCAAAGCCTCGGGTGCGGACCTGGCGCTGGGGTTCGACGGCGACGGCGACCGCTGCGGCGTGGTCGACGACGAAGGCGAAGAGATCTTTGCCGACAAGGTCGGGGTGATCCTGGCCCGCGACCTGGCCAGCCTGCATCCCGGCGCGACCTTTGTGGCGGATGTGAAATCCACCGGCCTGTTCGCCTCGGACCCCGAATTGCTGAAACACGGGATCAAGGCGGACTACTGGAAGACCGGCCACAGCCACATGAAACGCCGGGTCAAGGAGCTTGGCGCGCTGGCCGGTTTCGAAAAATCGGGGCATTACTTTCTGGCCGAACCGATCGGGCGCGGCTACGACTGCGGCATGCGGGTGGCGGTGGAAATCTGCAAGCTGATGGACCGCAACCCCGAAAAGTCCATGTCGGACCTGCGCCGCGCCCTGCCCCGGACCTGGGCCACGCCAACCATGTCACCCTTTGCCCCGGACACAGAGAAATACGAAATTCTCGACCGGATCGTGCAGAAACTGACGACCCTGGACGTGCTGGCGGGCCGCAAGGTGGATCAGGTGGTCACGGTGAACGGCGCACGGGTGATCCTGGACAACGGCGCCTGGGGACTGGTGCGGGCATCGTCGAACACGCCGAACCTGGTCGTGGTCTGCGAAAGCCCCGACTCCGAAGACGAATTGCGCCGCATTTTTGCCGAGCTGGACGACGTGATCCGCACCGAACCCGGCGTGGGTGACTACGACCAGACCTTCTGACCCTGTCGCGGAAATTCTTTCAAAAGAATTTCACCGGAGTTTTGCAAAACTCCGCCGCGCCGCGTCACTTCCGGCGCTGGTGCTCGTCCAGCCTTGGCATGATCTCGACGAAATTGCAGGGGCGGTGGCGGTAGTCCAGCTGCCGGACCAGTATCTCGTCCCAGGCGTCCTTGCAGGCCCCGGGAGAGCCGGGCAGCGCAAACAGGTAAGTGCCGTTCGCCACCCCTGCGGTGGCACGGCTCTGCACGGCGGAGGTGCCGATCTTGTTCATCGACACGATGGTAAAGACCGTGCCGAAGGCGTCGATCTCCTTTTCATAGACGTCGCGGTGCGCCTCCACCGTCACGTCGCGACCGGTCAGCCCCGTGCCCCCGGTGCTGATCACGACATCCACCTTTTCGTCCGCGCACCAGGCGCGCAGCTGGTCCGCGATCTCGGCCCGCTCGTCGCGGATGATCCGGCGGTCCGCCACCAGATGCCCCGCGGCCTCGATCCGGCCAACCAGCACGTCACCCGACCGGTCTTCGGCCAGCGTCCGCGTATCCGATACCGTCATCACCGCGATGCGTACCGGGATGAATGCCTTGCTGTCGTCGATCCGGCTCATACCCGCTCCATTATTGCCAGCCGCGCCGCCAGCGCGACAAAGATGCCCGCGCTGAGATAGCCCAGCGCCCGCCCCCCGCGTGCCAGCCTGCGGCCCAGCGTGCCCGCGAAAACGCCAACGCCCGCGTTGATCACAAACCCGCCCAGTCCCAGCACCGCACCGAAGACAAGGAATTGCCCCAGCACGGGTCCCGCATCGGGGCGCACGAACTGCGGCACGAAAGCCAGCACAAAGAGGATCACCTTGGGATTGCTCAGGTTCACGTAGAACCCGGTGCGGAACGCCTGCCAGACGCCAAAGGCGCGCGCATTGTCCCGTGCCGTCTGGCTGTGCCGCAGGGTCTGCACAGCCAGCCACAACAAATAGGCGACGCCGATCCAGCGGATCACCTCAAGCGCCCAGGGCAAGGCGGCCATAACCGCCCCCAGCCCCAGCCCCGCCAGCATCACATGCACCATGCAGGCTGCGGAAATGCCCGCGCTCGCCGCCCCGGCAGCTCTGGGTCCGGACCGCAGCCCCTGGCCAAGGCAGAACATCATGTCCGCCCCCGGCGTCAGGTTCAGCGCCAGCGCGGCGGGCACAAACGCCAGCAGGGTCAAGGGATCAACCATCCGCCAGCTTCGCCTTCAGCGACAGCAGGTCAGCCCAGGCCTCGCGTTTGAACTCGGGCGAGCGCAGCAGGTAGGCGGGATGGAAAATCGGCAGCGCAGGCAACCCGGCGGCCTCTGTCCATGCGCCGCGCAACCGGGTGATGCCACGTTTGCCCAGCAGCGCCTGGCAGGACCAGTTGCCGACGATCACCAGCACCTGCGGCTGTGCCAGTGCGATGTGGCGCAGCAGAAAGGGTTTCATCATCGCAATCTCGACCGGCTTGGGGTCGCGATTCTGCGGCGGCCGCCAGGGCAGGACATTGGTGATGTAGACCGGCGCATCCGCCCGGTCGCGGCCCATGTCGATGGCCGCCAGCATCCGGTCCAGCAGCTGTCCCGCCTTGCCGACAAAGGGCTTGCCCGCCCGGTCCTCGTCCCGGCCCGGCGCCTCGCCCACCAGCATGACCCGCGCACCCGGTATCCCGTCGCTGAAGACAAGATTGCGCGCGCCCTTCTTCAGCTCGCAATGCTCGAACGCCGCCATCGCCGCGCGCAGGTCCTCCAGCGTCGCGGCCCCGGCGGCGGCCTGTTCCGCCACCGCCACGGGATCGACCTTCGCCGCCGGAGCGGCAGTAGCACCCGCCACCGGGGGCGCCGGCTGAGCCGCCTTCGGCTTCTCCATCGTCGCGGGCACCTCGTAGCGGTTGACCGGCCCGTCGCCGATGGCCTCGGCGGCGCCAAGTTCGATCTGCCACTCCAGCAGCGCGAGGTCGTGATGATACCCGGATGATTCCATGCCCGTATCCTACGCCCTGCCCGGGCCAAGCTAAATCCCCACCTTGCCGCCCGCCCCCCCGCGCCCCTATAAGGACCCGACACCGACGAGAGGCGCCGCCATGTCCTTCCCCCACCGCCACCTGCTCGGGATCGAGCATCTGTCGCAGGCCGACATCACCACCCTTCTCGACCTCGCCGATACCTACGCGGAGCGGAACCGCCAGCCCGACAAACACGCCGATGCCTTGTCGGGGCTGACGCAGGTCAACATGTTCTTCGAAAACTCCACGCGCACCCAGGCAAGCTTTGAAATCGCGGGCAAACGGCTGGGCGCGGATGTGATGAACATGGCGATGCAGGCGTCGTCCATCAAAAAGGGCGAAACCCTGATCGACACCGCCATGACCCTCAACGCCATGCACCCCGACCTGCTGGTGGTCCGCCACCCGCAGTCGGGCGCTGTGGACCTGCTGGCGCAGAAGGTGAACTGCGCGGTCCTGAACGCGGGCGACGGACGCCATGAACACCCCACACAGGCGCTGCTGGACGCGCTGACGATCCGCCGCGCCAAGGGACGGTTGCATCGTCTGTCCATCGCCATCTGCGGCGACATCGCGCATTCCCGCGTCGCGCGGTCGAACATCCTGCTGCTGGGCAAGATGGAGAACCGGATCCGGCTGATCGGCCCCCCGACCCTCATGCCCGCGGGCGTGGCCGACTTCGGGGTCGAGGTCTTCGACGACATGGCGCAGGGCCTGCACGACGTGGACGTGGTGATGATGCTGCGGCTCCAGAAAGAGCGGATGGACGGCGGCTTCATCCCCTCCGAGCGGGAGTATTATCACCGGTACGGCCTCGACGCCGAAAAGCTCGCGCACGCCGCCCCGGACGCCATCGTCATGCACCCGGGTCCGATGAACCGCGGGGTGGAAATCGATGGCACGCTCGCGGACGATATCAACCGCAGCGTGATCCAGGATCAGGTGGAAATGGGCGTCGCGGTCCGCATGGCGGCAATGGACCTGCTGGCGCGAAACCGGCGAAAGTCGCCGATCCGGCAGGTTTCGTAGCAGGTGCGCGAACCATTCCCCGGCGGGCAGCGTTTGTCAGTATGGAACGCAGCACACATACCCCCGATGCCACGACGGATACCGACGAGATGACAACCATCACCGTTCCCGCGCATGAAAACGGCGTGGTGCGGGTCTTCAGCCTGTCGATGTCGTCGGATCAGGCGCAGTCGCTGCGCAACAGCCGCAAGGGCCAGCGCGATGCCCTGGGTCTGGAGAAACTGGACCCCCGCGGCATCGAAGTGCTCCGGATAGACGACCTCGCCGATATCGGCCTGTACGGCTACCTCCGCGACGGCGTCGATGTCGAGGAAGCGGAGCTGTCCCGCGACCGGGCAAGGCTCAAGGCGCTCGATGGCTGGGTCCTGTTGATCTACTCCAGCGGCTTCGAAGGGCAGAAGGTCGAATTCATGCCGACGCCCGAACTGACGCTGATCGGCACCTACCACCAGACGCGGCCCGAGGCCGCCCGGGCGGATCTGGACGCGGCATCGGCGCAACCCTACTCCGGCACCCCGACCATCGAGCCGCCTCAGCCCGTGCGGGGCAGACCCGGCGGCGCGATGGTCGTCCTGGGGCTGGTCGTGCTGGTCGCGCTGACCGCCTGGTGGGTCCTGACCTGACAGGAACGCGCCCTCGGGCCGGAGCACCATCCTGCGTTTCATTGTTCCCAAAATACACATCGACACCGGCCACCCGCGCGGGCCCTTCCCGGCGGGGACCGCGCCGCTTTCCTCCGCCGCGATCCGGTGTTAGGGAAAATCATGCAAGAACCCGAACCAGATCCCAAGATGTCAGGCCGCGTCGCGATGGTGGCGTTGCTGGTGGCGTTCGGCGTGGTCGCCCTGATGGTCTGGATCGCGGGATGACGCCAAGGCTCAGCTGGGCGCCGCAGCGCGCCGTCTTCATCCGCCGCGCGGCGATCAATGCGGGCGTCACCTTCGTCATCCTGCTGGCCCTGGGCATTGCGCTGTCCCTCTTCGTCGATCTGCCGGCGCTCTGGCTTCCTCCCACTGCGCTCCTGCTCACCGCCGGGTTCCTCTTCGACGACGCGCTGCGCTGGCGGGCGTCGAAATACGACCGCTGGCATCTCGACGAAGGCCACCTGATCCACGAAGGTGCCGAAGGCAGCGCGCAGATCCCTCTGGCCGAAATCGACCGCGTCTTCACCCGCATGGGCGGCCACGTGGTGTTGGAACTGACCTCGGGTCAGCGCATTGCAATCGGAAACCTGCCGTTCCCGCGCAAGACCGCAGAGGCAATCGACGCCGCACGCCGGGGCGGGACCTCTGGCTGAGGACATCCGTCAAAGTTGCCCCTTGGTTCAGACCGGGATTTAAGGCAAGACACGCCCGACCCAACTGCCGAAAGACCGCCATGACGTTGCACTTCATCAATGCGCAGCTCGTCGACCCCGAAGCGGGCAAAGTGACCCGCGGTTCGCTGATCGTCCGCAACGGCGTGATCGACAGCCTGTCTGCCGATTCCATACCCGCACAGGACGCCAGGGTCGTCGACTGCGGGGGTCGGTTCCTCGCGCCGGGCATCGTCGATCTCGGCGTGAAGGTCTGCGAACCGGGCGAACGGCACAAGGAAAGCTACCGCTCCGCCGGCCTCGCGGCGGCGGCGGGCGGCGTCACCACGATGCTCACCCGTCCCGATACCACCCCGGCCATCGACAGCCCCGAGGTGCTGGAATTCGTCACCCGCCGCGCAAACGAAGCAGCGCCGGTCAACGTGATCCCCATGGCCGCCCTGACCAAGGGGCGCGCGGGCCAGGAAATGACCGAGATCGGGTTTCTGATGGACGCGGGCGCCGCCGCGTTCACCGATTGCGATCATGTGATCACGAACACCAAGGTGTTTTCCCGCGCGCTGAGCTATGCTGCCAGCCTCGGCGCGCTGGTGATCGCCCACCCGCAGGAACCGGTGCTCAGCGCGGGCGCCGCCGCCACTTCGGGCAAGTTCGCCTCGCTGCGCGGTTTGCCCGCTGTGTCACCGATGGCCGAACGCATGGGTCTGGACCGCGACATCGCCCTGATCGAGATGACCGGCGCAAGGTATCACGCAGACCAGATCACCACCGCCCGCGCCCTGCCCGCACTGGAACGGGCCAAGCGCAACGGGCTCGACATCACCGCGGGCGTCGGCATCCACCACCTGACCCTGAACGCCCTCGACGTGGCGGACTACCGCACCTTCTTCAAGCTCAAGCCGCCGCTCAGGGACGAGGACGACCGGCTGGCCGTGGCCGAGGCCGTCGCATCAGGGCTGATCGACATCATCTGTTCGATGCACACCCCGCAGGACGAGGAATCAAAGCGCCTGCCGTTCGAAGAGGCGGCCTCCGGTGCCGTGGGGCTGGAAACACTGCTGCCCGCCGCCCTGCGGCTGGTCCACGCCGGGACGATGGACCTGCCGACGCTCTGGCGTGCCCTGTCGCTGAACCCGGCGAAACGGCTGAACCTGCCCGGCGGACGCCTGCAGGCGGGTGCGCCCGCCGACCTCGTGTTGTTCGACGCCGATGCGCCCTTTGTACTGGACCGCGCGACGTTGCGGTCAAAATCGCGCAACACCCCGTTTGACGGGGCGCGGATGCAAGGTAAGGTCCTGCAAACCTACGTTGCAGGCAATTGCGTATTCGAGGCCCCCTGATGCCAGTCATAGAAAGCTCCGCCGCCCTCCTGATCCTCTGGGGCGTGATCGGCTACCTGCTGGGGTCCATCCCCTTTGGCATGGTGCTGGCCCGCGCGATGGGACTGGGCAATCTGCGCAAGATCGGGTCCGGCAACATCGGCGCGACCAACGTGCTGCGCACCGGCAACAAGACCGCCGCCGCGCTGACCCTGCTGCTCGACGGGGCCAAGGGCGCGGTCGCGGTCCTGCTGGCACGCGCCATGGCGGCCGAGGACGCGGCCCAGGTCGCGGGGCTGATGGCGATGCTGGGCCATTGCTACCCCGTCTGGCTGCGGTTCAACGGGGGCAAGGGCGTCGCGACCTTCCTCGGCATCGTGCTGGCGCTGGTCTGGCCCGTGGGACTGGGCTGCTGCGTGGCCTGGCTGATCGGGGCGCTGACCAGCCGCATCTCTTCTGTCGGGGCATTGGCTGCCGGCTCCGTCTCGACCTTCCTGATGGTGCTGTTCGGCGCCGGAAACGCGCTGCTGCTGGGGGCGGTTCTGACCCTGCTGATCTTCTGGCGGCACCGCGGCAACATCAAGCGCATCAAGGCCGGCACCGAACCGAGGATCGGCAGGGCCGCGTGACCCCTCCCCCCGACGTCGCGGGTCTGCTGCGGGCACTGCCCGAAGGCACCCTGCGCGGCCGCGCCCGGGGGCGCGCCTATATCGCCAGCAAGACCACCTTCAACGGCGGCCGGTCGATCAAGCTGGTGGCCGAAGAACTGGGCGGCAGCGATTACATCAGCATGAACCTTTATGACCTCGGCACAGGCCCGCGCCTGTTTCCCTGCGAGATGCCCGCCGACAAGGTCATCGCATTCCTGCGCGATTTCGCCCCGGACCGGCCCTGATACCCTCTGCCCCCGGGAGCGGTT
This sequence comes from Sulfitobacter sp. THAF37, assembly GCF_009363555.1. Classification (NCBI taxonomy): domain Bacteria; kingdom Pseudomonadati; phylum Pseudomonadota; class Alphaproteobacteria; order Rhodobacterales; family Roseobacteraceae; genus Sulfitobacter; species Sulfitobacter sp. THAF37. The sequence goes on from NZ_CP045372.1 coordinate 386,705, forward strand.
CTGCACCAGCGCGGCGGCCCCGGCCCGTTTTTTCGCGCGGACTTTGACGCAGAAAGGTCAGGCCGGATCGCGCCCCTCCGGCCCGGCACTGTCAGTAGCTGAAGTCCGCGTAGATCCGGCTCAGGTCCTTGTCCCAGGGGCCGTGATAGGCATCCAGCAGTTCATCGGCGGGGGTCTTGCCGCTTTCCACGCTGTCCTTCAACGCGTTCAGAAAGTGGGTCTCGTCCGGCACCAGACCACCGGCACCGGCCCGGGCACGGGCCTTCAGCCCGGCCTCGGACAGCGCCAGCGCCTCCCGGGCGATGTCGTGCAGACGAATGCCCTGCACCTCCGCCTGCAGCCCCTCGATGCTGGCGGCAACCCGCAGCCCGTCGCGCTGTGCCGCCGTCCAGCTCTTGACCAGATCCCATGCCCCGTCCAGCGCCGTCTGATCGTACATCAGCCCCACCCAGAACGCAGGCAGCGCGCAAAGCCGCCGCCACGGGCCGCCATCCGCACCGCGCATCTCGATGAACTTCTTCATCCGCGCCTCGGGAAAGGCGGTGGTCAGATGATCCGCCCAATCGCTCAGGGTCGGGGTCTCGCCCGGCAGAGCGGGCAGCCTGCCGGCCAGGAAATCGCGGAACGACATCCCCAGGGCATCAATGTACTGCCCGTCGCGATAGACAAAATACATCGGCACATCCAGCGCATACTCCGCCCAGGCCTCAAAGCCGAAACCCTCCTCGAAGACAAACGGCAGCATGCCGGTGCGCGAGGCATCAAGATCGCGCCAGACCCGGCTGCGCAGGGATTTGTAGCCGTTCACCCGGCCCTCAAAGAAAGGAGAATTGGCAAACAGCGCCGTCGCCACCGGTTGCAACGCCAGCGCCACACGCATCTTCTGCACCAGGTCGGCCTCGGACCCGAAGTCCAGGTTCACCTGCACGGTGCAGGTGCGCCGCATCATGATGCGCCCCATGGTGCCGACCCGGCCCATGTAGTCATTCATCAGCTTGTAACGCCCCTTGGGCATCAGGTCCATCTGGTCGTGGGTCCACTCCGGCGCGGCCCCCAGCCCGATGAAACCGACACCGATCTCATCGGCCACGTCCTTGACCTCGCGCAGGTGGTTGTTCACCTCGTCGCAGGTCTCGTGAATGGTCTCCACCGGCGCGCCGGACAGCTCCAGCTGGCCCCCCGGCTCCAGCGACACATTGGCGCCGTCCTTCTCCAGGCCGATCAGCTTGCCGCCCTCTTCCACCGGGGCCCAGCCGTGGCGGTCGCGCAGCCCCTCCAGCATCACCCGAATCGACCGGTCGCCCTCGTAGGGCAGCGGCTTGTGGGTGTCCTTGCAGTAGCCGAATTTCTCATGCTCGGTGCCGATCCGCCACTGGTCCTTGGGCTTGCAGCCCGCCGCGAGGTATTCGGCCAGTTGCTCGTGGCGCTCGATGGGGCCGCCGCCGGACTGTGGAATAGACATTGGTGAAGGCTCCGCAACAAGGTATTTGAAAGGTCAGGGATGGGCGATCAGGCAAGGCGTGTCAATGCAGCACCCGCACCTGCGGCGTCGCCGGAGTGCGGTGCCAGATCACCACGGACTCGACCCCGCCAGCCCGCAACTCGCTCAGCATCCGCTCCGTGCGGATGCCGGGCAGCGTGGCGAAAGCATCGAACAAGGCCCCCGACCCCGCCGCGTTGACCGGGATCAGCAGCGGCGCCTGCCCCGACTGGTCAAGCCGCCAGTGCGCCGGATACATGTTGCGCTCCAGCCGCAGGCTGACCAGCTCGCGCAGCGCCACCGTGCCACCGGTAAGCGGGCCGAAATAAGTCACCTCACCCTCGTCCACCTGCACCGCCCCCGGCCCGTCACGCCCCATGCGGAACCGCAGCCGCTGCACGCCGATCCAGGACAGCGCCGCCCCCCCCGCGATCAGCGGGTATCCCACAATGGCCAGCAGAAACCCCGGCCCCGCCACAAGCCACAGCCCGGTCAGCCCCAGCGCCGCCCCTGCGATCACCTCGCGCCAGCGCCACAGCGCCTCCGTCGCCTCCGGGCGCAGAAATCTCATGACGCGGACCCTTCTGTTTCATTGTTCCAAAAATACACCAGACCGCCCTCAGTCCCAGTCGCCCAACGCCTGCTGCCAGAGCGTGAGGGCCGCCACCGCCGCCGTATCCGCCCGCAGGATGCGCGGGCCCAGACGCACCGCAACCGCCGCTTCCAGCCGGGCCAGCCGTGCGCGTTCCTTCTCGGAAAAGCCGCCCTCGGGCCCGATCAGAATGGCCCAGGGCCCCCGCGCCTTCAGCGCGGCCCCGCCGCCCTGAACCGCCAGCGCCTCGTCGCAGAACATCAGATGCCGGGCATCGTCCCAGCCATCCAGCAACCGGTCCAGGCGTACCGGCTCCGCCACGTCGGGCACAAAGGTGCCGCCGCATTGCTCCGCCGCCTCCACCGCATGCGCCTGAAGCCGGTCGGTCTGGACCCGCCCCGCATTGGTGAATTCCGTCATCACCGGCACGATGCGCGCGGCCCCCATCTCGGCGGCTTTTTCCACGATGAAATCGGTGCGCGCCTTCTTGATCGGCGCGAAACACAGCCAAAGGTCCGGAGGCATCTGCAGCGGACGGCTCTGTTCCAGACAGGTCAGCTCCCCGTCGCGTTTTCCCGCCCGCGCCACCTCGGCCAGCCATTCACCGTCGCGCCCGTTGAACAGCGCCACCCGGCCGCCCACGGCCTGACGCATGACACCAAAGAGATAATGCGCCTGCCCCCGGTCCAAAGGAACCGTTTGCCCCGCCCCCAAGGGGTGATCTACATACAGCCTGATCTTCGCACTCATGAGGTCCATATATGCAAGACCAGCCCGCCGCGCCAGATGCCCCGGACGCACAGTCGCCCGACACCGGGACCGTCGCCGACGCGCCGCCCGACAATTGGGTGGACCGCTACGCCCCCGCGGGCCTGCGCCCCTACCTGCGCCTGTCGCGCGCCGACCGGCCCATCGGCACCTGGCTGTTGCTGCTGCCCTGCTGGTGGGGATTGGCGCTGGCGATCCTGCACGACCAGTCGCCCCGGTGGGAGGACCTGTGGATCTTCGCCGGCTGCGGCATCGGCGCCTTCCTGATGCGGGGCGCGGGCTGCACCTGGAACGACATCACCGACCGCGACATCGACGACAAGGTGGCGCGCACCCGGTCCCGGCCGATCCCGTCGGGGCAGGTCTCGGTCCGGCAGGCCCTGGCCTGGATGGTGCTTCAGGCGCTGCTGGCCGCCTGTATCCTCTTTACCTTCAACTGGGCCGCCATCGGGCTGGGGCTTCTGGCGCTGCTGCCGGTCACGGTCTACCCCTTCGCCAAGCGATTCACCTGGTGGCCGCAGATCTTCCTCGGGCTCGCCTTCAACTGGGGGGCGCTGCTGGTCTGGACCGCCCACACCGGGCGACTGGAATCGCCCGCCCTGCTGCTCTACGTCGCGGGGATGGCCTGGACGCTGTTCTACGACACGATATATGCCCACCAGGACGCCGAGGACGACGCCCTGATCGGCGTCAAATCCACCGCCCGGCTTTTCGGCGACCAGAGCCCCCAGTGGCTGCGCCGGTTTCTCGCGGCGACCGTCGGGCTGATGGGCCTCGCCGTGATTTTCGCAGCACTTCCGAACGCCTCCGTATTGGCGCTGGTTCTGGCCTTGGCCGGTCCCTGGGCGATGGGCTGGCACATGGCCTGGCAGCTGCGGGGGCTGGATCTGAACAACTCCCCGAAGATGCTGCAATTGTTTCGCGCCAACCGCGACACTGGCATGATCCCGCTGCTGTTCTTCGGCGTGGCGCTGCTCGCATGATTGCACCCCCCGCCCCCGGCGCGTATCAAGACGGCAGCGTTCACGATCACGAAGAAGAACCATGCGCCTGTCTGCCGTCCTGATCATCACAATGACCTTCGTCGCCGCCGCCGTGGTCGCCCTCGTGGCCGCGAATTTCTCGGTCAAGCTGATCGAGGAAACGTCGGAAATCGGAGTTCGGGACGCGCTGGACGACCAGGGCATGACATGGGCGGAGGTGCAGGCGAACGGGCTTCAGGTCACACTGTCCGGCATGGCACCGACCGAGGCGGTCCGCTTTCGCGCCCTGAGCGCGGCAGGCTCCGTCGTCGACGCCGCCCGCGTGATCGACGACATGAAGGTCGAGGCCCAGGCCGCCATGGCCCCGCCGCGCTTCTCTGCCGAGGTACTGCGCAACGACAGCGGCATCTCCATCATCGGTCTGATCCCGACCTCCACCGACCGCGAAGCGGCGATCGCCCGGTTCACGAAACTGTCCGGCGGCAGCGAGGTCGCCGACCTGCTGGAGCAGGCCGACTATCCCGCCCCGCCCGGCTGGGAAGACGCCCTGAGCTTTGCGATCAACGCCATTGCGGAACTGCCCCGCGCGAAAGCGTCGATCGAGGCGGGGCGCGTCTACATCACCGCCATGGCCGACAGCCCGGAAGCCAAGGCCGAGATGGAAACCAGGCTCAAGCGCGCCGCGCCGCCCGCGTTGAAACTGACGCTCGACATTTCGGCCCCCCGCCCGGTCATCACCCCCTTCACGATGCGCTTCGAAGTCGACGCCGACGGCGCCCGCTTCGACGCCTGTGCCGCCGATACCGACGCCGCGCGGGCCCGTATCCTGGCCGCGGGCGAACGCGCGGGCGCTCCGGCGAACAGCCGCTGCACCGTGGGCCTTGGCGTGCCCAGTCCGAACTGGTCCGAAGCGGTGCTGCAAGGCATCGACGCCGTCCGCCGGCTGGAGGGCGGATCGGTCACGCTGGCCGATGCGGACATGACGCTGATCGCACAACCCGGAATCGACCAGGACCTGTTCGACACCGTGGTCGGCGAACTGGAGACCTCCCTGCCCGAGGTCTTTGCCCTGTCTGCGAAACTGCCCGAGGTCGAGGACCCCAACGCAGGCCCGCCGGAGTTCCTCGCCACCCTCAGCCCGGAGGGCCAGGTGCAGCTGCGGGGCCGTGTCACCGATGCCGCCCTGCGCGAACTGGCCGACAGCTATGCCAAGGCGCGCTTCGGATCCGAGAAGGTGTACATGGCCGCCCGCATCGACGAAGACCTGCCCGACAGCTGGGCGCCGCGCGTCCTGACCGGGCTGGAGGCGCTGGCGGCCCTGTCCAACGGCGCCATCACCGTGACCCCCGATACCCTGTCCGTCACCGGCAACACCGGCAACCCCGATGCCAGCACCGAAATCGCCTCCCTGCTGTCCGACAAGCTGGGCGAAGGCGCGGAATACGACATCGACGTGAACTACCAGGAAAAGCTGGACCCGGTGCTTGGCCTGCCGACCCCTGACGAATGCGAGGCCGAGATCGCCGAGGTGGTCAGCGTGTCCAAGATCAATTTCGAACCGGGCAGCGCCACCATCGACGCCAGTGCACTGGGCACCATGGACGACATCGCCGAGATCCTGAAACGCTGCGGCGACCTGCCACTGGAAATCCAGGGCTATACAGACAGCCAGGGCCGCGAATCGATGAACCTGGCCCTGTCCCAGTCGCGTGCTGAATCGGTGCTGAACGAATTGCGCGCACGCCGGGTGCTGACCGGCTCTTTCACCGCCAAAGGCTACGGCGAGGAAAACCCCGTCGCCGACAACAAGACCGAAGCGGGACGCGAGGCCAACCGCCGCATCGAATTTCGCCTGATGCGCCCCGATACGGTCGAGCTTCCCGGGCAAACAACGCTGGAATCCCTGGCCCAATCGGGCGATACAGAGGTGGATCAAGTCGAAGAAGGCCCCACCGATGAGCAGAACTGAATTCGTCCTCGCCACCGCGATCATCCTGTTCGTGGCGTTCTGCCTGGGGTGGTTCGCGAACTGGCTGCTGCACCGGTTCACCCGCGTCGCGGCGGGCGATGTGGCGCAGCTCGACAAGATGAGCCAGGAACTGCACGAGGCCGAAGAGACGCGCGATCAGGCGATCACCTACCTGCAGCAGCGTGAGGCCGAACTGACAAACCAGCTGGCCCAGACCGAGGCGGAACTGCGCGCGGCCATGGACGGGCTGCGCGACGCCCGGCACGAAGCCGAGGAAATGCGCGCCTACATCGACCGGCAGCAGGCCGGCTGACCGGCCACCGGTCGCCGCTGCGTCAGGCCACCGTCATCACGGCACATTCCGCGCTTTTGCTGATCTCTTGCGAGGTCGATCCCAGAAACAGCCCCTTCACCGCCCCCAGGCCCCTACGGCCGGTCACGATAAGATCCGCCTTGGCCGCCTGGGCGCGGGCCAGCACGTTCTCTGCCGGAATGCCGTGGCCGATGTGGACCTCCACATCGGGCATACCGGCCTCCGCCGCGATGCTCCGCGCGCGTTCCGCAACCTTCAGCGCCGCTTCGCGCAGCATCTCGTCGTGGGCCGCCGTCGGTCCCACGTAGAAACCCGAAATCGCCTCGGCGGCGAATGTCACGGTCTCTTCCAGCGGCGTATGGCAGATTTCAAGCCGCGCGTCGAATTTCAGCGCCAGCGCGCAGCCCATCTTCAGGGCGCGTTCCGCCGCCTCGGACCCGTCGAAACCGACAACTATGGACGTGATCATCTTGAATCCTCCTGTTTGTTCGCCAGCATCATAGCACGGCCATGCCGCGCAACCTTGATATGGGTCAAACCGCAGGGTGTCAGGGTGTCAGGTCCAACGGTCCAGCGCCGCCTCGTCCTCATCCTTTGCCGCGACCCAGTCGCCGCCCTGCGCCGTCACTTCGCGCTTCCAGAACGGCGCGCGGGACTTGAGGTAGTCCATCAGGAATTCCGCCGCCGCGAAGGCATCCCTGCGGTGCGGGGCGGCAGTCGCGACCATCATGATCATCTCACCGGGTTTCAACGCGCCGAACCGGTGGATCACCAGCGCATCGCCCAGATTGAACCGCGTCACCGCCTGCTGCGCCATATCGCGCAGCGCGGTTTCGGTCATGCCGGGGTAATGCTCGATCTCCATCACCTCCAACGGGTCGCCCGGCAGGTCGCGGACCACCCCGGTAAAGGTGACGATCGCCCCCATATCGGCCCGGCCTGCGGAAAAATCCGCAACCTCACGGCCCAGATCGAAAGGGTCGGACTGTACCGATACACGCATCCTTCAGCCTCCGGTCATCGGCGGAAAGAACGCAACCTCGCGCACCCCCTCCAGCGGCGCATCGAAATCCGCAAGCTCCTGATCGACCGCGACGCGCAGCGCCGACAGGTCCTCAAAGGCGGCGGCATAACGCGCCTCGCGGGCCCGCAATTCGGCCACCAGTTCGTTCACGGTCCGCGCGCCCGTCTCCACCTTCTCTCGCGGCAGGCCGATCCGTTCGCGTACCCAGGCGAAATACAACACGTTCATGACTTGCTCTCCTTGAGATGCGGCATCGCCTTGGCCAGATAGTCCGCCCCCGTAATCGCCGTCAGCGCCGCGGCGACCCACAGCAGCACCAACCCGATACGCCCCGCCCATTCCATGCCGGCCAGCTTCCACCAAAGGCCCAGCTCGTCCTCGACCTCGCCGTTCAGGATGGCCGAAATCAAATTCTCGTCCATGCCAAAGACAGACATGCCGAGATAATGCTCAAAGACACCCTGGCTGAACAGCACCGCGATGGCGATCATCTGCAAGGTGGTCTTCCACTTGGCCAGTTTCGTCACCTTCAGCGTGCCCGCCACGTCGCCCAGGAACTCCCGCAGGCCCGACACAAAGACCTCTCGGAACAGGATGACCGTGGCCGGCAACACCAGCCACGGCGACCAGCTGGAGAAGCCGATGATCACCATCAGCGCGATCACCACCATCGCCTTGTCCGCGATCGGGTCCAGCATGGTGCCCAGCTTGGTCTCCTGCTTCCAGGCGCGGGCAAGATAGCCATCGAACCAGTCCGTGACCGCGGCGGAAACGAACAGCAACAGCGCGAACCAATCGGCATAGGGCCGGGTGAAATACAGGAACATCACCGCGACACCCGGCGCGGCCACCAGACGCAACAACGTCAGAACATTGGGCAGATTCCACTTCATGGTCGCACCCTAACCCGCCCGAGAATGGCGCGAAAGCACCAACCGCGCATCTCTGGTCGCGCCTGAACACTCCCGAGTGGACCGGGCGACAGCGCCCCCGGCATCGCAGAAACTCGCGTGCGGCGCGGCCGCACCTTCGGATCAGCCCCGGTCATGGAAAAAGGCATAGATCGTCTCGGCCAACGCGCCAGACACGCCGTCGACCGCCTTGAGATCGCTCAGGTTCGCGCGCCCCACCGCCTTGGCCGAGCCGAAGTGCGCCAACAGCGCCCGCTTGCGCGCGGCCCCCACGCCCGGCACATCGTCCAGCGGCGTGGCCCCGACCGATTTCGCGCGTTTCGCGCGGTGCGTGCCGATGGCGAAACGGTGCGCCTCGTCGCGCAGCCGCTGCACGAAATAGAGCACCGGATCATTGTGGCGCAGGGCCATCGGGCGCTTGCCGACACGGTGAAACTCCTCCTTGCCGGCGTCGCGGTCCACGCCCTTGGCAACCCCCACCATCGGGATATCCTCGACCCCGTATTCGCGCATGATCGACGCCACCGCCGACACCTGCCCGGCGCCGCCGTCAATCAGCAACAGCTCCGGCCACTGGCCGTCCTGGCGTTCCGGGTCTTCCTTGATCAGCCGTTTGAAGCGCCGCCGCAGCACCTCCTTCATCATGCCGAAATCGTCGCCGGGGGTCAGCTCTTCGCCACGGATGTTGAACTTGCGGTACTGGTTCTTCATCATCCCTTCCGGCCCCGCCACGATCATCGCGCCCACCGCATGCGCGCCCTGAATGTGGGAGTTGTCGTAAACCTCGATCCGCTGCGGCGGCCCCGGCAGCTCGAAAGCCTCGGCCAGGCCTTCCAGCAGTTTTCCCTGCGTCGCCGACTCGGCCATCTTGCGCGCCAGGCTCTCGCGGGCATTGCGCAGCGCGCCCTCCACCAGTTCCGCCTTTTCGCCGCGCCTGGGCACCAGAAGCTCCACCTTGCGGCCCAGCTTGCCCGACAGCGCATCCGCCATCAGATCGGTGTTTTCGATCTCGTTGCTCAGGATCAGCTGGCGCGGCGGCTCCCGGCTGTCGTAGAACTGGCCGATGAACGCCTCCAGCACCTCGGCCGCGTCCACATCCGCCCCCACGCGCGGATAATAGTCGCGGTTGCCCCAGTTCTGGTTCGCCCGGATAAAGAACACCTGCACGCAGGCCTGACCGCCGTCCATGTGCAGCGCGATGATGTCGGCCTCGGATACCCCTTTGGGGTTGATGCCCTGCGCCGTCTGCACCTGCGTCAACGCCTTGATCCGGTCGCGCAGAGCGGCGGCGCGCTCGAATTCCATCGCCTCGGATGCCTCCGCCATCTCCGAGGCGAGCCGCGCCTGGATATCCGTCGTCTTGCCAGACAGGAACCGCTCCGCGTCCCGCACCGACTGGCGATAGTCCTCGCTGCTGATCTTGCCCACGCAGGGCGCGCTGCACCGCTTGATCTGGTGCTGCAGACAGGGGCGCGTGCGACTGTCGAACATCGAATCCGAACAATCGCGCAGCAGGAACACCCGCTGAAGCTGGTTCAGGGTCCGGTTCACCGCCCCCGCGCTGGCAAAGGGTCCGTAGTAGGCGCCTTTTTCCTTCTTCGCCCCCCGATGCTTCTTGATCTGCGGAAAATCGTGCCCCGTCGTAACAAGGATGTTGGGAAAGCTCTTGTCGTCGCGCAGCAGCACGTTGAACTTGGGCTTGAGCTGCTTGATCAGGTTCTGCTCCAGCAGCAGCGCCTCGGTCTCGGTCCTGGTGGTCAGGAACATCATCGAGGCCGTGTTGGCGATCATCCGCGCGATACGCGGCGAATGGCCCGTGGGCCGCGCATAGCTGCCAACCCGTGCCCGCAGATTGCGCGCCTTGCCGACATAAAGCACCCGGCTTTCCGCATCCAGCATCCGGTAGACGCCTGGCGACGTGTCGATGGTCTTGAGGTAGTTCTGGATCACCTCGTGACCCTGCTGCGGTCTGGCTGATTCGTCCGTCATCGCTGCGATCTGATTCTCCCGTTCGGCTGCAACAGCAGGCAGGCTGTGACAAGGTTGAACATGTCCACTAAGTCTGTGGATAACTCTGCAGATAACTCTGGGCCAAATCGGATTTTCCTTTGAATACAGCCACGTTCGCTATTTTGCTCAAAATTTAGGCGACAATGCAAGCCATTGATTTTTATAAATTTATTTTTGAGCATCCAGCAATCCGTTGAAATCTAAAGACTTTTGAAACCGTTTTGTAACAGCTTTTCGGCGCGGTGCAGAACTTTGGCCCGATGGGCTATTCATCACCGATGATATCGCGGGTCTGCCAGACCAGGTGCTGGCCGCCATCGACGCACAGCAGTTGCCCGGTAATGGCCGGCGCATCGAGGAAATAGCCCAGCGCGGCGGTGATGTCTTCGCGATTCGCGCCGCGTTCCAGTGCGGTGCTGGCGCGTTGCCGGGCAAAGTGCTCTTCGCTCTGACGCGCGCCCTTCAGGGTCGGCCCCGGCCCGATCCCGTTGACACGGATCGCCGGTGCCAGCGCCTGCGCCGTGGTGCGGGTCATCGCCCACAGGCCCATCTTGGCGATGGTATAGGTCATGAACTCCGGCGTCAGCTTGCGCACGCGCTGGTCGATCATGTTCACGATCAGGCCGGTTGCGCGCGGCTCGCCGTTGTCGTCCTCCTCCGCCGCCAGACCCTGCGCTGCCATCGCCTGCGTCAGCACGAAGGGCGCGCGCAGGTTGCTGCCGATGTGCCGGTCCCAGCTGTCGCGGGTCGCAGATGCGACGGTATCGTAGTCAAAGATCGACGCGTTGTTCACCAGGCATGTCACCGGCCCGCCCAGCCCCTCGACCGCGCGGGGCAGCAGGGCTTCGGTCGCGTCGAGATCCAGCAGGTCCGCCTGCAGCGCCACCGCCTTGCGGCCCATCTTTTCGATCTGCGCCACGACTTCTTCCGCGGCCTCTGCCGAACTGGCGTAGTGCACGGCCACGTCATAGCCCCGCTCCGCCAGGTAGAGCGCCATCGCGCGTCCCAGCCGCTTGCCCGCGCCAGTCACCAAAGCCCGCTTCATCACCTTCTCCTCAGATCAGTACGACAAACAGATAGAGCGCATATAGAGCGGAGAGCGCAATTCCCCAAAGCCGCGAGATATCGCGTCCGAGATAGACGAAGGGGATCAGGAGCAGCGACGCCCCCAGCATGACCCACAGGTCAAATCGCAGGAACTCCGGGTCCACCGTGATCGGGCCGACAAGGCTGGCAACGCCGATGATCGCCAGCAGGTTGAACATGTTCGATCCGATCACATTGCCCAGCGCCACGTCTGCCTGGCGGCGCAGCGCGGCCATGACGGTCGTCGCCAGCTCGGGAAGCGACGTGCCCACCGCCACAAGCGTCAGGCCGATCACCGTGTCGCTGACGCCGTAGGCGGCCGCGATGATGGTGGCATTGTCGACCAGGAGGCTCGCGCCCAGCGGCAGACCGATCAGGCCCAGCACCAGGAACAGGCCGATCTGCCACGCGGGCATCTCGGGGTCCGCACCCTCCGGCTCCTCTTCCGCATCGTCGCCGCGGCAGGCGTTGCGGTGGTTACGGGCCTCGCTGAACTGGTCGAACAGCACGTAGCCAAGCCCCCCCAGCAGCACCAGCCCCGCCAGCCAGTCGAACACACCGCGAAACGCCAGCCCGATGAACAGCACCGAGGCCGCGATCATGAAGTTGAAGGTCTTGCGGGTGTTACACTCCGACGTGTGCATCGTCGCCAGCAGCGCCGGTATGCCCAGCACCAGCAGGATGTTCGCGGTGTTCGACCCCACCACGTTGCCCAGCGCGATCCCGGGCGCATCGTCGAGCACCGCCTTGATCGAGATCAGCAGCTCCGGCGCCGATGTGCCGAAGGCCACGATGGTCAGGCTGACGATCAGCGCAGGCACACCCAGCCGCAGCGACAGGTTCACGGCGCCCTTGACCAGCGCATCGCCTGCAAGCAGCAGGATCACCAGCCCAAGGATGGACAGCAGCCACGGCATCAGCATCAGCTACGCTCCCCACAGCCGCAGGGGCCCTTGCCGATGCGGTAGCGCCCGCAGGCCGCACATTTCGTCTGGCGCAGGTGCTTGCCGCCGATCCAGTGCATTTTGCCGAACCAGGCCACGACCCCCATGAAAACGAGGAACAGAAGAACGATCTTGAATACCATTAAAGCCCAAACCGCGCGAAAGCCGCGCGTTCTTCTATGCCCTGCGCCACATCGTTGACCACATGCGCGCCGAACCGCGACAGCAGCCCCTTGCGCAGGCCATAGCGGCGGAACTTCACCTTGTCGCCAAAGCGTTCCTTCATCATCGGGCGCAGGTGGCCGATGCCGTCGATCAGGCCCAGCTCGGTCGCGCGTCTGGCCAACCATATCTCGCCGGTGAACAGGTCGCGGTCGCTGGCCAGCTTGCCCGCGCGGCGGCTTGTCACGTGATCCTTGAAGTTGTCATGGATGTCTTCCAGCAACCCTTTCAGGCGCGCGACATCTTCGGGGTCTTCGGGGCGGAAAGGGTCCAGCATGCTCTTGGACTCGCCCGCGGTATAGACCCGCCGTTCAACCCCGTGCTTGCCGATGAATTCATGCGCCCCGAACGTGGCCGAGATCACGCCGATCGACCCCAGGATCGACGAAGGATCGGCATAGATTTCATCCGCCGCAGCGGCAAGCCAGTAGCCCCCCGACGCCGCCACATCCTCGACAAAGGCGATGACCGGGATCTGCTTTTCCTCGGCCAGCCGGCGGATACGCGCCCCGATCAGCGAGGACTGCACAGGGCTGCCACCCGGCGAATTGACTTCCAGCGCGACAGCCTTGGGCTTGCCCCGGCTGAACGCCTTTTCGATGACCGGCCCCAGGGTCGCGTCGTTCAGAACGCCGCGGCCAGAGGTGCTGATCATGCCGGACAGCCGGATCACCGCAACTGTCGGGCCGGACTTCATAAAAGGCAGGTATTTGCTCATGCCCCCCATGTAGAACGCCGGTGTCCGGCAAACAAGACGGCCCCCCGCTTTATTGACGAATGCGCCAGCCGGTCCGGAAAATCCACCAGATCACGCCCAGGCAGATGGCTGTGAATAACCCGATGGCCAGCAGGCTCGTGACGATCGGCACATCCGCCTGGTCGTAGAATGCCCAGCGGAACCCCGAGATCAGGTAGACCACCGGGTTGAACATGGACACCGTCTGCCAGACCGGCGGCAGCATCGAGATCGAGTAGAAGGAGCCACCCAGGAACACCAGCGGCGTGACGATCAGCAAAGGCACGATCTGCAGCTGTTCGAAATTCCCCGCCCAGATGCCCAGGATGAACCCGAACAGCGAGAAACTGATCGTGGTCAGCAGCATGAAGGCCACCATCGCAAACGGGTGCGATATGCTGAAATCGACAAAGAAGAACGCCGTCAGCATGATGATGAACCCGATGATCAGCGCCTTGGTCGCAGCCGCACCGACATAGCCCATGACGATCTCCAGAAAGCTGATCGGCGCGGACAGGAGTTCAAAGAAGGTCCCGATGAACTTGGGAAAATAGATGCCGAAGGACGCATTGGAGATGGATTGCGTGATCACCGTCAGCATGATCAGCCCCGGCACGATGAACGCGCCGTAGCCCACGCCCTCGACCTCTTCGATGCGGCTGCCGATAGCGGCGCCGAAGACCACGAAGTAGAGCGATGTGGAAATCACAGGGGCGAGAAAGCTCTGCGCGATGGTCCGAAAAAAGCGCGCCATCTCAAACAGGTAGATCGACCGAACAGCCATCCAGTTCATGCCGCGTCCTCCTTGACCAGATTGACAAAGATGTCCTCAAGGCTGGACTGCCGCGTGACCACGTCCCGCAGCACCAGCCCGGCGGCGGAAACATCCGCCAGAAGCTTGGTGATGCCGGTCCGCTCCGCATTGGTATCGTAGGTGTAGATCAGCGCATGGCCGTCCTCGGACAGTTTCAGATCGTCCGAGCGCAGGCTCTGCGGCACCTCGGTCAGCGGTTCGGTCAATTGCACCTCAAGTTCCTTCTGGCCCATCCGGGTCATCAGCTTGGCCTTTTCCTCGACCAGCAACAGCTCGCCATGCGCGATCACGCCGACCCGGTCGGCAATCGCCTCCGCTTCCTCGATGTAGTGGGTGGTCAGGATGATGGTCACGCCATCCTCCTTCAGCTTGCCGACGGTCTGCCACATGTCCTTGCGCAGCTCCACGTCCACACCGGCTGTCGGTTCGTCCAGAAACAGCACGCGCGGGTCATGGGCCAACGCCTTGGCAATCAGAACGCGGCGCTTCATGCCGCCGGACAACTCCCTGATCTGGCTGTTCTTCTTGTCCCAGAGCGACAGCTGGCGCAGGACCTTTTCTATGTTGGTGTCATTCGGCGATTTGCCGAACAGCCCGCGGGAAAACCGCACGGTGTTGATGACCTTCTCGAACGGTTCCAGGTTGATCTCCTGCGGGACCAGTCCGATCATCGCGCGCGCCGCGCGGTAATCGGTCAGAATGTCGTGGCCAGCCACCGTGACCGACCCGCTGGTGGGCATGGTAATGCCGCAGACGGTCGAGATCAGCGTGGTCTTGCCCGCCCCGTTGGGGCCCAGCAGCGCGAGGATCTCGCCCTCCCTGATCCCCAGGTTCACGCCCTTCAGCGCCTCGAACCCACCGTCGTAAGATTTACGAAGGTCGGTGATTTCTACGATATTCGACATGCAAGGCCCTCTTCATCCCGCGCGAAGGTAGTCGGCGGGCGGATAAAGTAAACAGCTTCGTTCAGTCCTTCGACCGTCCGAACCATCCCTTCTTCTTCGGAGCTTCCTCGCCCTCCGCCGCACCGGCCTCTTCGGCGGGGCCTTCCAGCGTCTGCTGAAGGTTGTCAAAGAACTGATCCGCCATCTTCTTGGCAAAGCCATCAATGATCCGGCTGCCCAGCTGCGCGAGCTTGCCACCCACCTTGGCCTCCACGTCGTAGCTCAGTTCGGTGCCGCCGTCCTTTTCGGCCAGCCGCACATCCGCGCCGCCCTTGGCAAAGCCCGCCGCACCGCCCTTGCCCGCACCGTCGATCTTCATGGATTCGCTGGGTACCAGATCGGTGATCGTCACCTGCCCCTTGAAGGTCGCCTTCACCGGGCCGACCTTTTGCACCACCGTCGCCTCATAGCCGTCTTCGACCGATCCCGTCACCTCCGTCGCGCCGGGCACGCAGGCCTTGAGCACCTCGGGGTCCAGCAGGGCCGCGTAAACCTCTGACGGGGGCGCCGCGATCTGGCGGGTGTCTGACATCTGCATTGGGGGTCCTCCGGATTATTCATGGACAGGATAGTCAAACTGCCCGGACATTCCAGCACCAAACGCACTGGACAGGGGCAGCCTGGCTGATAGGTCTTTGGCATGACAGCCCTTCCCCAGAACCGCGCCGGACCGGCCATTGCCTTTGTGGTGGCGGGCATCCTTGCGATTTCAGTGAACGACATGCTGATCAAGCGGCTGTCGGGGGGCTATCCGCTGCACGAACTGGTTTTCGTCCGATCGGCCATCGGCATCCTGTTCAGCCTCGTGCTGGTGCAGATCGAGGGCGGCTGGCGTATCCTCAAGACCGACAGACCGGGCCTGCACCTGCTGCGCGGGGCGCTGGTGGTGATCGCCAACATGACCTTCTTCATCGCGCTCGGGGCGATCCCGCTGGCCGACGCCACGGCGCTCTTCTTTGCCGCGCCGCTGTTCATCACGCTGCTGTCGATCCCGATCCTGGGCGAAAAGGTCGGCCCCCTGCGGCTGGGCGCCGTCACCGTGGGCTTTGTCGGGGTGATCATCATGCAGCGCCCCTGGGCGGGAACCGAGACACTGGCGGTCTCGCGGGTGGTCCTGCTGCTGCCGGTCCTGGCCGCCCTGACCTATGCGCTGAACCAGCTGATGACCCGCAGGCTGGGGGTCAAGAGCAAGGCATCGGCGCTGTCGGTCTACATCCAGACGGTCTTTATCGTGGTGTCGCTGGGTTTCTTCGTGGTGGCCGGCGACGGGCGCTTCGTGGATGAGGGCAGCTCGGCTTCCATGCAGTTCCTGTTGCGCGCCTGGGTCTGGCCTGCGCCGGGCGACGGCTGGGTGTTTA
The DNA here is from genome assembly GCF_009363555.1 of Sulfitobacter sp. THAF37. Classification (NCBI taxonomy): domain Bacteria; kingdom Pseudomonadati; phylum Pseudomonadota; class Alphaproteobacteria; order Rhodobacterales; family Roseobacteraceae; genus Sulfitobacter; species Sulfitobacter sp. THAF37. The sequence goes on from NZ_CP045372.1 coordinate 402,859, forward strand.
TCGGCATGGGATTGAACGCGGCGGTGATCGGCTATTGCCTCAGCGCCGCCTACCGGATGGCCGATGCGGCGACGGTGGCGCCCTTCGAATACCTGGGCCTGCCGCTGGCGGTGTTCTGGGGCTTCGTGATCTTCGGCGACCTGCCCGCCTGGGAGGTCTGGATCGGGATCGTGCTGATCCTCGGCTCGGGGCTGTTCGTCTTCCTGCGCGAACGGCAAAAGGCGCGCACCAGCATCAGCCGCCCCACCACCCGCCGGTATTGAGCGCGCCGGAATTTTCAAAAATTCCGGACCGTTTTCTTCCAAGAAAACGGCTACTCCGCCGCTGACACCTGCACCACCACCTTGCCCGTCGCCTTGCGGGTCCGCAGCAGGTCCAGCGCCTCGTTCGCCTGTTCCAAGGGCAGCACGTTGCTGACGTGCGGCTTGATACTGCCTGCGACATACCAGTCGATGAGGGTGCGGAAACTGTCGGTCAGCACACTAGGTTTGATCCGCGCGTAGCCGCCCCAGTACAAGCCCAGAACCGTCAGGTTCTTGACCAGAAGGATATTCGCCGGGATCTGCGGCACCTCGCCACTGGCAAAGCCAAGCGGCAGCAGCCGTGCCTCGGGGTTGCAGGCCCGCATCGCCGCCTTGAACTGATCGCCACCGATCGGGTCGTAGACCACGTCAGCACCGCCCAGCGCCTTGACCGCCGCGCGGATGTCGTCGGTTTCGGAATCGATCAGGTGATCGGCGCCCAGCTTGCGGCAGATCTCAAGCTTTTCCTTGCCGCGGGCACAGGCGATGACCTCGGCGCCCATCAGCTTGCCCAGTTCCACCGCCGTCAGACCGACCCCCCCGGACGCCCCCAGCACCAGCAGCCGCTCGCCAGGCTTCAGCCCCGCCTTGTAGTCCAGCGCCACGTGGCTGGTGCCATAGGCGATCAGAAAGGCCGCCGCGTCCACCGCGCTCATCTCGTCGGGGATCGGCACACAGACCTCGGCCGGCAGCACCGCATATTCCGACAGCCCGCCGAAGCCGGCATAGGCCGCGATGCGCTGACCCTTCGCCAGCGTCTCCACCCCGTCCCCCAGGCCCTCGACCCGGCCCGCCAGTTCCATGCCAAGGGTAAAGGGCAGCGGCGGCTTTTCCTGGTAGGTCCCCTTGATCATCAGCGTGTCGCCAAAGTTCATGCCGCAGGTCTCGACCTTGACCAGCACCTCGCCCGGTCCGGGCACGGGCAGCTCCAGCTCCTGCAGGCTGAGGGGTTCGTCATAGGCGGTCACTTGCATCGCGCGCATCGGGGCATCCTTTCGATTTGCGGTGTTGTCACCCGTCCGGGCGGCCAAAGGCAAGCCCCGGCGCCGCAGCGTCAGAAGCTATCCCGCGTAGATCACCAGCCGGATGCCGTAGGCCACGACGCCCAGCACCGCGATGCTCATCCCCCACAGCAGCACGAACCAGCCCAGCCTGCGCAGCCAGAGCGGCATCAGTGGTATCCTTCGTCCGGGTCGATCTTGCCCCTGAACACCCAATAGGCATAGGCGGTATAGGCCAGGATCATCGGGATCAGCACCAGCGTCCCGACCAGCGTGAACCATAGCGAACTTTCAGGCGCGGCCGCCTCCTCGATCGTCAGGGCACCGGGCACGATGTAGGGGTGGAAACTGATCCCGATACCGATGAACCCCAGCACGAACAGGCTGAGCGCGCAGAGAAACGGCTGAACGTCGCGCTGTGCCTGGAGACCCCTGAACAGGCCAAGAACGCACAGCCCCACCAGCACCGGCACCACAAAGCTGAACCCCATGGACGGCCAGGTGAACCAGCGTTCGAAATAGACATACCGCAGAAACGGCGTCCACAGGCTGACCGCCGCCATGAACACCACCGTCGCAATGGCAAACGGCCAGGCCAGCCTGCGCATGTGGGCCTGAATGCGGCCTTCCAGCTTCATGTTCAGCCAGGTCGCGCCCAGCATGGCGTAGCCGACCGTCACCGCCAACCCGGTCAGCAGCGTGAACGGCGTCAGCCAGTCCCACCAGCCGCCGGAATAGGCCCGGTTTTCGACCTCGATGCCCTGCACCAGCGCGCCCAGCGCGATCCCCTGGCAGAGCGAGGCCATCAGCGAGCCGCCGAAAAACGCGATGTCCCACGTGCCTTTCCAGCGTTTGGTCCGCCAGCGGTACTCAAAGGCGACGCCGCGAAACACCAGCCCCAGCAGCATCAGGATGATCGGCATGTAAAGCGCGGGCATCACCACCGCATAGGCCAGCGGGAACACCGCGAACAGACCGCCGCCGCCCAGCACCAGCCAGGTTTCATTGCCGTCCCAGATGGGTGCTACGGAATTCATCATCACGTTGCGCTCTTTCTCGTCCTTCGTCAGCGGAAACAGCAGCCCCACGCCCAGGTCAAAACCGTCGAGGATGACATAGACCAGCACCGCAAAGGCGATGATTCCGGCCCAGATGAAGGACAATTCGAACCCCAGCATGTCAGGTCATCCCCTTGTCTTCGTGTTTGTCCTGCACCTGCGCCGCCGGGGTCGTGCCAGCGGTTCGGGTCGGTCCGTCGTCCATCATCGGCGCGTCGCTGACCGGCTTGATCGGCTTGTTCATCAGCCGCAGGATATAATAGGTGCCCGCCCCGAAGACGAAGAAATAGACGATGATGAACGCGATCAGAGAGGCCGCCACCGCCGGGGCCGCCACCGGCGACAGACTGTCGGATGTCCGCAGCAGCCCGTAGACGGTAAAGGGCTGGCGTCCCACCTCTGTCGTGATCCAGCCCGCCAACACGGCGACGAACCCCATCGGCCCCATCACCATCGACGCGCGCCAGAGCATGGGCGCGTCGAACAACCGCCCCCGCGCCCGCGCGATCAGCCCCCATATCCCCAGGCCCAGCATGGCGAACCCAAGCCCCACCATCACCCGGAAGGAGAAAAAGACGATGGCCACCGGCGGTTCGTCCTCGTCCGGGATGGTATCCAGCCCGGCAAGCGGCGCATTCAGATCATGCTTGAGGATCAGCGAACTCAGCTTGGGGATCTCCACCGCGTAGTCGACCCGCTTCTCCGCCTGGTTTGGCAGGCCGAACAGGATCAGCGGCGCGCCGTCGGGGTGGCTGTCGAAATGCCCCTCCATCGCCATCACCTTGGCGGGCTGGTGTTCCAGCGTGTTGATCCCGTGGAAATCGCCCGCCGCGATCTGCAACGGGGTGACAAGGACCAGCATCCACATCGCCATGGAGAACATGCGCCGCGCGGGCTTGTCCGCCCGGTCGCGCAGCAGATGCAGCGCGCCCACCGCGCCCACCACCAGCGCGGTGGTCAGGAAGGCCGCCAACACCATATGCGTCAGCCGGTAGGGGAAGGACGGGTTGAAGACGATCTTCCACCAGTCCTCGGGGATGAACTGGCCCAGCTCGTTCATGCTGAACCCCGCGGGCGTCTGCATCCAGGAATTCACCGACAGAATCCAGGTCGCCGAGATCAGCGTGCCAAAGGCCACCATGCCCGTCGCGAACATGTGCAGCGCCTCGCCCACCCGTTCGCGGCCGAACAGCATGATCCCCAGAAACCCCGCCTCAAGGAAAAAGGCGGTCAGCACCTCATAGGCCATCAGCGGCCCGATCACCGGCCCCGCCTTGTCCGAAAAGACGGCCCAGTTGGTGCCGAACTGATAGGACATGACGATGCCCGACACGACCCCCATGCCAAAGGCGATGGCGAAAATCTTGACCCAGTATTTGAACAGGATCAGGAATGTCTCGTCCCGCGTCCACAGCCAACGCGCGTTCAGCACCGCCAGAAAACTGGCCAGACCGATAGAGAACGCCGGAAAGATGATGTGAAACGAAATGGTGAAGGCGAACTGCACCCGGGCGAGGATCTCTGCGGAATATCCGTCCAACATGGCCTGACCTTTCTGCTTTCCCACCCGGACATAAAGCTTTTGCCCGGCCTGTACAGCGTCACATTTCGCCGCAGCGTCGCCAGGGGCCGGAAGCCCTCAGTCCCGAAACTTCAGATCGACCGACAGGCCGGGGTCATTGTCCCCCAGCTCCAGCGCCGCGCCATGCAGCTGCGCGACCGCCGCCACAAGGCTCAGACCCAGACCGTTGCCCGGCGTGTTGCGGCTGCGGTCCAGCCGGTAAAGGCGGTCCAGCACCTTGACCCGCTCCGCCGCCGGAATGCCCGGTCCGGTGTCCGTCACCCTGAGCCGCGCCTGCCCCGACGCCTGACGCGACAGCTGCAATGCGATCCGGCTGCCGGGGGGCGTGTGGCGCAGCGCGTTTTCGATCAGGTTCGATACCATCTGCCCCAAGAGCGCCCGGTCTCCGCGCACCATTGGCACGCCTTGCGCCACTTCCAGACAAAGATCATGGCCGGTCTCGGCGGCGCTGGGTTCGTGGACCTCGACCATCGTCTGGCAGACCTGCGCCAGGTCGACCGGTGCAAATCGCGCGCGGGCCGCGCCCGCCTCGACCTGGGCAAGCTGCAAGAGCGCCTGAAACACATGTCCCATCTCGGCCACTTCGGCGCGGGTGCGCGCCACCAGATCGGCCTGCTCGCTGTCAGGGGGAACCTTGCCTTCCAGGTCTTCCAGCCGCAGGGCAACCCGTTGCAGCGGCGTCCTGAGGTCATGGGCGATGTCCGAGGACACCTGTTTGAGCGTGGTGACAGAGGCCTCCTGTGCCGTGGCCATTTGGTTCAGCTTGCCGCCGATCTGCGCCAGGTCGTCGGACCAGCGCGGTCCGACCGCGACCCGCGCGCCCAGATCGCCCCGCGTCATCCGGTCCAGCGCGCTGCCCACCACCTCCACATGCCGCTTGGACCGGCGCGCCAGAACCAGCCCGCCCGACAAAGCGATCAACGCCGTGGGCAGCAGGCTGATCAGCAGGATGTTGCGGAACACATCGCCCAGCGCCTCGATCTCGGCCCGGCTGCGCGCGATGGTGATGACCCCGCCATAAAGCCGGTCGGTCAGCGACAGGTAGGCACCTTCGTAGGCCGCCCGGCTGCGCCCCAGCGACACGATGTGAAACCCCGCCTCGTCCCGCGCGATGGCGCCGTTGCCATAGATCCGCCCCGAGGGCGCGGCATAGCTCAGCACCATGCGGTTCGGATCCGTCTCGCGGCTTTCGGCCTCCACCAGCGCGGCCACCGCGCGGGCATTGGGCGCAGCACGGAACCCGGCCAGATCCTGCCGCAGGTCGGCGCGCATCGCCTGCTCGAACGACCGCTGCGTATAGCCATAGCTGGCCGCGAGACCCAGCAGGCTGACGGCGGTGAACAGCGCCACCAGCAAGAGCGCCAGCCGCAGCGGCATCGACCGCCAGACCTGCAGAAGCCCTGTCCTCATGCGGCGATCCGGTAGCCCGCGCCGCGCACGGTCTGGATCAGCTCGCCGTCAAAGGGCCGGTCGACCTTGGCGCGCAACCGGCTGATGTGGGTTTCAACCACGTTGGTCCCGGGGTCGAACCCGATGTCCCAGACCGCCTCCAGCAGCATGGTCCGGGTCTGCACCCGGCCCTTGCGGCGCAGCAGATGTTCCAGCAGGGCGAATTCGCGCGGCAGCAGGTCGATCTCCTGGCCTGCCCGCGTGACCGTGCGGCTGATCAGGTTCATCTCCAGATCGCCCGCGCGCAAGGTGCTTTCGGCGTCTATGCCCTGCGGCCTGCGCGACAGCGCCGCCACCCGCGCGGAAAGCTCGCCAAAGACGAAAGGCTTCGCCAGGTAGTCGTCCGCCCCGGCACGCAGCCCCTCGATCCGGTCTTCCACATCGCCCATCGCCGTCAACAGCAGCACCGGCACCGTCGATCCCGCGCCGCGCAGCGTCTTGAGCACGGTCAGCCCGTCCAACTGCGGCAGCATCCGGTCCAGGATCAGCACGTCATGGCCGCCGCCCGTCGCCGCGATCAGCCCCTCGCGGCCGTCCGCGATCAGGTCCACCACATGGCCCTCCTCGCGCAGCCCCTTGGCGATGTAGCGACCGGTCGTCGCGTCGTCTTCAATGATCAGGATTTTCATCTTCTCCTCGCGCGCATCCTGCAGGCCCCATGCATAGAGAATATGGGCCCGCAGGCCCCGTTACAAATTTGTATAGCACCGCCCACGCCGCTGTAAGAACGCTCCGCCATATGGGGGCGGTAACACAAAAATCGAGGTATCCCCGATGCAATCCATCCTGAAACATTCCCGCAACGGCGCCGCGGCGGCAGTGACCGCGGCCCTGCTGGCCACCTCCGCCCTGACCGTCACCCCCGGCCCGGCTTATGCCGTGCCCGCCGGTGGCTACGCGGATCTGGTCGAACAGGTCTCGCCCGCGGTGGTCTTTATCGAAGTCACCTCCGAAGCCAGCAACGACGTCGCACCGGCCCTGCCGCAGAACATCCCCCCGCAACTGCGCCGCTTCTTCGAGGACGGCATGCCGGGGATGCCCGGCCAGCAGGGACCGCGCCAGGGGCTCGGGTCCGGTTTCATCATCTCGTCCGATGGCCAGATCGTCACCAACCACCATGTGGTCGCCGGTGCCGACACCGTCACCGTCAAGATGGCCGACGACCGCAGCTTCGAAGCCAAGGTGGTGGGCAGCGACCCGATGACCGATGTCGCCCTGCTCAAGATCGAGGCGGACGTCGACCTGCCCTTCGTCAGCTTCGGCACGACCGACGGCCTGCGCGTGGGTGACGAGGTCGTTGCCGTCGGCAACCCCTTCGGCCTTGGCGGCACCGTGACCTCGGGCATCATCTCTGCCCTGTCGCGTGACATCCGGTCAGGTCCCTTCGATGACTTCATCCAGACCGATGCCTCGATCAACAAGGGCAACTCCGGCGGTCCGCTGTTCAACAACGACGGCCAGGTCATCGGGGTGAACACCGCGATCCTCTCGCCCGACGGCGGCTCCGTCGGCATCGGCTTTGCCGTGCCTGCCGACCTGGTGCAGACCGTCGTGGCCGATCTTGCCGACGACGGCACCGTCGCGCGCGGCTGGCTCGGCGTGAACATCCGCCCGATGACCGACGAGGTCGCCAACGTGCTGGGCTACGACACCCCCAAGGGGGCCGTGATCGAAGCGGTGAGCGACGACAGCCCCGCCGCCAGGGCCGGCCTGAAGAAGGGCGACATCATCATGTCCTTCGGCGATACCAGCGTGCAGGACCTGCGCGATCTGACCCGCGCCGTCGCCACCACGGAACCCGAGCAGGACGCAAAAGTCACCGTGCTGCGCAAGGGCGAGGAAGTCACCCTCGACGTGACCGTGGGCAAGCTGGAACCCAAGCCGGCCTGACCCATGCGCGACCCCGGCGGCGCACCCCCCGTTGCCGCCGGGGTCTGAGTCTTCTCATCGGCTGCTCCTACAATTTCGCGATGCGCACCAGCGCCTGCCGCAGCAGCCTTGCCTCCTCTGCAGAAAAATCGGCCATCAGGGCCCGGTCGAACTGCTGCGCCTGCGCGGCAAGATCGGCGTAGGCGTGCCTGCCCTGCGATGTCAGCGCCAGCGTTTCATGGCGCCTGTCGTCCTCCCGGGGGCTGCGCGTCAGAAATCGCTTGGCCTGCAGCGCCGCCACCGCGCGGCTGACCTTGGTCTTGTGCATCCGCGCCCGGTCGCAGATCTCCTTGGCCGTCATCGCGCCATAGCGTCCGAGGTGGAACAGCACCCGCCATTCGGTGCGCAACATCCCGTATCTGCCCTTGTAATACTGCTGAAAACGCGCGCTGGATTCCTCCGCCGCCATATTCAGCAAATACGGCAGGAACCCCCGCAGGTCGAACTCATCCGCCCCCTCCCCGGGCATGGCCCCGTCTTTTTCCGGCATTTTGCAATTTATCCCGTTGTTAGTTACAAAACCAACTAATATGTGATCCTCACGTTTTGCGAAAGGACTGTCATGAACAAGGACGTCGCCCCCCACGCGCTGCAAAGCGCCGCCACGCCTGTCGGCACCCACGAAGGGTACATGCCCGGCTTCGGCAACGATTTCGAGACGGAGGCCCTGCCCGGCGCGCTGCCGCAGGGCATGAACAGCCCGCAGAAGGTGAACTACGGCCTCTACGGCGAACAGTTGTCCGGCACCGCCTTTACCGCGCCCAGCCACCAGAACGAACGCACCTGGTGCTACCGCATCCGCCCGTCTGTCAAGCACACGCACCGGTTTGAAAAGATCGACCTGCCCTATTGGAAATCCGCGCCGCATGTGGACCCGGATGTGGTCAGCCTGGGCCAGTATCGCTGGGACCCGGTCCCGCATTCCGAAGGGAAACTGACCTGGCTTACCGGCATGCGCACGATGACGACGGCGGGTGACGTGAACACCCAGGTCGGCATGGCCAGCCACATCTACCTCGTCACCGACAGCATGGTGGACGCCTATTTCTACTCCGCCGACAGCGAACTGCTCGTGGTCCCGCAGGAGGGCCGCCTGCGCTTTGCCACCGAGTTGGGCGTGATCGACATCGAACCGCAGGAAATCGCGATCATCCCGCGCGGGCTGGTCTACCGGGTCGAAGTGCTCGAAGGGCCCTGCCGCGGCTTTGTCTGTGAAAACTACGGCCAGAAGTTCGACCTGCCCGGCCGCGGCCCGATCGGGGCCAACTGTATGGCCAACCGACGCGACTTCAAGACGCCGGTGGCCGCCTTTGAGGACCGCGACGCGCCCTCCACCGTCACGGTGAAATGGGCGGGCCAGTTCCACGAGACGAAAATCGGCCACTCCCCGCTCGACGTCGTCGCCTGGCACGGCAACTACGCGCCCTGCAAATACGACCTGCGCACCTATTGCCCCGTGGGCGCGGTGCTGTTCGACCACCCCGATCCATCGATCTTTACCGTGCTGACCGCCCCCTCGGGCGTCGAAGGCACCGCCAACATCGACTTCGTCCTGTTCCGCGACCGCTGGATGGTGGCCGAAGATACCTTCCGCCCGCCCTGGTACCACAAGAACGTCATGTCTGAACTGATGGGCAACATCTTCGGCATCTATGACGCCAAGCCCAAGGGCTTTGTCCCCGGCGGCATGTCGCTGCACAACATGATGCTGCCCCACGGCCCCGACAAGAACGCCTTCGAAGGCGCGTCGAACGCCGATCTTCAAGCGGAGAAACTGGAGAACACCATGTCCTTCATGTTCGAAACCCGCTTCCCGCAGCACCTGACCGCCTTCGCCGCGAAAGAGGCGCCGCTGCAGGACGATTACATCGACTGCTGGACCGACCTGGAAAAGAAATTCGACGGTACCCCCGGCAAGAAATGATGCCGCCTGCCGGTTTCGCCCTAGGTGACACCGGCAGCTATCAGCACAAGGACCTCCCATGACCCTCCTCCAATCCTGGGTGGAAAGCGCCAACAGCGCCGACACCGACTTTCCGCTCAACAACCTGCCCTATGGCGTGTTCGAAACCGACAGCCTGGAACCGCGCTGCGGCGTGGCCATCGGCGACATGATCCTCGACATGGCCGCCCTGGAAGAAAACGGGCTGATCGACCTGGCCGAAGAGCCGGTGTTCGACGTGCCCTACTGGAACGACCTCATGGAACTGGGCCCCGAGGGCTGGGCCGCGCTGCGCAACCGGCTGACCGATCTGCTGGCGGCGGACGCCCCCGATCAGGCACAGGTCGCGCCCCACCTCGTGCCCATGGCGGAGGCCCGGATGCACATGCCGCTGGTGGTGACCGAATTCACCGATTTCTACGCGGGCAAGCACCACGCCACCAACATCGGCACCATGTTCCGGGGCGCGGAAAACGCGCTGCCGCCGAACTGGCTGCACATCCCCATCGGCTACAACGGCCGCGCCTCCACCGTGGTCGTGTCCGGCACGCCCATCGTGCGGCCCAACGGCCAGACCAAGGCGCCGGACGCCGACATGCCCTCCTTCGGCCCCAGCAAGCGGCTGGACATCGAACTCGAAATGGGCGCGATCGTCGGCACCTCCTCCGAGATGGGCCAGCCCGTCACCGTGGCCCAGGCGGACGAGATGATCTTTGGCTACGTGCTGCTGAACGACTGGTCCGCGCGCGACATCCAGCCCTGGGAATACCAGCCCCTCGGCCCGTTCCAGGCCAAGGCTTTCGCCACCTCCATCTCGCCCTGGATCGTGACCCGCGCGGCGCTGGAGCCGTTCCGCACCTCCACCCCCGAACGTGAAAAGGACCTGCTGCCCTACCTGCGCGAACCCGGCCCGATGCTCTATGACATCGCGCTTGAGGTGACGATGGCCGCAAAAGGCAAGGCCCCGACCACCATCGCGCGCACCAACTACAACCAGATGTACTACTCCGCCGCACAACAGCTGGCCCATCACGCGTCCTCGGGCTGTGCCATGAACGCGGGCGACCTGCTGGGCTCCGGCACCATCTCCGGCCCCGAAAAGGATCAGCGCGGCTCGCTGATCGAACTCACCTGGGGGGGCAAGGAAACCATCACGCTGGACAGCGGCGACACCCGCACCTTCATCGAGGACGGCGATACACTGACCCTCAAAGGCGCCGCAGAGGGCGACGGATACCGCATCGGCTTCGGCGACTGCGTGGGCACGATCACACCGGCAATCAAGTTCCCCTGAGCTTCATTGTTCCGAAAAATACACAAACACGACGCCACCACAGGCGCCACGCCGGAAAGGACAAGACATGGCCAAAGCATTCGCCTCCCAGGGTGACATGACCGAAAAGAAAATCACCTTCGACGAGGTCGGCCGCGGCCTCTGGGCCTTTACCGCCGAAGGCGACCCCAACTCCGGCGTGATCATCGGCGATGACAGCGTGATGATCGTCGAGGCGCAGGCGACACCGCGTCTCGCAAACAAGGTGATCGAAAAGGTCCGCGAAGTCACCGACAAGCCGATCAGCCACGTTGTCATGACCCACTACCACGCCGTGCGCGTGCTGGGCGCCTCGGCCTACGGCGCCGATCAGATCATCATGTCCGACGTGGCCCGGGCCATGGTCGTGGAACGCGGACAGGAAGACTGGGACAGCGAATTCCAGCGTTTCCCCCGCCTTTTCGAAGGCCACGAAAGCATCCCCGGCCTGACCTGGCCCACCACCACCTTCTCCGACAGCATGACCGTCTATCTCGGCAACCGCCGCGTGGACATCAAGCATATCGGCCGCGCCCATACCGCCGGCGACGCCATCATCCATGTGCCCGACGAGAACGTCATGTTCACCGGCGACATCGTCGAGGACCATTCCGCCTGCTATTGCGGCGACGGGCACTTCAACGACTGGGGCGGCACGCTGGACAATATCCTGGCCTATGACGTCGACGCCATCGCACCGGGCCGTGGCGGCGCGCTGATGGGCCGCGACGCGGTCAACGGCGCCATCGCCTCCACCCGCGACTTCGTCAATTCCACCTACGCCCCCGCCGCCCGCGTCGCGGCCCGTGGCGGCAGCCTCAAGGAAGCCTGGGACGCCGTGCGCGAAGCCTGCGACCCCAAGTTCTCGGACTACGCGATCTACGAACACTGCCTGCCCTTCAACGTCGCCCGCGCCTATGACGAGGCGCGCGGCATCGACACGCCGCGCATCTGGACGGCGGAACGCGACATCGAGATGTGGAACGCGCTGCAGGCTTGACTGCGGCGCACCGGGAGGAACATCATGGTTGCCGTCAGATATCAGACCGCCTTCACGCTCTACCCCTACGCAAAGGTGCCCGCGCAATCCCAGGCCCCGCTGCGGCATCCGGTGGTGATCGTGGGGGGCGGTCCCATCGGCCTGGCGCTCGCGCTCGATCTGGGGCTCAAGGGCACCCCGGCGCTGGTGCTGGACGACCACGAAGGCGCGGGCCTGGGGTCCAAGGCGATCTGCTTTGCCAAGCGGACGCTCGACATTTCCCATCGGCTCGGCGCGGCGGCGCCGATGCTGGACAAGGGCGTCGTGTGGAACACGGGCCGGGTGTTTCACGCCGACGGTCAGGTCTTTGAATTCAACCTCCTGCCCGAAGACGGCCACCGCTACCCGGCCTTCATCAACCTGCAACAGCCCTATTTCGAACGCTACCTGGTGGAAGCCATCGAAAAAGCGCAGGCCGACGGCGCCCCGATCGAGATCCGCGGCGCCAACCAGGTCACCGCCATCACCCGCGCGGATGGGTTCACCACGCTGGACGTCGACACGCCCGACGGGCCCTACCGGGTGGAGGCCGACTATCTGATCGCCTGCGATGGCGCGCGCTCGCCCCTGCGGGACATGATGGGCCTGACCTTCGATGGCCGGGTGTTCGAGGACAACTTCCTGATCGCCGACGTGCACATGAAGGCCGATTTCCCCACCGAACGCTGGTTCTGGTTCGATCCCCCGTTCGAAGGCGCGGGCCAGTCCGCGCTGCTGCACAAGCAGCCCGACGACATCTGGCGCATCGACTTTCAGCTGGGCTGGGACATCGACCGCAAGGCGGAACTGGACCCCGACCGCATCCGCGCCCGCGTGGACGCGATGCTGTCCAGCCAGACCGGCACCGTGCCGGACTACGAACTGGAATGGACGTCGATCTACACCTTCCAGTGCCGCCGGATGCAGACCTTCCGGCATGGCAACGTGATCTTTGCCGGCGACAGCGCCCACCAGGTCTCTCCCTTCGGCGCGCGCGGCGCCAATTCAGGCGTGCAGGATGCCGACAATCTCGCATGGAAACTGGATCTCGTGCTGCGCGGGCTGGCCGACGACAGCCTGCTGGACAGCTACGCGACCGAACGCGAATTCGGCGCCGACGAGAACATTCTGAACTCCTCCCGCGCGACCGATTTCATGACACCCAAGACGGAAATCAGCACGATCTTCCGCAACGCGGTGCTGGACCTCGCCGGGCGGCACGCCTTCGCCCGCCCGCTGGTGAACTCGGGCCGCCTGTCAGTGCCCTGCACCTACGACGGCTTTCCGCATTTCGGCCCGGATGCGCTGCAGGGCCCGGCCGCGACCCGCCCCGGTGCGCCCTGCGTCGATGCCCCGGTCGAGGACGGCTTCCTGCTGGACCACCTGGACGGCAGGTTCATCATCCTCGCCCTGGGCTGCACCGCGGAGGCGGTCAGCGCGCAGGGCATCGACGCGGGCGTGGTGGAAATCGCCAGCCCATCCGACGCATTGACCCGCCGTTACCTCGGCGAGGCAAAGCAGGCCGTCTACCTCATCCGACCCGACCAGCATGTCGTGGCCCGCTGGCCCGGCTTCGACGCGGATGCCATCGCCGCCGCCATCGCCCGCGCCATCGGAAAGGACAGCTGACATGGCCGTGACACTGACCCCGAACATCCCCGATCAGGACGGTTTCTACGACGAGTTGCTGCGCGCCCACGAGGGGTTGAGCAAGGCGGAATCGGATGCGCTCAACGCGCGGCTGATCCTGGTGCTGTGCAACCACATCGGCGACCGCGACGTGATCCGCGCCGCACTGGCGGCGGCGACGTAGTCACAGGTCCACCTCGACCACGCCTCCGGCCTGTGCCGCGCGGCTCTGGCACAGGATGATCGCATCCTGCCGCTGCGCTTTCGACAGCACGAAATCGCGATGCTCGACCGCGCCGGAAACCAGCCCGCATTTGCACACGCCGCAGATCCCGTCAGAGCATTTGACGTCCACATGGATGCCATTCTCGGCCAGCACGTCCGTCGCGCTCTTGTCGGCAGGCACGGTCAGCTCGCGCCCCGACCGCGCGAGCCGTAGGGTAAAATCGAAGTTCTCGTACTCCGGCACCTCGGGGACCGAGAAATATTCCAGATGCCGCGCCTCCTCGGGCACGCCCGCCACCTCTGCCGCCGCCATCACCGCCGACATGTAGCGTTCCGCCCCGCAGGTGTAGACATGCGCGCCCGCTGGCAGGCCGCCCATGACGGCACCCAGATCGGCGCGGCTGTCTTCATCGGTGATGTGCAGATGCACCCTGTCGGCCCAGGGGACCGCCGCGAGGTCCGCCAGATATCCCATGCTGGCGCGGGACCGGCCGGAATAATGCAGCGCAAAATCGCGCCCCGCGCGGTGCAGCTCATGCGCCATGGCAATCATCGGCGTCACCCCGATCCCGCCCCCCATCAGCAGCGAAAACGGCGCATCGGCGTCCAGCGGGAAATGGTTGATCGGGTTGGAGATGAAAACCTTGCGCCCCTCGCTGAAGATCCGGTGCAGCAGTTTCGATCCGCCGCGCCCCGCATCCTCCATCAGCACACCGATCTGATAGGTGCTGCGGTCGCCGGGATCGCCCGACATGGAATACTGGCGCAGGAACTCCGGCGCCACCACGATGTCCAGATGCGCCCCCGCCTGCCAAGGCGGCAGATCACCCCCGCCCACGGGCCGGAACTCATACTTGGTAATCCCTGCCGCCATCTTCTCGGCCTTGGTAATCTCTACATGTATCACCGGGCTGTCGGCGGCATCATTCGTGCGGTGCACCATGCTCTCATCGCCCGCCGCCAGACGCCGCTGATATTCCTCTGCCGTGATCATCGCGCGGTAGGCCTCGATCCCTGCCTCCCGGTCCATCGGGTCGGGGTACGGGTAGGGATGCGGGGCCAGCGGCGCGGGATAGACCGCCAGCGTCTGGTCCTCGTACTTCAGGTCCAGATCCCGTTGCAGGGACCGCGCGTTCACCGGCTTGTCCGTCGGGCGGTATCCGCCATCTTCGGCAATCTCCAGATCCCACCACCATTTCTTGACCGGGTTCAGCCCGCCGTTGCCCACCGCATCGTCCAGACGCGCCAGCGCCGGGGCCGCGGCGGGCATGTTCATCGCCGCCCAGCGGAACGGCGCCTCTTTGAAGATGCCTTCCAGGTTCCACGGACAGGTCTTCATGCAGCGCCCGCACATCGCGCCACCCGGTGTGGTGATCCGGTAGGTGGCGCATTTCTGGCTGTCGGATTTCCAGATCTCGTAGCCGTTGAACATCAGCTTCGGTCCGGCGGTGATCGCGCCAGAGGGACATTCCCGCGCGCATTTGTTGCAGGCCTCGCAGAATTTCTGCAGGCCAAAGTCGATGGGCCTGTCATGCGCCATCGGCAGGTCGGTGGTGATCGCCCCGGATTTGAGCCTTGGCCCGAGGTAGGGGTTCAGGATCACCTCGCCGATGCGGCTGACCTCGCCCAGCCCGCTCAGCAGCAACAGCGGCGGTTGTAGCACCTCGCCGTCCATCACCGTATGCGCCTTGGCGCTGTAGCCGAGGTTGCGGATCTGTTTCGCCACCACGCCCCCGATCAGCGAGAACCGCAAATAGGCGCGCATCGACTGCGCCACGCTGATCCAGTCGTCGCCCGACGCGCCCTCCATCGTCTCGTAACCCTGGTCGATGATCAGCGACACCGCCTGATCGTGCGGCGGGTCGATGGGCGCGCCGGTGGCGTCATGCGAATACCACGCCCAGTCCGGGCAGCGCGAAATGCCGACCGCGTCCGCCCCGAGGTAATAACAGGTCGCCTTGACCAGCGCGGCGGCCTCCGCCGGGTCCAGCGTGACCTTGTCCGCCGCAGGGGCGCCGTCCTGCAACAGCACGAACGCCCCCAGTGCCCGGCGCTGCGCGGTCGAGGGCGCGGCCTTGCGCACATAGTAACCACCCTTGGCCCCCTCCTGCAGCGGCTTGCCCATATCGCCGAACTGGGCGCGGGCGAACATGTCCGTCCGCTTGGGCACCCGCGCCACCCGCGCCTCGTCAATGTAGGTGGTGGGGTCCTGCACGCGCTTCAGCCGCTCGAACGGATGCGCCCCGTCCACGAACCGTCGCCTGGCATAGGGCACCGCGTTCATCGCGTTCTTGCGTGATCCCGTTCCCAGCTTCCAGCGCACACCAAAGGCCGAGGCAGGCTGCGCCGACATCGGGGCAAGGGGCCGGTCCGGGGCCATGGCAAAGCTGGTCGTCACCGCCGCCAACCCAAAGCGGCTGCCGATGTAGGGATGATGCAGCGCCCCGTCCTCCACCGTCGCCAGCCCCGCCGCCACCGCCAGATGGCCAAGATCAACATCCGACGTGGACACCGTATGCCCCCGCGCGTCAAAGCCCAGCACCCGCAGGTAATTGGCCAGCACCACCGCCGTCTCTGCCGCCAGCAGCCCCGCCCGGTGCGCCTGTGCCTCCCTGATCCAGCCGGTCCCCGCCTCACCCGCCGCCACGTCGCGCGGGTTCTCGTAGAGGAACACAAGCGCATGGGTATGGCCCTCCATCGTCGCCGGAGGTGCTTCCATCGACTCCTTGAGGTCCGCCATGATCATGTCGATGCCAGAGGCCAGCGTCTTGGTCTGCCGCGTGCGCAGGTCCTGCGACAGCCGGTCGATGTCGGGGTTGCGAAAGGGGCGTTCAAGCACCGCCGCCGCGGGCAGCTCGCAGATCCCGACCACCGCCGCGTCAGAGAAATAGCCGAACGCTTTCAGATGATTGGCCCGCTCCTGCAGGTCATCCGGCACCTCGGAAACGCCCCGGTTGATCAGCCCGTCCCGGATCGCGTCCAGCATCGCCTGATGCTCGCGCATGGCGTTCAGGATCGAATGCGGGTCCTCGGGCCGCGCAAAGTCCAGTTGCCGCATCCCGGGCACGGCGGACAGGTCCGCCGGTCCATGCCTCCGCGCCAGCAGTTCGCAGGGATAGGGACCCATGTGGACCGGGCGGTGCTTGTCCGAAAACAGGCGGAATGTCATCGCGCGGGCCCCTTTGCTGTCTGGTCAGACCGTGACGGTCCCCCGCCGAACGGCCCTTGTCAACCGATCACGCAAAGCTGATACCGACCGATCCGAAGGCCCCGAAGTCGGCGGCGACCACCGCCCCGGGCGGGCATTCCACCGGCCGGATGAAACTGCCTGACAGGATCACCTGCCCCGCCTCGATCTGCTGCCCGTATTGCGCCATGCGGCGCGCCAGCCAGACGACACTTTCCACCGGGTCGTTCAACACGCCCGCGCCCAGCCCGGTTTCCTCGACCGCCCCGTCCCGGCTGACGATGGCCCCGACCCAGCGCAGGTCCACCGCATCCGGCGCGTGACGCGCGGCACCCATGACGATGCCCGCATTGGCCGCATTGTCGCTGATCGTGTCAAATATCACCCGCGCCGCCCCGGTATCGGGGTCCCTGCGCCGGACCCGCGTGTCCAGAATTTCCAGCGCGGGCGCGACATGGTCGGTCGCCGCCAGCACCTCGGCCCGCGTGACCCCGTCTCCGCCCAGCGCGGATTTCATCACAAAGGCGATCTCCGCCTCCACCCGCGGCTGGATGAACCGACCCGCGGGCACCACCGCCCCGTCCTCGAACGCCATATCGTCGAACAGGATGCCGCTATCGGGGATGTCGATGCCCAGCGCCTGCTGCATCGCCTTTGACGTCAGGCCGATCTTCCAGCCGATGACACGCCGCCCCGCCGCCAGCTTTGCCGACAGGACGGCCGACTGGATGGCATAGGCATCGTCCATGGTGATCTGCGGATAAGCCCTGGAAATCAGACCGATCTGCTGGCCTGTCTCCTCGGCCCGCAGCAACTGCGACGCGACCTCAGCATGCTGTTCCGGCGTCATGCCTCGTCCTCCACCCCGTTGCGCAGGATGCCGATGCCCGGCACCTCGACCTCGACCACATCGCCCGGCACCAGATAGCGCGGCGGGTCGAACCGCGCCCCGGCCCCGGTGGGCGTGCCGGTCACGATGATGTCGCCCGGCTGCAAAGTCATGAAGGTGGAGATATAGGCGATCTCCTCGCGCACCGGGAACATCATGTTGCGCAGATGATCGTCCTGGCGGACCTCGCCGTTGACCCGTGTCACCAGATGCGCGTCGTCGATCTGGCCCGCGTCGGTAAAGGGCACGATCCACGGCCCCATTGCCCCCGACCGATCCCAGTTCTTGCCCTGGGTGACGTTGAACTTCGCATGGCGCACCCAGTCGCGGATCGTCCCCTCGTTGCACAAGGTCAATGCGGCGATGTGATCATAGGCGGCGTCGGGCGCGATCCGGCGACCCGGCTTGCCGATGATCACCGCCACCTCGCCCTCGTAGTCCAGCGTATGGCTCTCCGGCGGACGAATGAGCGGCCTGTCGTGCCCGGTGAACCCGCTGGCAAAACGCGGAAACAGCGACATGTATTTCGGTTGCGCGCTGCCGTCCCTGTATTCGGCATTGCGGTCGGGAAAGTTCACCCCGACGCAGATGATGCGCGGCGCATCCGGCAGCGGGATGTCATAGGTAAAGTCGGTATGGGTGACGGACGCCCCCTCTGCCGCCGTCGCCAGTGTGGGCAGGCCGCCATCCGCAATCGCGGCACGCAGGGTCTGCCACTGCGGAAACTGCGGCGACAGGGCTATCATCCCCGCATCTGTCACAGCCCCGAAGTGGCGCGCACCATCGGCGATGAAACTGGCAAAGCGCATATCGGTCATGGCGCCACGATCGGTGTGGCCTTCAACACCGCCTCTGTCGTGTCCTGCCCGACGAAATTCGTACCATGCTCAAACCAGCTCTTTGGCGCGGGCGCCCCCCACAGCGTCTGACGCTGCGGGTCCTTCAGGTCCCACCTGATCGGCTCGTGGTCCGGGTCCAGCGTCTGGTAGTCGGAACAATAAATCTCGATCCGGTGGCCGTCCGGGTCCAGGATATAAAGGAAAAAGGCATTGGAAATGCCATGCCGCCCCGGCCCCCGTTCGATGTTGCCCACGTATCCGGTGGTCGCCATCAGGTCCAGCAGGTCAATGATGTTGAGCGGCGTCGGTACCCAGAACGCGACGTGATGCATCCGGGGCCCCGTGCCGTTGGTAAAGGCCATGTCATGCACGCCCCCCTTGCGGTGCATCCAGGCCGCCCACAACCGCCCGCTTTCCTCGTCCTCGGTGTATTCGCTGACCCGAAAGCCGAAGTCGTTGTAGAACGCCACCGACGCATCCACATCCGGCGAAAAGCAATTGAAATGGTCGATCCGCAGCGGCTTGACCCCACGGTACAGCGCATATTGCTGATGGATCGGCGGCAGGCGGTCCATCTTGTGGTAGAACTCCAGCGGAATGCCGATGTTGTCGCGGGTCAGCAGCGTGCGACCCTGGTAGGGGCGCTCGACCCACTCGGTGGGCTGACCGCGCTCCCTGAAATACGCCTCCGCCTTGTCCAGATCGTCCTCGTCCCACACCTTGAACCCCATGACCTCGACCGTGCCGGGCTGGTCGGACTTTTGCAGGATCACGCAGTGATGCCCCCGCTCTTCCATCGCGCGCAGGTAGACGCGGCTGTCATCCTCATCCGTGACCTGCAGGCCCAGCGTTTCGGTATAGAACGCGCGGCTTGCGCCCAGGTCGGCGACATTCAGACAGGTATGGCTCAGCCGGACAACATTGAACGGCGGGTAAAGATTGGGTGCGGGAACGCTCATGCGGGCCTCCTTTCAGATGCCGAGGCGGGTGATCTTGTGCGCGCCGGTCGCGAAACCGATGTGCTTTTGCTCCATGTAGAACTCAAAGCTCCAGTCGCCGCCGTCGCGCCCGATGCCGCTGGCCTTCACCCCGCCAAAGGGCGTGGGCAGATGGCGGACGTTTTCGGAATTGACCCAGATCATCCCCGCCTCCAGTGCGTCGGTGAACCGCAGCGCGCGGGTCAGGTCGTTGGTCCAGACATAGCCGGTCAGCCCGTATTCGGTGTCATTGGCCAGCGCCAGCGCCTCTTCTTCCGTCGCAAAGGGGATCGAGGTCAACACGGGGCCGAATATCTCCTCCTGCGCGATGCGCATGTCGTTGCGGGCACCGGTAAACAGCGTCGGCTTCACGAAATAGCCGTCGTCGCCCAGCGTCTCGCCCCCCGCCGCGACGGTCGCCCCGTCCTGCTGCGCGATGTCGAAATAGGACGTGACCTTGGCAAAGTGCTCTTCGCTGATCAGCGGGCCGATCTCGGTCGCGGGGTCCAGCGGATGACCGACCTTGATGGCGTTGACCCGGTCGATCAGCTTTGCCTCGAACGCCGCACGGATCGTGTCCTGCACCAGCAGCCGCGAGGACGATGTGCAGCGTTCCCCGTTGATCGAATAGATCATGAAGATCACCGCATCCAGCGCCCGGTCCAGATCGGCGTCGTCAAAGACGATCACCGGGTTCTTGCCGCCCAGCTCCAGGTGGTTGCGCTTGAGCGTGTCCGCGCCCTGCTTCACGATCATGCTGCCCGTCCGGCTTTCCCCGACAAAGGCGATGGCCCGGATCAGGCGATGTTCGCACAGCGCGCGCCCGGCATCCTCGCCGAAACCGTTGACGGTGTTCAGCACCCCCGGCGGCAGGCCCGCCTCCTCGGCGATCTCCACCAGCAGCCGCGCGGTCAGCGGCGAGGCTTCGGCGGGCTTGTGGACCACCGTGCAGCCTGCTGCCAGCGCCGGGGCGATCTTCCAGGTGGACAGCATGAAGGGCGTGTTCCAGGGCGTGATCACCCCCACCGGCCCGATGGGCTTGCGGGTCGTCACGTTCATCAGCGTGGGCGACGGCAGGTGCTGCCCGTTCCGCGCCGATGTCACCTGATCGGCAAAGTAGCGAAAGTTCTCGGCCCCGCGCAGGGCCGCCTTTGACATGAACTTCCACGCCTGCCCGGTGTCCCAGCATTCGCACAGCGCGATTTCCTCGGCCCGCGCCTCGATCCCCTCGGCGATGCGGATCAGGACCGCGCGGCGTTCCTTTGCAGGCATGTCGCGCCATGCGGGAAACGCATCATGGGCCGCTTGCGCCGCCGCGTCGATGTCCGCCGCCTGCCCCCGCGCCACGTCGCAGATCACGCTCTTGTCCACGGGCGACACGGTCTGGAACGTCCCGCCCCCACCGGAACGGTCCTGCCCCCCGATGCGGTTGGCGATGCCCCCCTCGCGGAAGCGTGCCAGGTGACGCTCCAGCGTCGCGATGTTCTCGTCCAGCTTCGACATGATCAGCCCTCCAGGTGGTTGCGGATGGTGCCCGTCTTGGGCGACAGGTCGGGGTCGATGTCCCGCATCTCAAAGGACAGGGCGATGGGCCGGGTCGCCATGACCGGGGCGATGAACGCCTCCGCCGCATCGAACAGCGCCTTGGTCGCGGCCTGTTTCACCGCCAGGTCCCGCCCCGCCCGCAGTCGGACGGACACATCGATATAGCCATGCGCCGGGTTGCCGTCCGCGATGGCGTAGTGCCGCGCCGCATGGGCGCGCACCCGCACCCCCGCCGCCGGAAACGCCTCCAGCCCCGTCGCCACGACACGCAGCCGTTCGCACAGCGCGGCCATGTCGATCGCCTCTTCAAGGTTGGCGGAATAGTCGATGATCAGATGCGGCAAGGACGCAGATCCCCCTCCAGTTAATTAACATGTAAAGCAATAGACGCTTGCACTGTCAATCGCAAGATACCAGATGAACCCACCCGACCGCAGGTAGACCCGTGACCGATACCGAAGATCCCAAAGCACCCGCGCTGCCCGCCACAGACCGGTCCCTGCCGATCGCCCTGATCCGCGCGCGCGAAAAGGTGATGGCCCCGATCCGCGACATGCTCTCCGAGACGGGCATCACCGAACAGCAATGGCGTGTCCTGCGCGTGCTGGCCGAAGGCGGCACGCTCGATGCGACCGAAGTGGCGGAACGTGCCAGCCTGCTGCAGCCCAGCCTCACCCGCATTGCGCGCAGCCTGTCAGACCGTGGCTACGTCACCCGCACCCGTGATCACGCAGACCGCCGCCGCCAGATGCTGGCGATCACCGCCGCCGGTCAGCAGGTGATCGACGACAACCTCGCCCAGGCCCTGCAGATCGCGGAACGGGTCCGCAGATCCCTTGGGCACGAGAACTACGAACAGCTTCTGGACCTTCTGGGCGCGCTGCAGGATTTCAAATAGCGATCAACGGCCTGCCACCGCCCCTTGCCGCGGTCGCGCCCGAACCGAGGAGTGGGCGAGTAGCGCCCGCCCCGTGGGGGCGGTTCGGGCGCTGCCAAAGCTTTGCTTTGGCAATAGGTCTTCGCTTTGAGAATAAAACATGCGCTCAAAACCGCCGTCCGCCGCATTCTCCATGAACGTCCGCTTGGCCGCTCCCCCGACCTTTGGACATGTCACCGCTCTCCAGGCTACTGTCGGCAGACCGGCTCTCGCCCTCCACGTCCGGCCCCGTCTTTCCAGTCCTGATGGCCCGCGACCTGCGGCTGACGATCACCATGCAGGACGTCAGCACACGCCTGACGGAAACTTAGCCTTGTCGCTCAGTTTCCTTCACCTCGATCTCCAAGTCCGCCTCGGGGACGTTCAGGGTGGACCAGGTCGTATCCTGCGGCGGGGCGGGCGGCAGGTCGCAGGCCCGTTTGTGGATGTTCACCTTGGCGATGAAATTCGCCGAGATCGGCGCCGTCACGAACAAAAACGCGATGATCAGCAGCTCGTGCAGGGACCCTTCGCCCTGGACAAAGGAATTGATCATCGACGCCAGCAGCAACGCCCCGATGCCCACCGTGCCCACCTTGGTCGGCGCATGGAGCCGCGTCATGGAATCGTTCAGCTTCAGCAGGCCGACCGCTGCAACCAGGGCAAAGAACGCCCCGACGGCAAGGCAGAATGCCACGGCATATGTTCCGATCACTTCCAGCATCATTCGATGATGTCCCCCCGCAGCACGAACCGCGCATAGGCCACCGTCGACACGAAGCCGAGCATGGCGATGATCAGCGACGCCTCGAAATAGATCGCCGTGCCCTGCGCCAGCCCCAGCAGAACGATCAATCCGATGGCATTGATCACCATGGTATCGAGCGCCAGGATACGGTCGCCCGTGGAGGGTCCGATCAGCAGCCGAACCATCGCGCCCAGCTGGCTCAGCGCGACACAGACAAACGCCCCGATCAGGCACCATTGCATCACGTCACTGGCAAGGGTCATGTGAAAATCTCCTTCAATCGGCGCTCGTAGCGGTGCTTGATCTCGTCCCGGACGGCGTCCGGGTCCGGCACATCCAATGCGTGGACCAGCAGGCTGTGCCCCTCGTCCGACAGGTCCGCCGACACGGTGCCCGGCGTCAGGGTGATGGTGCCCGCCAGAACCGTGATCGCCTCGGGCTGGCGCAGGTCCAGCGGGATCACCACCCAGGCCGGGCGCATGGAGGCATTGGATTTGGTCAGCACGATCCACGCAACCTCGATGTTGGCCACGATGATGTCCCACATCACCAGCAAGCAGTAGCTCAGCATCCTGAAAGGCCTGATCCCGCCTGGCCGGTCGGGCCACCACTGCGCGGTGGCGATGGGAATGAAGATGCCCAGGAGCACGCCGAAAACGACCATCCCGGCAGAGATGTCATTCTGCAGCAGGGTCCAGACCGCGGCCAGCAACAGGGTCAGGAAAGGATGTGGCAACAGCCACCGAAAGGCGCGCATCATCTCAATGTCCCTCCTCTTTGGTGGTGCCATGGCCCGCCGCATCCTCGCCATCAGCGGCCTTGTCGCCATAGCCGTCGTCATAGCCTTCCGGCTTGGGGCGCGTCAGCTTGCCCTGGGTGTCCAGCACGGTCGATACATAGTCGTCGGGGCCGAACAGCTGTGCCGCTGTCGCATCGGTATAGCGATAGATCGGCCCGGCCAGAACCGTATGCAGCACCAGCAGCGTCACCAGACCGCCGACCGCGGCATAGGACAGCACCGGGGGCGTCAGCCCGTCGTCGCGGCGGATCGTCGCCGCGAAGTTCTCCGCGCTCTTGGTGTCTTCCGGCTCCGCCTCGTCGTCGGGCACAGAGAGGCTGCGGGCTTTCCAAAACAGCACGCTGCCCGCCCGGGCAAAGCCGACCACGGAAATCAGGCTGGACCCCAGGACCACCGCCCAGATCCAGACCACCCAGCCGCTGGCGAACCCCGCATCGAGGATCAGCAGCTTGCCCACGAAGCCCGACAGCGGCGGCAGCCCGGCCATGGCAATGGCCGCGACAAAGAACAGCGCCGCCGTCAGCGGCCCGCCCGCGATCGGCGGCTGCGCCGCCAGGTTCAGGTCTGACCGGCCCGCGCGGGCAAGGTCCGTGATCAGGAACAGCGCCCCCGCCGCCAGTGTCGAATGGATGATGTAATACAGCGCCGCCGCAATGCCCGCAGGTGTGAACAGCGCGATGGAGACCATGACCATCCCCATCGACCCGATCACCGAAAAGGCGACCAGCCGGTCGAACTGCCGCGCCGCCAGCACGCCGACCATGCCGATGGCCAGCGACACCAGCGCCAGCGGCATCAGCCACAGCCCGTGCAGCCCCTCGGTCGCCGCCACGTCGGGGCCAAAGATCAGCGTGTAGACCCGGATGATCGCATAGGCCCCCACCTTGGTCATGATCGCGAACAGCGCCGCTACCGGGGCCGGCGCCTCGGCATAGCTCGACGGCAGCCAGAAATGCACCGGCACCAGCGCCGCCTTGACCGCAAAGACCAGCAGCAGCATCACCGACGCGATGCGGATGCCCACCGTTTCCTCCGCGCCGATCAGCGCGACACGTTCGGCCAGATCGGCCATGTTCAGCGTACCGGTCTGGGCATAAAGCGCCCCCAGCGCAAACAGGAACAGCGTCGATCCCAGCAGGTTGTAGAGCACATATTGCACCCCGGCCCGCAGCCGCGCATTGCCGCCCGCGTGGATCATCAGCCCGTAGGAGGCGATCAGCAGCACCTCGAAAAAGACAAAGAGGTTGAACAGGTCGCCGGTCAGGAAGGCCCCCATGATGCCCATCAGCTGGAACTGGAACAGCGCGTGGAAATGTCGCCCCCTGTTGTCCCATTCGGACCCGATGGCATAAAGCAGCACGAACAGCGCCAGCACCGCGGTCAGCAGCACCATCATCGTGCTCAGCCGGTCGGCCACCAGCACGATCCCGAAGGGCGCGGCCCAGTCGCCCAGCTGGTACAGCGTCACGGTGCCGTCGGATGCCTGCCAGGTCAGCCCGGCGGCGATCGTGATCAGCGCCAGCACCCCGGCGACGGAGAAGACCCGCTGAATGCCGATGTGATAGCGCGCGGCCAGCACGATGAACGGGGCCAGCATCGCGGGCAGAACGACGGGGGCGATGATCCAATGGGTCATGCCTTGTCCTCCGCCACGTCATCCGACATGCCATCGGCCGCGACCGGATCGTCCACGTGATCGTCATCGGCACCCAGGTAGGACCCCAGCGCGATCATCACGATCACCGCCGTCATCCCGAAGGAGATCACGATGGCGGTCAGCACCAGCGCCTGCGGCAGCGGATCGGTATAGCGTTCCGCATCCGTCAGGATCGGCGGCGCGCCCAAGGTCAGCCGCCCGGAAGCGAACAGGAACACGTTGACCGCATAGGTCAGCAGCGAAATGCCCATGATCACCGGAAAGGTCCGCAGGCGCAGCACCAGGTAGAGCCCCCCGGCAGTCATCACGCCAATGGCCGAAGCAACGAGAAATTCCATCTCACACGCCCCCTTCGAGTTTGGGATTTGTGGGATCGTCCGGATCGCGCGAGGGGTCGATGTCCATCGCGTGGTCGGTTTCGGGCATATGCGCGCGCCGCGCCAGTCGCGAGAAACTCTCCAAGGACAGCATCACCGCGCCAACCACCGCCAGGAACACGCCCAGGTCGAACAATGCCGCCGTGGCCAGCTCGAACTCATGGAAGGGCGGGATCCGGACATAGGTGTAGTCCGAGGTCAGGAAGGGTTTGCCGACGAACCACGACCCGATGCCGGTCAGCCCCGCCACCAGCACGCCCGCGCCGATGATCCCGTGATAGGGATAGCGTTGCCGCGCGGCGGCCCAGCTGAAGCCGCTGGCCATGTACTGCATCACCACGGCGATGGACACCACCAGCCCCGCGATGAAGCCGCCGCCGGGTTCGTTGTGCCCCCGCAGGAAGATGAAGAAGCCCACCATCAGCACCACCGGCATGATCACGCGCGTCAGCACCACCATCATCATCGGATGCATGTCGCCCGCCCGCGGCTGGTCCGGCTTGCGGTTGAGCAGCCGCGCCCGTACCGGGCCGTCCAGCAGCGTTTCGGTCAGCGCGTAGATCAGCAGCGCCGCGATGCCAAGCACGATGATCTCGCCGAAGGTATCGAAGCCCCGGAAATCCACCAGGATCACGTTCACCACGTTGGTCCCGCCGCCCCCCTTGTAGGAGTTGGCCAGGTGGAACTCGGAAATCGGGGAGGACACCGCGTCACGCAGCAGGAAATGCCACGACATGAACGCCGCCGTCACGCCCCCCGCGACCGCCACGGCCACATCGCGCATCCGGCGCAAGACCGTGCTTTCGATGGGCGTGCGATTCGGCAGGAAATTCAGAGCCAGCAGGAGCAGGATGATCGTCACCACCTCGACGGTAAGCTGCGTCATGGCCAGGTCCGGCGCGCTGAACACGACAAAGCCGACCGACACCATCAGCCCCACGATCGCGATCAGGATCAGCGACAGCAGGCGATTGCGATGCAGGAACACCAGCCCCAGCGTCGCCGCCACCAGCATGGCCCAGCCCGCGATCTCGATCGCGCCGGCGGGCTGCATGGTCCGCGTCGCGGGTCCGATCGTCCCGGTCCGCCAGGCGTGATAGCCCAGCGCCACCACCGTCACCGCCATGATGGCCGCATAGCGGGTGAAGGCCCCGTTGTGCAGCCCGTGGATCACCCGGCGTGCCAGTGACACGGCTCCGGCGATGGTCGCCTCGAAAATGGTCTTGGCCTCGGGGCGCGGGGCGGCATCCCACATCCGCAGCAACGGCTTGAACAGCGCCAGCACGATCAACCCCCCGACCACCGCCGCGACGGACAGGTAGAGCGCGGGCACCAGCCCGTGCCAGATCTTGATGTAATGCACCTCAAGCGGCGCCACCCCCCCGATGACGGCGCGCGCCACCAGGAAAACGAAATCCTGCACCAGGAACGGCGCCACCCCGATCACCACGACCAGCACCACCAGCAGCGCGGGCGGCGCCCACATGCCAAAGGGCGGGTCATGCGGATGCGCCGGGTAATCGTCGCGCTTTGCCCCCAGAAAGGTATGCCCGATCAGGCGGAAACAATAGGCGGCGGAAAACAACGACCCGACCAGCGCCAGCGCCGGCACCAGCCACCAGGTATCGAACAGCACCGTGTGTGTCGCCTCCTCCAGCATCATTTCCTTGCTGAGAAACCCGTTCAGCAGCGGGATACCGGCCATCGACAGCGCCGCCACCGTGGCGATGACAAAGGTGATCGGCATCAGGTGCCGCAACCCGCCCAGCCGCCGGATGTCGCGGGTATGCGCCTCGTGATCGACGATCCCGGCGGACATGAAGAGCGCCGCCTTGAACGTCGCGTGGTTGAGAATGTGAAACACCGCCGCCATCGCGCCAAAGGCCGTGCCGGTGCCCAGAAGCATGGTGATCAGCCCCAGGTGGCTGACGGTCGAGAACGCCAGCAGCGCCTTCAGGTCATGCTTGAACAGCGCAATGACCGCGCCCAGCACCATCGTCACCAGCCCCGCGGTGGTCACGATCACGAACCATTCCGGCGTGCCCGACAGCACCGGCCACATCCGCGCCATCAGGAAAATCCCCGCCTTCACCATCGTCGCGGAATGCAGATAGGCGCTGACCGGCGTGGGGGCCGCCATCGCGTGGGGCAACCAGAAATGGAACGGGAACTGCGCCGATTTGGTGAAACACCCCAGCAGGATCAGGATCAGCGCGGGCATGTACAGCGGGCTGGCCTGGATCATGTCGCGGTTTTGCAGGATCACGCTCAGGTCGTAGCTGCCCACGATCTGGCCCAGGATCAGCATCCCCCCGATCATGGCAAGACCGCCCATCCCCGTCACCGTCAACGCCATCCGCGCGCCCTGCCGCCCTTCGGGCAGGTGCTTCCAATAGCCGATCAGCAGGAAGGAAGACAGCGACGTCAGCTCCCAGAACACCAGCAAAAGCAGGATGTTGTCGCTCAGAACGATGCCGACCATCGCCCCCTGGAACAGCAGCAGGTAGGTAAAGAATTCTCCCATGTTGTCCTTGCGCGACAGGTAGAACCGACCGTAAATGATGATCAGCATCCCGATCCCCAGGATCAGCGCGGCAAAGAAGAAACCCAGCCCGTCCAGCATCAGGTTGACGTTCATGCCCAGCATCGGCAGCCATTCGACCCCCACCGTCACCACCTCGCCCGCCAGCACGGCGGGCAGATTGGTCAGCAGCCCGACAAAGGCGGCAAGGGTCACGGTGAATGTCACGCCCGCACAGGCAGAGCGCCCCGCCGAATTCATCAATCCGGGCAACAGTGCACCCAGAAAGGGCAGAGCAACGATAAGAAAGAGGGACACGCGAACTCCTGATCTGTCAGCCTGTGCAGTCCCGTATTGTTGAGGGAATTTTTAAGGTTTCTCAAGGCGAACAGCAGAGAAATCGTCGCAAAACCGTGACATCTTTTGCCGCAGGTCGCGGGCGCGGACAGCAAATCCAAAGAATGTGACGCAAGGGAAGTGACCATTTGCGAAACGAAGTTCCGACCTGCGGTATTGGCAGCGCCGCTTTTACTGGCTAGCTTCCACCGGGAGAGTCGCGCAACCTGAGGAGGAGGCGGCGCGGCACGCAATCTGGGAGGATATCATGCGACACCAAAAGCCCACACTGCGATTCCGGCGCGCCGCATCATGACCGCCATGACCCCGGAAGAGGCGGTGCGCCACGTCGTTGCCACCGACCCCACCTTTGCGGTGGAAGAGGTCGAAATCCGTGGCATACCCTACAAGGCCTTTCGCAACGTCCCGCCCACCGTTCCCGCCCTGATGGCCGCCAGCCGCGCCAAGCAGGGGGATGGCACGCTGGAATACCTCGCCTACGAGGGCGAAAGCCTGACCTACGATGAATTCCGCATCCACGCCCACCGCATCGCCCATGCGCTGCGCGACGATCTGGGCGTGCGCCAGGGCGACCGGGTGGCCATTGCCATGCGCAACTATCCCGAACTGCTGACCGCGATCATGGCGATCTCCTCGCTTGGGGCGACGGTGGTGTTCCTCAATGCCTGGTGGACCACGCAAGAGCTGGACTATGCCCTGCGCGACAGCGGCGCGCGGATCGTCTTTGCCGACCGGCCGAGGATCGAACGGCTCGCCCCGCTGAAAGAACCGCTGGACCTTGCACTGATCGGCTGCCGCGACGGCGCCGGACGGGGCGACCACGACTATGCCGCGCTGTACGATGGCGCCGCCAGCGACGCGGCCCCCGAGGTCGCGATCGACACCGACGACGACTTTGCGGTGATGTATTCCTCTGGCACCACAGGCCACCCCAAGGGCGTGGTGCAGACCCACCGGGGCGCGGTGAATGCGGTGTTCAGCTGGCTGATGCAATCGGTCGTCGCCCCGCTGGTCACGCCGCCGGAACCCGACGCGCCGGAACCGCCCCGCCCTTCGGTGCTGGTGGTCACGCCGCTGTTCCACGTCACCGCGACCCATCCCGTCTTTCTGCTGTCGATGCCCGCCGGGGCCAAGGTCACGCTGATGTACCGCTGGGACCCGGAAGAGGCGGTGCGCCTGATCCGCGACGGCAGCGTCACCCGCTTTCTCGGGGTGCCGACGCAATCCGCCGAACTGGCCGAGGCCGCCCGGCGCATGGGCGAATCCCTGCCCACCCTCGACTACATCGGCGCGGGCGGCGCGAAACGGCCCGCCGCACAGGTCGCCACCATCGCCGAGACGTTTCCCGAAGCGGGCGTCGCCACCGGCTGGGGCATGACCGAAACCCAGGCGCTTGGCATCGGCATGATCGGCGACGACTACAAGGCCCGCCCCGACTGCGCGGGCAAACTGCATCCGCCGGTGCAGGAACTGCGCTTTCTCGATGATGCGGGCAACGATGTCCCCCCCGGAACGCTGGGCGAGATCACGGTCAAGAGCCCGGCCAACATGCGCTGCTACCTCAACATGCCAGAGGCGACCGCCGAGACGATGCAGGACGGCTGGCTGCGCAGCGGCGATCTGGGCGTGATCGACGACGAAGGCTATGTCACGATCCTGGACCGCAAGAAGAACATCATCATCCGTGGCGGTGAAAACATCGCCTGCCTGGACGTGGAAGGCGCGCTCCACCGGCTGCCGCAGGTCGCCGAAGCCTGCGCCTTTTCCGTGCCGGACGAAAGGCTGGGCGAAATCGTGGGGGCCATCGTCCAACTGCGCCCGGGCGCCACGCTCGACCGCGAGGAAATGGCACGCGCGCTTGAGGGGCATCTGGCCAGCTTCAAGGTCCCTGCCCTGCTGTGGTGTCAGGACACCCCCCTGACCCGTGGCGCCACCGACAAGATCGACCGCCGCGCCCTGCGCGCGGCCTGTTTGCAACAAATGGAAGAAACCGCATGACCCAACCGACAGAAGAAGAGACCGGCCAGTACATCGCAGCGGCGGGCAAGGCCGCCTGGGAGGTCCCGGACCTGCCCGACGGCACCGCCCGGCGCAAGATCGAAACCGTGGGCATCATCGGCGCGGGCACCATGGGCGGCGGCATCGCGATGAACTTTGCCACCGCGGGATACCCGGTGAAAATCGTCGAAACAACGCAAGAGGCGCTGGACCGTGGCCTGAAGGTCGTGCGCGGCAACTACCAGCGCAGCGCCGACAAGGGCCGTTTCCCGCAGGACGAGGTCGAGGCGCGGATGGACCGCTTTGACGGTCGGCTGGCCATCGCGGATCTGGCCGACTGCGACCTGGTGATCGAAGCGGTGTTCGAGGACATGGAGCTGAAGCGCAAGATCTTTACCGAACTCGACAGCGTGATGAAGCCCGGCGCGATCCTGGCCACCAACACCTCGGCGCTGGACATCAACGAAATCGCGGGAATGACCAAGCGGCCCGAGGACGTGATCGGGCTGCATTTCTTTTCGCCCGCGAACGTCATGAAACTGCTGGAAATCGTACGCGCGCACCATACCGCCGACGATGTGGTCGCCACCTCCATGGCGCTGGCCCGCGAGATCAACAAGGTCGCGGTGCTGGTCGGCGTCTGCCCCGGCTTTGTCGGCAACCGCATCCTTTTCGCCCGTCAGAAACAGGCCAACAAGCTGGTTGATTCCGGCGTCATGCCCTGGGACGTGGACGCGGCGCTGAACGCCTTCGGGTTCAAGATGGGCCCCTTCCAGATGAGCGATCTGGCCGGTCTCGACATCGGCTGGTCCAAGGGCGCCAAGACCCAGAACCCGATACGCGACGCCCTGTGCGAGATGGACCGCCGCGGCCAGAAGACCGGCGCGGGGTTCTACGACTACGACGAAAACCGCCGCCCCGTGCCTTCGGACGTGACCGCGGACATCATCCGCGACATCACCGGCGCGGAACCGCGCAAGATGGACGCCGACGACATAATCGAAATCTGCATCTATCCGATGATCAACGAGGCGGTGAAGATCCTCGAAGAGAACAAGGCCCAGCGCCCCAGCGACATCGACGTGGTCTGGCTGAACGGCTACGGCTGGCCTGCCGACAAGGGCGGCCCGATGTTCTATGGCGACATGGTCGGCGCGCAGGCGGTGCTGGACCGGATGGAGAAACTGGGCGCGGACGACCCCGAATTCGCCCCCGCCGACACCCTGCGCAAACTGGCCGAGACAGGCGGCAAATTCACCGAGATCGACACCGGAGGGCTGAAGGTATGAGCTACGACTACATCAAGACCGAGAAAAAGGGGCACATCCTGGTTGTCACCATGAACCGGCCCGACGTCTACAACGCGGTCAACGAGGACATGCACCACGAGATGAGCGACTGCTGGGATGCCTTCGCGGCGGATCAGGACCTTTGGGTCGCCGTGCTGACCGGCGCGGGGGAAAAAGCGTTCTCGGCGGGCAACGACCTCAAGGCGACGCAGCAGGGCGGCATCAAGAAGGGCCTGCCGCAGAGCGGTTTCGCCGGGCTGTCGGCGCGTTTCGATCTGGAAAAACCGCTGATTGCCGCGGTGAACGGGTTTGCCATGGGCGGCGGGTTCGAGACCGCGCTGTCGTGCGACATCATCCTCGCGTCGGAGAACGCCAAATTCGCCCTGCCCGAGGTCAAGGTCGGCTTCTTCGCCTCCGCGTCGGGCGTGCAGCGCCTGTCGCGCTACATCGGGCGGCTGGCGGCGCAGGAACTGATGCTGACGGGCCGTACCATCGACGCCGCCGAGGCGCTGAGCCTGGGCTGCGTGAACGAGGTGCTGCCCGCCGCCGACCTGATGGACCGCGCCATGGCCAAGGCCGAAGAGCTGTGCAGCGTCTCGCCCTCCTCGGTGAAGGCGACCAAGCGCATCCTCAATTCCATGGCCGTGGCCGATGGCCTGCCCGAAAGCCTGGCCTACTCGCGCGAGGTGCAGGCCGATCTGGCCAAGACCGAAGACTTCAAGGAGGGCGTCAACGCCTTTGTGGAAAAACGCAGGCCCAACTGGGTCAACAAGTAGCTGTCCCCGCGGGGACACGAATTTAACGGTTCCTTAGGAACCGGAAAAATGCAGACGGAACAATGCCCAGGGAGGCACAATTGATGAGCGACATGAACCCACCGGAGCTGAACAACCTCGAAATGTCCGAGGGCAACAAGCCCCTGCTGAACGCCGTGATCAAGCACATCCGCGAAAATGTGGACCCGATCAGCGAAGAATATCACCGGCTGGGCGACGCGCAGGAGGACCGCTGGTCCTATCACCCGCGCCAGCTGGAACTGCTGGAAGGGGCCAAGCAGAAAGCCCGCGACGCGGGCCTGTGGAACTTCTTTCTGCCCAACGCGGAAACCGGCGAAGGTCTGTCGAACCTCGACTATGCCTATATCGCGGCGGAACTGGGCAAGAACCCGCTGGCCTCTCAGACGCTGAACTGTTCGGCCCCCGACACGGGCAACATGGAGGTGCTGGAACGGGTCGGCACGAAAGAGCAGAAGGAAAAGTGGCTCAAGCCCCTGCTGGCCGGTGAAATCCGGTCGGCCTTTGCCATGACGGAACCGGACCGCGCGTCGTCGGATGCCAAGAACATCGCCATGTCCGCTGTGCTGGAAAACGGCGAATGGGTGATGAACGGCGAGAAATACTATATCTCCGGCGCCGGCGATCCCCGCTGCAAGATCATGATCGTCATGGTCAAGACCTCGCCCGACGCCGAACCCTTCCGCCAGCAGTCGCAGATCCTTGTCCCGTTGGACACGCCGGGCGTGGAAATCCTGGGGCCGATGCATGTCTTTGGCCATGACGACGCGCCGCACGGCCACATGCACATCAGGTTCACCGATGTCCGCGTCCCCGAAAGCAACATCCTCTGGGGCGAAGGCAAGGGGTTCGAGATCAGCCAGGTCCGCCTTGGGCCGGGCCGCATTCACCACTGCATGCGCTCCATCGGGCAGGCGGAAAAGGCACTGGACCTGATGATCGAACGCGGCCTGTCGCGCGAAGCCTTCGGCAAGCGGATCATCGACCTGGGCAAGAACATGGAAACCATCAGCCGCGCCAAGATCGAGATCGAAGCGATGCGCCTGCTGGTGCTCAAGGCCGCCAAGGCGATGGACGTGCTCGGCAACAAGGAGGCCCGCATCTGGGTGTCGATGATCAAGGCCAAGGTGCCGGAACAGGTCTGCGACATCATCGACCAGGCGATGCAGGTGCATGGCGCCACCGGTATCTCCCAGTGGTCGCCGCTGTCGGGCATGTACGCCCAGCAGCGCACCCTGCGCTACGCCGACGGCCCGGACGAGGTGCATCACCACGTCATCGCGCGCCACGAGGTCAAGACCTACAAGGAAAGCAACGCCCGCCAGGACGCGGCCAAGCAGCACACCGAAAACCGGGGCAGCGCGGGGTTCATGGGATGAGCAATCTTTTCGACCTGACCGGAAAAGTGGCGCTGCTGACCGGCGCCTCCAAGGGCATGGGCCTGGCGATGGCCACGGCACTGGCCGAACATGGCGCAACGGTTGTCATCTCCGCCCGCAAGCAGGACCAGCTTGACGAAGCCGCCGAGGGGATCAATGCCCTTGGCAAGGGCAAGGCTCATGGCATCGCCTGCAACGTCGGCTACAAGGACCAGCTGCAGGCGCTGGTGGATCAGACCCACGAAAAGGCGGGCAAGATCGACGTGGTGATCGGCAACGCGGGTGTGAACCCCTACTATGGCAAGACCTCGGAAATTCCCGACGACGCCTACGACAAGACGATGAACGCCAACGTCAAATCCAACCTCTGGCTGGCGCAGATGGTGGCCCCCGACATGATCGAGAAAGGGTCGGGGTCGATGGCCTTTACCTCTTCCATCGGGGCCTTCAAGCCCTCTGTCATGCTGGGGACCTATGGCATGTCCAAGCTGGCGCTGATCGGGCTGTGCCGCAATCTGGCGGCGGAATTCGGTCCGAAGGGGCTGCGTTTCAACGCGATCTGTCCGGGTCTGGTCAAGACCGAATTCGCCCGCGAGCTGTGGGACAACCCCGAGGTCGAGAAACGCATCAAGGAAGAGATCCCCCTGCGCCGCCTGGGCGAGCCGGAGGATTTCGCGGGCCTTGCGGTCTTCCTTGCTTCCGATGCCAGCCGCTACATGACAGGTCAGGCCCTGACCGTCTGCGGCGGCTCCAACATGTGGACGTGACGCTATGGAACTGAAAGACAAGATCATCGTCGTCACCGGCGCCGCCAGCGGCATCGGACGCGCCATGTGCATCCGCTATGCCGAGGAAGGCGCGAAACACATCGCCTGTGTGGACCGCGACCTGAAGGGCGCGGAGGAAACCGCCGCGATGATGGGCGGCACCGCCCATATGGTGGATGTGTCGGTCAGGGATCAGATCACCGCCATGATCGACAAGGTCGAGGCCGAGGTGGGACCGATTGACCTGTTCTGCTCCAACGCGGGCATTTCCGTCGCGGGCGGCGTCGAGGTCGAGGACGACGCCTGGCAGCGCATCTGGGAAATCAACGTGATGTCCCATGTCTGGGCCGCGCGGCATCTGGTGCCAAAGATGGCCGAACGCGGCGGCGGGTATTTCCTGAACACCGCCTCTGCCGCGGGTCTGCTGAACCAGGTCGGATCGGCGCCCTACGGCGTGACCAAGCATGCGGCCGTGGGGCTGGCGGAATGGCTGGCGATGACCTATGGCGATCAGGGGATCAAGGTCAGCGTGCTTTGCCCCCAGGCCGTGCGCACCGAGATGACGCGCGGACATGAGGACCATGTGGCGGCCATCGACGGCATGATGGAACCCGCCCCGGTGGCCGAAGCCTGCGTGCAGACGATCCGGGACGAAACCTTCCTGGTGCTGCCCCACCCCGAGGTGCTGGGCTACATGCGCAAGAAGACCGAAAACTACGACCGCTGGATCGGCGGCATGCGCAAGCTGAACCGCCGGTTCGGCGGCTTCGAGGAGTAGGCGGATGATCGGATATGCGACGATCGGCGTGGCGGACATGGACCGCGCCAAGACGTTCTATGGCGACCTGTTCGAGGGCAAGGCCAGGGTGGTGATGGATCAGGGGCGCATCGCCTTTCTGTCGTCGGGGCGCGGCCAGCCGATGCTGGCCATGTGCGAACCCTACGACGGCAACGCGCCCAACCCCGGCAACGGCACGATGATCGCCTTTACCTGCGAAGACAAGGCAGAGGTGGACGCGATGCACGCCCGCGCCCTGGACCTGGGTGCACCGGACGAGGGCGCACCGGGCCAGCGCATCCCTGACCGGTTCTATGGCGCCTACGTGCGCGACCCCGACGGCAACAAGCTGTGCTTCTTTGTGTTTGGGTGATCGCATGTCCTACATCGGCCCCCATGTCACGCTGAATGACCCCGCCTTCATCCACGACAGTGCGCAGCTTTTCGGCAAGGTGACGCTGGGGCCGGGCAGTTCCGTCTGGCCCTATGTCGTCACCCGTGCCGAAATGCACGAGATCCGCATCGGCGCGCGCACGAATATTCAGGACCATGTGATGATCCACGTGGGCTATGCCACGCCGACCATCGTCGGGGAGGATTGCTCGATCACCCACCGCGTGGTCCTGCACGGCTGCGAGATCGGCGACCGTGTCCTGATCGGGATCGGCGCGACAATCATGGACGGCGCAAAGATCGGCAGCAATTCCATTGTCGCAGGCCATGCCATCGTGACCGAAGGATCGGAATTTCCTGAAAACTCGATCATCGCCGGAAGCCCGGCGAAGCTGGTCAAGACCCGTGACAACGGGGCGGCCAACCTGGCGAATGCGCGCTTCTACCACCTGAATGCGCTGAACTATGCGCAGGGGATCGAACGCCTGACGGAAGACAATCTGCGCCAGCTTCAGCCCTGAAGCGGGCCGCAGCCCTATCCCCGCTTCTTCCGCGGGCGCATCAACCCTTCCTGCGTGACGGAAGCGACCAGCTGGCCATTGTGATTGTAGACCAGCCCCCGGTTGAAGCCGCGGCCGCCGCCCGTCCAGGGCGCGTCGAGGTCGTAGAGATGCCAGTCCGAAAACTCGATCGGCGCGTGGAACCACATGGCGTGGTCCAGGCTGGCGGTCATCACCTTGCCCTGAAACCAGGTCAGCCCGTGGGGCCGCAGCGATGACCCCAGCAGGTTCATGTCCGAGGCATAGGCCAGCAGGCAGTGCTGCATCTGCGGCCCCTGCCCATTGGCGGCTTCCATCCGGAACCACAGCCGGTTCCGGTCGTCGGCGGGCTCGGGTTTGAACAGGTCGCGCGGTTCGATTTCGCGGATTTCGATGGGGCGTTCGCGCAGGAATTCTTCGCGGTACTTCTCCGGGATCTTCTCGACGTTGGCGGCGCGCAGGGCGGGCCGGTCGGGCCAGTCGTGGGGCGGCGGCGCGTCGGGCATGGGGTGCTGATAGTCCCACCCCTCTTCCGCCACGTGGAACGAGGCGGACAGGTTGAAGATCTGCTTGCCGTGCTGGATCGCCACCACCCGCCGGGTGGTGAAGCTGCCGCCGTCGCGGGCGCGGTCGACCTGGTAGATCACCGGGATCGACGGGTCGCCGGGGCGGATGAAATAGGCGTGCAGCGAATGACACAGCCGGTCTTCCACCGTGCGGTAGGCCGCCATCAGCGCCTGCGCGATCACGTGACCGCCGAAAATGCGCGTGGTGGTTTCCCCGCCGGAACCGATGCCGCGAAACAGATCCACCT
Source organism: Sulfitobacter sp. THAF37 (assembly GCF_009363555.1). Taxonomy (NCBI): domain Bacteria; kingdom Pseudomonadati; phylum Pseudomonadota; class Alphaproteobacteria; order Rhodobacterales; family Roseobacteraceae; genus Sulfitobacter; species Sulfitobacter sp. THAF37. The sequence continues at coordinate 439,869 of NZ_CP045372.1, forward strand.
CAAGCTGTTCGATGTCCAGCAGGTCCAGCAGTTCTTCGGCAACGGCGGTCATGGGGGGCTTTCTCAGGTCTGGGCCCGTGCCGCGGCATAGGCGATAAAGAAGTCGAAGCTGTCCGGATTGGCCATGGAATCGCGGTTCACGACCTTGGCAGCGTCGCACCCCAACAACAGCTTTTTGACGGGAACCTCAAGCTTCTTGCCGGACAAGGTGCGCGGAACTTCCTGTATCTCTATGATTTCATTCGGAATAAAACGGGCGGATACTCCGCTTCGGATGGCGGCGTTGATCTGGTCTTTCAGCGCATCGTCAAAGGCCACACCGGGGGCGGGCACCACGAAGAGCGGCATGAAACTGTCGCGGCCCAGGAATTCGAGGTCGACCACCAGGCTGTCGAGAACGCTGTCCAGCCCCTCCACCGCCTGGTAGATCTCGGCCGAGCCGAGGCGCAGGCCCTTGCGGTTGATGGTGGCGTCGGACCGGCCCCAGATCACGCTGTGACCTTCCGCGTCGATGCTGATCCAGTCGCCGTGGCGCCAGACGCCGGGGTAGTCGGCAAAGTAGCTGTCGAACAGGCGGCTGCCGTCATCGTCGCCCCAGAAGTAGATCGGCATGGACGGCAACGGTTCGGTGCAGACCAGTTCGCCCACCTCGTCCACCAGTTCGTTGCCCTGCGGGTCATAGGCGCGTGCGGCGTTGCCCAGGGCACGGCACTGCATCTCGCCCGCGCGGACCGCCATGCCGGGATGGCCCAGCACAAAGGCCCCGGCGAGGTCGGTCCCGCCCGAGATCGGCGCGAGCCACTGGTCGGCCTTCACGTCGCGGTAGATCCAGTCGTAGGCGTCCGAGGACAGCGGCGAGCCGGTGGAGCCGAGCGAGCGCAGCGCGGACAGGTCCACCTCCGCACGCGGGGTCACGCCCGCCTTCATGCAGCCGCTGTAGAACGCCGCACCAGCGCCGAAGTAGGTCAGCCGTTCGTCCGCGATGAACCGCCAGACGACGCCCATGTCGGGATGGTTCGGCGCGCCGTCGAACAGGGCGACGGTGGCCCCCTGCCCCAGCGCCATCCACTGCGCGTTCCACATGATCCACCCCGAGGAGGTGAGCCAGCAGAACCTGTCGCGGTCCGTCAGGTCGTGGTGCAGAGACTGCTTGGCCGCCTCAAGAATGATACCGCCGTGCCCGTGCACGATGGGTTTCGGGTTGCCCGTGGTGCCCGAGGAATAGACGATCCAGAGCGGATGTTCGAAACCGACCTGTTCAGCGCGATAGGCCACGTCATCGCCGGTCAGGCTGTCCCATGTGACGTGACCCTCCGGCACATCGCCCACCACCGGCACGGTGACGCATTGGGCGACGCTGGGCAGGCCCGCCGCGATGTCGGCGAGCACCGCGCGGCGGTCGATGGTCTTGCCCGCGTGCACATAGCCGTCCTGCGCGATCAGCACCTTGGGTTCGATCTGCCTGAAGCGGTCGAGGATCGCCACATGCCCCATATCCGGTGCGCAGAGCGACCAGACCGCGCCGATGCTGGCGGACGCCAGAAAGGCGATGAGCGCGGTGTCGGTGTTGGGCAGGATCGCCACGACGCGGTCGCCCGGCCCCACGCCCATCGCACGCAGCCCAGCCGCGGCGCTGGCAACCTGGCGGCGCAGGTCGCCCCAGTTCAATTCCCGGCGGCCAAAGGTCTCGGACTGCACGATCAGCGCGGGCAGATCCTCGCGGCCCTCGGCGTGTTTCATCACCTGATCCGCATAGTTCAGCCGTGCGCCGGTGCCCCATTCGGCGCCGGGCATCTGACGCTTGACCAGCAGCTTTTCGGGCCGGGTGCTGGCCTGCACATCGAAGAAGTCCCAGATCGCGGTCCAGAAGCCTTCAAGGTCCTCGACGCTCCACCGCCACATGGCGTTGTAATCGTCAAAGCGCAGCCCCCGGTGATCGGCCAGCCAGCGTTCGAAAGCGGCCATTGTGCTGGCCGCGCGCCGTTCTTCCGAGGGCGCCCAGAGGACCGGCGCGGTCATGTCAGCGCGCCGTGGACCAGTGCCTTGAGCTGCGGACGCGCCGGGTAGGCGCTGCTGGGCACCAACTGCGTGAAGAAGATCGCGGAGAGGTCGAACACCGGATCGACCCAGAAGAAGGTCGAGGCCATGCCGCCCCAGCTGAAATCCCCCACCGACCCCGGCGAGCGGGCGCGGCCCGGATTCAGCAGGACCGCCCCGCCGATGCCAAAGCCCATGCCCTCCATCGGCTGTTCCGCAAAGCTTTGCGGTCCCATCGACGCGATCTCACCCGGCAGGTGGTTGCGCATCATGAAATCCAGCGTCTTGGGTCCGATGATCCCCGCCCCGCCGGTGCGCAGCATTTCGGTGAACTTGAGGTAGTCGTCGATGGTGCCGACCAGCCCGCCGCCGCCCGACAGCAGCGTGGCGGCGAGAAAGGGCGACTTGTCCGCCGTGTCGATCAGGCGCAGGGGGTCCGCCCCTTTGTCCGCCTTGCCCACGGTAAAGCCGCCTTCGGCCAGCGGGGTGTAGCAGGCGGCGAAACGGTCGCGCGCCGACGCGGGCACGGAAAACCGGGTGTCGTCCATGCCCAGCGGATCGAAGATGCGCTCGACAAGGACGTCTTCCAGCGTCTGGCCGGTGACGACCTCGATCACCCGGCCGATCACGTCGATCCCGACCGAGTATTCCCAGCGGGTGCCGGGGCGGAAGGCCAGCGGCAGCCTGGCCAGATCGTCGCACATGGCGGCGAGGCCCGGCTGGCCGGCGCGGAATTCGATCTTGTGCTGGGCCATCAGCGCGCCCAGCGGGCCGGGGTTGAAGGCATAGCTGAGGCCCGAGGTATGGGTCAGCAGCTGGTGCAGCGTGGGCGACGCGCAGGGTTCGACCTGATCGGCGCTTGTGGCGCCCTCCACCAGGCAGGTCATGTCAGAGAAAGCGGGCAGAAAGTCGGACACCGGCGCGTCGAGGTGAAACAGCCCCTCTTCCGCCAGGGTCATCAGCGCAAGGCTCGTGACCGGCTTTGTCATGGAATAGATGCGGGCGACGGTATCACGCTGCCACGGCGTGCCTGCCGCCAGGTCCCGCAGGCCCGTCTGGTGGTAATAGACCTCCTGCCCGCCCTGGGCGAGAAGGACGGCGCAGCCTGCAAACCGGCGCTGATCCACGTAACTTTGCATCCAGACCGCGATGCGGTCCAGGCGCGCTGCATCAAATCCGCCCATGATTCAGACCTCTAGCCATTCCTTGCGTACATCTTCACGGGCCTTGAGTTCGGCGGGGGTGCCTTCGAACACCACCTGCCCGTGCCCCATCACATAAACACGATGGGCGATGTCCATTGCAATGGACAGTTTCTGTTCCACCAGCAGGGTCGAGATCCCTTTTTCCGCGATGGCCTTGAGCACCTCGGCGACCTTCTGAACCATCTGCGGCGACAGGCCTTCGGTCGGTTCGTCGATCATGATGAAATCCGGGTCGCCCATCAGCGTGCGGCACATCGTCAGCATCTGCTGTTCACCGCCCGACAGCACCGAGGCTTCGACATCCGCGCGGCGGCTGAGGTTTTCGAACATGTCGAACATGGCCTGCATGGACCAGCGCCCCGCGCCGTCCTTCTGCCCCGGCTTCAGGCCCAGCGTCAGGTTCTGGCGGGTGGTGAGACCGGGAAAGATATCGCGGTTCTCGGGCACATAGCCCACGCCCATGTTGGCGATTTCATAGGCCTTCCTGCCGGAGATCTCCTGCCCCTTGAACTTGACCGAACCCTTCGGCTCCACCTCGCCCATGATGGCCTTGCAGGTGGTGGACCGCCCGACGCCGTTGCGGCCCAGAAGGGCGACGATCTCGCCCTCCTGCACGTTCAGGCTGACGCCCTGAAGGATATGCGACTTGCCGTAATAGGCGTGCATGTCGGTGACTTCGATCATCAGTGTTCTGCCTCCAATGCCGCGCCCAGATAGGCTTCCTGCACCTTGGGATCGCCCCGGACCTCTTCGGGTTTGCCGGTCGCGATGATTTCGCCGTAAACCAGCACCGAGATGCGGTCCGCGAGGCCAAAGACCACGCCCATGTCGTGTTCGACCATGATCAGGGTCTTGTTCTCTGTCACCTTCATGATCAGGTCCGTGATGTAATCCGTTTCCGAATGGCTCATCCCGGCGGTGGGTTCGTCGAGCATGATCACATCGGCCCCGCCCGCGATGGTGATCCCGATTTCGAGCGCACGCTGTTCGGCGTAGGACAGGGTGCCTGCGGGCAGGTCCCGCCTTGCGATCAGATTGATCTGTTCCAGGATGGCTTCGGCCCCTTCGGTCAGGTCGCGGCTGCGGCTGACGAGGTTCCAGAAGCTGTACTTGTAGCCCTGCGACCACAAGAGCGCGCAGCGGACGTTTTCAAACACCGACATTCTGGGAAAAATGTTGGTGATCTGGAACGACCGCGACAGCCCCTTGCGGTTGATCTGGAAGGGTTGCAGCCCGGTCAGTTCTTCGCCGTGCAGCTTGACCGCGCCCGCGCTCGGCGCGAACCGCGCCGTGATCAGGTTGAACAGGGTCGATTTGCCCGCCCCGTTGGGGCCGATGATCGCGTGGCGTTCCGACTTGCCGATGGACAGGTCGATGCCGCGGATGATCTCGGCCTTGCCGAAGCTTTTCTTCAGGCCGATCAGTTCGAGTGCCGGTGTGCTCATGCGCGTGCTCCCGCGGTGTTCGCCTCGTTCCATGCGTCGCGCAGGCCGGGGGCCGTGGCGCGGGTGATGCCCAGGGCGATCACGGTCACGCCGATGGCGACAACCCAGGGCAGGATGGCGTGGCTGTCGAAGGTGGTCCAGAACAGGGTCATCTCATTGTCCCCCGGCGCGGAGTGGCGCACGTGGAACAGCATCTCCACCAGCGCGGCCAGCCCCAGGATGCCGATGAGCGCGGGCAGCAGCGTCTTGAGGTAGGGCATGACAAGCAGCCGCGCCTTGCCCAGACGGAACACCGGCACATGCATCATCATCAGACCGGCAAGTCCGCCCGGAAAGAACATCACCGTGGCGACGAAAAGCGTACCCGCATAGAAGGCCCAGAGATCGGTCTGCAGGCTGAGCACCGTCTGCAACAGCGTGAAGGCGATGGCCCCGATGATCGGCCCGAAGAAAAAGCCGACGCCACCCAGGAACGTGACCAGCAGGATCACGCCGGAGGAGGCGGTATTCAGGTTTTCCTCGGTCAGGATCTCGTAGTTGATGGCAAACAGCCCGCCCGCGACCCCGGCAAAGAAGCCGGAGGCGACAAAACTGTAGAACCGCACCCAGCGGGCGGAATAGCCCAGGAACTCGGCCCGTTCGGGGTTGTCGCGCACGGCGTTGGCCATCCGCCCCACGGGGGTCCGCGACCACAGGTACATCAGCCCCGCCGAGATCAGGACCCAGGCCGAGATCAGGTAATAGACCTCGATCTGCTGCAGGAATTCGGTGCCGAAGAACGGCATCGCATAGGTGCGGTCGCCGGACACGCCTTCCTCGCCGCCGAAGAAGGCCACGATGATCACCGAACAGGCGGCGATCAGTTCACCCACGCCGAGCGAGATCATGGCGAACACGGTGCCCGCGCTGCGGGTGGAGAAACTGCCGACGATCATCGCCAGCCCCATGCCGAACAGCCCGCCGAAGATCGGCAGCACCGGCAAGGGCAGCATCGCGAAGAAGTCGGAGGCGTTCATGATGTGCATGCAGGCGAACCCGCCCACACCGGCATAGACCGCATGGCCAAAGGACAGCATGCCCCCCTGCCCCAGCAGCATGTTGTAGGCCAGGGCAAAGATCACGGTGATCCACATCTGGTTCATGATCGTGATCGACGAGTTGTTGGTGAAGATGAACGGCAGCACCGCCAGCAACACCGCGGCGACGATCCACGGACCGAAGGACAGCGTGAGGTTTCCGGCCCGCATCTGCTGTGCAGACGACTTCGGGTCGGTGGTGATCTGTTCGTCCTCGCGGGCGCCCTTGACGTCGGTTTTCGTGTCCATCTGGGTCATGAGTGACGCTTTCCGAAAAGTCCCGAGGGCCGGATGATCAGGATCAGCACCATCAGGATGTAGGGAAGGATATCGGCGATCTGGGGTGACGTGATGCTCCAGAGGTCACGGAAGACATTGCTGTCCAGGTTCTCCGGCGTGGCGATGCCGATGCCGTTCAGGATGTCCTCCATCGCGATGTTGTAGGCCTTGGCGAAGGTGGTGAGCCAGCCGATCAGCAGCGAGGCCACCAGAGCCCCCCAGAGCGATCCGAGCCCGCCGATCACGATGGTGACGAAGACGATGGAGCCGAGGACAAAGGCCATGCCGGGGAATGTGCCCAGCACCGGCCCCGCGATCACGCCGGCGACGCCCGCCAGCGCGGTGCCGACCCCGAAGACACCCATGAAGATCAGCGGCACGTTGTGGCCCAGCGCCTCGACCGTGCGGGGATAGCTGAGCGCGGCCTGGATGATCATGCCCACGCGGGTCCGCGTCAGGATGAAGAGCAGCCCGATGAAGATCGCGAGCGAGGTGAAGATCATGAAGATCTTGTACGCCGGGATGGAGTTGCCCGCGATGGCGAAGGCCGAGAAGTTCAGCGCATCGGGCACGAAATAGGGCATCTGGTTCTTGCCCCAGATGAATTGCACCAGTTCCTCGATCAGCAGCGCAAGGCCGAAGGTGAAGATCAGTTCGGGGACGTGGCCGTATTGGTGCACGCGCCTCAGCCCGTATCGTTCGACCCCGGCCCCCAGGACACCGACGATCAGCGGCGCGATCAGCAGGCCCATCCAGAACCCCAGCGCGAGGCTGATCTGGTAGGCGAAATAGGCCCCCAGCATGTAGAAGCTGGCGTGGGCAAAGTTCAGAACGCCCATCATTGAAAAAATCAGGGTCAGACCGGCAGACAGCATGAACAGCAGCAATCCGGTTACCAGCCCGTCGATGATATTGACGAGAATGAGGTCCATTGGCCCCTCCGGCTAGGGTGTCGCGAAGATGAAGATCGCGTGATGTCGGATGAAAAAGGTCCGTCCCCGGCAGGGCCGGGAACGGACCGGCAGCGCCTTATTCGGGGCGCTTCATCTCGCAGGTGGTCGGGCTGTCCATGCCCGCCATTTCGATGGTCGACTCGTTCACAACGCCGAAGCCGGAGTTGTCAAAGTCGAAATCGACGTTTTCATCGGTGTGGACGCCGACGTGCATGTCCTGGATCAGCTGGTGATCCTGCGGACGCATGAAGAGCTTGCCGCCCCACATGCTTTCGTATTCCATGCCTTCCAGCGCCGATGCCACGGCAACAACGTCATCTGCGGTGCCCGCTTCCTCGATCGCGGCGGCCAGCATGCCGATGGTGTTGAAGATCCGGCTCTGGTCGATGTTGCCCTCGGGATACTTCGCCTCGAACGCCTCGTAGGTGGCGCGCGCTTCTTCCGACCCGATGGGGTTGATGCTGCCCTGTGAAATCAGGCGGATGCGGTCCTTGCCGGTTTCACCGAAGGCCGCCGTCATGCCGGAGCCTGCCGCGTAGTAGGTATAGATCGGACCTTCGAAGCCGTTGTCGATGATCGCCTTGCCCAGGCCCAGCATGTCTGCGCCCCAGTTGCCGGTGATCACCGCATCCGCGCCGGACGACACGACCTTGCGGGCATAGGGAGTAAAGTCCTTCACCTTGCCGATGGGATGCAGTTCGTCGCCCACGACTTCGATGTCGTCGCGCTTTTCACCGAGCATCTTGTTAGCCGCAGCCGACACCGCCTTGCCGAAGGAATAGTCCTGACCGATGATATAGACCTTCTTGATGTTCTCATCCGCGACGATCACATCGGTCAGCGCATCCATCTTGATGTCGGCATTGGCGTCGAAACGGAAATGCCAGAAATTGCATTTGTCGTTGGTCAGCGCCGGATCGACGGCGGCGTAGTTCAGGAACAGAACGCGGCTGTCGGGATTGCGGCGGTTGTGCTTGTCGATCGCTTCGGTCAGCGCGTTCGCCACGCCCGAGCTGTTGCCCTGCACGACATAGCGGATGCCCTGGTCGATCGCGACCTGCAGCTGGATCAGCGATTCCTTGGGGCTGGTCTGGTTGTCAAAGCCCACGACCTCGAACGTGTCGCCGTCCAGAACGCCGCCCTTTTCGTTGACCATGTGCTCGGCCGCGAATTCGAACTGGTGCAGGCCGTTGGTGCCGGTGCTCGCGAACGGACCGCTCAGCGGGTCGATGAAGGCGATCTTGATGGTTTCGGCAAAAGACGCGGATGCGCCGATGACAAGTGATAGAGCCGAGACCGCGCCCAGCTTGGTAATACTCTTCATAACTTCCTCCCTTTGGCGACATTATCGGCGCGCTTCTGGCGCTTCCGGTCGCTGGGTGAGCCTTGCATACCACGGGCCAAAGTCAAGGCTCCTGATGGCAACCGACCTAGCGTCACTTTGAACGAATTCGCAGGGCCAGCGCGACGGCGGCCCGACGCAAATACAACCGCCGGATGCAAGAACCTGCGATAAGGCGCTGAAATTGAATAATAAATGCAAACCACCTCGAGAGAACCACTGCAACACCGGGTTTGAAATGCCTGTTAATCCAGCATTTTTTGCCAATTATGACAGCACGGAAAAGCGCGGAAAATTGATCGGATCAGGGTCGGAAAACCGCTGAAAGCCGGTGTTTTTTCTGCATGCGCGAAAGAAAATGTCCCGCCCGCGTTTCGCACTGCGAAACAACTTGCCGCAAGCTTCCCAGACGATTCTCCGGCCCGTTTCCGCAGGCTCAGCCGCGCAGTCCGATCAGCTTTGCGGCCTCGGTCAGACGCGGCGCATAGACCGTTTCAAGCTGCTTTTTCTTGACCACGAAAGACGGGCCGCCGACGTTCAGCCCATAGACCCGACGGCCGTCCAGGCTGACGATGGGAACGGCGATGCCGTTCACGTCGCTGCGCCAGCTTCCGTAGCCGGAACAGAACCCCGAGGCGCTGTATTCCGCCAGGGCGGCTTCGAAATTGGCGCGCCCTTCCTCCTCCACATCGGGGCCCTGCTGGGCGGCGATGGCAAAGATGCGCTCGCGGTCCGCTTCGGTCATGCCGACCAGGATCGCCTTGCCGATGGCCGAGCGGAAGAGCGGCAGCCGGGACCCGACAGGCAGGGTCAGCGACACCCCTTCGTAGGAGTTCTGGGTGGCGACATAGATCACTTCAAGCCGGTGCTGTTCGCCCAGCGCCACGGTGATATAGCTGTTCGGCCCGTCCCGCAGCGCGCGCATCTCGGTTTCCGCGCGGGCGGAAATATCCATCGAGCTGAGTGCGCTGAACCCCAGGCGCAGCACCCCCGCGCTCAGCCGGTAGGTGCCCACGCGGTCGTCCGCCACCAGGTAATCCAGCGCGCACAGCGTGTGGGTCAGGCGCGACACCGTCGCCTTGGGCAGGCCGGTACGCTCCGCGAGATCGGAATTGGTCAGCGTCGCCTCGTTGGGCCGGAACGCCCGCAGGATATCCAGCCCCCGCGCCAGCGCGGTCACGAAGTTCCGGTCTTTGCTCTCGCCGGGATCGGCGCCAAACTCATCCATATCGCTCTACCGTTCCAGCGCATCCACCCCGTGCTGCGCAAAGACGGGCACATACCGGCCCACCTTCATCGCGCGTTCGGGGTTGGACGCATTGCCATCGAGCGCGCGCTTGAGCACACCCTGAATGATCGCCGCCATGCGGAAGAAGTTGAACGCCAGATAGTACCCGAAATGGTCGATCCCGTTCAGGCCCCGGCGTTTGCAATAGGCCGCGATGAAGTCTTCGTCCGACGGCAGGCCCAGTGCGGCGCGGTCCAGCCCGCCCATGCCGCGTCCTTCGGCGCCGGCGGGCATCTGCCACTGCATGATGACGGCGGCCAGATCGGCAAAGGGATGGCCGATGGTGGACAGTTCCCAGTCCAGAACCGCCCGGCACTCGGGCTTTTCCGCATCGAAGATCAGGTTGTCCAGCCGGTAGTCGCCGTGCACCAGCGTCCGCTGGCCGTCATCTTCGGGGCGTTGATCGACCAGCGCCTGCATCAGTTGGTTCATCGCCGGGATGTCCTCGGTCTCTGACGCCTTGTACTGTTTGGACCAGCGGCCCACCTGCCGTTCAAAGTAGTTGCCCGCCGGCCCGAAATCATCCAGCCCCACGGCGTGGATGTCGACCTCGTGCAGCGCGGCCAGAACCCGGTTCATGTCGTCGATGATGCGGCCCCGGTCCGCCACCGACACGCCCTCCATCGACGGCTGGTTGAAGTTGCGGCCCGGCACGTGGTCCATGATGTAGAAGGCCGATCCGATCACGTCGTCGTCCTCGCACAGCAGGTGCATCCTGGCGACCGGCACATCGGTGTCGGCCAGCGCGCTTTGCACGCGGTATTCGCGGTCCACGGCATGGGCGGATTTCAGCAGCACGCCGGGCGGCTTGCGCCGCAGCACGTAATTGTGCGCGGGCGTCTCCAACAGGAAGGTCGGGTTCGATTGCCCGCCCTGAAACTTGGTCACGCCGGTCAGGCCCTCGAACCCCGGCAGATGCTCGCGCAGATAGGCGTTGACGGCATCGCGGTCCAATGTCTGTGTGTCTGCGCTCATGCTTCTGTCCTTAGCTGTAACTGGTCAGTTTCACACTCTCGGGATCCGAAAAATGTGGTGTGGCGTTGAACTCCGCCAGGGAAAAATTGCTGCCGGAGAACATGAAACGGGTGATCGACGTATTCTTGATCTGCAGGTTGAGGTTCATCATCTGGCGCCGGGGCGCGCCCAGCGCCGTGGCGGTAAGCTGGCCGATGACCCCACCGGAGGAAATGACAAGCACCCGCCGCGCGTCGGTATCGGTGGCAAAGGCACGGGCAGCGGCGACCCGTGCCGCGAACTGGTCCCAGGTTTCCGCCGCGCCGGAGAACGCACCGTCCTGCCATTCAAAGATCGTCTCGCGCAGCGCGCGGAAATGGGTCTTGCGGTCGCCCTGAACCAGATCGGGCACCTGGCCGTCGTAGCGGGCGTGCAGCAGGTCGTGAAAGTCGTATTCGTTGAAGCCGGGATGTTCCTCGGGCGCCTGGGAAAACCCCATGGCCAGCGCCGTGTCCTTCTGCCGGGTCAGTGTGCCTGTGACCAGCCGGTCGGGCACCCAGCCAAGCCCGCGCAGCACCGCGCCGACGGCGGCGGACTGGCGTTTGCCCAGGTCGGACAGCACATCGTAGTTGTCCTGCCCGAAGGACGCCTGCCCGTGGCGGATGACGACCATCTCAGCCATGCGGGCCGTCCCGGTATCTGACCGCCGCGCGGCTCACGAGAATTCCGCCGCCAGTTTGCGGCCCGCGGCAAGGTATTCCGCGGCCATGCGGCTGACGATGTCACCGGCGGGCCCGACGGATTTGACCGCGCCGATGCCCTGGCCGGAGCCCCAGATGGTTTTCCAGGCTTTCGGCTTTTCGCGGTCCTGGCCAAAGTTCATCGAGGACGCGTCCGCCGTCGGCAGGTTGTCGGGGTCCATCCCCGCGTTGCGCACGGAATCCTTGAGGTAGTTCCCCCAAACCCCGGTAAACAATGAGGAATAGACGATGTCCTCGGCCCCGCCCGAGACGATCATCTGCTTGTAGGCGTCGTCGGCGTTGGCTTCGTCCGTGGCGATGAAGGGCGAGCCGGTATAGCCCAGATCGGCCCCCGCCGCGCGGGCGGCAAGCAGCGCCTCGCCCGTGGCGATGGACCCCGACAGCGCCACCGGCCCGTCGAACCATTCGCGGATCTCGCGCACCAGCGCAAAGGGCGACTGTTGGCCTGCGTGCCCGCCCGCACCGGCGGCCACGGCCACCAGCCCATCCGCGCCCTTTTCGATCGCCTTCTTCGCGAATGTGTTGTTGATGATGTCATGCAGCACGATGCCGCCGCAGGAATGGGCCGCCTCGTTCACCTCTACCCGCGCGCCCAGCGAAGTGATCCAGATCGGCACCTCGTGTTTGGCGCAGATCTCAAGGTCCCGCTCAAGCCTGCCGTTCGACCGATGCACGATCTGGTTCACCGCATAGGGTGCCGCCGGGTGGTCGGGGTTGGCCTGATTGTGACGGTCCAGCTCCTCGCGGATTTCCGTGAGCCAGCTGTCGAGCAGCGGCGGCTCGCCCTCCGCCTCGCGGGCGTTGAGCGCGGGAAAAGCGCCGACGATGCCCGCCTTGCACTGCGCGATCACCAGTTTCGGCACCGAAATGATGAACAAGGGCGAGCCGATCAGAGGCAGGCGCAGGCCCTGCAGCGCAGGGGGCAGATGGGAATCGTCGCGGGGCATCGTGGCTCCTGTCAGGGTCATGTTGACGGTCAGGGGGCGGGTGAACCCGCCCCTCTTGTTGGCAAAGCGCAAAGGGTTACAGAACCTCGAACAGGCCCGCAGCCCCCATGCCGCCGCCGACACACATGGTGCAGACGACGTATTTCGCGCCGCGGCGCTTGCCCTCGATCAGCGCGTGGCCGACCATGCGGGCGCCCGACATGCCGTAAGGGTGCCCGATCGAGATCGCGCCGCCGTTCACGTTCAGCAGCTCATCCGGGATGCCCAGCACGTCGCGGGACTGGATCACCTGCACCGCAAACGCCTCGTTCAGTTCCCACAGGCCGATGTCGTCCATCGTCAGCCCATGCGCCTTGAGCAGCGGCGGCACGGCATAGATCGGGCCGATGCCCATCTCGTCCGGTTCGCAGCCCGCGGCCATGACGCCGATGTAGCGGCCCAGCGGCTGCAGGCCCATCTGCTCGGCCTTCTTGGCCTCCATCACCACGGTCGCGGACGCGCCATCGGACAGCTGAGAGGCGTTCCCGGCGGTGATGTATTTGCCTTCCGCGATGTGGATGCCGTTCTTGTGCACCGGCTGAAGGCCCGCAAGGCTTTCCGCCGTGGTGCCCGGGCGGTTGCCCTCGTCCTTTTCCAGCGTCACCTCGTGTTCGGTGATTTCCTTGGTTTCCTTGTTCTGCACCATCATCTTGCTGGTCAGCGGCACGATTTCGTCGTCGAACTTGCCGGCTTCCTGCGCCTGGTGCGTCAGTTCCTGCGACCGGGCGGCATATTCGTCCTGCCGCTCGCGGCTCACGTTGTAGCGTTCGGCGACGGTTTCCGCCGTTTCCAGCATGGACATGTAGATTTCCGGCTTGTGCTCCTTCAGCCATGGGTCGCGGCTGACGCGCATCTCCGGGGTCTGCACCATCGAGATGCTGTCCACCCCGCCGCCGACAACCACATCCATGCCGTCCATCACAACCTGCTTGGCCGCCGTGGCAATCGCCATCATGCCGGAGGCACACTGCCGGTCCACCGACATGCCCGCTACCGTGACGGGCAGGCCCGCGCGGATCGCGGCCTGACGGGCGATGTTGCCTGCCTGATGGCCCTGCTGCAGGGCGGCACCAATGATGCAGTCCTGGATCTCGGCCGGGTCCACACCGGCACGTTTCACCGCGTGTTCAATGGCATGCCCCGCCAGCGTCTGCGGCGTGGTGTTGTTGAACGCCCCGCGATAGGCCTTGCCGATCGGGGTGCGGGCTGTGGATACGATGACTGCGTCGCGCATGGGTAATCTCCTATTTTACCAGTCGAGCTTCAGGCCACGGGCCTGCGCTGCATTGAGGGCGTATTTCTTGGTCTGGCCGAAGGCATCGCCCAGTTGTTCTTGGTCCTTGGGGTCGCGGATCTCGTCGAACCGCGCCGCCACCTGTTCGGGGGTGTTGTCGTCCCCCATCAGGGTGATGCCGCGGGTCTCGTAGACGCGGGTTTCGGCAAAACTGCCCGCACCGGCCCCGAGGATGACCTGGCTCGGTCCATCCTCGCTGACCAGATACAAAAGACCCGGCGTGATGGTCTCGGGGGCCAGCAGCTCCTGCGCCTCTGCGGGCAGCAGATCGGCGGTCATTCGGGTCGCGGCGGTGGGGGCCAGCGTGTTCACGCGGATGTTGTCGCGCGCACCTTCCATGTGCAGCACGTTCATCAGCCCCATCATCGCCGCCTTGGCCGCGCCATAGTTGGACTGGCCGAAGTTGCCGTATAGCCCCGAGGCGGAAGAGGTCAGCACGATGCGCCCGTATTTCTGTTCGCGCATGATCGGCCAGCAGGCATGGGCCACGTTGGCCGACCCGATCAGATGCACGTCCACCACCTTGCGGAAGGCGGACATTTCCATCTTGGCGAATGTCTTGTCCAGCAGGATGCCCGCGTTGTTCACGCAGATGTCGATCCGGCCCCAGGCGTCCATCGCCTGCGCCACCATATCCTTGACCGCGGCTTCATCGGACACATCGGCGCCGTGGCTCATCGCCTCGCCGCCCATCGCCTCGATCTCGGCCACCACGGCCTTTGCCGCCTCGGACGAGGTGCCTGTGCCGTCGCGCGCGACGCCCAGATCGTTCACCACGACCTTGGCCCCGCGCGCGGCAAGTCCCAGCGCATGGGAGCGCCCCAGGCCCACGCCCGCCCCGGTGACAATCGCCACCCTGCCATCAAAACGGATATCGGCCATCAGTGCAGCGCCTGTTCAAAGATGTTGGGGCCGGACATGACGTTGATGCCGCCCGACACCGGGATCACCGCGCCGGTCACATAGGCGCCGCCCCGTCCGCAGAGGAACAGCATGCAGCCCGCGATATCCTCGTCCCGGCCCACGCGCTTCAGCGGCACGTCGTCGCCGACCCTGCTGCGCATGTCCTCGTCATGGGTGGCAAAGGCGGTCATGCGGCTGACGAAGGGTCCGGGGGCCAGCGCATTCACGGTGATCGCCTCACCGGCCAGTTCCTTGGCAAGGATCTTGCTCAGGTGAATCACGGCGGCCTTGGAGGCAGAGTAGCTGTAGGCGCCATCGCCCATCTCGCGCTCGCCCATGACGGAGCCGACGTTGACCACCCGCGCGGGGTCATCCACGCTGCCCGAGGCGCGCAGCATCGGCAGCAGCTTCTGCGTCAGGTCGAACAGCCCCGCCACATTGACGGTCATCACCTTGTTCCAGGCGTGGAACGGGAAGTCGCCCAGCGGCGCGCCCCAGGTGATGCCGGCGTTGTTCATCAGGATGTCCAGCCGGTCGGTGTACTGCTGCACCGCCGAGACCAGCGCATCGACGCCCTCTTCGGTGCCGACGTCACCGGCAAACCCGACGGCCTTGCCCGATGCGCCCATATCGTTCAGCTCTTTCGCGACCGCTTCGCAGGCGTCGCCCTTGCGGCTGGCCAAGAGCACCGTGGCCCCGGCGCGCACCAGCGCCTCTGCGGCCATGCGGCCGATGCCCGTGGCACCGCCCGTGACCAGGGCGACCTTGCCCTCAAGACCGAATAACGTGTTGATATCCATTCAGAACCCCCTTGCCGCGGCGACCTGTTCGGCGTGATAGCTGTAATCGCCCAACCATTCCGCCCCGACGCGTGCGCGTTTCATGTAGAACCCCATATCATAGGCGTCGGTCATCCCAATGCCACCGTGCATCTGCACGCCTTCCTGCACCGCCAGCGTCGCGGTCTGGGTCGCGCGGGCCTTGGCCAGCGACACCGCCAGCGCGGCGCTGTCCGGGTCCGCGTCCATCATGCGGCCCGCGTTCAGGATGGCCGATGCCGTCACCTCGATCTCGCACCACAGATGCGCGGCGCGGTGCTGCAGCGCCTGAAAGCGGGCGATTTCGATGCCGAACTGCTTGCGCTCCTTGATGTAGCCCACTGTCATGTCAAAGGCCCCGGCGGCCAGCCCCGTCATCTCGGCGGCCAGCGCGCCCTGGCCTGCCATCAACGCCGGTTTCAGCACCGTCATCGCCTGATCGACCTGGCCCAGCACGTCTTCGCCCGTGGCCTCGACGTTGTCGAATGTGATCCGCGCCGCATCGCGGGCGTCGATCATGTTGCTGCGGTCGCGGGTCACGCCCGCACGGTCCGCCGGAATGTCGAACAGGGTCAGCCCGTTGTCGGTCCGCGCCAGCACCAGCAGCCGGTCGGCCATGGCACCATCTACGACGAACTGCTTCTTCCCGTCGAGCCGGAAGCCGTTGCCGTCGGCGCGCGCGGTCATCTGTGCGGCTTCGGGGTCGAACTTGATCCCTTCGTCCACTGCCAGCGCATAGGTCGCTTCGCCCGCGGCGATGCGCGCCAGCGCCGCCTCGGCCCGCGCGTCCGCCACCTGCCGCAGCGCCGTCGCGGCGATCACGGCGGTCGAGATATAGGGGCTGACCGCCAGGGTCTTGCCCATCTCGCGCGCCAGGAGGTTCGCGGCGGCATATCCCATGTCGGAGCCGCCCTGCGCCTCGGGCACCAGCACCCCGGCCCAGCCCATGTCGGCCATTTCCTTCCACAGCGCCGCGTCATGCGTTTCACCCGCATCCCGCATCCTGCGCAGCTTGGCGACCGGGGCGGCGCCATCCAGATACCCGCGCGCCATGTCGCTGAGCATGGTCTCTTCTTCGGTCAGTACAAGTTTTTCCATGATCCTACCCCGGCAATCCCAGAACGCGGCGCGACACGATCGACAGCATCACCTCGCTGGTGCCGCCCTCGATCGAGTTCGCCTTGGTGCGCAGCCAGTCGCCCGCGCGGTTGCCCAGCGGGCCGTCCCATTCCAGCGCATCCGACCCGCCGGCGGTCATCATCAGCTCGTGCCGCCGCTTGTTCAGTTCGGTGCCCATGTATTTCAGCATGGCAGAGGCATCGCCCGCACCCTGCCCGGCCTCTGCCTGATCCTTGTAGCGTTCCAGCGTCAGGCCGATGGCCAGCGAATCGACCTCGCAGCGCATGGCGTCGGCGCGCAGGGTCGCATCCGTCAGACCCTCCATCGTGTCCTTGATCACCGCGCCCAGCGCGCGACCGCCGCCCGACAGACCCGCCCCGCCGCCGGAAATCATCTCGCGCTCGTGGGTCAGCAGGTATTTCGCCACGTCCCAGCCGCGATTCTCTTCGCCCACGATCTGGTCCTTGGGCACCTTCACATCGGTAAAGAACGTCTCGCAGAAGGGGGAAATGCCGCTGATCATCTTGATCGGGCGGGTCTCGACGCCGGGGTCTTCCATGTCGATCAGCAGGAATGAGATGCCCTTGTGCTTGGGCGCCTCGCGGTCGGTGCGCACCAGCGCGAAGATCCAGTCGGCCTTGTCCGCGTAGGAGGTCCAGATCTTCTGGCCGTTGACCAGCCAGTGATCGCCCTTGTCCTCACCCTTGGTCTGCACATTGGCCAGATCCGACCCGGCACCGGGTTCGGAATAGCCCTGACACCAGCGCACCTCGCCGCGGGCGATGGGGGGCAGATAATGCAGCTTCTGTTCATGGCTGCCAAAGTGCAGCAGCGCGGGGCCCAGCATCCAGATGCCGAAACTCTGCAGCGGCTTGCGTGCATTGATGCGGCCCATCTCCTGATGGAAGATCTTTTCCTGCGCGCGGTTCAGTCCTGCCCCGCCGTAGTCCTTTGGCCAGGTCGGCACCGTGTAGCCCTTGGCCGCGCAGCGGTCGAGCCACTGCTTCTGGGCCTGGGACGTGAACTGCCAGTTCTTGCCGCCCCAGCAGATTCCCTCTTCGGTCATTTTCCCGTCGCGCATCTCTTGCGGACAGTTTTCCTCAAGCCACGCGCGCAGTTCCTCGCGGAACGCATCGGGCGTCGATTCGGCGGTCATATCGGTCTCCTCCCTATGGAACGCTGCGTCACTCCCTGCCGCACCATTCCGCAGAGCAGAATGCCCTTTCGAAATTGGATTGACAAGAAGAGACGCTGCGTCCCCTACTGTGGCGAGATCGAATTCGGGAGGAAATCAAGATGAAAGCGATGCTGAGCGAGGCTCCGGGCGGGCCGGAAACACTGGTGCTGAAAGAAACCGATATGCCCGAACCCGGCAAGGGTCAGGTGCGTCTGCGGGTGCATGCCGCCGGTCTGAACTTTCCCGATACGCTGATCATCCGCGACATGTACCAGATGAAGCCGCCCCGGCCTTTTGCCCCCGGCGGCGAAGTCGCGGGCGAAATCGACGCGGTGGGTGAAGGCGTCAGCGGATTGGCCAAGGGCGACCGCGTGCTGGCGATGACCGGCTTTGGCGGCTTTGCCACGCATATCGTGGCGGACGCGGCCAAGGTCATCAAGATCCCGGATGCCATGCCCTATGACGAGGCGTCCTGCCTGGTGCTGACCTACGGCACCTCGCATCATGCGCTCAAGGACCGCGCGGCGATCCAGCCGGGGGAGACCCTGCTGATTCTCGGGGCGGCTGGCGGTGTCGGCGCCGCGGCGATCGAGCTGGGCAAGGCGGCGGGTGCGCGGGTGATCGCCGCCGTGTCGTCCGAGGAAAAGGCGCAGTTCTGCCGCGACCTCGGGGCGGACGAGACCCTGATCTATCCGCGCGAGCTGGACCGCGACGCGCAAAAGGAATTCTCCGGTCAGATCAAGAAACTGGCGGGCGGTGACGGGGTCGATGTGGTTTATGACGCGGTGGGCGGCAACTATGCCGAACCTGCCGTGCGGGCGCTGGCCTGGAAGGGGCGGTTCCTGGTCGTGGGGTTCCCGGCGGGCATCCCGAAGCTGCCGCTGAACCTGACCTTGCTCAAGGGCTGCCAGGTGGTCGGCGTGTTCTGGGGCGCGCACACGGCGCGTGAGCCGCAAGCCCATGCCGAGAACATGCAGGACCTGTTCCGCATGTACGCCGAAGGCAGGATCAAGCCGCGCATCTCGGCCCGGTTCCCCCTGGAAAGGGCGTCGGAGGCGCTGGAAATGATGGAAGACCGCAAGGTTCTCGGCAAGGTCGTGGTGACGGTGGCGTGAAAGCGGCCGGGCGGGCGTGATCGCCCCCCGGGCATTTTTTCACTCAGACCCCTTCAGAGATGCGACACATCGTTGAACCCCCGCAGGATCATCTGGTCCCCCCGCACCACGAGGCGGCTGATCGATCCGTTGTCGGCCCCGGTGAACCCGAAGGGCCGGGAGCCGGTGGCGATGGCCAGCGCCGCGCCGATCACGCCGCCGTGCACCACGACCGCCACCAGTTCGTCAGGATGCGCCGCCGCAATCCGCGTCAGACCGCGCCGCACGCGGTCAAAGAAGGCATCGCGCGGCTCGGCGCCCGGAATCTCGCCCCAGTCCTGCGTTTCGCGCATGCGCTGGATGATCGGATCGTTCTCGGCGGCGCGGAACCGGTATTCGCCGCCGTCCCAATCGCCCAGGTGCACCTCGCGCAGGTCGGGCTCGACCCTTGGCGTCAGTCCCAGCGCCCCGGCAAGAGGGGCCGCGGTCTGATGGGTGCGCTGCATGGTGGTCACGTAGATCGCGCCGATGGGCGCGTCCTTCAACCGCGCCGCCACCGCGCGGGCCTGCGCCTCGCCCTCGGGGCGCAGCGCCGGATCGCCCTGCCCGTCCACCATCGGGAAATTCTGTCCGCGCACTGCCGCCTGCGTCTCGCCGTGCCGGATCAGCAGCAGGTCCGCCGCGCCTTGCGGGGGCCGGAACCGGTGCTGTCGCGCCTCGTTGCTCATGAACCTCTCCTTTTCAATTCAACCCAATAGGACATATCCCATGACAAACCGCCAGATCGTGATCGCGGAATTGCCCGAAGACGCCCTGCGCCCCGAGCATTTCAGGCTGACCGAAACCGACGTGCCGGATCCCGGCGCGGGAGAGGTTCAGCTGCGGGTGATCCTGATGTCCATTGATGCCGCGAACCGATCCTGGATGCGGGGCGCGACCTATCGCGCCGCCGTGAAGACGGGCGATGCCATGCCGACCTATGCCATCTGCGAGGTCACGAAGTCGAACAGCGACCGGCTGGCCGTGGGTGACATCGTCGCGGCAGAGGCAACCTGGTCGGACTACATCACCCTGCCCGCCCACAAGGCGCAGAAACTGCCCAAGGTGCCGCAGCTGTCGCACCTGATGTCGGTCTACGGGATCGCGGGAAAGACGGCGTATCACGGGCTGATCTCCATCGGGCGGCCGATGGCCGGCGAAACCGTGATCGTCTCGGCCGCCGCCGGATCGGTGGGCGGCTACGTGGGCCAGATCGCCCGGGCGCTCGGGTGCCGGGTGGTGGGGATTGCCGGTGGCGCCGAGAAATGCCGCTGGGTGCAGGAGGAACTGGGCTTTGACGCTTGCGTGGACTACCGCGCGGGCGGCCTGTCGCGCGCCCTGGCCGAGGCCTGCCCGGACGGGGCGGACGTCTACTTTGACAATGTGGGCGGCAAGGTGCTGGAATCGGCGCTGAACGTGATGAACGAACGCGGGCGCGTGGTCTGCTGCGGCGCGGTCAGCCAATACGACACCGATGCGCCCGCCGGACCGCGCAACCTGCCCGGGGCGATCGTGGTCAAGCGGCTGAGGATGGAGGGTTTCATCGTGATGGATTTCGCCCGCGACGACGACAAGTGCCTGCGCGCGATGCGACACTGGGTGGAGCGCGGACAGATCAAGGTGACAGAGGATATCGTCGAGGGGCTGGAGAACGCCCCGCAGGCATTGATCGGCCTGCTGGCCGGCGAAAACAAGGGCAAGCGCATGGTGCGTGTTGCCGCCGACCCGAACTGAAGGAGCAGGATATGTCCGCCATGCAAAAGGCCCTGGAGGCCAGCGAGAAACTGATCGGTACCGAGGTGGGGGTGTCGAACTGGATCACGGTGGATCAGGCCATGATCGACCAGTTCGCCGAGACCACCCAGGACACCCAGTGGATCCATGTGGACCCCGAGCGGGCAGCGGCGGAATCGCCCTTTGGCGGGACCATCGCGCATGGGTTCCTGACGCTGTCGCTGGCCAGCCGGTTCGCCTACGACTGTTTTTCGATGTTGCCGGGGCAGGTCATGGGCGTGAACTACGGCATGAACAAGCTGCGGTTTCTCAAACCGGTGCGGGCCGGGGCGCGCCTGCGGGGGCGGTTTACACTGCAGGCGGTCCGCCCGCGCGGCACGGAAAAGATGATGCGCGAGAACCTGTTGACCATCGAGATCGAGGGCGAGGAAACGCCCGCGCTGATCGCCGAATGGCTCGGGCTGGCCGTCTTCGAGGATTGATCCGGGCGGGGGCGACGGCGCCAGTGGCCTGACGTCCCCCGCCCGCTTTGGCGTCTGCAGCACCGCATGGCGGTTGACCCGGCCTGCCCACGCGACGGCAAAGCAAACCTGTCATTTTTGATATGTCTTGGATGACATGTCAAAAATGACATGTCTTCGCTGGTGCCGGTTCGAGGGATGGCGAAGTGGGACAGGATCGTGGCCTGAGGCCTTCTCTGGATACCGGTTTTTTCCATAACTTGTCGGCACTGGCCTTGGAGAAAGCTGGAGGGCGCGTCTGAACGAGCCGCCAGGGACCTCCAAGCAGACATGTCAAACATGACATGTCTTCTCAGGTGCTCGCCCGCGCATGGCGAAGGAGTGCAGGAAACATCCCACACGGCATTGGTCAGGTTGCGGATTTCTTTCCACTGCCCGCTTGCGCCCCAGGCCCGCGTCCAAAGGAACCTTTCCATCGGGCGCTGCACAGCGCGGGTCCGCCAATGAAGACATGTCAAATATGACATGTCTTCGGCGCAGTGTCTGACAACCTTTGGCAGACTGGCCGGGACCGCCCGTCCAAACCTGTGCGCCCTGCCCTGAGCGGCCTTGACGCCAGACCGTATCGGCGCGGTCGTGCCGCGCTAGACGATCTTTTCCAGCAATGCCCGCGTGTTCGTCTCGGTCATCTTGACCGGATTGCCCCCGGTGCTGGGATCGGCCAGCGCCCCCTTGACGACGCGGTCGATGTCCACCTCCCCGATCCCCATCGCGCTCAGCGACGCCGGGATCTTCATTGACGCGTTCAGGTCATCCACAAAGGTGGCAAAGCCGTCAAAGCCCCCGTCGATGCCGAGATAACGCGCCGCGCGGTCGATCACGTCTTCGATCTCGGGCCGGTTGAACTGCAGCACCGCAGGCATGCAGACCGCGTTCGTGGTGCCATGGTGCGTGTGATAGATCGCGCCGATCGGATGCGACAGCGCATGGATCGCCCCCAACCCCTTTTGAAACGCGGTGGCCCCCATCGCCGCCGCCGCCATCATCTGCGCCCGCGCCTCGATGTCGCCGCCGTCGGCATAGGCCCGCGGCAGGTAGTCCTTGACCAGCCGCATCCCTTCCAGCGCCATGCCCTGTGACATCGGATGATAATGCGGCGAACAATAGGCCTCGACGCAATGGGCAAAGGCATCCAGCCCGGTGCCGGCGGTGATAAAGGGCGGCATCCCCACCGTCAGTTCCGGGTCGCAGATCACGACGCCGGGCAGCATCCGCGGATGAAAGATGATCTTTTTCTCCGCCGTGTCGGACTTGGTGATGACGCTGGCGCGGCCCACTTCCGACCCGGTCCCGGCGGTGGTGGGCACCGCCACAATGGGCGCAATCGCCTCGGCGTCGGCGCGCGTCCACCAATCGCCGATGTCCTCGAAATCCATCAGCGGGCGCGATTGGCCCGCCATAAAGGCGACGACCTTGCCCAGGTCCAGCCCGGAGCCGCCGCCGAAAGCGACAACGCCGTCGTGCCCGCCCTCGCGGTAGACGCGCACGCCCTCTTCCGCGTTGCGGTCGGTGGGGTTGGGGTCCACCTCGGCAAAGATCGCGCGGCCCAGCCCCGCGCCCTCAAGCAGATCGAGCGTGCGGGTCGTGATCTCCATCGACGCCAGCCCCCGGTCCGTGACCAGCAGCGGCTTCTGGATGCCCGCGGCAACGCAGGCCTCCGCGATTTCGGAAATGCGTCCGGCGCCAAAGCGGACAGCGGTGGGATAGGACCAGTTGGCGGTTAGCGTCATGGGTCAGGCTTTCTTGAGATGGTATGATTTGGGACGTGTGAGATTGTGATAGCCGATCACCGACAGGCCGCCGCCGCGCCCGGTGTCCTTGCAGCCGGTCCAGCACAGGGCGGGGTCCAGATAGTCGGCACGGTTCATGAACACGGTGCCGGTTTCGATCCTGTTGCCCAGCGCCTCGGCCGCCGCCGCGTCACCGGTCCAGACCGACGCCGTCAGGCCGTAGTCGCTGTCGTTCATCAGCGCCACCGCCTCGTCGTCGCCCGACACGCGCATGATCCCCACCACGGGGCCAAAGCTTTCCTCGCGCATGACCCGCATCTCGTGGGTCACATCGGTCAGGATCTGCGGCATCAGGTAGGCCCCGCCATCCTGCGGAAACAGCGCGGGGTCGATCAGCGCCGTCGCGCCCATCTCGACCGCTTCGGCGGTCTGGGCGCGCACCAGGTCGGCAAACCGGGGCTGCGCCATCGGTCCCAGCGTGGTTTCCGGCTCCAGCGGATTGCCCAGCTTGTAGCCTTCAACGATGGACACCGCCCGGGCCACGAAAGCGTCGTAGACATCGGCGTGGACGTAGATCCGCTCGATCCCGCAGCAGCACTGACCGGCGTTGAACATGGCTCCGTCGATCAGGCTTTCCGCCGCGGCCTCGACATCGGCATCCGCCCTGACATAGCCGGGGTCCTTGCCGCCCAGTTCCAGCCCCAGCCCGGTAAAGGTGCCCGCCGCCGCACGTTCGATCGACTGACCGCCGCTGACCGACCCGGTGAAGTTCACGAAACCGAATGACTTTGCCGCGATCAGGTCGGACGTGGTCTGGTGGTCGAGAAACACGTTTCGGAACACCTCCTCGGGCACGCCCGCCGCGTGAAACGCTTCGGCCAGGCGTTCCCCCACCAGCGGGGTCTGGCTGGCGTGTTTCAACATCACCGCATTGCCCGCGATCAGCGCGGGGGCAACGGTGTTGATCGCCGTCATATAGGGATAGTTCCAGGGTGCGATGACCAGCACCAGACCATGCGGCACCCGCTTGATCACACGGCGGAAACTGTCGCTGTCTTCGATCTCGATATCCGCCAGCGCCTTTTCCGCGATCCCCGCCATATAGCTGGCGCGTTCCTTGAAGCCGCCGAATTCGCCGCCGTAGCGCACGGGGCGACCCATCTGATGCGCCAGTTCCGGCACGATGGCGTCGTTCATCGCCCCCACATTGGCGACACCGGCCTCGACCCGTGCGATCCGGTCCTCCAGCGGCAGCGCCGCCCAGGTCGCCTGGGCGGTCCGCGCCTCGGCCACGGCGCCTTTCGCCTCGACCAGCGTCAGGACGGGCCGCTCGGCATAGACCGACCCGTCGATGGGAGAGATGCATCTGATCATGTCAGGCCCTTTCAAATCCACGTTTGATTTCCCAGTCCGTCACCGCACGGTCGAACTCCTCCTGCTCCCATTCGGCGCAGCGGGTGTAGTGGTCAACCACATCGTCGCCCAGCGCCGCGCGCAGGAAGGCCGAATTGCGCAGCGTTTCCGTCGCCGCCCGCAGGGTCTGCGGAATGTCCGCCGCCTTGGCATCGTCATAGACATCGCCTCTGGTGGGCGGGGCGAGCTCCATCCTGTCCTCGATCCCCTTGATCCCGGCGGCCAGCATGACCGCCTGGGCAAGATAGGGGTTCAGGTCGGACCCGCCGATGCGGCACTCCACCCGGACACCTTTGGTGCCTTCGCCGCACAGGCGGAACCCGGCGGTGCGGTTGTCGATGGACCAGACCGTCTTGGTCGGCGCAAAGGTGCCCTTGGCAAAGCGTTTGTAGCTGTTCACATAGGGCGCGAGGAAAAAGGTATATTCCGGCGCATAGGCGATCAGCCCCGCCATGTAGTGCCGCATCAGGTCGGTCATGCCCAGATCGGCCTCCGGGTCAAAGAACGCGGGCTTGCCGTCCTGCCACAGCGACTGATGCACATGGCTGGAGGACCCGACCCTGTCGGCGCGCCACTTCGGCAGGAAACTGGCGGCATGGCCCTGTTGCCAGGCGATTTCCTTGACCGCGTGTTTCGCGATGGTGTGGTGATCGGCGCAGTCGAGAGCGGGGGCATAGCGGATGTTCAGCTCCTCCTGCCCCGCCTCGGCCTCGCCCTTGGAGTTTTCGATCGGCAGACCGGCGGCAAACAGGTGATTGCGCACCGGGCGCATCACATGTTCCTCCTTGGTGGTCTGGAAGATGTGGTAATCCTCGTTATAACCGCTGATCGGGGTGAGGTCGGCAAAGCCACCCTTGCGGATTTCATCCAGGCTCTTCTCGAACAGGAAGAATTCCAGTTCCGTCGCCATCTGCGCCTCAAACCCCAGGTCGGCCAGCCGCGCGATCTGTTTCTTCAGGATGCCGCGCGGGTCATGGGGCACCGGATCGTGGTGGTGATCCAGGATGTCGCACAGCACCATGACGGTGCCTTCCAGCCAGGGCAGCGGGCGGATGGTGGCCAGATCCGGCGCCATCACGTAATCGCCGTAGCCCTTCTGCCACGAGGTAGAGGCATAGCCGTCCGGGGTGGCCATCTCTAGATCCGTGGCCAGCAGGTAGTTGCAGCAATGTGTTTCCTCAAATGAGGTCTCGATGAAGTTCACCGCATGAAACCGTTTGCCCATCAGGCGGCCCTGCATGTCCACCGCGCAGACCAGCACGGTGTCGACGGTGCCGTCCGCGACGCGGGTTTTCAGATCGTCAAAACTCAGGGTGCCGGGCATCTCGTTCTCCATTCGCAAAAGGCAGGCAGGGGCGCCCTAGCGCCCCCGCCGATACTGGCTCAACCGTTGGTGTAGGGCGGTCCGGCCTGGTTGATGACGCTGTTGTACTCCTTGAAGATGTTGACGATCTTCTGGTGCACTTCGCCTTCCTGCGCCACTTCTTCCCAGAACTCCTTGGCCGCATTCTCGACCTCGTTCCATTCCGCTGACGGCACCGTGCGCAGCTGCAGCTTGTCGCCATTGGCGCGCAGCGCCGCTTCGCCGCCCCAGTACCACTGGTTGCGATAGGTGTGGCCCGCTTCGGTCCCGGCCATGACGATGGCCTTGAGGTGTTCCGGCAGATCGGCCCACCGCTGTTCGTTCACGAACCACGACCCGATCCAGGCACCGGAAATGTTGTTGGTCAGGAAGTAATCGGTCACATCGGCCCAGCCGACGGTGTAGTCCTCGGTGATCCCGGACCACGCCATGCCGTCCAGCTCGCCGGTCTGCACGGCAACTTCGGCATCCTCGTAGGGAATGTTCACCGGCACAACGCCGAACTTCGACAGGAAGCGGCCCGCCGTCGGGAAGGTATAAAGCTTCAGCCCGTCAAGATCGGCAACCGATTTGATTTCCTTCTTGGTGTTGAAGTTGCAGGGGTCCTGCCCCGCCGCCGACAACCACTTGACGCCGACCTTGGCGTATTCCTCTTCCCAGATCTCCTTCAGGCCGTATTGGTTGAACAGCACCGGCACGTCGAGGATATGTTTCGTGGCAAAGGGGAAATAGCCGCCGAACTGCTGCAGCGGCGTGGGCGAGGCCATGGAATCGTCGTCCGAATGCACCCCGTCGATGGTCCCGCGCTGCAGCGCCTGGAACAGTTCGCCCGTCGGCACGATCTGATCCGCATAGAACAATTCGATCTCAAGCTCGCCGTTTGCCGCCGTGTTGATATAGTCGATGACCGGCTTGGTCACATGTTCACCCAGCGCAGAACCGGCATAGGTCTGAAAGCGCCACTTGATCGCCTCCTGGGCGCGGGCGATGGAGGGTGCGGCCAGCGTGGCGGCACCGGCCAGACCGGCGTGTTTGATGAAATTACGTCTCGTGGTCATGTCTTTCTCCTTGTTGAATGAGGCTCCGTTGGCGGAGTTCTTGGGGTTAATTTCCATAAACGAGATCGGGCAGCCACAGCGCCAGTTGCGGGAAGACCATCACCAGCGCCAGCGCCCCGGCCATGACCAGCACGAACGGCGTGATGGACGCATAGATGTCGCGCAGCGAAACCTCCGGCGGGGCCATGGCGCGCATCAGGAACAGGTTATAGCCGAAGGGCGGCGTCATATAGGCGATCTGGCAGGTGATCGTATAAAGGATACCGTACCACACCAGATCAAAGCCCAGCGCCCCCACCAGCGGCACATAGAGCGGTGCGACGATCACCAGCATCGCGGTATCGTCCAGAAACGTCCCCATGACGATAAAGCTGAGTTGCATCAGGATCAGGATCACCCAGGGGCTCAGCCCCAGCCGTTCGGTAAAGAGGTTCTCGATCGCCTTGACCGCGCCCAGCCCGTCGAACACCGCGCCAAAGGCCAGCGCCGCAAGGATGATCCACATGAACATGCAGGTGATGCCCAGCGTGTTGCGCACCGAATTCTCGAACACTTCACGCGTCATCCGCCCCTTGAGAACGGCGGCCAGAAAGGCCGCGATCGCCCCGATGGCCGAGCTTTCCACCAGCGAGGTCCAGCCGCGCACGAAGGGCACCATCATCACGGCAAAGATCACCAGCGGCAGGATGCCCGCCCCCAGCAGCCGAAGCTTTTCGCTGCGCGGGATCGCCGCGCGTTCCCCGGCGTCCAGAACCGGGCCAAGCACGGGATTGAACCGGCAGCGGATGGCGATATAGGCGATGAAAAGCCCCGCCATCAGCAGCCCCGGCACCACGCCCGCCAGCCAGAGCTGCCCCACCGGCTGCCGCGCGATCATGGCGTAAAGCACCAGCACCACCGACGGCGGCACGAGGATGCCCAGGCTCGATCCCGCCTGGATCACCCCTGTCACCATACGCTTGTCATAGCCGCGTTTCAGCAGTTCCGGCAGCGCGATGGTGGCCCCGATGGCCATGCCCGCCACGCTGAGGCCGTTCATCGCCGAGATCAGCACCATCAGCCCGATCGTCCCGATGGCCAGCCCCCCGCGCAGCCCGCCCATCCAGACATGGAACATCTTGTACAGATCATCCGCGATCTTGGATTCAGACAGCACATAGCCCATGAAGATGAACATCGGCAGGGTCAGCAGCGGATACCACTTCATCAGCTTCATCGCGGCGGCAAAGCCGATGTCGTACCCGCCCCGGTCCCCCCAGAGCAACAGGGCCGCAACCACGGCAACGAATCCGATGGCACCGAACACCCGCTGCCCGGTCAGCAGCATCAGCATCATGGTGGAAAACATCAGGGTGGCGATCAACTCATACGACATCAGATCGTTTCACCCTTCAGACGCAGCACGTCTTTGCAGAATTCGGACAGGCATTGCAGGATCATCAGAAAGAACCCCACGAACATCACCACCTTGATCGGCCACATGTAGGGCCGCCAGGCAGAGGATGATTGTTCCAGCCGACCGACCTCTTCGCTGCCGGTCAGGACGCCGAAAAGATACGAGATCGGCGCGTCCTGCCAGTAGCCCAGCGAATAGGCGGTCGAGCTGATCGCCCCGTAGAGCAGCACGCAAAGATAGAAGATCAGCAGCAGAACCGTGAACAGGTCGAACCAGGCCTTGCGGCGGATTGACCAGTTTCCATAAAGCAGGTCCATCCGCACGTTGGAGCCGAGCTGCAACGAATAGGGCCCGCCCAGGATGTAGTAGCCCACCATGACGAACTGCGCCATTTCCAGCGTCCACAGCGTCGGCACAAAGAATGTCTTGCTGATCGAGGACCACAAAAGCACCCCCATCAGCACAAAGATGCCGTACATCACGATCCGGCCCAGCCGGTAGTTCACCGCGTCGGCGGCGCGGATGTATCCGCGCATCAGGCCACGCATGACACGCGCCCCCCCGCCCCGAGCCGCGCGCAGGCCTCCGCCAGCCAGCCCGCGATCATGTCCCCCATCCGCGCCTGGTCGGCGGCGGTGGCGATCAGGTCATTGCGGATTTCCAGCATCACGTTCAGGCGGCCCTGCGCCAGCCCGTGCAACTGCAGCGTATGCGTCACCTCGTCCTGGGGCCCGTAGGGCGCATTGCGCTGCACGTCGGCCTGCGTATGCGCCGCCGCACAATCCAGCAGCGCGTCGGCCAGACGGCTGTCCGCATCGTGCAGCACGCCGATCTCCACCGTGCGACGCTGGCCGTGATAGACAGGGGTAAAACTGTGGACCGTCACCAGGATCGGTGCCGCGATGCCCTGCATCACCTTTTCGATGCGGTCGTGGAACGGCGCGTAATAGCGCCCGGTCCGGTCGGCGCGGTCGGCCTGCGACAGGCCGCGATTGCCCGGCACCGCGAACACCTCGCTCTGGTCCGGCATTGCGCCCCGTGCTTCGGGCGGGCGGTTCAGGTCATAGACCAGCCGCGATACGGTGCCCGCCACCAGCACCGCATCCAGCCGCGCCGAAAGCCGTTCGGCCACCGCCAGCGCGCCGGGGTCCCAGGCGGCATGGCTTTGCACTGCGTCCGGGGCAAGGCCCAGACCGGCGAAAACATCGGGGATCACGTGACTGGCATGTTCGCAGACCAGCACGACGGAGGACGTGCCGCGCGGGTTCACCTGCGCCACGCTCTCTGCCGTTGCATGATCTGTCGTCTGGCCCATGACACCCCCGTTTGCGGATAAAGTGCTTGCCAACCGGCGCCGCTGTCAACAGAATTGTGAAAGATTTATCACAACCCGCACCCTGTTGATAATTTTCCGATCAATTGGAGCCCCCATGCCCGAGGCCCCCCTGACCATATCCGACCGCATCCAGCAAAAGCTGGAGGGGCTGACCCGCGCCGAACGCCAACTGGCGCATTCGATTCTCGAAAACTACCCCGCTTCCGGTCTGGGGCCGCTGACCGCCCTGGCCAAGGATGCCGAAGTGTCGGTCCCCACCGTGGCGCGGATGGTGCAGAAGCTGGGCTTCAAGGGCTACCCCGAATTCCAGGCCGAACTGCGCGAGGAACTGCGGGCCAAGGTCAAGGGCCCCATCGCAAAGCACGACACCTGGGCCGGCGGCGCCCCCGAAGAACATATGCTCAACCGCTTTACCGACGCGGTGATCGACAACATCCGCCACACCCTGGGCCAGATCGACCCGCAGTCCTTTGACACCGCCTGCGCGCTTGTGGGCGACACCGGGCGGCACCTCTACATCGTGGGCGGGCGGGTGACGCACACACTGGCCGAATACCTGTTCCTGCACATGCAGGTGATCCGCCCGCGCATCACGCATATCCAGTCGACCTCGAACACCTGGCCGCATTACCTGCTGGACGTGGCGCCGGGCGATGTCTTCGTGATCTATGACGTGCGCCGATACGAGAACAACACGCTCAAACTGGCCGAGATGGCCCATGCGCAGGGGGCCAAGATCATCCTGTTCACCGACCAGTGGCGCTCACCCGTGCATCAGTTGGCCGACATCAGCTTCAGCAGCCGGATTGTCGTGCCCTCGGCCTGGGATTCGGCGGCCACCACCCTGTTGTTGACCGAAACGATGATTTCGGCGGTGCAGAACCTCGACTGGGACAAGACCAAGACCCGGATGGAGGGGTTGGAGGACATGTTCGACCAGACCAAGCTGTTTCGGAAGTTCACTTAGGGCCTGTGTCCCTGCCAGGCAAAACCGACTTTCGGGCACGACTCTGACCCGGAGCGCGGCGCGACGTCCGTCGGGCGGGACAGCCGTTCAGCGGATATTCGTGAGAAAGGCGGCGAAGGTCCGGAAAGTGGCCCTCTTGTACGTGCAAAGTGATGACCAATTGCCAAAGCAGAGCTTTGGCAGCGCCCGAACCGCCCCCACGGGGCGGGCGCGGCCTATGTCGGATGTGGGGCATGGCCGTAATGTCCGCTCACCTGACCCTGCCCTGTTGCGCGACCTGCGACACCCGGGGTTCAAAACCCGTTCATTCTATTCGTCATCCAGCAGGATACGCGCGGCATTGCCCTTGTCGTCGTCGTATTGGTCCGACCGCACGGTCCACAGGAACGCGGCGAGGCCCACCCCGCCAAGGATCAGCGACACCGGGATCAGCACCACCAGAACATTCATTTCAGGCTCCTCATTCGCTGTGAATTCAACAACACGGTGATCGACGACAGCGACATCGCCAGCGCCGCCGCAAGCGGCGTGGCGAAGCCCGCCAGCGCGACGGGGATCGCGATGCAGTTGTAGGCCGCCGCGATGGCAAAGTTCTGCCGCGACAGGCGGCCCGTGGCCCGCGCCACGCGCAGCACCACGGGCAGGTCGGCAAAACTGTCCTTGAGCACCACCACGTCCGCCGCGCTGCGCGAGGCGTCGAGCGCAGTCGCCGGCGCGATGGAGGCATGGGCCGAGGCTAGCGCCGCCGTGTCGTTCAGCCCGTCGCCCACCATGAGCACCTTTTCGCCCCTGTCGGCCAATTCATCCAGACGGCGCAGCTTGTCCTCCGGCCTTGCATTGGCGCGCACGGTCAGGTCCAGCGATGCCGCCAGCCGCTGTGCGGGCGCGTCGGCATCGCCGGTCAGCCCTTCGCAGGGCAGGTCGATCCCGGCCAGCGCCGCACGCGCGCCCGGACGCAGGATTTCGGACGCCTCAAAGCTGACCGCGGGCAGGCGACCGATGCGCAGGCCCAGGCCGGTAAAGCCGGCGCCCAGCCAGGGGCCGCGGCCCAGGCGCACGAGCTGTCCGTCGTGCCGCCCCTCGACCCCCTGGCCCCCGAATTCCCTGATCTGGTCTAGTGTCGCCGCCTGCGTTTCCCCCAGCGCCGAGACCAGCGCGCGGGACAAGGGATGGTGCGAGGCCTCGGCAAGCGCCCGGGCCACGGCGCGGTCGGCAGCGCAAAGATGATCGGGCACCACAACCGCCGGGATGGTCAACGTGCCGGTCTTGTCGAACACCACATGCGTCACCTCGGCCAGCCGCTCAAGCGCGGTGGCGCTGCGCACCAGAAAACCGGCAGAGAACAGGCGGCTGACCGCCGCTGTCGACACGGCAGGCACCGCAAGGCCCAGCGCACAGGGACAGGTGATGATCAGCACCGCGATGGCCACGTTCAGCGCATGACGCAGGTCGCCGGTTGCGGCGGCCCAGCCCAGAAAGGCGGCCAGCGCCAGCAGATGCACCACGGGCGCATAGATCCGCGCCGCCCGGTCGGCCAGCGCGGTATAGCTGTTGCGTGCGTTCTCTGCCGTCTCCACGAAAGCCGCCATGCGGCGCAGCGATGTATCCTCCCCCACCGCTGTCGCCCGCAGGCGCAGCGGCGCGGCGAGGTTGATTTCCCCCGCTTTCAGCAGGTCGCCGGCCCCGACCCGCACCGCCGCAGTTTCGCCCGTCAGAAAGGACCGGTCCATCAGCGCCGCCTCTGTCAGCAACTGGCCATCGACCGGCACCCGCGCACCCGAAGGCACGGCAACCACGTCGCCCACCGCCAGCGCCGACAGAGGAACCGTGCGGATGCCCGTCCCTGTCACGCGTTCGGCGGTATGCACCTCAAGCGCGGTCAGTTCCCGCGCCGCGGACCGGGCGGCACTGCGCGTGCGGTGATCCATGTAGCGCCCGATCAGCAGGAAGAAGGTCAGCGACAGCGCCGCGTCGAAATACGCATGCGCCCCGCCGTTCAACGTCTCGAACAGGGACATGCCCGCCGCCAGCACGATCGCCAGCGAAATCGGGACATCCATGTTCAGCCGCCGCACCCGCAGCGCCGCCCAGGCGTTGTGAAAGAACGGCTGCCCGGAATAGGCCACCACCGGCAGGGCGATCAACGCCGAGATCAGGTGGAACAGGTCGCGCGTCGCGTCCTGGGCACCGGACCAGACCGCGACCGACAGCAGCATGACGTTCATCATGGCAAACCCCGCGACAGCCATCCGGATCAGCAGCGCCCTACCTTCGGTATCGGCGCTGCGGTCCAGCGCGGCCAGGTCCAGCGGATAGGCCTCATAGCCCAGCCCCGTCACCACCGACAGCACGCGGTCAGGCCGCACGGGCCCCGAGACCGACAGCCGCTTGAGCGACAGGTTCACGCGGACGTGCTGCACCCCCACCAGGTCGGCAAGGCCGCGTTCGATCTTGCCGATGCAGGCCGCGCAATGGATCCCCGGCAGTGAAAACTGCAATGCCGGGCCGCTGGCGACCTCCTGCGCGAAAGGGGCGGCATCGCAGGCGGGGCAGGCCGAGGTCATGACGGATGCCTGACCACGATGCGCTGCTGGAACAGCGTGCCATCCCCGGCACGCGCCCGCAACCGCAGGTTCCAGTTGCCGCGCCCGCCCTGCACGGTCGCGCGCAAGGCGCTGCCGTCAAAGGTGAACTCAGGCGTCTGGTCCTGCGCGACGCTGGTGGCCCGCCCGAAGGTGGCGCTTTCGATCTGCGGGGCGATGGCCCTGCCCCCGTCCAGGATCACCAGTTCCAGATCGTTGCCGCGCAGGGTGGCGGAGACGTCCCAGCCGAGACCCAGCTGCGCCGCCCTTTCCCGGTCGAAGGATTGGCTGGCGACATAGGAATTCCTGACCTCCAGCCCCGGAAAGGTCCGCACGGCGTTGAAGGCCAGTGTCAGGTTGACGGCGATGATGATCGCGAAGGCCATCGCGAAGCCGGCAAAGACATGCCATCCCTTGATCTCTCGTATCATTGCGCTCTCCCGTTGAAAGTGGTGGCACGGCTGGCCCGGTCGCCGCTGGCGATGTCTTCGACCCAGAGCCGCAGATCGGTGGTATCCGTGCTGGCCGCCGGGTCCTGGGGCCGCGCGGTGACATAGACGCGCTGCAGCACGGTGCTGTCGGCGGGCACGGTAACGTTCAGCCGGTTCGCGTTGCCCTCCAGTTCGATCCGCAGGATGTCTTCGCTGGTCAGGCTCAGGTGGAACCGGCGATCCTCGCCCAGCTTGTTGCGCAGCCGCACGTCGTAGATGTTGCGGATCGACCCGTCCGATTGCACCACATAGGTCGGGTTGCGCACCGGGCTGACCGTCAGTTCGATGTCCGACCGGATGAACAGCGCATAGACCAGCCCGAAACCGATCAGCAGCCAGATCGCGGTGTAAAGCAGTGTGCGGGGCCGCAGCACATGCCGCCAGATCGGTTTCGGGCTCGCGCCCGCACGCTCCGCCGCCTCGTCCGACAGCGCCATGTAGTCGATCAGCCCGCGCGGTTTGCCGATACGGGCCATCACGTCGTCACAGGCGTCGATGCACAGCGCGCAGGTGATGCATTCCATCTGCTGGCCATTGCGGATGTCGATGCCCATCGGGCAGACGTTCACGCAGGCCATGCAGTCGATGCAATCGCCGTGATCCTGCACCTGCGCGGTGGCTGCGGGCTGGCCGCCCACCTGCAACGCCTTGTTGGGATAGGGTGTCGCGGGGTAACGCGCCTTGCCCGGCCCTGCGGCCCGCGCCTCTCGCGCGGCCTTTTCGGCGGCGGCGCGGTCGCGCTTGCGCACATTTCCCTTGCCGCGCGGCTCGCCCCGCCAGTCGCGGTAGGCGACGGTGATCGTGTCCGGGTCCATCATCGCAGCCTGGATGCGCGGCCAGGGGCACATGTAGATGCAGACCTGTTCGCGCATGAAGCCGCCAAAGACAAAAGTTGTCGCCGTCAGCACCGCGATGGTGCCATAGGCCACGGGATGCGCCTGGAACTGCACCAGGTCGCGCAGAAGCGTCGGCGCATCCGTGAAATAGAACACCCAGGCCCCGCCGGTCGCCACCGCGATCATCAGCCAGACCGCCCATTTGGTCAGCCTCAACCGCCATTTGCGCAGGTCCCACTTCGCCTTGTGCAGCCGCAGCCGCGCATTGCGGTCGCCCTCGATCCAGCGTTCGACCAGCAGGAACAGATCGGTCCAGACCGTCTGCGGGCAGGCATAGCCGCACCAGACCCGCCCCAGTGCCGAGGTGAACAGGAACAGCCCCAGCCCCGCCATGATCAGCAGGCCCGCGACGAAATAGAACTCGTGCGGCCAGATCTCGATCCAGAAGAAATAGAAGCGCCGGTGCGCCATATCCACCAGCACCGCCTGATCCGGCAGGTTCGGTCCCCTGTCCCAGCGGATCCAGGGCGTCAGGTAATAGATGCCGAGGGTGATGAACATGATCCACCACTTGAAACGGCGGAAGGCCCCGCTGACTCGACGTGGAAAGATCGGCTCGCGGGCCGCATAGAGACTGGGTGTGGGAGTGGTCATTTGATGATTCCTGTTCGCAGGACCTGTCTAGGGCCGGGTCCATCAGGCTGCCTTGATCTGGATCAAGACTGCGCCTGTCGAATGCCGGGCAATGCCGGCCATTTCCGGCCCCGCGACATGGCGCGTGCCAGCTTCCGCAAGCGCCCGCCCGGCGCAAGCCGGGCATCGCCCGACCTCCCCCCGGAGGGCGATTTTGCAACCTTTGGAACTACATGACCGGCCCGCGGGCTGTGACGCTACATGCCACACATTGGCTTCGAACGCCCTCCAGGTCGGGCGATGCCCGGCTTTCGCCTCAAATCTTTCCGGTGTCGTTCCCGGCATGCGCCGCAACTTTCACGCATGTCCTCAGGCCCCTGCCCCGTCCTTCGGACGCGGCATCGCGCTCCGGATCAGCGATGTGACGCAAAAGTCGGTTTTGCCTTGCAACTGACAGCACCCGAAGCGGCGACGTTTTGCGAACAGGGCCGCTTCGGGGCGGGCTGCCCTCGGGCAGCCAGGGTCTGTCTACTCGCCCCCTCCAAGGCTGTGAACGTAGACAGAAACGGCGCGGACATCCGCATCGGACAGGCGTTGACCCCAGGCGGGCATCACCCCGAAACGCGCCTCGCGCACCGTGGTGGTCAGCGTGTCCCGGTCGCCGCCATATAGCCAGATCGCATCCGTCAGGTCGGGCGCCCCCATGTCGCGACTGCCCTCCGCGACGTCGCCGTGACAGGACGCGCAATTGTCGGCAAAGACGGTGCTGCCGGTCTCGGCCAGCGCGCGGTCATAGTCATCCGACGACAGGCTGACCACATGCTCCACCACCGCCGCGATCTGCGCGTCCTCCAGGATGTCGCCAAAGGCGGGCATCTGGGAATAGCGCGCGTCCGGGTCGGTTTCGTTGCGGATGCCGTGGTTGACCGTGTAGGCGATGCTTTCGATATCGCCGCCCCAGAGCCAGGCATCGTCCAGCAGGTTGGGGTATCCCTTGGCCCCTGCCGCACCGGCACCGTGGCACTGGCTGCACTGGCCGCG
The DNA here is from genome assembly GCF_009363555.1 of Sulfitobacter sp. THAF37. Taxonomy (NCBI): domain Bacteria; kingdom Pseudomonadati; phylum Pseudomonadota; class Alphaproteobacteria; order Rhodobacterales; family Roseobacteraceae; genus Sulfitobacter; species Sulfitobacter sp. THAF37. Next base: position 475,740 of record NZ_CP045372.1, read on the forward strand.
GAACACCGACCCGCCCCGCGCGATGGCATAGCGCCGCAGCCCGTCGGTACCGTCAAGCGCGGTCAGATCGGCCGCTTCCAGCGCGGCCACCAGCGCGCTGTTCTTCGCCTCATGCGCGTCGATGTCGGCGGCGACCTCGGCCCGCGTGGAATAACCCAGCAGCCCAGATGTCGCCCCCGAGATCATCGGCCAGGCGGGATAGGCGATGGTATAGCCCAGGCCCCAGATGATGGTGGCGTAGAACGTCCAGAGCCACCAGCGCGGCAGCGGGTTGTTCAGCTCTTCGATGCCGTCCCAGCTGTGACCCGTGGTCTCGACCCCGGTGGTATCGTCGATCTTGCGCTCAGACATGGTGCTTGTCCTCGAAATTGAAGCTCCTGGTCGCGCAGACGCAGGAGGCGCAGGTCCCTGTGCAGGCCGCTTTGGTCTCTTCGGTGCGGAACGGGATCATGGCCGCATCCTGGCGGGCACCGCTCTGGCTTGGCAGGAAGGCCCAGATGGCCGTCCCGATGAAGAAGCCGAACATGGCCAGCAGAACCCAGCTGTCGGCGATCTGGCGAAGAAGGGAATAGGTATCCATATCGGTGCCTCCTAACGGGTTTCGTCCGGGGTGAAGGTCGAGAAATCGACCATCGTGCCCATGACCTGCAGATAGGCGATGAGCGCGTCCATCTCGGTCAGACCGGGCTGGCCGTCAAAGTTGCCGACGGCGGCACCGGGATAGCGTTCCACCAGCCCGTCCCAATCGCCCTCCGGGTCGGCCTGTACCCGGAAATCCGCCCGGGCCGAGGTGATCTGCGCGTCCGTGTAGGGCACGCCGACCATGCGGTGCGTGGACAGCAGCGACTCGATCTGGTCGGGCTCGATCCGGGTGTCGGCAAGAAAGGCGTATTTCGGCATGATGCTCTCGGGCACCACCGATTGCGGGTCCATCAGGTGATCCACGTGCCAGGCGTCGGAATACCGCCCGCCGACACGGGCCAGATCAGGCCCCGTCCGCTTGGAGCCCCACTGGAACGGGTGATCGTACATCGATTCCGCCGCGAGGCTGTAATGCCCGTACCGCTCCACCTCATCGCGCATCGGGCGGATCATCTGGCTGTGACAGACATAACAGCCTTCGCGCACGTAGATGTCGCGGCCGGTCAGCTCCAGCGGGCTATAGGGGCGCACGCCTTCGACCTTTTCGATCGTGTTCTCCAGCCAGAACAGCGGCGCGATTTCCACGATACCGCCAACGGTGACGACCAGTAGCGAGAAGGTCAGCAGCAGCGTCGGGCTTTTCTCGAGGATCGCATGCCGGTCGATCAGCGCGGTATGATGCGGCAATTCGTTGGGCACCTCTCCCGGCAGGTCGGACAGTTGCGAGACCTTGGGGTCCTTGTCGGACGGTTGGACTTTTTCGTTATCAGCCATGATCCCCTCCTTATTCTGCGGGTGTTGCGGTTGCGGCTGCGCCGGGCAGTGCGGCGGATGCCGGTTCCGCGCCCCTGATGGTCATCCACATGTTCCAGACCATGATCAGCGCACCGGAGAGGAACATGACCCCGCCCAGACCCCGCACCAGATACATCGGGAACTTGGCGCTGACGGTGTCGGCGAAAGAGTTGACGAGGAACCCCTGGTCATCGACCTCGCGCCACATCAGGCCTTCCATGATGCCAGTGACCCACATCGACGCGGCGTAAAGAACGATGCCAAGCGTCGCGAGCCAGAAGTGCCAGTTGATCGCGGACATGGAGTACATCTGCTTGCGACCCCAAAGCTTTGGCGTGAGGAAATAGAGGCAGGCAAAGGTGATCATCCCGTTCCAGCCCAGCGCGCCGGAATGCACGTGTCCGATGGTCCAGTCGGTATAGTGGCTGAGGCTGTTGACCGCGCGGATCGACATCATCGGCCCTTCGAAGGTGGACATGCCGTAGAACCCCAGGCTCAGCACGAACATCCGCAGGATCGGGTCGGTGCGCAGCTTGTCCCAGGCGCCCTGCAGCGTCAACAGACCGTTGATCATGCCGCCCCAGCTGGGCATCCACAGGATGATCGAGAACACCATGCCCAGGGTCGAGGCCCAGTCCGGCAGCGCGGTGTAATGCAGGTGGTGCGGACCCGCCCAGATATAGAGAAAAATAAGCGCCCAAAAGTGAATGATACTCAGCTTATAGCTATAAACCGGGCGCCCCGCCTGTTTCGGGACAAAGTAATACATCATCCCCAGGAAACCGGCGGTCAAAAAGAAACCGACCGCGTTATGGCCGTACCACCACTGGGTCATCGCATCCTGCACGCCCGAGAATACCTGCACCGATTTGCTGCCCCAGATGCTGACCGGGATCGACAGGTTGTTGACCACATGCAGCATCGCCACCGTGATGATGAAGGCCAGAAAGAACCAGTTGGCGACGTAGATGTGCTTTTCCCGGCGCTTGATGATCGTGCCCAGGAAAACGGCAAGATAGGCCAGCCACACCACGGTCAGCCACAGGTCCACGTACCATTCGGGCTCGGCATATTCCTTGGACTGGGTCGCGCCCAGCAGGTAGCCGGTGGCGGCCAGCACGATGAACAGCTGGTAGCCCCAGAACACGAACCACCCGGTCCGCCCGCCCCACAGCCGCACGCCGCTGGTGCGCTGCACCACATAGAACGACGTGGCGATCAGCGCGTTGCCGCCAAAGGCAAAGATCACCGCCGACGTATGCAGCGGCCGGAGCCGCCCGAAGTTGGTAAAGGGCTGCCCCCAGTCGAAGTTGAGCGCCGGAAAGGCGAGCTGGAAGGCGATGAAGGTGCCGACGAGGAAACCGGCGATGCCCCAGAAGGCGGTGGCGATCACCCCTGCCCGGATCACACCGTCCTGATAGATGTCGTGCTGCAGCGCATCGGCGCGGCGCGGCTCGTCGGTGTTGCGCAACACCCAGATGAACATGGCAAAGGCGATCACCATGATCAGGAAGGCGTGCAGCTGATACGCCGGATCATGGCCCCAGCTTGCCGCCATGGCGGCGAGCACTGTCACCAGACCCAGGAGGATGAGTTTCACATAGTCCATATTCATGCCCTCAAATACTGCCAGAGCATCCGGGGACGCTCCTGTTCGCAGGGCATGTCTATGAAGTCGGGCGGAACGCCTCTTTGATCTGAATCAACTACCGCATTTTTTCTGGCGTCGCGGCCTCAGGACAGGATGCCGCCATCCGCATCGTCGCCGGTCGCCTCCTGCAACGCGATGATGTCGCGCACCTCGAACCGGCGACGGTCGGCAAAGTCGATCACGCCTTCCTTTTTCAGCGCGCTGAACTGGCGGCTGACGGTTTCCAGCGTCAGACCCAGGTAGTTGGCGATCTGGTCGCGGGTCATGGGCAGTTCGATCGGGCCGCGCTGCACCGGCTCGGTCCCCTGCGACCGGCGCACCAGCATTTCGATGAAGGTGGCGATCTTTTCCCGTGCCGACTTGCGCCCCAGCAGCAGCATCCAGTCGCGCGCCGCGTCCAGTTCGTCCAGCGCCAGCTCCATCAGCCGCTGCGCCACGTGCGGCGTCTCGTCCACCAGCCGCTCGAACGGTTTGCGGTCAAAGCAGCACAGCGTCACGTCCGTCGTCGCGGTCACGTCGAAGTCGATGCGCGCGCGGCCCGGCCTGCCGATGAAATCCGACGGCAGCAGCAGCCCCACCATCTGGGTGCGCCCGTCTTCCAGCGTCTTGGACAGCGACGCGACACCGCTGACCACCGAGGCGACGAAATGCAACGGCTCGCCCCGCCACAGGATCGCCTCGCCCGCCGCATAGCTGCGGTAGGACTTCATGTTTTCAAGGACTTGCAGCTCGTCCTCGTCGCATCGCGCACAGACGGCGCGGTGCCGGATGGGACAGTCACTGCATTTGATGCGGGCAAGGGAAGGTACGGACATGATCACTTGATCTAAATCAAAGAAGTGTCGGTTGCTACAACCTAAGAGAAAGTATGCAAAGTATCGACTCCCTTCGCCGCCACGGACTTTTTGACGCACGGGTTCCGCGTTACACCAGCTATCCGCCGGCCAACCATTTCGAGGACGGCTTTGGGCCGCGTCACCAGACCGGATGGCTGGCTGCGGTGCCACGGGGCGGCGCTGTGTCCGTCTATGTCCATATTCCCTTCTGCAAGCGCCTGTGCTGGTTCTGCGCCTGCCGCACGCAGGGCACCGCGACCCTGCGCCCGGTCGACGCCTATGTCGCCATCCTGCTGAAGGAAATCGAGACGGTCCGCCAGACCATGCCCGAGGGGGTGCGCATGGGCCGCCTGCATCTGGGCGGCGGCACACCGACGATCCTGTCGCCGGACACGATGTCGCGGCTGCTGGATGCGCTCTTTGCGGCGTTCGAACCCACCGCGGATCTTGAGTTCTCGGTCGAGATCGACCCGACCGAGGCGTCGGATAACCTGCTGAAACTGCTGATCGCGCGCGGCATGAACCGCGCCAGCGTCGGCGTTCAGGACTTTGCCGAAGAGGTGCAAAAGGCCATCGGGCGCAGGCAGCCGCTGGCGCAGACCCGCCATGTGATCGACCTGATGCGCGCGGGCGGCGTGGCCAGCCTGAACCTCGACCTGCTCTATGGCCTGCCGCACCAGACCGCGCAGAGTTTTGGCCAGACCCTGCGCCATGTGGCAGACATGCGCCCAGACCGGCTGGCGATCTACGGCTACGCCCATGTGCCCTGGATGTCGAAACGCCAGATCATGATCAAGGCGGATACCCTGCTCGACAACGAGACCCGCTTTGCTCTCGCGCAGCAGGCGCATGACGCCTTCACCGCCCGGGGCTATGACAGCATCGGCATCGACCATTATGCCCTGCCCACCGACAGCCTGGCGCGCGCCGCGGCCAGCGGCAGGCTGCGCCGGAATTTCCAGGGCTATACCGACGACCCCAACGAGACCCTGATCGGGCTGGGCGCATCGGCGATCTCGCGCTTTGCCGGGGGCTACCTGCAGAACGCCACCGCCACGTCCGCCTATCAGGACCGGGTTAACCAGAGCGGGCTGGCCGCGCACAAGGGCTATGGCATGTCGCCGCAGGACCGGCTGATCGCGCGCATCGTCGAGGACCTGATGTGCCGTTTCGTCTTTGACGAGGCGGGGCTGCGCGACAGTTTTCCCCAAGAGGCGGACCTGATCCATCGCACCGGCATATCCTTGATGTCGCGCTTCAGCGACGTCTTCTACATCGGGCGCGGCGGGCTGGAGATGCGCGAACATACCCGCCCGCTGGTCCGGATCATCGCCAGCCATGTGGACACCTTCGCGTCCGAAACCACGGCCCATTCCGCCGCGATCTGACACCGGTGCTGCGGTAAGGAAACTGCCGACCAGCGGCCTTGCTCCAACCCCCAACGTGGCGCGGCTGAAACTTTAGCGACCTCCTCCGCGTGGCTTGTCGCAACAGGGCGATCCCGCCCTGCCCAACTTTGGAGGAAAAACATGATCCGCTCTATCCTGATGGGTGCCGCACTCGCCACAAGCGCAACGATGGCGTCGGCACAGAACCCGATGGTCGGCGGCGCCGAGATGTTCCCGGAAAAGAACATCGTCGAAAACGCCGTCAACTCGCCGATCCACACCACGCTCGTCGCCGCCGTGAAACAGGCGGACCTGGTGGACACGCTTTCCGGCCCCGGCCCCTTCACGGTCTTCGCGCCCACCGACGATGCGTTCGGGATGATCAAGCAGGACTCGCTTGAGGCGCTGATGCAGCCGGGTGCGAAGGGCCAGCTGGCCCAGATCCTCACCTGCCATGTTGTCGCAGCCGATGCGATGTCGTCGGCCATTGCCGGCATGATCGCGGATGACGATGGCAACCACCCGGTAGAGACCGTCGGCGGCTGCACGCTGCAGGCCCAGATGGACGGCGACAACATCACCCTGACCGATGAGAACGGCCGCGTGGCGACCGTCACCCAAGCGGACGTTAAGCAATCCAACGGCGTGATCCACGTCATCGACAGGGTGCTGCTGCCAAAGCAATAAACCCGTCTGGCTGAACAGCCCGGGATCGAACTGGCCACCTGCCCGCTTCGGGCAGGTGGCCTTTTTCTGATGCGGCGGGTGCCCTCGGCGCGGAAACGTCGCCCCGACAACTTCAATCCCATGCGCGGGGTTTGTCAGACTTCGATCTCGACCGCGCCGATCGGGTTCGAACAACACGCCAGGATATAGCCGCTTTCGATGTCGTCTTCTGAAATGCCGCCATTGTGCACCATATGCACCTCGCCCGAGGTCTTGCGCACCTTGCAGGTGCCGCAGACCCCAAAGGTGCAGCCCGAGGGGATGACGATCCCCGCGCCGCGCGCCACGGCCAGAACCGTATCGGTCTCGTGGCAGTCGGCGGTGACATCCGACTGGGTAAAGGCGACGCTTGCCTTCGCGTCCTCTTCCAGCACCACATCGTCATGTTCGGGAAGCTGCTCTTCCTTCTTGACCGGCGCGTTGAAGCTTTCCTGATGATAGCGGTCCATGTCGTAGCCAAGACCGATCAGCATTTCGCGCACCGCGTCCATGAAGGATTCAGGTCCGCAGCAATAGACCTCGCGTTCAAGGTAATCCCCGGCGATGAGCCCGATCATCAGCTGGTTCAGATGGCCCCGCAGGCCGGTCCAGACCCGGTACGGGTCGTCTTCCCTGACGATGAAGAACAGCTTGAGCGATGGGACGCGCGACGCCATCTGTTCCAGCCGCTGGCGGGCGATGATGTTCTGCGGACGCTGCGCGCAATGGACAAAGGTCACGTCGATATTGGTGCCGCGGTCGTAGAGATAGGTGGTCATCGACAGCGACGGCGTAATCCCCGACCCTGCCGAAATGAACAGGTACTTCTTCTGCTCATTGCGCGGCAGGGTAAAAATACCGGCCGGACCTGTGGCCTTGATCTTCATCCCCGGCTGCAGATGATCCAGCATCCAGCGCGTGCCGACGCTGCCCGCCTGCGCCTTGACCGTCACCGAAAGGGTCAGCGGGCGCGAAGGCGAAGACGAAATCGTGTATGTCTTCCAGATCGTCCCGCCCGGCACCGGCAACTCAAGCGTCACGAACTGGCCCGGCTCATAGCGGAATTGCCGCCCCGAGCGCGAAACGAAGCTGAATGTCGCCGTATCGGGGGCCTCGGGCACCACGGCGCAGCAGACCAGCGGTTCGGAATCCTGCCAGATCCCGCTGTCCCCGCTTGCCGTCATATCAATATCAAGCGCCATGACGCTACTCCGCCGCCATCGGGGTCGCGCCGCCGGTGATCGCGCGGATCATCGTGTTTGCATACCAATCGGTGAACTGGATGTTGCCGCCCTCGTGGGTCGGCGAATAAGGGCCGGGCACATAGGCCGGTGACTGGATGCCGCGCTGGTTGTTCTCGACCACTTCGCGGTCTTCGTCGTTCGTGTCGATCCAGACTTCGGTCAGACGCTTCAGGTCGTAATCCTGCCCCTCGACCGCGTCCTTGTGGACCAGCCATTTGGTGCAGACCTCGGTCTGTGTGGCGCTGATCGGCGTGATGCAGAACAAGAGAATATGGTCGGACAGGAAATGGTTCCAGGTTCCGGGATACTTGTATTTCAGCAAGGATCCGGCGTCCTTGAAGGGAATGGAGGAGTTCGGCTTCGACACCGCCACTTTTCCATCCATCGTGTAGCTTTCCGCCCCGTCCAGCAGAGGCGTCCGCACGAACCGCCAGTCGCCCGACGCCGATTCCAGATGGGCCGAGGGCGCGCCGACCGGCTCGCAGCGGTCGCTGTGCTGCTGTTGCAACCCGTTCAATTCGCCGCTGTCATCGTTGCCGATGGCGCGCGGATCGTCGGGGAAAGTCCGGCACAGCGACGGATGGTTGCCAGAGCAGTGATAGCATTCGCGGTTGTTTTCCCAGACCAGCTTCCAGTTGCCGTTCTCGATGATGGTGCTCTCATAGGCGATCTTTGAGTTTTCCAGATCATGCGGCGCAAGGTAGCGCGCGGTCTGGGCAGCGAATTCCTCGATCGCCGGGGCCTCGTCGGCAAGGCAGATATAGACCATCCCCGAAATATTGCGGCAATGCACCTGTTTCAGTCCGTGCTTGGATGCATCGAAATCGGGCCCCATCTCACGCGCCCAAAGCAGCCTGCCATCCAGCTCATAGGTCCACTGGTGGTAGGGGCACACCAGTTTCGGACCGGTCCCCTTCTTGGTCTTGCACAGCACGGACCCGCGATGCCGGCAGGAGTTGTGAAAGGCGCGAATCTCGCCATCGTTGCCCCGCACGATCACCACGGAATAGGCGCCGATCTCGTGCACGACGTAGTTTCCGGCTTTCGGGATCTCGCAGGAGGCAAGAACGAACAGCCATTCCCTGTACCAGATACGGGCCATATCAGCGGCAAAGACACCTTCATCGCAATACAGGTCTTGAGGCAGGGAATGCGCGGGCTTGCGGCGCATCAAGGTTGAAAGGACATCTGATTCACGCAGCATGTGACACCTGTGGAGTTGCGACCGCGGCGGCGCGGAAGATGAAGGAGGTTTTCAGGTTCTGTCGGTGGGCAGCGCCCTGTCCGCAGAAGCTGCTTCGCATGATTGTCCTCCGCACCCCCCCAATTTTGCGACCGAGCACATCTGATTTGCGACCGAAGGGACGAACTTCCATCTGCTTCTTTGGCGCGGTCAGCTGCCGCTGTGGCACCCGCCCGTAACCGGGTTCCACCGCCGCCTGTTCCGCGACCACGTCGGGCCGAAAACGGCATGATCAGATGTCCTTCACCAACCTCAGCGCGTCGTAGATCGCGGCGTGCGTGTTGCGTGCGCTGACCGCGTCGCCGATGCGGTAAAGCGCAAAGCCCCCTTCAGGATTGCGCGTCACGTCCTGCGGCTGGCCGTCGATCAGCGCATCGTAATCCACCGCCCCGCCGTTCGACGACAGCGGTTTGAGGTCGAAATACAGATCGTCCAGCGGCAGCGTGCCGTAGTTCACCACCACCTGATCATAGGTCTTGTCGGTCTTCAGGTCGCTGTAATCCGTGCCGATCACCGCCCTCAGCCTGTTGCCCTCCCGCTGCACGTCCAGCAGGCGGCGTGTGACGGTAAAGGTCACGTCCTTGTCCTGCAGCGCCCGCATGTAGGGCACAAGGTTCATCGCCATGATGTCGGGCGCAAAGGTCCGGTCGGGGGTCATGACCTCGACCGTGGCGCCCGCGTTCGCGGCGATTTCGGCGGCCATGACACCGGGGTGATCTCCGCTTTCATCGTAGATCAGCACGTTCTGTCCCGGCTTGACGTCACCGGCGATGATATCCCAGGCGGTCACGACCAGATCCTGGTCCTTGCCGCTTTCGAACAGCTCGGTATTGGGCAGGCCGCCGGTGGCGACGATGACCACGTCCGGGTTCAGTGCCGTGATGTCATCGACTTCGGCCCAGGAATTGAACCGGAACTCGACGTCACGCGCCGCGCATTGCGCCATCCGCCAGTCGATGATCGAGATCATCTCGCGGCGGCGCGGGTTCTGTGCGGTCAGCCGGATCTGGCCGCCAGGATCGGGCTGCGCCTCGAACACGGTCACGCGGTGGCCCCGCTCGGCGGCAACGCGCGCGGCCTCAAGCCCCGCCGGACCTGCGCCGATGATGACCACCTTCTTGCGGACCCCGGCAGGCGCAATATCGTGCGGCATGGTCAGCTCACGCCCCGTCGCGGCGTTGTGGATGCACAGCGCATCACCCGCCTGATAGATGCGATCCAGACAGAAGGTCGCACCGACACAGGGGCGAATGTCATCCTCGCGCCCTTCCATGATCTTTCTTACCACATGGGGGTCGGCCATATGCGCCCGCGTCATGCCCACCATGTCCAGCAGGCCCGCGGACACGGCATGGCGCGCGGTGGCCACATCGGGGATCTTGGCCGCATGAAAGGTCGGCATGCCGGTGGCCTGCTTCACCCGACCGGCGAAATCCAGATGCGGCGCGTTCTTCATGCCCTGGATCGGGATCACATCGGTCATGGCCGGATCGGTATGGATACGCCCCCGCACCACATTCAGGAAATCGACCATGCCCGACGCGGCAAGCCGTTTCGAAATCTCGATCCCGTCCTCTTCTGTGATGCCGCCCGCCTCGGCCTCGTCCGCCGTGTAGCGCAGCCCGACGATAAAGTCGTCGCCGACCCGCTTGCGAATACCGCCCAGCACATCCATCAGCAGCTGCATCCGGGTGTCGAGCGTCTGTCCCCCGTAAGGCCCATCCAGATCATTGGTCAAAGGCGACCAGAACTGATCCAGCAGATGGCCATAGACCTGCAATTCGATCCCGTCCATGCCACCCGCCTTCATCCGGTCGGTGGCATCGGCGAAATCGGTGATGATGCGTTCTATGTCCCAGTCTTCGGCCAGCTTGGGAAAGGCGCGATGCGCCGGTTCGCGATGCTTGGACGACGACACCGAAGGCAGCCAGGCCCCCTTGTTCCAGGCCGTGCGACGGCCCAGATGCGTCAGCTGGATCATCACCGCGCAGCCGTGGTCGTGGCAGGCATCGGTCAGCTTCCTGATCCACGGCACCACCTCGTCGCGGTAGGCGAGGATGTTGTTGAACACCGGCGGGCTGTCCTTGGATACGGCGGCCGAACCTGCCGTCATCGCCAACGCCACGCCCGCCTTGGCCCGTTCCGCGTGATACGCGGCATAGCGTTCTTTCGGCATGCCATCCTCGGGATAGGCCGGCTCGTGGCTGGTGGTCATGATGCGGTTGCGCAGGGTCAGATGCTTGAGCTGGTAGGGCTGCAAAAGGGGATCGGTGGACATGGGGCCTGCCTTTTCGACTGATGGCCGCACTATTCTCAGAATGTTCACTAGTGTCAATTAAAAGATCATGCCTGTCCATTTCTCTTGTGGACAACCGATGCCACGGGTATCCTCGGGCCATGACAGCCCAGACCCATCCGACCCCGAACGACGAAAAGACCACCGGTTGGCGCGGGTCGCGCGACGTGTGGATGGCAGCGGCGCGACAGGCCCTGATCCGGTCCGGCGTCGATGCGGTCAAGATCCAGCCCCTGGCCAACCAGTTGCAGATCTCACGCACCAGTTTTTACTGGTTCTTCAAGGACCGAAAGGCACTCCTGGCCGCGCTGTTGGAGGAATGGGACGCCAAGAATACCGGCGCCTTTGTCGAGGCGTGCGGCGCCTATGCCGAAACGATTTCGGAGGCGATCCTGAACCTGATCACCGTCTTCCACGACGAGGCGCTGTTCGAGCCGCAGCTGGATTTCGCGATCCGGGGATGGGCGCATAAATCCGATGCCACCGCGGCTCTCGTCCATGCCGCCGACGAGGCCCGGATCAATGCGATCCGTGGGATGTTCGCACGCTTCGGCTATGCCGAGGACGAAGCCGAGGTGCGCGCCCGCACCGTCTACCTCACCCAGATCGGATATATCTCGATGCAGATCACCGAAAGCCTCGCCACGCGGATGGCCCGCACCCCCGGCTACGTGACCACCTTTTGCGGCAGCGCCCCGACGCAAAGCGAACTCGCCCGCTTTCACGCCCGCCTGAAGTTTGCCCCCCCTGCCGCGTGATATGCAGATGCCGGTCGTGTCGACCGAAAACCAGACAAGTCGCTTCATGATCCGGCCCTGTGATCAGGCCCCATGAATCCCGCGCCCGCCCCCTTCGCCCGACAAGGTGAGAGGACGTCGCCGCTACACGTCACGCCCCACCGACATCCAATGATTTCTGCGGTCTGATCGACACAGAAAGAGCAAGACCCGAAAATAGCCAAAGCTCACCTGACGCGGCTCCAAATCGCCCCCCGCCCCCCTCCGCGCCCCCGAGATCGGAATTGAGAACAACAGACCGACAGCAGCTCGATCCGAGCAGCCTTAAGTCATTAGCAACCATCAGACTTGAAGTGGTGCCCGGGGGCGGAATCGAACCACCGACACGAGGATTTTCAATCCACTGCTCTACCCCTGAGCTACCCGGGCACGGGAGACCACGTTGTGGTCGGGTGAGCGGGTTCTAGGACCTCTGGGGCGGGGTGTCCAGCCTCTTTTTGCCGGGAAACCAAAGCGATTTCAGTGGGGCTTGGGTGGCGTGTCGTCTGCGGCTTCGGCGGCCTCGATGGCGGCTTCGATGTCGTCGGGGTCCCTGGAGGGGGTCGCGTAGCTGCCGTTGAACCATTTCGCCAGATCCAGGTCGGCGCAGCGGCGCGAACAGAAGGGGCGGTATGGCTTCACCGTGGTCTTGCCGCACATAGGACAGGCCATCAGCTATCCTCCGACAGGGCCGCGCGTATGCGCTTGCGTTGCAGTTCGAAATGGCCCAGCGGGGTCCAGCCGACCAGCGCGGTTTCCACGTCGTCACCCCGGAAGGCGGCGCGCAAGGCGGATTCGAAGGCGCGGCGGTCCTTTTTCGGCATCGGCGCGAGGTCCAGTGTGATCTGGCCGCCCAGGCCGCGCACCCGCAGCGCGCGGGGCAGAAGCCGCGCGCAGGCCATGTTGGCCTTGATCCCCGCGGCAAGCGAGGCATCGCTGCCGGTGTTCACGTCCACGGCCACCAGCGCGCGGGTCGGCTCGACGTACATCGACGCACCGCCGCCCAGGGCCACCTGAGGCCCACGGGCCGCCGATACCGCGTCCAGCACGCCGTGAATGTCAAAGCCGCCGGGTTCCGTCACCACCTCGGCCGGGGCGATCCAGTCGCGCCAGGCCAGCACATGCGGCCCGTCGCCTTCGCACAGCACCTCCATCGCGTCGGAGGTGTCGCCCATCACCCGATCGGCGAGGCCGAGCATGGCGGCGATGTCCTCGGCGATATCGTCCTCGTCCGCCCCGGCCGCCGCCGAGCGCAGGATCAGCCCGAATTCGGACTCTCCGGCCACGTCATGCGCGATTTCAAGCAGGCGGTCACGCTCCGCCTCGTCCTTGATCCCGCGCGAGATGTTCAGCCCCGGCGCATCGGGGGTGACGATGGCAAAGCGGCTTTTGAACAGGATCTTCGCGGTCACCGGGATCGCCTTGCCCGGCTCGGCAAAGCCCGTGACCTGCACCAGGATCGGCTGACCCGGCGCCAGCCCCTTGATCTGCCGCAGAAAGGCTGAGCCGTCCGGGGTTTTCAGGAACATGCCGCCCTGCCCCTTGACCGGACGGTCCGCGATGGCACGGTAGACGGTGCCGGGACGGGGGGCGTCGCTGTCGATCAGCAGATCGTCCAGATGCCCGTCCACCATCAGCGCGGCGGCCTCGCGGTCGCCCAGGTGGTCCAGTATGATCGTTCGACCCTTCATGCGCGTCCTTTCAGCATCGGATGGCCCGCTGCGGTCAGCAGACCAGCGGTTTCGGCCAGGGGCAGCCCGACGATCCCGGTGAAAGAGCCGCTGATCCAGGGGATCAGCGCCCCGGCGGGTCCCTGAATGCCATAACCGCCCGCCTTGCCCTGCCAGTCACCGGTGGCGAGATAGGCGGCGATGTCGGCGTCAGAGAGGGACTTCATGCGCACGGTGCTCTGCGCGTCGCGCTGCCACAGACGGTCGCCCCGTTTGACCGCGACGGCGGTGATGACCTTGTGCCGGCGGCCCGACATCATCCGCAGGAACGCCTCGGCCTCTGCCGCATCCTCTGGCTTGCCCAGGATGCGCCGGCCGAGCGCCACGGTGGTATCTGCGCACAGCACGGTGTCATCGGCGTCGCAGGGCACCGCCGCTGCCTTTTCCCGGGCCATGCGGGCGCAATAGGGCCGCGGCAGTTCGCCCTTCTGCGGGGTTTCGTCGATGTCGGGAGGGCGGATGTGGTCGGGCGTGATGCCGATCTGCCCCAGCAGTTCCAGCCGTCGGGGGCTGCCTGATCCGAGAATGAATGTCATGGACAGCCTTTCACGAAAGGCGTCACCCGGAACAGCGGCCAGGCGTCGACCGCGCCCTGCAAGCAGGACGCCCGTCGCACGGGCCGCGACAGGCGCGGCCTACTTGAACCGGTAATTGATCCGACCCTTGGTCAGATCGTAAGGGGTCATTTCCACCTGCACCTTGTCGCCTGCCAGAACACGGATGCGGTTCTTGCGCATCTTGCCTGCCGTATGCGCGATGATCTCATGGCCATTCTCAAGCTCGACCCGAAACGTCGCGTTAGGCAGGAGTTCCTTCACGACACCGGGAAATTCGAGCGTATCTTCCTTGGCCATGGTCTCTCCTTGATTGACGTGCCCCAATTGAAGGGCACGCTGCTAAATGAGCCTATTGCAGCCGTTTTTCAAGGGGTATTCAGCGCAATCTGACAGATGGCGCGGCGTCGTCGCGCCCGATCTGGCCGTTCCAGTGGCGCCGGTTCAGCACCACGCCATCGCGGCGGACATGGGCAACCTGGCCCAGATCGACCTCGGCGTAGGTCCAGCCGGGGGCGTTCAGCTCTCCGACGGCAAGAACGCCGGTGGGCGGGAAACCCACGTCCGGCGGGGCAAAGATGCCCCCCGCGCCAAAGCTGGTGCCCAGCGCGTCCGACCAGTCCCCCTCGCCCACCACGCTGGACATGGCGGTGATGCACTGGTTCTCCAGCGCGCGGGCCATTGCCCCGATGCGCACCCGCCAATAGCCTGCCAGCGCCTCTGTCACCGAAGGCACGCAGATGATGTCGCAATCGGTCAGCGCCCGGCCCAGCAGGGGAAATTCGCTGTCATAACAGATCAGTATCCCGATCTTTCCCAATGCGGTATCGAACACCTGAAGCGCATTGCCCGGCACCACGTCCCAGACCTCGGCCTCGAACCGGGTCATGATCTGCTTGTCCTGAACCCCGGTTTGCCCGGTGGGCGTCATCAGCCGCGCCCGGTTGACGGGCCGCGTGCCGGTCGCCGCGGGGCCCGAGGCCGCGACGATATGCACCCCGTGGTCGCGCGCCAGTTTCAGGTGCAGCGCGTCCGCCTCGGCCAGCCGGTCGGAAACGGCAAAGAGCGACGCTTCGAGATCGGCTGCAACCTCGGCCCCGGCGAGGGTCGCCAGTTCCATCGCGCCATATTCGGGAAACACCAGCAAATCCGCCCCCTGCCCCGCGGCCTCTGCGACCCAGTGCGCGATCTTGTCCTCGTACTGCGCCCAGGACGTCAAGACGTCCAGCGGGTAGGCGGCGGTGGCGATCTTCATGGATGTCTCCGTTTTTGCGCATACTGGGGGCACATCCGACCGGCTTCAAGGGGGCATCGCGCGGGCGGCAAGCACAGGATTCGGGGTGAAGTTGGCGCGAAACCCATCCAAAACCTTGACCCCGTGGGCGGATGCTTTCAAGAAGCAGCAAACGAGGGCCGAGCCATGCTGAAAAAAGGGGTCACGCTGCGCGGGATCGAGGTGTTCGAGGCGCTGGCGCAGGCCGGATCGGTGGCGCAGGCGGCCGTGGCCACGGGGCTCAGCCAGCCCGCGGTCAGCCAGCAGATGCGCAACCTGGAACAGGCGGTGGGGGCCGACCTGATCGACCATTCGCGTCGCCCCATGCGGCTGACCCCGGCGGGCGAGCTGTTCCTGCGTCACGCCGGTCTGGCGCTGTCCGAGCTGCGCCAGGCGCAAAGCGAGGTCACGGTGATGGACCTTGCCCACCTGGAGGACCTGAACCTCGGGATCATCGACGATTTCGACAACGACCTGACGCCGCGGCTGGCCACGATCCTGGCCGACAGCCTCACCGGCTGCCGGTTCCGCATGATCACCGACGGCAGCCTGGCACTGGCCCGGGCGATCGAGGCACGCGAGCTGCACATCGCCATCGGCGCCCGGCCCGACACCCCGCCCGAGGGCGTCACCGAATACCCCCTGGCGCGGGACCCGCTGATCATCGTCGCCCCCGCAGGGCAGGACCGCACGCCAGAGGACCTGCTGGCCGGATCCGGGGCGCTGCCGCTGCTGCACTACGCGGCAGAACAGCTGATCGCCCAGCAGATCGACCAGCACCTGGCGCAGGCGGGGCTGAGCCTGCCCACGCGGTTCGAGATCGGCAGCCACCTGGCGCTGATGGCGATGGTGGCGCGCGGCATCGGCTGGGCCATCACCACGCCGCTGGGCTACATGCGGGCCGCACGGTTCCACGATGCGTTGCAGCCGATGCCCCTGCCCCTGCCCGATGCGGCGCGCCAGATCACCCTTTTCGCCGGCGCGGACTGGTCCGACCCGGTGCCGCGCGATATAGCGGGCACCATGCGCCGCCTGATGCAGACCCACATGATCGCCCCGGCCACGGCACAGCAGCCCTGGCTGGCCGACGGCTTTCACCTGATCGAGGACCAGACCCCATGATCCATTCCCGCAGCAAGATCGTGATCCTGACCGGCGCGGGCATTTCCGCCGAAAGCGGGATTGAGACCTTCCGCGCCGAAGACGGCCTCTGGGCGCGGCACCGGGTGGAGGACGTGGCCACGCCCGAAGGGTTCGCCCGCGATCCGAAACTGGTGGTCGATTTCTACAACGCCCGCCGCGCCCAACTGCCGAAGGTCGAGCCGAACGCCGCGCACCGTGCCCTCGCCCGGCTGGAGGCGGAGCACGAGGGCGAGGTGATCGTGATCACCCAGAACGTCGATGACCTGCACGAACGGGGCGGCTCCGCGACCGTGTTTCACATGCACGGAGAGCTGAAGAGCGCGCTCTGCGCCGCCTGCGGCCACCGATGGCCCGCGCCGATGGTGATGGCACCCGGCGATCCCTGCCCCGCCTGCGGCGCCCCCGCCGCGCGGCCCGATGTGGTCTGGTTCGGCGAAATGCCCTATGACATGGACCTGCTGTTCCAGCACCTGAGCGAGGCGGACATCTTTGTCTCCATCGGCACCTCAGGCAATGTCTACCCCGCCGCCGGTTTCGTGGCCGAAGCCCGCCGCGCGGGCGCCCATACGATCGAGTTCAACCTTGAGCGGTCTTCGGTCGGCAACCAGTTCGAAGAACACCGCACCGGCCCCGCGTCACAGACCGTGACCGACTGGGTAGAGGAATTCCTGCGCGGGTAGAGCGTAAAAAACGGCGGCGCGGCATAGCAGACCGTCACCGAGGGGCTGACCATTGTCCACAATGCGGACAAAGCGCACCTTCACTGCGGTCGCGCGAATGTCCGGATTTAAGAATTGCGACGTAGTGCCTCTAAGTTAGCAGTTCTACTACAGTGTATGCTGGGTTTACTCTATTTACTTCTCTCCCTCAGGTTCACGCGATTTCAAATAGGCGTGGAACAACTGCTGCTGTGTGCTGATGCCAAGTTTGGCATAGGCGTTACGGCGATGTGATTTTACTGTTGGTAGAGCAATGTCCAAACTTAAACTGATTGAAAGGCTGGAATGCCCTTTCAGGATCATCTGGATGATTTCAGCCTCTCTTGGCGAAAGGATATCGTTCCCAAAAGATGCCAAAGACCGTGATTTCGTTTGGTCCAATGGTAGATTATTAATGGAGTTCGATGCGAGCCTGAGAAACGCGGACCGTATCAGTGGCAAAACGCTTCGCAAAGCGTCCAAATCCGCATCGGGGATACCTTTCGATGCAGCGGCGCGGGCAAGGCTTATTTCACCCACCATGCCGTCTTCTAGTTCAACGAGCACGGACACTTCCCGAAGGCCTTGTGGCCACCCGGGCGTTCGGAAGCTTATCTCTTCAGCATCATCCGCAATAACGTCCGCTGTAGTCGCGCTCCAGTTATCAGGGGCGAGGTCGGCCATGCGGTAAACGCCGCCGCCGAGACCACCCCGTATGGCGTTATGAACGGGATTGATTTCAAAAGTGGAGGTGACATAGCGTTGCACTGCCGCTTTGGAAGAAAGATCAGCGTAGCTGTCAGCCAAGTAGACAGGCGATGCATTTGGTCGGTTCAGCACGGCAAATGCCGCCTCGCAAGGGTACAAAGCAGATACGGCCTCGATAAAACGGTCGGCGCCTGATTGGCCATCGATGACGCTTGCCAGCTTTTCGCTGAAGGCTTGGAAACTTGTCTGCGGCACGGCTATCGGCACTTTCCTTTGTAGAGTCATCCTTTGGGATGATGGCGTTGTCTGGCTTGCTTAGCTAGCAAGGCCAAAAAGGATTAACGCAATGGCAAACACCCCAATTACTCTCGACAGAGAAACCGTTTCTAACGCATTGGGCAAGATCGATATTGTTGAAGCAATGCGAGACCTTTTCACAGAGCTTGGACAAGATCGTGCAGTTCAACCGCCGCAGACCATTACCGAATTTCCCCAAGGCGGTGATTTCATCACATATCTCGGGGCGCTTGGCGGCGCGGGCGTTTTTGGCGCAAAACTGTCACCCTACTTGCCGCGTGACGGCGGCCCCATCATCACCGCGTGGTCGGTTCTGATGTCGATGGAGACGGGCCAACCGCTGGCCTTGCTGGACGCGGGCGCTTTAACGACAGAACGTACCGCCGCGACGACCGCGCTCGCGGTTGATTTGCTCGCGCCAAATGATCGTCCCCTCAAGCTTGCGGTCATTGGTTCAGGTGCTGTGGCACAAGCGCATATGCGTCATGTCGCCGGGCTGCGCGATTGGGCAGATGTGCGTGTGTACTCGCCAAGTTTAGCGAGCGTGCCGGAAACACAGGCAAAATGGCAAGGACTACAATCCGGCATCACCTTAGCCGATACGGCTAAAGTCGCTGTCCAAGAGGCAGATGTCGTCATGCTGTGTACGTCATCGGGTACGCCTGTTGTGGACGTGGCCGATTTTGCCTCAAATGCGCTTGTCACCTCGATCAGCACCAATGTGGCGCGTGCCCATGAAGTTGACCCAGCATTTCTGAAGACCGCACAAGTCTATTGCGACTACCGCGCCACGACACCAAATGCGGCCGGTGACATGGTAATTGCGCAAGAAAGCGGATGGTCTGCGAATGATATCTGCGGCGATCTGGCAGAGCTTTGCGTTGCATCCTGCGCCAAACCTGACGCGGATCGCCCTGTCTTCTTTCGATCCATTGGCCTCGGCCTTGAGGACATCGCGATCGGCTACGCCGTCTATCAACACGCCACAGCGTAAAGGACCTACGCCATGCATATCGAACCGTTCAAAGTCGAGATCTGGATGAACGAGTGGGAAAACCACTGCACCTATAATCTTGCCGAAACCTGCGTTGCCAGCATCACGATTGATGAGTTGCTGCAAATGTCCGGTCGCAACAGCGATGATCTATCTGCGCTGCTGCCGATGAAAATGACCTACGGTGCGATCGAGGGTTCGACCCGTCTGCGGACTGCGATTTCGACGCTTTACGCTGATAAAGACATTGCCAATATCACTGTCACCCACGGGACCATCGCGGCGAATACGCTGGTGCATAAATCATTGGTGTCGCGCGGGGATCGGGTGGTTTCGATCGTGCCCACGTATCAACAGCATTACTCCATCCCTGCAAGCATCGAGGCAGATGTTCAAATCTTGCGCCTACGCGCCGAGGATGGATTCCTGCCTGATCTTGACGCATTGCGTGCCTTGGTGACGCCTGACACCAAACTGATCGCGCTGACAAACCCCAACAACCCCACCGGCGCGTTGATCGAACGCCCGATGCTTGAAGAGATCGCGCAGATCGCCCGCGAAGTTGGGGCCTATGTTCTTTGTGATGAGGTCTATCGTGGCACAGGGCAAACCGGCGATGGCATGACCCCGTCGATTGTGGACGTCTACGAGAAAGGCATCGCCACGGCCGGTATGTCCAAGGCCTATTCCTTGGCTGGCCTACGCGTCGGCTGGGTCGTGGCACCTGCTGAAGTGACCGAGAAGGTTCTGATCCACCGTGACTACGACACGATTTCTGTCGGGATGATCAACGACCATTTCGCGGCGATGGCCTTGGAAAACAAAGACAAACTATTGGCGCGTAGCCAAAAGATCACCCGCGACAACCTTGCGATCCTTGCGGAATGGGTCGCCGCACAACCGCGCATCTCTTGGGTCAAACCAAGCGCCGGAACGACGGCAATGCTCAAGATTGATGTGCCAATCACGTCGCGAGGGTTCTGCGTCGATCTTTTGCAGAAAACAGGTGTTATGATGACCCCGGGCGATGCCTTCGACATGGAGGGCTACGTGCGCATCGGATATTCCAACAGCACCGATGTTCTGAGGGCGGGTTTAGAAAAGCTAAGCACCTACCTGACTGAACTTTCTGAATAGTGCCCAATTGGAGGCGATAATGTACACTCTTCCAAAACTCTGCGCGGCTTTGGTGACTCCATTGGATGCGCGCGGGGCCATTGATACAAGCACACTTTCGCAGCATTGCGCATGGGTCCTTGCCAATGGCTGTGATGGTGCGGTCCTGTTCGGAACGACCGGCGAAGGGCCGTCTTTCGGCCTCACAGAACGCATGCGCGCCCTCGAAGGTCTGATCGCTGATGGCATTGCGCCATCAGCTTTGATCGTGGGAACCGGCTGCGCGTCCATCGAAGACACAGCCGCTTTGACCAAACATGCAACGGATCAAGGGTGCGCAGGCACGCTGATCCACCCGCCTTTCTTTTTCAGGCCAGCTGATGATGATGGTGTGATTGAATTCTACTCAGGTTTGGTTGATCAGCTGGGATCTGAAGTCAGGAATATCGTGTTCTACCACTTCCCCGAAGCAACAGGTGCGGGGATCGGTATTCGCACCATCCGGCACCTTTTATCCGCTTATCCCGGCGTGTTCTCAGGTATCAAAGACAGCTCTGGCGACCTATCGGCAACGCTTGAATATGTTACTCAGTTCCCCGAGCTTTCAGTGTTCACCGGGGATGACAACCTGCTCTGGCCGGTTCTTGAAGCTGGTGGGCACGGCGCAATTACGGCCACGGCAAATTTACTTCCGGCTGAACTTTTCGAAATATCTGAGGGTTGGCGAGCTAACTCCCCCAGTGCTCGGGCGGCGCAATCTCGCATGGAATTAGCTTGGGTTGAAACTCTGCTAAAATTGCCGGTTACCCAAGCCGTGAAAGAGGTGCTTGCCCATCGGTCTAGGAATGGAAACTGGCGAACTCTTCGCCCTCCATTGCGCCCATTGTCCGATGCCGACCAGCAGTTTCTGGCCGCGCGAGGAGAAACTAACTTTTGGAATTTCCCCACATAGCACGCAAATGCCAATGGTATCAGACCACCTTACCGCTCCCAATTCCCGACCTCTGTGTTTTGTTCCAACGCTTATCGGTAGATTTATCAGTATCCCAATACCGGACATTCGTTCAGCGCGCAGCATCAGTGAGTCTGGGCTCCTTCCCGTCCTTCGCCGCATCCGGCACCAAGGTCCGGTTTGCCGATCCGGGGTCGGTTCCCGACATCAAGGTCAAGACTGCCTGACATGCGACGGCCTGCGCGGTCCGGGGCGGGCGGGCACCCGCCCCGGCAGGGTCAGTCGCCGTGCGACATGGCGCCGTGGTCGGGCTTGCGCTCGTGGTCCACGGGGATCATCACCTGCATCTCGCCCGCCTTTTCAAAGGTCAGCGTCACGGCGATTTCATCCCCCTGTTCCAGCGGGGCATTCAGCCCCATGAACATCACGTGGTCGCCGCCGCGGGCCAGCTGGTGCATCCCCCCCGCCGGAACCGCGATGCCGTCCTCGATCTCGGTCATGCGCATCACGCCGTTTTCGTCCTCGTTGTGGGTGTGCAGTTCGACTTTGCCTGCCACGTCGGAGGACGCGGCGATCAGGCGGTCGTCCTCGGCCCCGTCGTTCGTCAGCGTCATGAAGGCCGCCCCCGTGACGGAGGACGGCGTGGAGCTGCGCACATAGGCGTCCTTGACCGTGATGTCGGCAAGGGCGGGCGCGGCAAGAAGGGTCGCAGCCACGGCTGCGGTCAGAAAGCGTGTCATGTGTTCTATCCTTGGTTCGTCTGATTGGGAAATGATTGGATCAGACGACCGCGGGCGGCGCGCGGCTGGGCGGCGTGGGCCGCTGGGCGGCACGCGGCGGCTGCACCGCCTCGGTGCGCCCCTGCCCGAGGAACACCAGCCGCCGGGGCAGCAGCACGGGCGGCACATCCCCTGCAAACACGATGTTCAGCGCGGAATCCGGGCAGATGTGGGGCGCGCCCGTCGGATTGCCCTGCGCATCGACGTAGACCGCCAGGGGGCCCGTCCCCGTGCACAGCACCAGCTGCCCGGTTGCCGCAGCAGACCCGCGCGCCACCGCCATGCTCTGGCTGGTGAGCGCCAGCATCAGTGCCAGCAGAAAGGAAGAAAATGTGCGCATCATCGCCCCCGTTCTATCCGCACCGCACGGCGATGACGAGGTGCGAAAACGACGCAACCCCGGGCGGGACCCGGGGTTGCAGTGTCGGCGACAGGAAGGGCTGATCAGCTCAGCACGTCGGCTTCCATGCCGGATTTCTTGATCGCTTTCTTGATCTTCAGCGCATTGGCGGACAGATCGGTGTCTTTCGCCTTGGCCAAGAACTTGTCCAGACCGCCACGGTGGTCGACGGACCGCAGGGCATGCGCGGAGATCCGCAGCTTGAACGACCGGCCCAGCGCCTCCGACTGGAGGGTGGTATCGTTCAGGTTCGGCAGAAAGCGACGCCGCGTCTTGTTGTTGGCGTGGCTTACGTTGTTGCCCGTCATCGGGCCTTTTCCGGTCAGTTCGCAAACACGCGACATGGCTTCATCCTTTGTTTTAGTGGTGTGGCAGCGCGGCCCGCTGCAACACATAAAAGGGGCCGCGCAATGCGACCCGAAAACTTGTTCACTGGCCTTAGTGGGAATCAGCTTTGCCGTCAAGTCGGACCGGCCCGCAAAAAAGACCTCAAAGCCCTGCAAATGTCGCGGCAAGCGACGCAGGCTGCAAAATTCCCTTTCATCCGGCTGAGCGATTTGTCACACCTTGAGGATGAGTATTCACATGCGCGCCCTTCTCGTCCACCTCTTCACCGCCACCGGTGCCGTTTTTGCCATGCTGGCGATGCTGGCGGCGGTGGACGGCAAATGGGACCTGATGTTTCTCTGGCTGGTGGTCGCCTTCTTCGTCGATGGCATCGACGGGCCGCTGGCGCGCAAATACGACGTCAAGACCAACGCGCCCGAGTTCGACGGCGTGCTGCTGGACCTGATCATCGACTACCTGACCTATGTGTTCATCCCCGCCTTCGCGCTGTTCACCTCGGGCCTGATGAGCGGGTGGAGCGGCTGGGTCATGATCATCATCGTCACCTTCGCATCCGCCATGTATTTCTGCGACACACGGATGAAGACGAAGGACAATTCCTTCTGGGGCTTTCCCGGCTGCTTCAACATGCTGGTGCTGGTGCTGTTCGCGCTGACGCCGTCGTGGTGGATCTGCCTGATCATCGTCACGGTCCTGTCGGTGGCGATGTTCCTGCCGATCAAGTTCGTCCACCCCGTCCGCACCGAGCGGTGGCGCGCGGTCACACTGCCGATGGCGCTGGCCTGGACCGTCTTTGCCGGCTGGGCCGCCTGGGGCAACTTCGACGCGTCCAGCTGGTCACACTGGGGGCTGGTGGTCACGTCGGTCTACCTCACGCTGGCGGGTGCCGTGCAGCAGGCGTTCTTCGACCCCAAGGACTGAAGTTTGAGGACGGGAAGGCTGGCACCGCACCGACGGGACCGCTGCCAAGCCTGCCTGCCGGACTTAACCATGCCTTGCGGCGGTTGGCGGCATTGACCCCATGTTCTATTCTCAAAGCGAAGACCTGTCGCCAAAGCAAAGCTTTGGCAGCGCCCGAACCGCCCCCACGGGGCGGGCGCTACTCGCCCACCCCTCGGTTCGGGCGCGATCTGTTTCGGATGTCGGACATGACCGCTTCGTCCGCACACCTGACCTTCGCTTGCCGTGTAGACAAGGTCCGGATCGAGACCTTTGCAGACCTTCGTTCACACACCCCGGCACGGAATCGAGGCCGCCTGCGGCGGCCGCCGTGCCAGCGCCGGACCGACCCCATGGGCCGGCGCTTTGGCTGAGCCTGGTGCATAGCATCGAGCGAAGATGTAGTTGGCTGCGATAAAGTGCGTCAGCTCGAATGTTGGAAGCGCCGTCCCCCGGTCCGGCGCTGGCACGGCGGAGCGACGTCCTCTTCGTCCGCACATCCGCCCTTCGCGCGCCTTGCAGTTAAGGTCCGGATCAAACCCTTATGAGCCGAGGCGCAAGCCGGGCGGGTACGCCGCAGCGCCAGTCCAAGCTTCTGACAACGCAAGCAATCGGCAGGGCCACATTTCCGCTTGACCTCAACCTTGGTTGAGCCGCCATCAAGGGGCAGACCGCAAAGGATTGCCCATGACTGCCCAGCCCACCCCCGACCCACAACCCGAATATGTGCCCTGGCGCGAGTTCCTCGGCGCAGGTTATACCGCGCCACTGATACTGGTGTCGCTTGGCGTCTGGCTGCATGCCGCAGACAGCCTCGTCGTCGCCACGATGCTGCCCGCCATCGTGGCCGAGATCGGCGGGGCGGCCTATGTCAGCTGGACCGTCTCGATCTATGAAATCGGCTCGATCGTCGCGGGGGCGGCCAGCGCGCTGCTGGCCCTGCGCCACGGGCTGCGGGTGCCGATGGCGGGGGCCGCGCTGTGTTTCGCCCTGGGCTGCGCGCTGTCGGCGATCAGCGCGTCGATGGGGCTGGTGCTGGTGGGTCGCGGCCTTCAGGGGCTGGGCGGCGGCGGGCTGGTGGCGCTGTCCTTCATCGCCATCGGCGCCCTTTTTCCCCGCAGGCTGGCGGCACGGACACTGGCGGTCGTCTCGGCTTTCTGGGGTCTTTCCGCCTTTCTCGGTCCCCTTCTGGGCGGATTGTTCGTGGAATATGCCACCTGGCGCTGGGGGTTCGCCTTTTTCGCGGCGCAGGCGCTGGGGCTGGGCCTGTGGATCGCCCTGCGCTCCGAGGCGGAGCAGACGACCGCGCGGGACGACACCCCCGGCCCCTTTCCGCTGTTCCGGCTGGCGGTGCTGTGCGGCGCGGTTGTGCTGATCTCGGCCGGTGGCGTCCGGGTGGAGGTGCTGCGCAGCACGTTTCTGATCCTGGCGGGGGGCGCCTGCCTGTGGTGGTTCCTGTGGCGCGATGCCCGCGCCGGTGCCGCACGGCTGCTGCCCGCCGCCCCGCTGGACCCGCGAAGGGCCACGGGGGCGACCCTGCTGATGCTGCTGTGCATGTCGATGGCCACCATCGGCCTGCTGGCCTACGGGCCGCTGCTGATGACGCTGATCCACGGCATGTCGGCGCTGACCGCCGGCTACATCGTCGCCGCCTCTTCCATCGGGTGGACCCTGACGGCGGTGACGGTCAGCGGCTCGCCAGAGCGGCGCGACCGGTTGTGGATCGGGCTGGGCATGACGATGACGGCGCTCAGCGTGGCGGGGTTCGCCTATGCGATACCCCACGGACCGCTGTGGCTGATCGCCCTGTTCGCGGCGATCGAGGGCGGTGGCTTCGGGCTTGCCTGGACCTTTATCCTGCGCCGCATCACGGCACTGGTCCCGGCAGAGGAAGCGACCCGCGTGTCCGGCGCCATCCCCACCGTGCAGCGCGTGGGCTATGCCCTGGGCGCGGCCTATGTGGGGATCGTGGTCAACGCCAGCGGCTTTCTGGAGATGGAAGGCGCCGCCGATGCCGCCCATGTGGCGCGGGTGCTGTTCCTGGCCAGCCTGCCGCTCGCCGGGGTCGGCCTGATCGCGATGATCGGCTTGCTGCGGCGCCACCCGCATGACGAAAGGCTTCAGATGAGCAGCCCCGCCGCCCCCTCGTGACGCAAGAGCGCCACCTTGGTCTCGACCCCGCCGCGGCCCGAAAACCCGGTCAGCGCCCTGGCCCCCATGACCCGGTGGCAGGGGATGATCACCGGGATCGGATTGCCGCCACAGGCCTGCCCCACCGCCTGCGCGGGCACGCCCAGATCGCGCGCAATCTCACCGTAGGTGCGGGTATGGCCAAAGGGGATCGCGGCGATGGCGGCGCAGACCCGGCGTTGCAAATCGGAGCCCGCGACCCGCAGCGGCAGATCGAAAACCTGCAGCCTGCCCGCGTCATAGGCTGCAAGCTGGCGCACCGCCTCTGCCAGCAGGTCGCTGCTGTCGGGCTGCGCGGTGGTCCCCCAGCCGACAGCGACAATCGCGCCATCCTGTTCCGTCAGGGTCAGATCGCCAAACCGGGTGGAGACATGGGTGCGTTTCATGGGGCCAGAATGGCGCGGAACGCCTGCCCGCTCAATCCGGAACCTGCGGTTAACACGACGGGCAGCACCGCCGGGCGGCTTTATGACAGCAGGAACGACCGATAACGGTGAGCCTGTTCCCGCCCTACATTTTGACGGCACTTAACCGATAGTAAGTGATCGAAAAGAAGAAGCGCCCCTGGCGCGCAAGCGCGACCTGCTCATCGAACCAGGCCGTTGTCTCAGCCTCGGACATATGGCCGTTTTCAACCGCATAGCGCGACATGAGATGCATCAGCATGAAAGCGATACCGTCAGGCCGCAGCGTCACATCACAGAAGTTAAAAGGTTCGACTTCTATGGCTGCAAAACCGGCATCTCGTGTCAGCCTGGGCCAGAGCGCAGCGACGCGCGCCTCGGTGTAGTGGTGATCCCAGGCGGCCAGAACACGCTGCATTCGGTCAGCGTCTTCGGAAAACCAGTCCAATGTCTTGCACCCGGTGTCCACGGCAACAAACCTGCCGCCAGTGCGCAGGACGCGGTGGGCTTCGCGAATGGCTGAAGGAATGTCCGAAAGGTATTCGAGTACTTGCACCGCTACCGCTTTGTCGACTTCGCCGTCTCGCAAGGGAAGCCTGTCAGCCAAACCATCCTTGATTCGTGCAGTTGGAAATGCCGCACAGCGTGCCGAGGCGGGGGCCCGCATGTCCTTGCTGGGGTCAACTCCGATAACTTGCCCTGACTGTCCGATGGCACGCGCGATTTCTTCGGTCAGCAGACCATTCCCGCAACCGATGTCGACGACCTTATCACCTTCGGCAAGGTGGAGAGCATCAAAGGCTTTGCGCCTTCGCCGCGCAACGTCGCCTCCCTGATAGGCCACCTCAAGCAGCTTGATTGTTTCTTCATCAAATTCCAGCATCGCCCACCCCAGCCTCGCCCACCCAAGCCTGGTAATGCATACATGAAAAATGCACCCCCAGCAGCATTTTCGATGAATGACCGCCTGACCCTGGCTCTTCCCGCCTTCGGACCAGCGATCTGACAGGAAGGTCGGGTTCGCCCGGGATCAGACTGTATCCGCAAGCACCGATACCCGCACGAGGCCCAGGGCCCCTGCGGTGTCGCTGCAGTCTGGCTGAATATGGAAAGGAGCCGGTAAAGGTGGCGGCGCCGCCAGATTCGGAAAAACGAGACAGGGCATGGCCCTGCACCCTGAACGGTTCAGCGTGGCGCGCGCGCTTTGCGCGCCTCTGCTCCTGTGGTGCCGAAAGGTGGAAAGTCTTCCGGCGGTCAATCGCGATTGGTCTGGGGTTCTAGGCACCGCGGGTTAAGGCCGGGTGTGCCCTCCGTGCGGGCGGGGGCGGCGCCGCGCAACAGCCGCGCCGCCCCGAGGGCTGTCAGCCCCGTGCCGCCACTTCGCTCACCGCGTCATCGCAGCGGCCGCAGACGCCGGGATGGGCGTGCGTGCCCACATCCGGCAGCACCTTCCAGCAGCGGGCGCATTTGCCGCCCTCTGCCTTTTCGAACACCACCGCGACACCGTCGATTTCGGGCATGCGGAACGCCTCTGCCGGGGCCGGGTCGCCGGTCACAAAGATGTCCGAGGTGATCGCCACATCCTCGAAGGATACGCTTTCCAGCGCCGCGCGTTGATCCGCATCCGCCACATGCACCACCGGCGCGGCCTCAAGCGAGGCGCCGATCACCTTGTCAGTGCGCTGCACCTCCAGCGCCGACGTCACGACCCGCCGCGCCGCGCGGACCGATGCCCATTTCGCAGCCAATGCCGGGTCCAGCCAGTCGGCAGGCGTCTCCGGCATGTCCACCAGATGC
This sequence comes from Sulfitobacter sp. THAF37, assembly GCF_009363555.1. Lineage (NCBI taxonomy): Bacteria > Pseudomonadati > Pseudomonadota > Alphaproteobacteria > Rhodobacterales > Roseobacteraceae > Sulfitobacter > Sulfitobacter sp. THAF37. The sequence goes on from NZ_CP045372.1 coordinate 503,638, forward strand.
ACCGAACTGTCCTCTCCGGGGAACCGCTCCAGCCAGACGTCCTCCATGGTGAAGACCAGCACCGGGGCCAGCCAGGTGGTCAGCCGATGGAACAGCAGGTCCAGCACGGTGCGCGCCGACCGGCGGCGCAGCGTGTCGCCGTCGCAATAAAGCGCGTCCTTGCGGATGTCGAAGTAGAAGGCCGACAGGTCCACCGTGGCGAAGGTGAAGACCGCCTGGAACACCCCCTGGAAGTCGAACCGCGCGTAGCCGTCGCGCACGACCTTGTCCAGTTCCGCCAGCCGGTGCAGCACCCAACGCTCAAGCTCGGGCATGTCGGCGGGGTCGGTACGGTCGGCCTCGGTGAAGTCGGTCAGCGAACCCAGCATATAGCGCATGGTGTTACGCAACCGGCGGTAGCTGTCCGCGACCCCTTTCAGGATCTCGTCCCCGATCCGCTGATCGGCGGTGTAATCGGTCTGCGCCACCCAAAGCCGCAGGATATCCGCGCCGTACTGATCCACGATCTGCTGCGGCACGATGGTGTTGCCGATGGACTTGGACATCTTCATGCCCTTGGCATCCAGCGTGAAACCATGCGTCACCACGTTGCGGTAAGGCGCGCGGCCCGTGGTGCCGACCGATTGCAGCAGCGAGGAATGGAACCACCCGCGATGCTGGTCGGTCCCTTCCATGTAGACATCCGCGATGCCGTCCTCCGTCCCGTCGGGCCGGTCGCGCAGGGTAAAGGCGTGGGTCGACCCGCTGTCGAACCAGACGTCGAGAATATCGCGCACCTGGTCGTAGTCGTCCGGGTTCACGATCCCCTCAAGGAAGCGCGCCTTGGCGCCCTCCTCGTACCAGGCATCGGCGCCCTCGGCCTCGAACGCTTCGACAATCCGCTTGTTCACCTCTTCGTTGCGCAGCAGGAAATCCGCATCCGTGGGCAGCGCACCCTTCCTGGTAAAGCACGTCAACGGCACGCCCCAGGCGCGCTGGCGCGACAATACCCAGTCGGGCCGCGCCTGCATCATGGAATACAGGCGGTTGCGCCCCGATTTCGGGGTCCAGTTCACATTGTCGATCTCGGTCAGCGCGCGTTCGCGGATGGTTTTGCCATGCATGTCCAGCCCGTCGCCCACCGGTTTGTCGATGGCCGCGAACCACTGCGCCGTGTTGCGGTAGATCACCGGCGCCTTGGACCGCCATGAATGCGGATAGCTGTGCTTGATCTTGCCGCGGGCCAGCAGGCCGCCCACCTCGGCCAGCTTGTCGATGACCGCCGCGTTGGCGTTGCCTTCCTTGCCGTTCGGCTTGAGAATCGCCTTGCCGCCGAAAAACGGCAGATCGTCGCGGAAACGCCCGTCGGGGTTCACGTTGTAGGTGATCACCTGCCCCAGCATCCCCAGACCCCGGTAAAGCTCGTATTCCTCCAGCCCGTGCGACGGCGCACAATGAACAAATCCCGTGCCCTCGGTATCGGTCACGAAATCCGCCGCGCGAAAATCGCGCAGCGCGTCCCATTCGCCCTCCGACCCTTCGGAACCCGCCAGCGGGTGCTGCAGCCTGATGCCCGCCAGCTGTGCCGGTGTGACATCGCGCAGGCGTGTCCACATCCCCTCCTCCAGCCGCGCGCGGCCAAGGACATCGGCGGCCAGCTTGTCCGCCAGAAGGTACCGGTCGCCCACTTTGGCCCAGCATTCCTCCGGCGTGGCTGTGACCTCGTAGAGGCCATAGGAAATGTCATCGCCGTACACCACGGCCTTGTTGCTGGGCATGGTCCAGGGGGTGGTGGTCCAGATCACCACATGGGCACCCATCAGGTCCTCGGCCACCTCCGCGCGTGCCGCCTCGATGCGCTGACGCGCGTCCGGTGTCTCTTCCTCGCCCATGGTGACGAGATCCGGCAGGTCGAAATCGGCGACGCGGAATTTCACCCAGATGGTGAAGCTTTCCTTGTCGTGGTACTCCACCTCCGCCTCGGCCAGGGCCGTCTGCTCGACCGGCGACCACATCACCGGCTTTGAGCCTTGATACAGCGTGCCATTCATCAGGAACTTCATGAATTCCTCGGCGATCACCCGCTCGGCGTGGAAATCCATGGTCAGATAGGGATCGGCCCAGTTGCCGGTGATGCCCAGCCGCTTGAATTCCTCGCGCTGCACATCGACCCAGCCGGCGGCGAACTGGCGGCACTCCGCGCGGAACTCGTTGATCGGGACCTGGTCCTTGTCGCGCCCCTTCTTGCGGTACTGCTCCTCGATCTTCCACTCGATCGGCAGGCCGTGACAATCCCAGCCGGGGATATAGCGCGCGTCAAAGCCCATCATCTGGTGGCTGCGCACGATCATGTCCTTGATCGTCTTGTTCAGCGCGTGACCGATGTGCAGGTTGCCGTTGGCATAGGGCGGACCGTCATGCAGGGTGAAGGGCGTCCTGCCCTGTTTCTCGCGCAAGCGGTCATAGACCCCGATCCGTTCCCAGCGTGCCAGCCACTCGGGCTCGCGCTTGGGCAGGCCCGCGCGCATCGGAAAGTCGGTCTTGGGCAGGTTCAGCGTGGATTTGTAGTCAGGCGTTTCTGGCGTGTCGGCACACATGTCTTGCGTCCTTCGAATCTCGGGAAAAATGGTCTGATCGGTGCGATGGTCTCGAACACCTCAAGCCCGGCGTCTCCGATCGGTCAGAGCGCCGGGGAAATAATTCGAATGAGGATCGCGAAATGCCATGCCATGGGGGGCTTATAATCAGGCACCGCCCGACGGACAAGGCCCGACCCCCCTCTCTTTTTGCACATAAATACTCCGGGGGAGTTTGAGGGGGCAGCGCCCCCTCATCAGCAAAATGAAATCGCGTACCGCGTCAGCGGTTCATTGCGAAAGCGCCGCCGCGCAGAAGGCCGCCATCCGGTCCGCGTCCTTGACCCCCGGCGCGCTTTCCACGCCCGAGGACACGTCGACCTGCCGCGCTCCGGTCATCGCGATCGCCTCTGCCACGTTGTCCGGGGTCAGCCCGCCCGCCAGCATCCATGGCACGGGCCACCGGCGGCCCGCGATCAGCCGCCAATCAAAGGACAGGCCATTGCCGCCGGGCAGTGCCGCCTCCTTCGGCGGCTTCGCATCCACCAGGATCTGATCCGCGACATCCGCGTAATCGTCCAGCGCCGCCAGGTCGTCAGCTCCGGCCACGCCGATGGCCTTCATCACCGGCAGACCGTACCGCGCCTTGATCCCGCGCACCCGCGCCGGGGTCTCCTTGCCGTGAAGCTGAAGCATGTCGATCGGCACCTCGGCCAGCATCCGGTCGAGAAATGCGTCGGTCGCATCCACCGTAAGCGCGACCTTGCAGATGCCCTCGGGCACCGTGCCGGCCATGAAGGCGGCATCGGGCAGCGCCAGGTTGCGCGGCGATTTGTCAAAGAACACAAAGCCAAGATAGCGCGCCCCCGCCAGGATGGCGGCGGGCACGTCGGCGCTGTCGGTCAGACCGCAGATCTTGACGTTGACGGAGGGGGGCACCGCTGGTTCAGCCGGTCTCGTCCAGCAGGGCCAGGACCGCGTCCTTGTCCTTGTGCTTCTCGCCCTTCAGGCGCGCCACCTCGCGCTCCAGCCTGCGCATCTCGCGCGCCTGCCTGGCCGCCTCGGCCCGTTCGCCATACTCGCGGATCCATTCCCAGATGAACCCGATCAGCAGCCCCGCCAGGATGCTGCCCAGGATCACGACGAACAGCGGCAGGCCAATCTCAGGCGTGACCGCGAACCATTGCGCCACCTCGGAGGGCAGAACCCGCAGCACCACGACCTCGCGGTTCGCAAGGGCAACGGACACCAGCGCAATCGCGAAGATCGCGATGCAGAAATAACGAATGTAACGCATCAGGCCTTTCCGTTCAGACGATCCCGGAGCAGCTTTCCGGTCTTGAAAAAGGGTACATGCTTTTCTTCCACATGCACGGTCTCCCCGGTGCGGGGGTTGCGGCCCACCCTGGCATCGCGCTTCTTGACGGAAAATGCGCCGAATCCGCGCAGTTCGACCCGGTCGCCCTTTGCCATGGCGCCTGTGATCTCGTCGAAGATCGTATTCACGATGCGTTCGACATCCCGTTGGTAAAGGTGCGGGTTGTCGTCTGCAATCTTCTGGATCAATTCAGACCGGATCATCGCGATACCCCCCAAGGCACTTAATATTATATGTCTTCAAGCCGACACTATAGGAAGAAACCCCGCGCCAGTGAAGCCGTGGCGGAGACAGACCCCGACTTTTTTGGCCGCAGAACCCGCTGTTTTTCGGGCTTTTTTGCATAACTCCAGAACTTGCGCAGCCCTCCGCGGCAAAACCCGGGCCGGGTTTGCGCAGGGCCGGAACCGATTCGCCGCGCATGTCACAGGACATACAGGCTGACGCCGGGCACCGCAGGACAGCGCCGAAGATGCTACCATGACGTGCAAAGGGCCCCGCATTTTTCGATGCGGGGCCCTCTGACGATGGTCGGTTGCGATGCGCTTACTTGTCGTCGTCGCCTTTCAGCGCCGCGCCAAGGATGTCGCCCAGCGATGCGCCGGAGTCGGAGGAGCCGTATTGTTCGACGGCCTCTTTCTCTTCGGCGATCTCGCGTGCCTTGATCGACACGCCCAGGCGGTGCGCCTTGGTGTCGACGTTGGTGATGCGGACGTCGACCTTGTCGCCGACCGAGAAACGCTCGGGGCGCTGTTCGGCACGGTCACGCGACAGGTCAGAGCGGCGGATGAAGGACTTCATGCCTTCGTATTCCACCTCGATGCCGCCATCCTCGATGGAGGTCACGGTGACGGTCACGATGGAGCCGCGCTTCACACCGCCCACGGCTTCGGCGAACTTGTCACCGCCGACACCCTTGATGGAAAGCGAGATGCGCTCCTTCTCGACGTCGACTTCGGAAACGACCGCCTGGACGACGTCGCCCTTGCGATAGTCCTGGATGGCTTCCTCGCCGCGCTGGTCCCAGCTGAGGTCGGAGAGGTGAACCATGCCGTCGATGTCGCCGGGCAGACCCACGAACAGACCGAATTCGGTGATGTTCTTGACCTCGCCCTCGACCTCGGTGCCTTCGGGATGGGTTTCGGCGAAGACTTCCCACGGGTTGCGCATGGTCTGCTTGAGGCCAAGCGACACGCGGCGTTTGGCCTGGTCGATTTCCAGCACCATGACTTCCACTTCCTGAGAGGTGGAGACGATCTTGCCGGGGTGGACGTTCTTCTTGGTCCAGGACATTTCCGAGACGTGAACCAGACCCTCGACACCGGGCTCCAGCTCCACGAAGGCGCCGTAGTCGGTGATGTTGGTCACGCGGCCGGTGTGCACCGTTTCCAGCGGGTACTTGGCGGCAACCAGATCCCACGGATCTTCCTGCAGCTGCTTCATCCCGAGGCTGATGCGGTGGGTTTCCTTGTTGATCTTGATGACCTGCACCTTGATCGTCTCGCCGATGGCGAGGATCTCGGACGGGTGGTTGACCCGGCGCCACGCCATGTCGGTCACGTGCAGCAGGCCGTCGACACCGCCAAGGTCAACAAACGCACCGTATTCGGTGATGTTCTTGACCACGCCGTCGACGTTCTGACCTTCGGTCAGGTTGCCGATGACTTCGGCGCGCTGTTCGGCGCGGGATTCTTCCAGGATCGCACGGCGCGACACCACGATGTTGCCACGGCGGCGGTCCATTTTCAGGATCTGGAACGGCTGCTTGAGGCCCATCAGCGGGCCGGCGTCGCGCACGGGGCGCACATCGACCTGAGAACCGGGCAGGAAGGCGACGGCGCCGCCGAGGTCCACGGTGAACCCGCCCTTCACGCGGCCAAAGATCGCGCCTTCGACACGCTCTTCCGCGGCATAGGCTTTTTCCAGGCGATCCCAGGCTTCCTCACGGCGCGCCATCTCGCGGGAGATGACTGCTTCGCCACGGGAATTTTCGACCTGGCGCAGGAAAACTTCGACTTCGTCGCCGACTTCGATCTTGGGCGCTTCACCCGGATCGGCAAATTCTTTCAGCTCGACACGGCCTTCCATCTTGTAACCGACGTCGATGATGGCCTGACCGGCCTCGATGGCAATGACCTTGCCTTTGACAACAGACCCCTCCTCGGGGGTGTCCATCTCAAAGCTCTCCTCCAGGAGTGCTTCAAATTCGTCCATAGCGTTTGACATGTAGCTTTTCGTTTCCTTTTTAGATGTATCTGGCCGCGCGGTTGTCTCCGCCGGTCTTGAGTGTGAATTGGACCTCGGGCCGTTCCGGCAGACGCAAAAGAAAGAGGGCCGGATGGTTCCGACCCTGCCTCAGTCCTGCGTCCGGTGCTGTCATCGCCCCTTAGACAGAGGCGCGTATAGGTCATTTGCCGCCCGCGCGCAAGGCCCCCGAACCGCGGAGCGGCCCGAAAAGCCGCTATACGCGTCTTGCGCGCCCACGCCTTGCGGACCCACCCACCGGCAGATCCGCAAGCCGGGGCCGCGATCAGTAGAGCGCGGTGGTGCGTTCGGGCTTCATCGACGGCAGGACGATCACCGCCGCCCCGTGGACGCTGCGGTCAAAAAGGTGGATCACATCCTGGTTCAGCATCCGGATGCAGCCCGACGACACCGCCTTGCCCAGCTCGCGCGGCGAGGCATCGCCGTGGATGCGGTAAAGCGTGTCGATGCCGTCCTGGAAGAGGTAGAGCGCGCGCGCGCCCAGCGGATTGCCCGGTCCCGGATCCATCCCGCCATTTGCCACCGAATAGGGCGCCAGTTCGGGCTTGCGCGCGATCATCGTCTCGGGGACCTTCCAGCGGGGCCATTCGCGCTGGAACTGCAGCCGGGCGGTGCCGTTCCAGGCGAACCCCTCTGCCCCGACGCTGACACCATAGCGGGTGGCGGTGTCGGAGGTTTCGACGAAATGCAGCATCGCCGCGTCGGGATCGACGACGATCGTACCGCGCGGGCGGTCGGGCCAGGGGTTCGCCACCTCCTGCCGCCAGAGCGCCGGGTCGATACTGCCCGCGGGAATCGCCGGGACCGGGAAAGGTTCGCCCGGCACCGCATCGTAGAAGGCGGGCATGGGCGGGGGTGGCGCGGGCACGGGGGCGGGCGCCGTTGGCGCCTGAGGAAGCTGCCGGGCGCAGGCGCCAAGCGCCACCGCCCCGCCAGCGGCGAGGAAAGTTCTTCTGTTCATCATCTGTGATTGCCTTTTCTAATCCACGTCAGGGCGCTGTGGTGCGCCCGCTGTCAGATCAGGCGGCGCGCGGCGGCGTCCGGGGCGGCGCACGGGTCAGACCGGTCAGGGAACAGACCGGCTCCGCCGCCCGGGCATGGGGGCCACGGGCATCGGCCAGCGCAGGCTCTGCAGGCAACACGCCGACCGCGCCGCTGCAATGCAGTGTGGACAGGGACAAAAAGCGTGTTTCCTTCGCCTCGGCAGGGCCATCGAGGATGCGGTCCGCCCTGGCATCGGCGCGTGCCTCGGCGGCGGGCAGGATCGTGTCCGCACGGGTCAGGGCATCCGCCCCAGCACCACCCGCCCAGGCCGAAGCGACACCGCACCACGGCAAGAGCCCGGCCATCAGCAGGAGGATCAGAAGATGTCTCAGCGTCCGCATGGCATCCATGTCGCCCAAACCGGTCCGGCGCGCAATCGACAGCACGAGGTTGTGATCGGAAAGCCTTGCTTAAGGTCGCGTTTGCCACAGAATGAGCACGAACGAGGATCGGACGACAGGAGCACCGGGCAGTTGGTAGCATTCAGGACCGCGGAAGACAGAACTTTGAATGATATCAGGGCGATTATCGGGGATGCCGCCTGCAAGTCCGGGGCCGATGCCGCGCGCTATTACGAGGACCCGCGCGGCAGCTTTACCGGCAGGGACTGCGTGGTCGTCCTGCCCGAAACCACCGACCAGGTGTCGCAGATCCTGCGGCTGTGCAACGCGGCCGGCGTCGCGGTCATCCCCTATGGCGGGGGGACGGGCGTGGTCGCGGGGCAGCTTTCGCTGGACAGCGGCGATGCCATCATCCTGTCGCTGGAGCGGATGAACCGCGTGCGCAGCGTGTCGCCGGACGATTTCGTCATGGTGGCCGAGGCCGGTTGCGTGCTGGAAAACCTCCATGCCGAGGCCGACCGGCACGACCTGATGTTCCCGCTCAGCATGGCGTCCAAGGGCAGCTGCACCATCGGCGGCAACCTGGCCACCAACGCGGGCGGCATACAGGTGCTGCGCCACGGCAATGCCCGCGACCTTTGCCTGGGGATCGAGGCGGTGATGCCCTCGGGCGAGGTGCTGGAAGAGCTGAGCCCGCTGCGCAAGAACAACACCGGCTATGACCTGCGGCACCTGCTGATCGGCAGCGAAGGCACGCTGGGCATCATCACCGCCGCCAGCCTGACACTGAAGCCGCGCGACCCCGAGGCCGCGACCGCCTTTTGCGCCATCGGGTCGCCGGCGGATGCCTTGCGGGTCCTGCGGGCGCTGCGCACCGCCCTTGGCAACCGCATCAACGGCATGGAATTGATGAGCGGTTTCGGCGTGGGCCTTGTATGCGCGCATTTTCCGACGCTCAGAAACCCCTTTGCCGACGACCACGCCTGGTATCTGCTGATCGACACCGCGGGCAATCCGGGCGTGCGCGCCGAGACCGAGGCGGCGCTGGCGGCGTGTATCGAACAGGGCTTTGTCATCGACGTGATCATGGCCGCGTCCGAGGCGCAGCGCGATGCGCTATGGACCCTGCGCGAACATACGCCCGAAGCCAACCACAGGACCGGCGCATTCTGCAGCAGCGATACCGCCGTGCCGATCGGCCGGATCGACGCCTTCGTGTCCCGGACTCATGCCGCGATCACCGCCGTACATGGGGGGCTGCGCACGAACAGCTATGGCCACATCGGCGACGGCAACATTCATCACAACGTCTTCCCGCCCGACGGCATCGCCAAAGCCGACTTTCTGCAGGATCAGCCCGGCATCGCCGACCGGGTCCGCGAGGCGATCAACGAGGCGACCCTGTCCCTGGGCGGATCAATCAGCGCGGAACACGGGATCGGCCGCCTGAAGCGCAAGGACCTGAAGCGACATGCAAGCGCCAGCAAGATGACCGTGCTGCGCCAGATCAAAAAGGCGATCGACCCCAACAACATCCTGAACCCCGGCGCCCTGATCGACTAGCGGGGTGCGTTGAGGGCGCTTAGCCCCTGGCAGCCAAACCGGCCTCAAGTAGCCAAAGGCGGTGGGCCATAAAGGGTGGTGCCGGTGAGAGGACAACCCTCGAACCAAACCGGCCTCAAGTACCAGAAGGCGGTGGGCCGATTAGAACTGGTGCCGCTGAAAAGAGAGACCTAGAACCAAATGCTCTCATCGCTCCCCTGGAGCGACCGCCGCATGCAGTTGTTTCGAGAGTTGCGGCATCTTCCTTCGGAAGAGCCAGTGGTGCCGCTGAAGGGACTCGAACCCCCGACCCCATCATTACGAATGACGTGCTCTACCAGCTGAGCTACAGCGGCGTTCCTTTGTGATGCGGTCTGCCATGGCTCTGGCAGCAGACCGCGCGCTTCCATTAGCCTCTTCGTCTGGTTCACGCAAGACCGGTCAGTCGCTGCGCTGGCCGACCGTCGGGGTGTGGCTGTGTCGGCCACCGCCAGCCCACCGGGATCGGATGGCAGATGACGTAGCGGCAGCTTCTGAAATCAGTTCCGTCATGGATGCGGACCCGCCCGGAAATGCCTGATCATGCGTCGAAAAAGCATGCTTTGCGCGGTTTAGAGCGACCAGTCGGTTGCATTGTCCGGGGGCATGTGCTTGGCTACTTGAAACGCGCCGGAATGGCGCACAATACATAACACCTGGGGAGGTGCGATTTGTCTGAGACAGCGACTGGCGGCGATTTCGTCGTTTTTGACCGCGTGCAGAAAAGCTATGATGGCGAAACGCTTGTGGTCAAAGACCTCAACCTGTCCATCGGCAAGGGCGAATTCCTGACGATGCTCGGGCCGTCGGGGTCGGGAAAGACCACCTGCCTGATGATGCTGGCCGGATTCGAGACGGCGACTCACGGCGATATCCTGTTGGACGGAAAGCCGATCAACAACATTTCGCCCCACAAGCGCGGCATCGGCATGGTGTTCCAGAACTATGCCCTGTTTCCCCATATGACCATCGCCGAGAATCTCAGCTTTCCGCTGGAGGTCCGCAAGATGGGCAAGTCCGAGCGCGAGCAAAAGGTCAAACGCGCGCTCGACATGGTGCAGATGGGCGACTTCGGCGGCCGTCGCCCCGCGCAGCTTTCCGGCGGTCAGCAGCAGCGGATCGCCCTGGCCCGCGCCCTGGTGTTCGAACCTGACCTGGTGTTGATGGACGAACCATTGGGCGCGCTGGACAAGCAGCTGCGCGAACACATGCAGTTCGAGATCAAGCACATTGCCGACAACCTCGGGATCACCGTGGTATACGTGACCCACGACCAGACCGAGGCGCTGACCATGTCGGACCGTGTCGCGGTGTTCGAAGACGGGCGCATTCAGCAACTGGCGCCGCCGGACGAGCTGTACGAAAAGCCGCGCAACAGTTTCGTCGCGCAGTTCATCGGTGAGAACAACACGCTCGAAGGCGAGGTGAAGGAGATCAACGACGGGCTCGCGGTTGTGAAGCTGGACGACGGCAGCCTGATCGACGCGATGCCTGTCAACGTGTCCAAGTCAGGCGAGCGGACGCTGGTGTCGATCCGGCCCGAACGCGTCGAATTTGACATGACGCGCCTGAAGCCGGGTGCGCATACGCTGAATGCCGAAGTTCTCGAGTTCATCTACATGGGTGACATCTTCCGCACGCGCCTTCGGGTCGCGGGGAACGAGAACTTTATCGTCAAAACACGCAACGCACCGGATCAGGTGCGTTTTGAGCCGGGCCAGACCGTCGAGATCGGCTGGCAGGCAGAGGATTGCCGCGCACTTGACGCATAGGTGCGCGTGTCATGTCGCGGGCAGCCGCCCGCGATGAACACGAGGCCGGTATCCAATCCCGTTGTTGCTGGTCTCGTCTGAAGAAACGGGAAAAAATTGGGAGAATACCAAATGAAATTCACCAAGACGCTACTTGCTACGACCGCACTCAGTGCCGTTGCCGGCGTTGCGGCTGCTCAGGAAATGTCCAACGAGATGACCATCGTCTCGTGGGGCGGCGCCTATCAGAACAGCCAGCTGAAGGCCTATGTCGAGCCCTACCTGGAAATGAACCCGGATGTGAACGTGATCTGGGACGAAAGCTCGAACGAGGCCGTGGCCAAGCTGCGCGCGATGAACGAAGCGGGCAACATCACCTGGGATCTGGTTGACGTTGTCGCCTCGGACGCGATCCGTCTGTGCGACGAAGGCCTGGCGATGGAATACGACCCCGAAGAGCTGCTGGCAGAGGGCGATGACGGCACCTCCGCCGAAGACGACTTCGGCGACCTGATCGTCTCCGACTGCTACATCCCGCAGATCGTCTACTCGACCACCTTCGGCTACCGCACCGACATGGTGCCGGAAGGCGCCGAAGCCCCCAGCGACATCTGCTCGGTCTTCGACCTGGAAACCTATCCGGGCAAGCGCGCGCTGGAAAAGCGTCCGATCAACAACATGGAATGGGCGCTGCTCTGTGACGGTGTTGCGAAGGACGAAGTCTATGACGTTCTGGCCACACCCGAAGGTCAGGAGCAGGCGCTGGCCAAGCTCGACACGATCAAGGATGACGTGATCTGGTGGTCGGCCGGTGCGGACACGCCGCAGCTGCTGGCGGATGGCGAAGTCTTCATGGGCTCCACCTACAACGGTCGTCTGTATTCGGTCATCGAAGAGCAGGACCAGCCGGTCGGCATGATGTGGGACGCCCAGGTGTTCGACCTGGACGGCTGGATCATCCCGGAAGGTCTGGAAGAAGCCGACCTGAACCGCGTGAAGGACTTCATCAAGTTTGCCACGGACACCAAGCGTCTGGCGGATCAGGCGAACTACATCTCCTACGGCCCGGCCCGTGCCTCTTCGGCGCCGCTGGTTCCGGAGAACATGAAGCAGCACATGCCGACTGACCCGGCGAACTCGCAGAACACGTTCCTGTACAACTACGAGTTCTGGGCCGACTATCGCGACGATATCGACGCGAAGTTCCAGTCCTGGCTGGCACAATAAGCTGATACGGGGCGGGCCGTCTGGCCCGCCTCTCGCAGGCCGGATACTGCATCCGGCCTGCCCCCATTCCCTGCGAAGGACACCCCGATGAGCGATGTGACCGAGAAGACCGCGCCGATCCCTCAGGATCCCCCCGACCGGGAGGAGAAAAAATCCGATGGCAAGATCAGGGCCGCGGACGGCACATCCCTGAAAAGCAGTCTGAACCGCGCCCTGCGCCGCGAGAAGCTGCGCGCACTTGTCCTGATCGCCCCGCTGCTCATCTTCGTTCTCGTCACCTTCATCGCGCCGATCGCGGACATGCTGTTCCGCTCGGTCGAGAACCAGATCGTCGCCCAGACCCTGCCGCGCACCACGGATACGCTTGCGGATTGGGATTCAACCTCCGGGGAGCTTCCCGGCGCACCGGTCTACAAGGCACTTTACGAAGACATTTTCATCGCGCAGGAGCGCAAGCTGCACACCCGCCTCGGCTCGCGGCTGAACTACGAGCTGACCGGCGCGTCCTCGCTGTTCCGCAAGTCCGGCCGGGGGGTTGATGACATCGGCGAGGTCTACCAGGACCAGTTCGAGGATTTCGATGAATTCTGGGAAGAAGGCGAAAACTGGAACTCCTTCATGGGGTCCGACGCCTGGCTGGCCGACATACAGGCCTGGGACGAAGATTCGGGCGACCGCCAGCCTGCATTCGAGCTGCGCGAGGGCATCGACGAATTCTTTCCGCAGACGGCTGCAAAATACGCGATCTACGCCGACGTGATCCAGAACGAGGAAGAAGACAACCTCTACGACGAAGACCCCTGGGCGTTGATCTATTCGGCATTCTACGACGATCTGACCGGCCCGAACGCTGAAATCGCGGCCGCCTATACCGGGCCCGCTGCCGCACAGATCCAGTCCGCCGCCGCCGCCGCCGCGGACTTCGAACCGGTGGATTATCCCGCCGCTTTCGCCGAGATCGACGGGGATTGGGCGCAAACCCCGATCTGGCAGACGATCCAGACCTATTCCGGTCCCTTCACCAATGGCTACTTCCTGAACGCCGTCGACATGCAGAAGACGCCTGACGGCCCTGAACTGCGCCCCGAGAACGAGCGTATCTACGGCACCCTGTTCATGCGCACGCTGTTCATGTCGCTCATGATCACAGGCAGCTGCATCCTGCTTGGCTACCCGGTGGCCTGGCTGCTGGCGAACCTGCCCGCGCGCACCGCGAACCTGCTGATGATCCTGGTGCTGCTGCCGTTCTGGACATCGTTGCTGGTGCGGACATCGGCCTGGAAGGTGATGCTGCAACAGCAGGGCGTGATCAACGACACACTGGTCTGGCTGGGCATCGTGTCCGACGCGGGCCGGCTGGCGCTGATCAACAACCAGACCGGCACGATCATCGCGATGACGCATATCCTGCTGCCCTTCATGATCCTGCCGCTCTATTCCGTGATGGCGACCATCCCGCCTGCCTATCTGCGGGCCGCCAAGAGCCTGGGCGCGACGAACTGGACGTCTTTCTGGCGGGTCTATTTCCCGCAGTCGGTGCCGGGCATCGGCGCGGGGTCGATCCTCGTGTTCATCCTGTCCATCGGCTATTACATCACGCCGGAAATCGTCGGCGGCACCACCGGTACGTTCATTTCCAACCGGATTGCCTATCACATTTCCAGCTCGCTGAACTGGGGCCTTGCCGCCGCGCTGGGGTCGATCCTGCTGGCGGTGGTGCTGGGGCTTTACTGGGCCTACGACAAGATCGTCGGCATCGACAACGTGAAACTGGGGGGCTAGGACCATGACCGCACTCACGCCAATCAGCCGCACCGCCCCGTCCTTCTACGTCACGGTCGTGGCGCTCGCCGGGGCTTTCGCCGGGCTTTTCGTCGGCACCGCGCAGGGCAGCGGGCTGTTGGGCATCGTCATCGGCGCCATTGCAATGGGCGCGCTGGCCTTTGTCCTGACCCAATTCGTCAAACCCGAGAAGGCCGGCATCTGGGGCACCGTCGCGCTGCTGGCGGTCATCGGCTTTTTCATGGGCGGCATTCCCGCGCTGGTCATCGGCGGGCTTTTCGGCTGGTTCTTTGCCTGGTTCAGCTACTGGCTGTACGAGGGCCGCTACCGCCGGAAACTGCCGCCCTACCTCACACCGGGACAGGTGCTCTGGCACTTTGTCTTTCGGGTCATCTGCGGCGCGATCCTGGTCTTTCTGATCACACCGATCCTCGTCGTCATGCCGCTGAGCTTCAACGCCGAGAACTTCTTCACCTTCACGCCCGAGATGCTGCGCTTCGACCCCGAAGGATATTCGCTCAAGCACTACCGCGACTTCTTCAACTCTTCCGACTGGCAGAACACGCTGCGCAACTCGCTGCTGATCGCACCGGTCGCCACCCTGTTGTCGGTGTCCTTTGGCACACTGGCGGCCATCGGGCTCAGCCAGCCGCATGTGCCATTCCGGCGCGCGATCATGGCGATACTGATTTCCCCGATGATCGTGCCGCTGATCATCTCGGCGGCGGGCATGTACTTCTTCTACAGCCGCATCGGGCTTCAGGGCACCTACGTGGGCGTGGTGCTGGCGCACGCGGCGCTTGGCATCCCCTTCGTGATCATAACCGTGACGGCGACGCTGGTGGGCTTTGACCGTTCGCTGACCCGTGCGGCGGCCAACATGGGTGCCTCTCCGGTGCGGACCTTCTTCAAGGTGCAGATGCCGCTCATTCTGCCCGGCGTGATTTCGGGCGGGCTGTTCGCCTTCATCACGTCCTTCGACGAAGTGGTCGTCGTGCTGTTCGTCGGCTCGGCGGGGCAAAAGACCCTGCCCTGGCAGATGTTCATCGGCCTGCGCGAACAGATCAGCCCGACCATTCTGGCGGTCGCGACGCTGCTGGTGATGATCTCGATCGCGCTGCTGACCACGCTGGAACTGCTGCGGCGGCGGTCCGAACGGTTGCGGGGCATGTCGCCGGGCTAAGCCCGGCAGCAGCCGCACCACAAATGACACTGCGGGCAGCGCCAGTCATGCGCGGCCCGCAGAGACCCCAGAGACTTCCCTGGGGTCTGGAACTGATTGACCGCGCCCCGAGTTTGCTTTGCAGGAGGGTCCAGTCATGTCCAACGCTCGCGCGAACTATCTCACCAAACCGATCCACAAGTGGGCCAAGGGCGTCCTGCCTGCCTTGTCTTCGACCGAGAGCGAGGCGCTGTCGGCGGGCGAGGTCTGGTGGGAGGCAGAGCTGTTTTCCGGCAACCCCGACTGGGACAAGCTGCACGCGATCAAGGCCCCCAAGCTGAGCGCCGAGGAACAGGCGTTTTTCGACGGCCCGGTGCGCGACCTGTGCGGCATGATCGACGACTGGAAGATCAACCACGAGGACGGCGACCTGCCGCCAGAGGTCTGGCAGTTCCTGCGCGACAAGAAATTCTTCGGCATGATCATCCCCAAATCTCACGGCGGTCTGGAATTCTCGGCCTTCGCCCATTCCGAGATCGTGCGCTACATCTCTTCGCGCTCCGTCGCGGCGGCGGTGACTGTCATGGTGCCCAACTCGCTTGGGCCGGGCGAGTTGCTGCATCAGTTCGGCACCGAAGCGCAAAAGGATTACTGGCTGCCCTGCCTTGCCGACGGACGCGAGTTGCCCGCATTCGGACTGACGAGCGCCGAGGCCGGATCGGACGCATCCGCGATGGTCGACAGCGGCGTGGTCTGCAGAGGCATGTGGAAAGGCGAGGAAGTGCTTGGCCTGCGGCTTAACTGGGCCAAGCGGTACATTACCCTGTCGCCGGTGTGCACGGTGCTTGGGCTGGCGTTCCAGATGCAGGATCCCGACGGTCTGCTGGGCGGCGAAAAGGACATCGGCATCACCTGCGCGCTGGTCCCCACCGACTTGGACGGTGTGGAAACCGGGCGGCGCCATCTGCCCTCCTCCACCATGTTCATGAACGGTCCGACAACCGGCGAAGACGTGTTCATCCCGCTCGACAACATCATCGGCGGTCAGGAATACGCGGGCAAGGGCTGGATGATGCTGATGTCGGCGCTGGCGGCGGGACGGGGCATTTCGCTGCCGTCGATGGGCTGCGCGGCGATTGCCGTGTCGGCCCACACGACCGGCGCCTATTCCCGCATCCGCCAGCAGTTCAACCTGCCCATCGGCAAGTTCGGCGGCATCCAGGATCGGATGGGACGGCTGGCTGCGGATTCCTACGCCATGGACGCTGCCCGTCATCTGACCTGCGCGGGCCTTGATGAAGGCCGCGCGCTGTCCGTCATTTCGGCGATCATGAAGGCACATGCGACGTTCCGCATGCGCGAGGCGATCAACGATGCAATGGACGTCCACTCCGGCAAGGCGGTGATCGACGGGCCGTCGAACTATCTGTTGCCGCTTTACCGCGCGGTGCCCATCGGCATTACGGTGGAGGGCGCGAACATCGTGACCCGCAGCCTGATCATCTTTGGCCAGGGGTCGATCCGGGCACATCCGCACATGCTGGACAACATGTTTGCCCTGCAGGAGGAGGACCAGCAGAAGTCGCTGGAGATGTTCGACAAGTCCTTCTGGGCGCATGTGGGTCATACGACCAGGACGCTGTTCCGTGCCTGGGGCCGTGCGATCACCGGAGGCCGCTTCGCGCCGGCAGGGAATTTCGGACCGGCCAAGCCGATCTATCAGGAGTTGTCCCGCTGGTCCGCCGCCTATGCGCTGACTGCCGACTTCTGTTTCCTGACACTGGGCGGCGCGCTCAAGCGCAAGGAAATGATCTCGGCCCGGATGGGCGACATTCTGTCGGAAATGTATATCCTGTCTGCCGCTTTGAAGCGGTGGGAGGACGAAGGTCGGCAGGAGGCCGACCTGCCGGTGCTGCAATACGCGGCCGACGCGGCATTCCGGCGGATACAGACCGCGCTGGACGAGGTGATCGCGAACCTGCCCGCCCGCTGGGCGGCGTATGTACTGCGCTTCCTGACGTTGCCGGGGTCTACACGTCGCGGGCCCGACGACAGGCTGACTGCCGCGGCCAGCGATCTGATCTATGAGCCTTCCGAGACACGCGACCGGATCATCGGTCGCCTTGACGGCGGCAAGGAGGGCGATGGGGTCCATACGCTCAACGCCTGCTATGCCAAGGTGGTCGAAATGGCGCCGGTGATGAAACGCCTGCGCGACGCCAGGCAGACGCCGGAAGAGGCAAAGGCCAAAGGCACGCTGAGCGACAGCGAGATGGCGCAGATTGAGGAGATGAACGCGCTTGTGGCCAGGGTCATCGCGGTGGACGACTATACGCCCAAAGAACTGTCCCGCTACTTCAAGGATCATGCGGCCCAGTCGTCGGATGACTACGAAGCGACCCCCAGAGAGGCAGCAGAATGAGCGATGCAACCCGACAACGCGTCTACCTGGTGGATGGCGCGCGCACGCCCTTCCTGAAGGCGCGCGGTGCGCCCGGTCCCTTCACACCCGTCGATCTGTCGGTGCAGGCCGGGCGCCCCCTGCTTGCCCGGCAGCCCTTTGACCGCACCGCTTTCGATCTGGTGATTCTCGGGTGCGTCAATGTCATCGCGGACGAGATGAACCCGGCCCGCGTCGCGGCGCTGCGCCTCGGGCTGGGGGAGGCGATGGTCGCCTTTACCGTCCAGATCAACTGCGGATCGGGCATGCAAAGCATCGACACCGCGTATCGCTACATCCGCGACGGCAGCCACCAGATGATCCTTGCCGGGGGAACAGAGGCGCTGAGCCACGCGCCGCTGACGCTGCGCCAATCCGCCGTCGAATGGTTCGGCAAGATGAACGCCGCCAAGGGACCGCTGGAACAGGCAAAGGCCATGACCGGCATCAGGCCGGACTTCTTCAAGCCCGTTGTCGGGCTGGAGCGTGGCCTGACCGATCCGATCACCTCCCTGAACATGGGCCAGACCGCCGAGGTGCTGGCGCATCGCTTTGGCATCGACCGCACCTCCGCCGACACCTACGCGATGCAGAGCCATCACCGCCTTGCCGCCGCGCAGAAAGACGGGCGGCTGTCGGACGAGATCATGCCCGCCTTTGACCGCGACGGAACGGTCTACGACCACGACGACGGTGTGCGTCCGGACAGTGACCTGGAAGGGCTGGCCAAGCCCAAGCCGGTTTTCGAGCCGCCCTACGGGAAAGTCACGGCGGGCAACGCCAGTCAGATCACCGATGGCGCAAGCTGGTGTATCCTTGCCTCGGAAAAGGCGGTGGAGGCGCACGGGCTGGACCCGCTGGCCGAGATCACCGACAGCGAATGGGCCGCGCTGGACCCGTCGATCATGGGGCTTGGCCCGGTGATGTCGTCGACGCCGATCCTGCAACGCCATGACCTTTCCCGCGACGACATCGGCGTCTGGGAATTGAACGAAGCCTTCGCCGCACAGGTGCTGTCCTGTCTTGCCGCCTGGGACGACGCTGATTTCTGCCGCGAGGTGCTGGGCTACGACAGCGCGTTCGGCATGATCGACCGCGACCGGCTGAACGTGGACGGCGGGGCGATCTCGCTGGGCCATCCGGTGGGGACCAGCGGCAACCGCATCGTGCTGCACTTGGCAAACGCCATGAAGCAGCGCGGCGAGAAACGCGGCATCGCGACAGAGTGCATCGGCGGCGGTCTGGGCGGCGCCATGATGCTGGAGGCCGTGTGATGACCGGAACAGTTCTCAATTTCCTTGGCGAAACCAGGCTCGAACTGGGGCCTGCGGGCGCGCGTGACGGCAACTGGCGTTCCGGGCGCGACGATGCGGGCATCCTGTGGCTGGTGCTGGACAAGCACGACAGCTCTGCCAACACCATATCGGAAGACGTGCTGCGTGAACTCGACGCGCATGTGGCCAAGGCCGAAGCGGATCTGCCCAAGGCGCTGGTGATCCGGTCGGCAAGGCCCGCCGGGTTCGCAGCCGGTGCCGATATTACCAGTTTCGAGGCCATGAGCGACGAGGGTGCGGATGCGCTGCTGAAGCAGGGGCATGACGTGCTGGACCGGATCGAGGCCCTGAAGTGTCCCACCATCTGCGTGGTACACGGCGCGGCGCTCGGCGCGGGTTTTGAGCTTGCCCTGGCCTGCGATCTGCGCATTGCCACACCCGGTGCGTCCTTCGGGTTTCCCGAAGTGCAGCTGGGCCTGCATCCGGGTCTTGGCGGGACTTTCCGCCTGCCTGCGCTGATCGACCCGCTGGAAGCGATGACAATGATGCTGACCGGCAAGACGGCCCACACCGACCGGGCGAAATCGCTGGGTATTGCCGACAAGGTGGTCGAGGAACGCCACGTTGCCGCCGCCGTCAGGGCCGCTGCGGACGGCAAGGTCGAGGCGCACAGTCAGGGTCTGAAGGCCCGCGCCCTTGGGTTCGAACAGGCCCGCAGTCTGGTCGCCCGCCAGATGCGCAGCAAGACGGAGCAAAAAGCGCCGGAAGTACATTACCCCGCGCCCTATGCCCTGATCGACCTGTGGGAAGAATACGGCGACGACCGCGAGGAAATGCAGAAGGGCGAGATCCACAGTTTCGCGTCGCTGCTGAAAACCGACACGTCGAAGAACCTGCGGCGGGTCTTTTTCCTGCGACAGAAGCTGAAGGACGCGGGACGGGGCGAGGACGGGATCAGCCATGTGCATGTGATCGGTGCCGGTGCGATGGGCGCCGAGATCGCAGCGATGGCCGCCATTCGCGGCAAGCGCGTGACGCTGGGCGATGTGCAGACCGACCCGCTGGGCAAGGCCGTCAAACAGGCCGCCAAGATCTGCAAGGACAAGCACCTGTCGGGCATCGAAACCCGCGACGCGCTGGATCGGCTGATGCCGGACCCCAAGGGGTATGGCATCGGCAGTGCCGACCTGATCATCGAGGCCGCGCCCGAAAAGATGGACCTGAAGGAAAAGATCTATGCGGATCTGAAGGGCCGGATGAAGCCTGATGCGATCCTGGCGTCGAACACGTCAAGCCTGTCGGTGGATACGCTTGCCGGACCATCGCCGGACAGGGCGCGTTTCGCGGGGCTGCATTTCTTCAACCCCGTGTCCCGTGTCGATCTGGTGGAGGTGGTGCGCGGATCCGAAACCGATGACGACACCGCGACACGTCTCGCCGCGTTCTGCGGCGCCATCGGCAAGTTGCCCGCGCTGGTCGGCGATTATCCCGGTTTCGTGGTGAACCGCGCCCTGACCCCCTACCTGATGGAGGCGATGGTCCTGATGGACGAAGGCCTGAGCAAAGAGGTGATCGACACTGCCGCGCTGCGCTTTGGCATGCCCATGGGGCCTGTGACGCTGGCCGATCAGGTCGGATTGGACATTGGCCTGCACGTCGCGGAATCGCTGCGCGGCAACCTGGAAAAACCGATGGCCGAGATTTCCGATGATCTGCGCAAGAAGGTCGATGCGGGCGATCTGGGCAAGAAGACCGGCAAGGGGTTCTACGATTGGTCGGACGGCACCCCGCACCCTGACGCCGATCTGTCCGACGCGCCGAACGACCTGACCGACCGCCTTATTCTGCCCATGCTCGATGCCTGTGTCGAAGTGCTGCGTCTGGGTGTCGCGAAGAGCGAGGATCAGGTGGACGGGGCGATGATCTTTGCCACGGGCTGGGCGCCGTTCCGCGGCGGGCCGATGCATTATGCACGCACGCGGGGGGTGCCGGAGGTCAGAACCCGCCTGCACGAACTGGCGGAAAAACACGGCCCCCGGTTCGCACCGGACGAGGGATGGGACACTCTTGGCTGACCTGCCCCGTCGATTTAGCGATGCGGATGCGATGGCGCGCGCCATTTTCGACAGGACCGGGGGCAAGGTGCGGTTGGCCCTGCCCCTCGGTCTTGGCAAGCCGGTCACGCTGGTCAACGCGCTGACCCGCCTTGCCGCCGAAGACAGCGCGCTGTCGCTGTCGATCTTCACGGCCCTGACCCTGCGCCGCCCAGATCCCGCATCGGACATTGAACGGCGGTTCCTGGAACCGGCGATGGACCGTCTGTTCGGGGCCTATCCGGCGCTGGATTATGCCCGGATGATCGCCGACGACACGCTGCCTGACAACATCACGGTGTCCGAGTTCTTTTTTCAGGCAGGCACCTGGCTGGGCAACAGCTACGCACAACGGCACTATATCTCGGCCAATTATACCCATGCGCGCGACGTGCTGATCGCGCAGCGGCCCAATGTTCTGTGCCAGTTGCTCGGGCCGGGCGACGACAGCTTCAGCCTGTCGTGCAACACGGATATTTCAACGGACCTTTTCGCCCTGCGCGAACAGGGAGAGATGGACTTTGTCGCGGTGGGCGAAGTCAACACCAACCTGCCCTTCATGCCCGGCCCGGATGCAGAGATCGCCCCCGAGGCGCTGGCCATGCTGTATGAACCGGCAACCTCGTTCGAGCTTTTCTCGGCGGTGCGCCGCCCGGTTTCCGATGCGCAACACGCCATCGGCCTCAACGTCGCGCGGCACGTCGTGGACGGCGGAACGCTTCAGATCGGGATCGGAGCCATCGGCGACGCTGTCGCGCAGGCGCTGTTGCTGCGCGACAGGGCGGCGCTGGCACCGATCTGGCAGGATGCGCCTTTCCCGCTGTCCGGCGACCACACCGGGCCTTTCGATACCGGCCTCTACGGTGTGACCGAAATGCTGGTGGGCGGCATGCTGTCCCTGTTCGAGGCAGGCATCCTGCGGCGCGAGGTGGCGGGGGCCGCGATCCACGCCGGTTTCTTTGTCGAGGCGCGGGATGTCTATGAACGCCTGCGCGACATGCCGCTAGACCGGCGCGCAAAGATCGCAATGAAACCCGTCAGCTTTACCAACGCGCTTTACGGGGACGAGGCCGCCAAGCGTGCGGCGCGGGTTCACGCCCGCTTTGTCAACGGCGGGATGCAGGTCAGCCTGTTGGGTGACGCCATGTCCGACAGCGCCAAGCCCGGCCAGGTGATCAGCGGTGTGGGCGGGCAGTTCAACTTTTTCGAGCAGGCCTTTGCGCTGGAAGACGGCCGCGCCATCCTGACCCTGCCCGCAACACGCAGCAGCGGGGGCGAAACCGGGTCGAACATCGTCTGGCAACTGCCGGTCACAACAGTGCCGCGCCACATGCGCGATATGGTGGTGACGGAATACGGCGCGGCGGACCTGCGGGGCCAGACCGACGAAGAGGTGATCAAACGGCTGATCTGCATCGCCGACAGCCGATTTCAGCAAGATCTGCTGGAACAGGCGCGGGCGGCAGGCAAGATCGCCCCGGACTGGGAGGTGCCGCAGGCACATCGGCAGAACACCCCGGCGCGTCTGTCGGCCTGGTTGCGCCCCTACCGGGCGACGCTGCTGCCCGACTTCCCCTTCGGCACCGATTTCGACGCAACCGAGCGGGAACTGCTGCCTGCGCTGTCCCGGCTCGGCGTTGCGGCTGCGGACAAGAAGGCGCTGGCGGGGCTGATCTGGGCATCCTTCGCGCAGCCGGCGCACCCGCGGGAAGGGCCTGCTATGGAACGGATGGGTTATCCACCCGAGCCTGCCCTGACCGAACCGGTGCAGGCCCGCGCCCTGCGCGGGGCGTTGCGGTTGACTGCCCGGGACCAGGCATCGAACGCCTAGGTCGCGACGGCCACCAGACCGACGAAATCGCCCATCTTGACCAGCCCCGGCACATGCCGTGCAGCGAGAATGCCGTCGCGCCGCGCAAGGCACGGTATGGGCGCGACGCCGGTGCGGTCGGCGGGCCAGATGCGGGCGATCGGCTGCCCCTCGGCCACGGTATTGCCAAGGTCGACCAGATATTCGATCAGCCCCGCGTTCATGGCAAACTGGAAGCAGGTCTCGTCCGGCATGTCCAGTTGGACGGTCTCGGCGATTTCAGGCGTCCCTGCGATTATCCCGGCATGGCGCAGGAGATTGCCGATGCCCTTGCGGGCGATGGCGACGCTGCGCGCGGTCGAGGTGCCTGCCCCGCCCAGTTCGGTGGTGACAAAGGTCTTGCCCTGGGTTTCCACCTCGGTATCGAACATGCCCACGGCGTCGATTTCCAGCATCCGCACCGAATAAGGCGCGTTGAACGCCTGCATCGCCGCCATGCAGGCATCCTCCTGCGTCTTGTCCTCCAGCACATGGGCGGCGGCGAAAGGCAGGAAATCCAGGGTGCTGCCGCCAGAGTGGAAATCCAGCACGATGTCGGCGGCCGGGACCAGCGTGGTCGCGATGTAATGCGCGATCTTCTGGGTCACGGTCCCGTCCGGACGGCCCGGATAGCTGCGGTTCATGTTGCCGCCGTCAATCGGCGAACAGCGCCGCCCGGCGGCGAATGCCGGGGTGTTCATCATGGGCAGGATGATCACGCGCCCGGTGATGTCCTCGGGCCTGAGCGTTGCGGCAAGCTCCTGCAGGGCCACCGGCCCCTCGTATTCGTCGCCGTGGTTGCCGCCGGTCAGCAGCGCCGTCGGCCCCGCCCCGTTGGCGATCACGCTGATCGGGATCATGACGGACCCCCAGGCGCTGTCATCCCGGCTGTAGGGCAATTTCAGAAACCCGTGATGGGCGCCATCTGCATCCAGCGGGATTGTCGGGCTGATGGGATTGGCCGTCATGTCTTCACCGACAGTTCGCGCGGCGTGGTACAAAGGCATTCGTGCCCGTCTTCGGTGATCAGGATCGGCTCGGTAATCTCCAGCCCGCCGTCATCCAGCCAGAGCGCAGGCATGAAATGAAAGGTCATGCCCGGTTCCAGCACGGTGGTATCGCCCCGGCGGAAAGAGATTGTCCGCTCTCCCCAGTCGGGGGGATAGCTGATCCCGATGGCATAGCCGCAGCGGCTGTCTTTCTCGAAACCGGCCTTGTTCAGCGTGGCGTTGAAAGCGTTGGCGATGTCCTGCGCCTGGTTGCCGGGCCTGGCCTGTTCCAGCCCCGCTTCGATGGCATCCAGCACCGCGGCCTCAGCATCGCGGTATTTCTGCGGCACTTCCCCCAGAAACAGCGTGCGCGACTGCGGGCATTGATACCGCCGGTGCGCGCCCGCGATCTCAAAGAACGTCGCCTCGCCCACTTCGAGCGGGCGGTCGTCCCAGGTCAGATGCGGCGCTGTGGCATCCAGCCCCGAGGGGGCCATCGGTACGATGGCGGGGTAGTCGCCCCAATAGCCCAGCGCCCCGCGAATCCCGGTGGCATAGATTTCCGCGATCAGATCGTTCTTGCGCATCCCCGGTTCGGCGACCTCAAGGATCTGGGCGTGCATCGCCTCGACGATGCGGGCGGCGCGCTGCATGTACTCGATCTCGCGCTCGGACTTGACCGCGCGCTGCCAGTTGACCAGCCCGGTCGCATCCGACAGGCGGACCTTGGGCAATTGTTTCTTCAGACATTCGTGCGCGGTGGCGGAGTAATAGTAATTGTCCATCTCAACACCGATCCGCGCCTCTTCCAGGCCCAGTTCGGCCAGGAGCCGCGACAGGTCCTCCATCGGGTGTTTTTCCGGGTTCTGGACAAAGGTGTCGTCATAGCCGCGTATATTGTCCTCTTCGTCCATAAAGACGGTGCGCCGCGCGCCCAGCGCGTCCATCGCCCGACCCCACCACACCGGATCGCCCTCATGCGTCAGGACAACGCCCTGGAACACGTAGAAGGACCATCCGTCATACCCAGTGAGCCAAGACATGTTCGACGGATCGGAAACAAAGATCGCATCCAGCCCACGGTCCGACATGGCGGCACGGGTCTTGTCGATGCGGCGGTAGTATTCGGAGGTGGTGAAGTTCTTTTCGAAGGTCGTCATTACTGCTGTTCCTTCCCGGCAATCGTCGCCAGGCATGAGTTACGATTACGGTGCCCCGTATGCCTGTGCCTGTCCGGTCGGCAATGGTGATGTCGCCGGAACCGACCCGACCGCGTGCCGCGCGGCACGCCACCATCGCCCGGTTCCACGATGGCATCGTCATCTTCTATGCCGCCCGCGTCAATGGCTGCGCGCAATTCCATCCCCCTGGCGGTCGGCATTTTTCACCCCAGACCGGAGCGGAACCCAGCGCACCCGCAGCATCCGGCGGGCGCCCCCGGATGGCCGGCGATCGCGCAAGCGTCTGAGTTCGCTCTTGTGGGGGTCGAGGTTTTTCATGACAATCCCATCAGAATTTGCAGGACAATCGCCGTGGACGGCGGTGCCGGGAACAGGATGACCGAATGAAAATGCACCGGCTCGACCGGACCGATCTGGACATCCTGGCGGTTCTCTCGACCAGCGGGCGGATCACCAAGAGCGATCTCGCCCGCCGCGTCGGTCTGGGCCAAACCAGCTGCTGGGAACGGATGCAGAAGCTGGAGGAAGCCGGGGTCGTCACCGGCTACCGCGCCGAGGTCTCGTTGCGGGCACTGGGGCCGTCGGTGACGGTATTCGTGATGGTCGAACTGGGCGAACACCGGGCCCAGAGCTTTGACCGGTTCGAACACGAAGTCGCCCGCCACGACGAAATTGTCGGGTGCTGGGCGCTTGGCGGCGGCTACGACTACTTGATGCAGGTGGTGACACGGGACATCGACAGCTACCAGACGCTGATCGAGGAGGTGCTGGAACAGCGGGCGGGCGTCGCGCGTTTCTACAGCTACATCGTGACGAAACCGGTCAAGGACAGCCCGCCGCCGTTCGACATTCTGTTCGGAAAATAGCGGCCACCGGCGAGAGCTATTCGGATCGACACCGGAAATTACCGAAAAACTTTCGGGCGCTTACCGGTTATGTTTCGCGAAACCCGACATCGAACGTAGTGAGGCTGCCGTGTCCGACGTGATCAACAGGAAACACCCGATACTTGCCGCTTTGGATGACCCGGAGCTGCTGCGGACCAAGGCCTATCTGGGCGGCGCCTGGATCGAGGCGCAGGATGGCCGGACCAAGGCCGTTACCGACCCCGCGGACGGCACCGAACTGGCGCAGGTCGCCTGCATGGGGGTCGCCGACGCCCGGCTTGCCGCCACCGCTGCCGATGACGCATGGCAGGACTGGGCCGTGACCCTCCCGCAAGAGCGGATGGCGATCCTGCGCAATTGGTTCGACCTGATGATGAAGCACAGCGAGGATCTGGCCCGGATCATGACCGCCGAACAGGGCAAGCCGATTTCCGAGGCGCGGGGCGAGATCGAATATGCCGCTGCCTTTGTCGAATTCTACGCCGAAGAGGCGCGCCGCCCCAACATCGAAAGCGTCACGTCCCACCTGCCCGACGCGGAAGTCGAGGTCTGGCGCGAGCCCGTGGGCGTTGCGGCGCTGGTGACGCCGTGGAATTTTCCCTGCGCCATGCTGACGCGCAAGGCAGCGGCGGCCCTGGCCGCGGGCTGCACCGTGGTGGCGCACCCGTCGATCGAGACACCTCTGTCCGCACTGGCGCTGGCCAAGCTGGCGGAGCGCGCGGGCATGCCCGATGGCGTATTCAACGTCATCACCGGTGACGCGCCCGAGATCGTCGGCGCCTGGATGGAAGATCCGCTGGTCCGGGCGGTGTCCTTCACCGGGTCGACCGAAGTGGGTCGGCTGCTCTACCGGCAGGGGGCCGACACGATCAAGCGGCTGGTGCTTGAACTGGGGGGCCACGCACCGTTCCTGGTCTTTGCCGATGCCGACATGGATCAGGCCGTGGACGAGGCCATCAAGGCAAAATTCGCGACCTCCGGTCAGGACTGTCTGGGCGCCAACCGGTTTCTGGTGGAGCGATCCGTCTATGACCAGTTCTGC
Organism: Sulfitobacter sp. THAF37; assembly: GCF_009363555.1. NCBI lineage: Bacteria > Pseudomonadati > Pseudomonadota > Alphaproteobacteria > Rhodobacterales > Roseobacteraceae > Sulfitobacter > Sulfitobacter sp. THAF37. The sequence continues at coordinate 530,479 of NZ_CP045372.1, forward strand.
GCCGCCTTTACCGAACGCACCCGCGCGCTCAGCATCGGGCGGGGCATCGACGACCCCGACATCGGGCCGCTGATGAACGCCCGTGCCGTGGCCAAACAGCGCGAGCACGTCGAGGACGCCAAGGCAAAAGGCGCCCGCGTGCTGTGTGGCGGGGGCGGCCATGCGGCGGGCGATCTGTTCTTTGAGCCCACCGTGCTGGCCGACGTGTCCGAGGACGCGCTGATCATGCACGAGGAAACCTTTGGCCCTGTTGCCGCCATCGCCCCCTTCGACACGGAGAAGGAGGCGATCAAACGGGCGAATGCCACCGAATACGGGCTTGTCGCCTATCTGCACACGCAGGACCCGCGGCGGATCTATCGTGCCAGCCGCGCCATGCGCTTTGGCATGGTGGCGGTGAACCGCACCAAGGTCACGGGGGCGCCGATCCCCTTCGGGGGCATGAAACAATCGGGCCTGGGCCGCGAAGGATCCCGGCTTGGGCTGGAAGCCTTTACCGAAGTCAAATACGTATGCCGCGACTGGGCCTGAGCCCCGCACCAGAAAGGACCGAAACATGGACAATGCACGCGCCAACGATCAGCTGACCCAATGGGATCACGATCACTTCTTCCATCCTTCCACGCATCTGGGCCAGTTCGCCCGCCGCGAGATGGGCAACCGGATCATCCAGAAGGCCGATGGCGTGCGCATCACCGACCGCGAGGGCAAGACATCGCTGGATGCCTTTGCCGGTCTTTACTGCGTCAACGTCGGCTATGGCCGGACCGAAATCGCCGATGCCATTGCGGAACAGGCGCATGAGCTGGCCTATTACCATTCCTACGTGGGCCACGGCACCGAGGCGTCGATCACCCTGTCGCGCATGATCGCCGAACGGGCGCCCGAGGGGCTGAACCACGTTTATTACGGCCTGTCCGGGTCGGATGCGAATGAAACCAACATCAAGCTGGTCTGGTACTACAACAACATCTTGGGCAGCCCCGAGAAGAAGAAGATCATCTCGCGCTGGCGCGGCTATCATGGCTCGGGCCTGATGACCGGGTCGCTGACCGGTCTGCATCTGTTCCACCAGAAGTTCGACCTGCCGCTGAGCCAGGTCATCCATACCGAAGCGCCCTATTATTATCGCCGCGACGACCTGTCGATGAGCGAGGACCAGTTCACGGCCCATTGCGCCGCCGAACTTGAGGCGCTGATCGAACGCGAAGGCGCGGACACCATCGCCGCCTTCATCGGGGAACCGGTGCTGGGCACCGGCGGCATCGTCCCCCCTCCCGCGGGCTACTGGGATGCGATCCAGAAAGTGCTGAAAAAGCATGACATCCTGCTGATCGCGGATGAAGTCGTTACCGGCTTTGGCCGTCTTGGCACCATGATGGGGTCGGACCACTACGGGTTGAAACCGGATCTCATCACCATCGCCAAGGGTCTTACCTCGGCCTATGCGCCGCTGTCGGGGTCGATCGTGTCCGACCGCATGTGGGAAGTGCTGGAACGCGGCACCGATGAAAACGGCCCCATCGGCCACGGCTGGACCTATTCGGCCCACCCCATCGGTGCGGCGGCCGGGGTGGCGAACCTCAAGCTGCTGGATGAGCTGAACCTGGTCAGCAACGCGGGCGAAGTCGGCGCCTACCTGAACAAGGCGATGACCGAAGCCATCGGCGGACACGCCAACGTCGGCGAAGTCCGGGGCGAAGGCATGCTCTGTGCCGTCGAACTGGTCAGGGACCGCGATGACCGTGTCTATTTCGACGCCTCCGAAAAGGTCGGCGCGCGGGTCGTGGCGGCGATGCTGGACCGGGGCATCATCGCCCGCGCCATGCCGCAGGGCGACATCATCGGCTTCGCCCCGCCGTTCTCGCTGACCCGCGAAGAAGCCGACGAGATTGTCGCGGCCACCAAGGCGGCGGTCGAAGAGGTGCTCTGACGGCCTGCCCGGACAGCATCGGGATGCACAAGGAGGGGGCCGGCGACGGCCCCCTTTTCAGTCCGCCCCGTGGGTACGCTGCCGCTGCACGTTCTGCGCTTCGACAGGCCAGGAAGCGCGAATGTAAGCGAGGATGTCCAGAACGTCATCTTCGCTGAGCGTATCGCGAAAGGCGGGCATCCCGCTCTTGAAGCCGGTGACGCCCCGCGCTTCGAGCGTGGCCTGCCCCCCGTCGAGCGTATAGGCCATCAGCATCGGTGTATCGTGGTGCCATGTGTGCCCCGTGACGTCGTGCGGCGGCGCGGGCAGCACACCGTCCGTTCCGGGCGTGCGCCAGTCGGGCTGGCCCTGCAACTCCGCCCCGTGGCAGGCGGCACAGTTTTCCGCATAGAGCGCCGCACCGGTCGCGATGTCGCGATCTTCGAACAGGTGATCCGCGAACGATGGCGGAGCCGCAAGGATGAAGGCCAGAAGAAGACCTCTCATTTGCGAAACGCCTCGTGGCAGGCACTGCAGGATTTGCCGATCCGGCGCATCACCCCGTCCAGATCGGGTGCTTCCGTCACCGTGCCTTGCGCATTGGTGGCGACGTCGCGCAGGTCTTCGGCACGCGCGGTGAAAGTCTCGAACCTTTCCCAGATCACCGGCAACGCTTCGGACCGGGGATGCAGGACGCGGTCGCCGAATTGCGCCGGGATGCGGGCGGCCTCTGTCGCGATGCCATCCAGCGCGGTGTTGGCCGCGGCGGCATCGAAGGGATCCTGCCCCTTGGCCATCCGGCCCAGCAGCTTGGTATGCGCGGCGATGTCCGTCATGCCGACCATGCGTTTCATCACGACCGGATCGTCGACACCGCTGTGCGCCAGCGCCGTCGTTCCGACTGCCAGGGCGGCGGCACAGGCAAGCCCCCTCATTCCACCGCCTCGGTCTCGCGCAGGGTGTCGTCGGGGGCAAGCGCCAGCCCGTTCAGGATCGCGCAATCCGGCGCGTCGTCGCCATGGCACTGGTTGATCATCACTTCCAGTTCCATCTCCAGGGTCTGCAACTGGGCGATCTTGTCGCGCACCGTGTCGAGGTTTTGCAGCGCCAGTGCTTTGACATCACGGCTGGCGCGCGCCGGATCGGCGTCGAGGTCCAGCAGGCGGCGACATTCCTCCAGCCCGAAGCCGAGGTGACGCGCCTGAGCAAGCATCCGCAGTTGCGTGATCTGCTTGCCGCCGAACTCGCGGTATCCGTTCTCCGAACGGGCGGCGTTGATCAATCCGATGTCCTCGTAGTATCGGATCGTCTTGACCGTCAGGCCGGTCTGTTTCGCGGCGTTGCCAATATTCATCTGCAGGCTCCTTTCGGAAAGGATAAAGGTTCCATCGGCTGGAAGGTCAAGGGGCGCTCGTCATCACGGGTCATGCACGCGGCGGCGGCCCCTATAGTTTCGACGCTCTGAGCCTCAGCGCGTTGCCGATGACCGACACCGACGACAGGCTCATGGCGGCGGCGGCCACCATCGGCGACAGGAGCAGGCCGAACACCGGGTAAAGCACCCCGGCCGCCACCGGCACACCGGCCGCGTTGTAGAGAAACGCGAAGAACAGGTTCTGGCGGATGTTGCGCATCGTCGCCTCGGCCAGCTTGCGGGCGCGCACGATGCCGGTCAGGTCGCCCTTGACAAGCGTGATCCCCGCGCTTTCCACAGCCACATCCGCACCGGTGCCCATGGCGATGCCCACGTCCGCCTCGGCCAGGGCTGGCGCGTCGTTCACGCCGTCACCCGCCATGGCCACGGACAGGCCCTCGCCCCGCAACCGCTTGACCAGCGCGCCCTTATCCTCGGGGCTGACCCCGGCGTGCACCTCGTCGATGTTCAATTCGGTCGCGACCGCCTGCGCGGTGGCTTCGGCGTCGCCGGTGGCCATGACGATGCGCAGGCCCAGGTCGTGCAGCGCGCGAATGGCCTCGGGCGTGGTCTGTTTGATCCGGTCGGCCACCGCGACCAGCCCCGCCGCCTGCCCGTCCACAGCCACGAACATCGCTGTCTTGCCTTCGGCCTGCAGTGCCTCGGCCCGGTCGGCAAAGTCGTCGGTGGCGACACCAAGCTCGGCCATCAATGCCCTGTTGCCCAGCGCCACAGGGCGCCCGTCGACCATGCCCGTCACCCCCTTGCCTGTGATCGCCTCGAAATCGGTGCAGTCCTTTCTCGTGGCACCGCGGCTTTCGGCCCCCGCGACCAATGCCTCGGCCAGGGGATGTTCGGACCCCCGCTCCAGTGCCGCGACCAGCGTCAGCAGCTCGGCCTCTGCCATGCCGCGCGGGGCGACGTCGGTCAGGGTGGGGGCGCCTTCGGTCAGCGTGCCGGTCTTGTCCACGATCAACACGTCCACCCCGGCCAGCCGCTCCAGAGCCTCGGCGTCGCGGATCAACACCCCGGCATTGGCGCCCCGGCCCGACGCGACCATGATCGACATCGGCGTGGCAAGACCCAGCGCACAGGGGCAAGCGATGATCAGCACCGATACCGCCGCGACGAAGGCATAGGTCAGCGCGGGCGACGGCCCGACGGCCCACCACACCGCAAAGGCAAGCAGCGCGCAGGCCACCACGGCGGGCACGAAATAGCCCGCGACCCGGTCAGCCACCGCCTGTATCGGTGCGCGGGATCGCTGCGCGCTGGCCACCATCTGCACGATCCGGTTCAGGGTGGTGTCGTCGCCGACTTCTTTCGCCTCCATCAGGAACGATCCGGTCTTGTTCACGGTGCCGCCGGTCACGGCATCGCCCGCAACCTTTTCCTGGGGCACAGGTTCGCCGGTGATCATGCTTTCGTCGACCGACGACCGCCCTTCGGTAACGACGCCGTCCACCGGGACGCTTTCGCCGGGCCGGACCCGCAGAATGTCACCGGCCCTGAGCGCGTCCAGCGGCACGTCCTCTTCGCTGTCGCCCGAGACACGGCGCGCCGTCTTTGGCGCAAGGTCCATCAGCGCGCGGATCGCGTCGCCGGTGCGTTCGCGGGCGGCCAGTTCCATCACCTGCCCCAGCAGCACCAGCACCAGGATCACCGCCGTCGCCTCGAAATAGACCGGGGTCATGCCCATGGCGTCCGCCATCTGCGCGGGCAGGACATCCGGCGCCAGCAGCGAAAAGATGGAAAAGAGATAGGCCGCGCCGGTGCCCAGCCCGATCAGCGTCCACATGTTCGGGCTGCGGTTCCTGAGCGAATTCCACGCCCGCTTGAAAAACATGCGGGTGAACCAGACCACCCCGGTCGCAAGCACGAATTGCACCCAGACAAATGCGGTGTGGCCCATCCACTGCGCAAAGGGGATGCCGATGTGGCTGCCCATCTCCAGCACGAAGACCACCGCCGCCATGGGGGCCGTGATCCAGAGCCGCCGCTTGAAATCGACGTATTCGGGGTGCGGGCCGCTATCCAGCGTGGGATTTATCGGTTCCAGCGCCATGCCGCAGATCGGGCAGTCTCCGGGATGATCCTGCACGATCTCGGGGTCCATCGGGCAGGTGTACATCGTCCCTTCCGGCATTGGCTCCGGCGCGGGGCGGTCGCCCAGGTAGGCCTGCGGATCGCCTTCGAATTTCGTCTGGCACCCGGCAGAGCAGAAATAGAACCGCTCGCCCGCGTGTTTCGCCATTTGGGCCGCGCTGGCGCGGTCGACAGTCATGCCACAGACCGGGTCCCTGGCCGTGCGGTAGGGTTCCGGGTCGGCCTCGAACTTCTTGCGGCAGCCGTCGCAGCAGAAGTGATAGGTCCGGCCCTCGTGCGTGGCGGTGGGCTTGCCCGCCGTGGGGTCGACGGTCATCCCGCAGACGGGATCGCGGATCACCCCGGCCGGGGATTGCGGGTCTTGTCCTGCCTGTACGTTCGTCATCGTGGCGCCTTTCTGCAACGGGTCTGTCGCGGATGTAGGGGTTCCAGCAACTGGAGGGTCAAGAGGGTTTCGGCAATTTTCCGGTTACGGATTATTCGCTTGCAGGGCGCAGGGAACGCCGGTTTGCTGCCGACACATCAGCCCGCGCACAGGAGCACCGCATGAAGACCACCCGTCTCGGCCCCGATGGCCCGTCCGTTTCGCAATTCGGTATCGGCGCAATGTCCTTTGCCGGGATCTACGGCGACGCGACGATGGCCGAAAGCCACGCGATCCTCGACGCCTGCCGCGCCGCCGGGGTAAGCCACATCGACACGTCGAACAGGTATGGCAACGGGCGGTCCGAAGACATCATCGGCAGCTGGTTCGCGAACACCCCCGGCGCACGGGCTGACATGGTGCTGGCGACCAAGGCGGGCATTACCGGTGACGCCGACCGGCGGTTCAACAACGACCCCGACTACCTGGAGGCCTGCCTTGACGACAGCCTCAGGCGGCTGGGGGTCGATCACGTCGACCTGTTCTATGTCCACCGCTACGACCGCAGCCACACCCCCGAGGAGGTCGCGGGCACGCTGAAACGCCTGATCGACGCGGGCAAGACACGGACGATCGGCTTTTCCGAGATCGCGCCATCCACCCTGCGCCGGGCCTTTACCGAATGTCCCGTCGCGGCGGTACAGTCGGAATATTCGCTGTCGACCCGCGCGCCGGAACTGGGGCTGGTCCAGACCTGCCGGGAGCTGGGAACGACGCTGGTGGCCTTTTCCCCGGTGGGACGGGCGTTTCTGACCGATGCGCCGTTCAGCTACGACCGGGCACAGTCGATGGCCTTTACCAGGGGCAACCCGCGCTTCATGCAGCCGAACTACGATGCCAACATCGCGGCCACCGATGGATTTCGCGCGCTGGCCGCTGACATGAACGAACCTGCCGCGGCCCTCGCCATCGCCTGGCTGATCGCACAGGGCGACCGGGTGCTGCCCATTCCGGGCACCAAGAACCCGAACCACCTGGCGGAACTGATCCGGGGGACCGAGATCGACCTGTCAGCCGAAGACCTCGCACGGATCGAAACCGTGCTGCCCGTCGGCTGGGCGCATGGAGACCGCTACAACGCAGCACAGTGGGAAGGACCTGAAAGGTACTGCTGAAGGACCGTTCAGGCCCCGCTCAGCACCCGCAGCCCGCTGGTTTGCTGGCCCCGTCCAGGGACCCCGCGCAACATTGCTGCCCGTTGGTGAGCGAACAGCAAAAGACGGTGCTGCCCTGCACCTGCTGGACGGTCACGCATTGCGGCAGGGAGCCGGTCGACGGAGCGGACAGAAACGCGAGCAGAGAAATCACTTTGGTCATCGGTGTCTTCCTTTGTTCAGTCGGCGGCGGCCACGCCGTTCAAATCCGCCGAGAGGTATTTGGGGAACGAGGTGACGATGCTGCGGTACAGTTTGAGAGCCGCGCCATCGGGGTTCTGCGCGCCACCCGAGGGCGGGCCAACCCGTGCCAGGAATTCCGCCATCGCGGCCCGTGTCTGCGGCCCGAGGATGCCGTCAGCGGACCCCGCTGGCAATTCCTGCGCGTTCAGTTGTTCCTGAAGTCTGCGGACGGAGGGAAAGCTGGCGGGCAGGTTCAGCCGGCCCGACAGGCCGCCGGGGTTGCCGATGACGGTAATGCGCCAGTCCCCGCCAAAGAGATCGCTGCCCGTGACAATGGCCGCGGCGGAGCCATCGCGGCTCATCTTCAGTCGCTGCACCGGTGCATCCATCTGGATCTGCCCCCGGTGGGCCAGGCCGGTGCCGTCGAAGGAAAACCGCAGGACGATGTCGGCGGCATTGCTGCTGACCTGAATCTCATGGCCCTGTGCATCGGTCGCAAGGTCGGTCAGCACCGCTTCCCGCGCGGCGGATGGCATGTATTTGCTCAGATCAATTTCCAGCGCGCCGAGGCGGGACAGGAAATGCCGGTCGCCAAAGGGTTCGATGCGAAACAGCGACAGCCGGTTTGTGTTGGGGTCGAGGACCAGGATCGCCTTGCTGGCGCCGTCCACGGCAAAGGGCGTATCGCCCAGGTCGATGACCGCGTGGCGCACCGCATCGAAGGTCGGTTTGCGCTTCTGCCCTTTCTCCGCCTGTTCGACCACAAAGCAGTCGCCGGTCGCGCTGCGGTCCGCGCCGAGGTCGAGCCTGCCGAATTCCAGGGTGGCCTGTCCGGCGGTGGAGCCGAGATAATGATCGACGCCGTCGATGGCAAAGATCGAAAGTTGCGAAACGCCACCGCAGCGAAACCTCAGCTGCGGATAATTGAGCCCCCCCTTGGCGGGCAGTTCGGCGCGGCGCGGAAACGGGCTGGCGGTATAGCTGCTGGCGCTGGCCAGGATCGCATTGCCGCCGCTGTCGAAGGCGATCGAGGAATACTGCGAGATGCCGAGGTTGGAATTGGCATCAACGGCTTCGAAGGCCGCGCCGTCCGCCACCATGTCACGGGCAAAGGCGACGGCCTTGCTGCCCGCCTGTCCGAACGACCCGCGCGCCCGGCCCAGCCCCACGAAGTACAGGTTCTGATCCGGGCCCAGCACCATTTCGTTGGCCAGGATCTGGGTCGGACCGTAATGGGTCAGGCGCAGCGGATCGAGCTGCCATTGCAGCAGCTGACCCTCTACCGCGACGAACAGCTCTTCCCCACCGGAGGCGAACTCCAGGCTCTGGACCAGCGGCAGGTCGAAGATCCTTTCGAACCGCAGCCTGCTGTCCGTCTCGGCGCCCGCGGTTCCCGCCAGAGTCAGCAGCGAGACCAGCAGCGCAATCAGGTATCCTTGGCGCATTCGTTTTCCCTTGGCAGGCTTTCTTCACCATCCGCGACCGCCTCGATGAGGCTGGGACCATCTTTAAAGATTTTACACGGCATTGCCGAGCCTTCATTCGCCCAATCGTCATCCCGCAGCAGATCGACCAACGCGCGGGTATGGACCTTGTAGCGTGTTTCGCCGCTGTCACCGATGGCGACACGCTCGAACACCTGAAAGTAAAAGATGCCGTTCCAGTCGCTGTCGGGATAGCGCCGCCTTGCCCCCCGGAGCAGATCCACCAGCGTGTTCGGTGAGCGCGTCCACTGATAGCTGCCCTGCGTCACACCGCCCGCGTCCGCGGCGCCTGACCCGGTGTGCGCAACCGGATAGCAGCTGTCGGGCATTGTGCCGCGCTGTTTGAAGACGCCGTCAAGGGGCGTTTCACTGGGTTCGAACGGCCCTTCCAGCGGCACGTAAAAGTTGCGGTTGGTCGGGTCCTCGTCATTGGGGATGCCAGCCGGCACGTTCCAGGCAATGGGGGTAAAGCAGAAGGCCAGTTCGTCGGCGTAGGGCGGACCTGACAGGGCCCGGTCGTAGGAAAACATGATCGCCACGTCGTTGTTGGTGCTGATGGACCCTGCGAGGTTCCACTCCGGACTGCCCAGTTCGCTTGAAATGCGCGTTACCGTCGGGCGCAGGGGCGGCAGGTTGATCGGCTCTTCCACCAGTTTCTTGTTGGCCGCATGCAGCATTTCGTTGGCGGCCAGAATTTCCAGACCCTCTGTCTGCGGCAGCCCGGACGTGCCCGTGCCTGCCCGCTCAGCCTCGGTGGCGAGCCAGTTCTGGTTGCGCATCAGCGTATTGATCTGGACCATCAGCATGTCGTTGCGCGATGACAGCGCCGCGAATTTATCCAGAAGCATGTCCTTTTCGCCGTGCAGGGTCGCGATGGCCGCCTGCGCCGCATCAAGGTCCGCGCGCAGGTCGTCTATCTGACGCAGCCGGACCCGTTCGCTGCAGGGAATATCGAGGTATTCCCGCGACCCGATCTGCAAGGGAATGAGATCGAGAAAGGATTTGACCAGCGTGACATGGACCTCGTCGCGCGAGGTATCGCCGCTGTCGGCGTTGATGGCCGATACCAGCCCGATGACGCGGTTCTCGGGGTCCAGCACGGGGGAGCCGCTGTCACCCTCCACGATCGTTCCCCTGGGGCCGCTCATCACCGCGACGCTGCCTGCATCGCCCAGGTTCGACCGGCCATAATCCTCAAGCCGGATTGCCACCTCTCTGGGCTGGAACACGTTGCCGTCATTGAATTTCAGGACGCGGTAGACGCCCCCCTTGCGAATGTCGCAGGCCGTCAGGTCGAAGGGGATCGCCTGCAGATCCGGAAAGCCGATGCGCGCGGCGTCGATGCTTTCGAACGGGGAAGGCGTAACGATGCCGCGGGGGTACTTTTCGGCCGGGACGCCCTGGAAAATGCGCGTCCCGCCGACCTCTACCGTGACATCGCGGCTGGGGATGAACACCTTGTCGGAGGCGGACATGTTCTTGTAATTCAGCGCCTTGCCGGTGACGTGGTCGGCCGTGATCAGAATGCCCGGCGCCACCGCCCAGGCAGTGCCCTTGACCGGCTGCAATGCCGTGCCGTCGGCACCCAGCCCCTTGACGATCACCCGGAACAGCTGCCGGGTCTCCAGATGGTCGGGCCAGTCCTGCGCCGCGGCCCCGCAGGCCGTTGCCGCCAGCCAGACCGCCGCCCCCCGCAGGCAGGTCGCAAAACGATGTCTCATCCTTCGTCCTCCAGCACGTACAGCAGGTCCTGCGCGATGCTCCGGCCCGCGAGGTCCGCGCTGAGCACATAGACCCCTTCGCCCGGCGCGGTGAGAGTGGCGGTAAAGACGGCCAATCCCCCGGCGGCAAAGGAAAGATCCCCGTTGATGCCGACGGATTGCTGCCAGATCGGCGTCGCTTCGCCATAGGCCGTCAGCGTCAGATCGACCCGCGCATCCGCCAGCGCGTCCTCGTCGAAGATCTGCGCCGGGTCCGCGTTCATCTCCAGCCGTAACTCGACGGTTTCGCCCTCGCCCGAGATCTGGGGCATGGCATTCAACGCCAGCGACTTGACGTCGCCGCCGCCCAGGAAAATCCGTTCCGAATTCACCATCTGCGGAACGCTCTGAACCGGGTCGATCAGGATGTTGTAGACATAGCGGTGCACCTCGTCGCTGCCGACGATGAAGGGATGCTTGGAGCGCAGGACAAAGGCCTGGTTGCCTTGCGCCAGCGCGCTGCCTTCATAGACCGTGCCATCGCCCCGCGCGCTGACCCGGTAGGTGATCCCGGCGCCGTCGCCCGCAGCCCCCCGCGCGACATACATCGTCTCGCGCGTGCCATCGACAAGCCGGCCCACCATCACGTGATTGGCATCGACCGAAGCCGGCAGCCCCTGGGCATAGACCTGATCCATCACCGCCCGGTTCTGCAATCCGATCCGCAGCAGCGCCCGTTTTGCCGCGCAATGAACATAAGGACATGGCGTGACCTCGAAACCGAGGACCAGCTTGGCCCAGTACGTTTCATCGAGCGCGGCCACCACGCTGTTGCCGGGGCGGCCCGCCTCGCCCACGGCGCAGCAGTTCTCGTAGGACGGGATCAGTTCATAGGGGCCGACCATGGACAGCAGGATGTCCTGAATCTCGCGTTTGCCGCCGATCAGGATCTGGCTGAGCCTGCCCCAGCCGTCGATCAGCGTGCTGGCCACGTTGACGGAGCCCTGATGCGGTGTCGCGATTTCGATGAAGGTATGCAGGCGCGACGCCTCGGAAAAGCGGTCGTCGGCCCCGATGCCGCGCCATCCCCCGTCGCCCAGGCTGCCGTAGGCCGCGGCGCAGGTCGCCTCCCGCGTTTCGGGCGGCAGGTCGGTTTCGACCTCGGGGTCGGTGCAGAAATCCTGCGGGCGCAGGTCCGACAGGAACGCCCGCGTCAGCAATCCGCCCATCGAATGGGCCACGATGTCGAAATCCTCTCCTGCGGGGATGTTCGCCCTGACGAAATCGTTCAGCAGAACCGCATTCGCGAAATTGGAGCGCCGCCAATCATAGGCAAAGACGAAAAGGTCCGTGCCCTCGGTATAGTTGCCCAGGATCTCGCGCTGCGCGGCACTGTCGAAAATCGACCTCTCTCCCACCAGAAAGTCGATCAGGCCGGAATAGAACCCGATGTTGATGGTGCCGAACACCAGCGGCACGTCGCGCAGCGCATCAGTGGGCGTCAGCGGCACCGCCGCGCCGGTCTCGGGCAGCAGGTCAAGCTGTCGGAAGTTGGATGCCTTGAGAGAGCTGGCCCGGCCCCAGATGACATTTCCGCTGTCATCGGAAAGCTCGGACCCGACGATTCCGGGAATGACGATCAGCTTGCGATCGACCTGCGCCATCGCAGGCAGCGCCGTAAGCGTCAAGGCAAGAGCCAGAAGAAATTGAAACACGCGACGCGTCATATCGGGACTCCGTAGGTGTAAAATGCAAAGAACAATCAGCGAAATATTCTACCGATGGTAGCGTTTATCAGCGATTCGGGGCAAGCCGCTCGAATCGGCGCGGCCCGACGCAAAGAAGGCGGGTGACTTGCATCACCCGCCCCTTCTTTTACAGAGCATCAAAAATTCAGCGTCAGAGCGTCTGGAGAAGGTCCAGCGAAGGATCGCCCGTCGCCGCACGCCCGATGCTGGACTGGTAGGCGGCAATCGCCTTGCGGCTGTTCGGTCCGATCACGCCATCCGCGCCATCGGTGTCGAACCCCTTGGCGGTCAGCCGCTGTTGCAGTTGAACGCGCTGGTCTTTGGTCAGCCCGTACTTGTCGGGCGGAAAACTTGCGCGGATCGGACCGCCACCCGCAATCCGGTCGGCCAGATGACCGACCCCGATCGCGTAGCTGTCGGAGTTGTTGTACCGCTTGATGACGTTGAAGTTGGATGTGACATTGAAGGACGGCCCGCCCGGCTGGGGCCGAAGCGTGCGGCCCGCCGGTGCGCCGTTGCCGACCTCGCCGCCCCAGCGAACACCGCGCGTCCAGCCGTTGCGCTGCAGGTAGGCAGCGGTAGAGGCCAGCGAATCCGTCGGGTCATCCGACCAGATGTCACGCCGCCCGTCGCCGGTGAAATCGACGGCGAAGGCTTCGTAGGAGGTCGGGATGAACTGCGTATGCCCCATCGCCCCCGCCCAGGAGCCGGTCATGTTCTGCGCCGAGATGTCGCCGTTCTGGATGATCTTCAGCGCCGCCAGCAGCTGTTTTTCAAAAAACGCGCCCCGCCGTCCGTCGAAGGCCAGTGTCGAGGTAGACGAGATCACCGGAACATTGCCGCGCCGCTCGCCGAAGAAACTCTCAAGACCCCAGATCGCGGTGACGATCTCGGGGGCGACGCCATAGCGGCTTTCGATGGCGCCGAGGGTGCTGCGGTGCCGCGCGTAGGCAGCCCGCCCCTTGGACACCCGTTCGTCCGAGGCGGCGATGGCCAGGTAATCCTCCAGCGTGCGGGAAAATTCCGTCTGGTTGCGGTCGCGCTTGACCACGCCGGGCAGATAGCCGGTGCCGCGGAACGCAGCGTTGAGTGTGGAGGCCGAGATGCCCTGCCCCGCGGCCCTGTCGCGAAACGACGCGACCCAGGCGTCATAGGCGCCGTTGGGCACCGGGCGCAAATCGTCCGGCAGGCTGGCGGTGCCGCCGCTGCCCGCGACCGGCCCCAGCGCCCCGCCACCGGTCGTACAGGCCGCCAGCCCCAGCGCGCCCAGCCCAAAGGTGAAATTTCTGCGTGTCGATCTCATGGTACTGCCGCGTTTCTCGGATTTTTGCGGATGGTAGCCCAAGAAAAACCCCGCGCAAAGCGGGGTTCTGAAGCATGTGCGGCTTTACGCTGCTGCGGGCATCAATCGGGAAACGACCCGAACAGCGGCACGGTCGACATCGACATCTTGGCTGAGCCGTTCTGCACGTCACGCGCGTGGCTGATATAGATCAGGGTCTGGTTCGCCTCGTCGAAGATCCGCTTGACCCGCAGCGTCTTGAAGATGATCGAGCGGCGTTCGCTGAACACGTCCTCGCCCTCGTCGCCCCGGTCGATATCCCCGATCTCGATCGGTCCGGTCTGGCGGCACGAGATGGAAGAGTTCGACGGATCCTCGAACCAATTGCCCTTTTGCAGCCGGTCGATCAGCCCCCGTTCGAAATAGGCCAGGTGACAGGTCACGCCCTTCACCTCGGGGTCGGCGACCGCCTCGACCACGATATCGTTGCCCAGCCAGTCGACATCCACATTGCCGACGGTTTCGGCGCGCATGGGTCCGGTCGATGACAGGCAGAGGGCGATGGCGGGCAGGACGTGCGTGATCTTCATCTCGGCAAACGCGATGCGCGGCAAAAGGTTCCCGGACGACGGTTGAGAAAATGTCCGAAAAAATGCCGATTGCGTGAGCGGGGCTTGCCCCGGCCCGCATGGGAACATATCAAGAACACATGGCAAAATTGAGTCTACAGGAAAAGCTGGCATTGCTCAGCGATGCGGCGAAATACGACGCCTCCTGCGCGTCGTCCGGAACCACGCGCAAAAACAGCCGCGATGGCAGTGGCCTGGGCAGCACCGAAGGTTCCGGCATCTGTCATGCCTACGCGCCGGACGGACGCTGCATCAGCCTGCTCAAGATCCTGATGACGAACTTTTGCATCTACGATTGCGCCTATTGCATCAACCGCGTCAGCAGCAACGTGGACCGCGCGCGGTTCTCGGTCGAGGAGGTTGTGCACCTCACCACCGAGTTCTACCGCCGCAACTATATCGAAGGGCTGTTCCTGTCGTCGGGCATCATCAAATCGCCGGATGACACGATGGCCGACATGGTGCGCATCGCCCGCGAATTGCGCCACACCCATCACTTCCGCGGCTATATTCACCTCAAGACGATTCCCGATGCCTCCCCCGAACTGATCGAGCAGGCAGGCCTGCTGGCCGATCGGCTGTCGATGAACATCGAACTGCCGACCGATGCGGGCATCAAGGCTTACGCGCCCGAGAAGAACCCCGATGGCATCCGCGCGGCGATGGGCAAGGTCCAACTGCGCAAGCTGGCGGCGAAGGAGACCACCCACAGGGGCCGCAAGCCCGCGAAGTTCGCCCCCGCCGGGCAATCCACGCAGCTGATCGTCGGCGCGGACGGGGCCAACGACGCAACCATCCTGCAAAGCTCTACCCGGCTTTACAGTTCCTACAAGCTCAAGCGGGTGTATTATTCGGCCTTCTCGCCGATCCCGGACAGGTCCAGCACGCTGCCGCTGATCAAGCCGCCCCTGATGCGCGAGCACCGCCTGTACCAGGCCGACTGGCTGCTGCGGTTCTATGGCTTCGACGCACAGGAAATTGCCGGGGCGGATGGGATGCTGGACCTGCACATCGACCCGAAACTTGCCTGGGCGCTGGCCAACCGCCATGCTTTTCCGGTGGATGTGAACCGCGCCAACCGCGAGGCGTTGCTGCGGGTGCCGGGGTTCGGCACCAAATCGGTGGCGCGCATCCTGTCGGCGCGGCGCAGCGGGGCGCTTGGCTATGACGACCTGCGCCGCATCGGGGCGCTGGTCAGCAAGGCAAAGCCCTTTATCACCGCCCGTGACTGGTCGCCCGGATCAATGACGGACGCCGCCAACCTGCGCGCGCGCTTCGCCCCCCCGCCCGAGCAACTGTCGCTGCTGTGAGCCATGTGGTGCGCCTGCCCCGGCTGGGCACCTTCGACGCCTGGCGCACCGCAGCCCGTGCGCTGGCCAGCAACGGCGTGCCCGCGGAACGGGTGATCTGGACGATGGAGGACACGGCACCGGGCCTCTTCGAAGAGACCGCCTGCCCCCTGCCCGCGCCGAAACCGATCACCGTGCCCAAAGCCTTTCCGCCGCTGGCGAAGCTGCTGTGTGCCAGCCGTGCCGACGGGGCCGTCGATCTTGCCTACCGGCTGCTGTTGCGCTGCCAGGACACGCCGCGTCTGCTGACCAACCGCGCCGATGCGCAAGTCGCCCGCGCGGAAGAACTCGGCAAGAACATCCGCCGTGACATGCACAAGATGAAGGCCTTTGTCCGGTTTCGCGACGTGACGCCGAAGGGCGCGAACCGCCGCAAGTTCCTGTCGTGGTTCGAACCCGACCACCGGATCGAAGAGCTGATGACCGGCTTTTTCGCGCGCCGTTTCGGGGATATGGACTGGATTATCGTGACACCTGAAGTCACCATGCGTTTCGATGGCGAGGTCAGCCTGCAGGCTGTCGCCTCTGACAGGCCCGATCTTTCCGATGACATGGAAACGCTCTGGCAGACCTACTACGCCAACATTTTCAATCCCGCCCGGCTCAAGATCAAGGCGATGACCGCCGAGATGCCCCGCAAATATTGGAAGAACCTGCCCGAGGCGGACCTGATCCCCGGGCTGATCGCCAAGGCGGAGGCGCGGGCGCGCGGGATGGCAGAGGCCGCGCCGACCCTTCCCCCGGACCGCGCGGCGGCGATCACCGACCGGCTGCGTCAGGGGCTGGCTCCACCACCCGACGGTACAACCCTGGGGGGCTGTACCCGCTGTCCACTGGCGCAGCATGCCACACAGGCCGTGCCGGGCGAAGGGCCGCGGGATGCCGCGCTGATGATCGTCGGAGAACAACCCGGCGACATGGAGGATCTGTCGGGCCGCCCCTTCGTCGGTCCGGCCGGGCAGGCCTTTGACCGGATTGCGGCAGAGGCCGGTCTGGACCGCCGCGCGGCCTATGTCACCAACGCGGTCAAGCACTTCAAATTCACCCCGCGCGGCAAGCGTCGCATCCACCAAAGCCCGAATGCCGACGAGGTAAGCCACTGCCGCTGGTGGCTGGCCCGAGAGCTGGAGACAGTGCAGCCTGCGCTTGTTCTGGCCCTTGGGGCGACTGCCGCTTCGGCGCTGACCGGCGATGGCGCCAACATCACGCGGCGGCGCGGCAGCATTGAGCGCGGCCTGCACGGCGGCCCGGTCTTTATCACCACGCACCCTGCCTTCCTCCTGCGGCAAAGCACCGACTTGGGCCGTGAGAGCCAAGAGGCGCTGTACCGCCGCGACCTGGAGCAGGTTGCGCAGATGATGGCACAGGTGGTCAGGTCGCACGATGTCGAGGCGTGAACAGGCAGGCGTAATCGGTTCTGAAAACAATGCCGCCTGAAAGGCCAGCAACCAGCGCATTTATCGCCAGCCGGATTTTGCAAGTAATATCAAAATCATGAAAGCAGGCGTAGATGAAGGCAGTTTGATCCGCACCGAAAATCTTGCGGACTGCCCCAAGAAGTTCACCCTATGCGTGAACGGGTAAATTTATTTCTTTTTAGGGGCTTAAGTGGCGGACCGAGGAGGATTCGAACCCCCGACCCCCTGATTCGTAGTCAGGTACTCTATCCAGCTGAGCTATCGGTCCACTGTCGGGCGGTTTAGTTGTGCGCGGCGGAGTTTGCAAGCCCCAGTTTTGACCTGAACCGGATTTCCTGATCCGCCTCAGATGGCGGTACCGCCCTTGGGCAGGCAAACAGAGAAACAGGTGCCCGAAGCGTCGCTGTCAACAAGGGTCAATTGTCCGCCGTGGCCCCGTACCAACTCCGCCGCGATGGCAAGGCCCAGGCCCGACCCGTCCTTGCGGGTACCCCCTTGAAAGGGCTTGTAAAGATGGGTCAGCGCCCTCGGCGGCAAACCGGGGCCGGTGTCGGAGACCTCGATGTTCCAGCTGCTTTCGGTCTCGGAGGCGCGCAGCACGATCTCGCCGCCCTTGCCCGTCCCTGCCAGCGCCTGCCGCGCGTTTCGCGTCAGGTTGCCGAGAACCCTGTAGAGTTGTTCGGGGTCGGCCCGCACCTTGAGGCCGGGGGCAACTTCGGCCCGCAGGGTAATCGGCTGATCCTGCACCGCCAGGCGCTCGTTCTCGATCACTTCGTCCACCAGTTCCGCCAGCGGCACCATGGTCAGGGTCGGGCCAGGCTCTTCGGCCTTGCCGAAGGCCAGGGTGCTTTCGCACAGGTGGACCGCGCGGGTGATCGAGCCCACCAGCTTGGGCGCCAGCCGTTTGACGGCCGGATCTTCGGAGGTCTCGATCCGGTCCGTGAACAGCTGCGCGGTACTCAGAATGTTGCGCAGGTCGTGACTGATCTTGCTGACAGCACCGCCGAGCTGGGCCAGCCTGTCCTTCTGCTTGAGCGCCTGGGTCAGTTCCGTCTGCAGCGTGCGCAGCGCCACTTCGGCCTCGCGCAGCTCGGTCACGCCGGCCTCGGGTTCGATGATGCGGCGCGCGTCCTCGGGCGCCTCGGCGTAGCTTCGAATATGATCCACAACGCGCTTCACGGGTTTCAGGAACATGGCCCGGATGGTCAGGAACAGCAGGGTCGCGGTGATCGCGGAAATCACGGCCGAGAGCAGCAGGATACGCACGCCATAGTCGATCATCGCCATGCGCATCGGCGCGGTTTCCATCGTGATCTCGATCAGCAGCCCCGCGTCGCGGACCGGCGCGCCGATCACGCGAATGACCTCGTTCTCGGGCTTGCCCAGCCGCAACAGCGCATCCCTGATCAGCGTCATCGCGGTGGCCCGGCGCAGATCGTAGGTCTGTGAAATCGCCTGCGGCATCTTGGAGGACAGCATCAGCTGGCGCACCGCGTCCCGGCGCAACACCACGTTGAAGACTTCGGCATTCTCCAGAAGCTCCGCCTCCAGTTCCGGGTCGAGCATGTCATCGGCCAGAAGCGCCAACGAGGCGATCTGCGCCCGTTCCAGCCGCTGCAGCATGTAGTCCTCGCGGAACCGGGCGATGGAGGGGACGAAAATCAACACCTCGGCCAGCATGACGAAGACGGTGGTCAGGATCAGCAGGCGTCCGGACAGGGAGTTCATCATGCCAGACCTACCCCCACGGGACGGCGGGCGGGCTGTCGCGCATCGGCGCGCAGGCCCCCGTTGTCACGGCAAGAATCGCTGAACAAGGCGCACCACCCACTTAACAAGACCGCTGTCGAACAGGCGCGGGCTGAAATAGGCCCCCGCCACACGTTTGTTGACTTCACCGATTGTCGGATAGGGCGCAACCATACCTGCAATCTGGCTCATTTTCATGTTGTTGGCCAGCGCCAGCGCCCAAAGGCCGATCAGTTCCCCCGCCTGATGCCCCACGACAGAGGCGCCCACCGGCCTGCCCCTGACGATCATGACCTTGATAAACCCTTTGGCCCTGCGCTCCGCCAGCGCGCGGTCGTTGTGTTCATAATGGAACCGGACCACCTCCAGCCTGTCGCCGTGCTTTTCCCGCGCCTCGGCTTCTGTCAGCCCGACCTGCGCCAGTTCCGGGTCGGTATAGGTCGCCCAGGGGATATGGGATGTCTTTGCCCTGGACGGCAGGCCGAACAATATGGATCGGATGATCACCCCGGCGTGGTAGCCCGCCACATGGGTGAATTGCAGCCCGCCTGCCACGTCGCCGATGGCATAGACCCTGCGGTTGGTGGTGCGCAGCGATGCATCGACCTTGATCCCGTTGGCGGCTGCCTCGATCCCCGCCTTGTCGAGGTCCAGCTTGTCGGTGTTCGCCTTGCGCCCCACGGCGATCAGCAGGTGGGAGCCTTTGAAAATCCGCCCATCCTCGGTCTCAACCTCTATCTTGCCCGCCGTGCCGCGCACTTCTGCGGCGGTGGTGTTCTCCTCGATCACCACGCCCTCTTCGCGCAGGCTGTCCAGCACGACGCGGGCGGTTTCCGGGTCATCCTTGCCCAGCGCCCTCGTCCCTTCGATCACAGTGACCGTGCAGCCCAGACGCAGATGGGCCTGGGCCATTTCCATACCGATGGGGCCACCGCCGATGATCAGCAGATGTTCCGGCTTCTCGCGCAGGGCAAACAGCGTTTCGTTGGTCTCATACGGCACCTGGTCGAGCCCCGAAATGGGCGGCACCAGCGGCGATGACCCCGTGGCGATCACGATGCGGCGCGCCTTGATCACCGTATCGCCCGCCTGCACTTCATCGCGGGAAATAAAGCGCCCGACCTCGCGGATCACCTTGACGCCCAGCCCTTCAAAGCGTTCCTGGCTGTCCACCGGGGCAATCTGCGCGATCACATCGGCGACATGATCCTTGGCGGCGGCGTAATCCACAGCACCGGGGGCGTTGGCCACGCCATATTTTGCAGCGTGACGCTGCGCATGGGCCGACTTGCCGCTGGCGATCAGCGCCTTTGAGGGCACGCAACCGTAATTCAGGCAATCGCCGCCCATTTCATGGCCTTCCAGCAGAACCACATCGGCCCCCATCTGGACCGCGCCGGCCGCGACCGACAACCCGCCAGAGCCCGCGCCGATCACAAGGATATCCGTCTTGATCCGGTTCATTTTATCACTTCTTTCCGGCCAGTAGCCCATTTGATTCCGACCGGCAGCAGCGACAGGGCGCACAGACCGAGGATGGGCAACAAGATATGCGGCTCGAAGATGATGCCAAGGTCCGGCGTCCCGCCACGCTCGAAAACCGCCCCCAGGCCCGCACCGACAGAGGTGTAGACCACCGCCCCCGGCACGATCCCGAAAAAGGTGGAGATCACGAAGCGATGGAGCGGCACCGCCAGGAACGCCGGGATCAGGTTGGCGACGAAGAAGGGAACCGCCGGCACCAGCCGGATCAAGAACAGCATCGACCATTGATTTTCGTCCAGACCCTTGCGGATCTTCGACACCAGCCCCTCTGACGCGTCCATCCGCGCTCTGAGCGTTTCGCCCAGGCCCATGCGCGCCGCGAGAAAGATCAGCGTTGCCCCGATGGTCGCCGCCGTCACGTTGAAGGTCGCGCCCAGGGCCGTGCCGAACAGGAATCCCCCGGTCAGGGTCGCTACGGTCGCGCCGGGCAGGGAAAAGGCCACGATGACCACGTAGGCCAACATGAACAGGACCGCGGTTGACGGATAATGCGCGTCGCGAAAGTCGATCAGCGCGGCGCGGTTGTCGCGCAGCGCATCGAAACTGAGGTAGTCGCGCAGTGTGACGGCCCCGATCACCGCCACCAGGGCAATGGCGATCAGCGGCACAAACCGCAGCCAGGCGGACCCTGTCGAATTCTTGTCGGTCATATCGGTCCTATCCAGATTGCGGAAGCGACGCGTGGCGTCCGCCGCTTGAAAGATGATACGAAACAGCGCCCGCGCCCAGCCCGATCACGCGGCATTGAACCATGGTGTGCATTTGCCCCGTTTCACTCGACAGATCGACGGGAATTGAAATAATCGGCGATCCTGGTGCGAAAATTGTTGCAAAGCGGGGGAAAACCCGATGGCAGGGTTTGACTTGCCCCCCTATCCTGACTAGAGAGCGGGTCTGAATTGACGTGACGGGCCGAATCTGCGCCCCGCATGACCTATTGGAGATCGACGCATGAAACGCACCTATCAACCTTCGAACCTTGTCCGCAAGCGTCGTCACGGTTTTCGTGCGCGCATGGCCACCAAGGCGGGCCGCAAGATCATCAACGCACGCCGTGCCCAGGGCAGGAAGTCGCTGAGCGCGTAATTCGCGCCGCGTCTTGCACTGAATGACACCGCCGGAGGCCCCCGTGGACGGCAGCATCGCCTGTCCGGGGACAAATCCTCCGGCGGTTTCTTTGCGCCTGGAAACTCTTGCCAAGCGGACCGATTTCCTGCGTGCCGCCCGGGCGAAGCATGTGGCGATGCCCGGTTTCGTCGTTCAGATGCGCAGACGAACACCGGACGAGACGCCGGACGCGGATCTGGTGCGTGTCGGGTTCACCTGCTCCAAGAAGGTCGGCAATGCCGTGGCCCGGAACCGGGCCAAGCGGCGGCTGAGGGAAATTGCACGCCTTACCCTGCCGCAACTGGGCCAACCGGGGTGCGACTACGTGCTGATCGGGCGGCGCGGAGCAACGGCCACGCTGCCCTTTTCGCAGATGCAGACCGATCTGGACCGCGCGCTGACCCGCCTGCACAGGTCTGCCGAATGAGCGCGCTCGCCCGCCTGCTGGCGCTTCCGGTGAGGGGGTATCGACTGGTTTTCAGCCCCTGGGTCGGCTTCAACTGCCGCTATCAGCCAACCTGTAGCGCCTATGCGCTGGAGGCGTTGGAAATCCATGGGGGCCTCAGGGGCGGCTGGCTGGCGCTGCGCCGGATCGGGCGGTGTCATCCGCTGGGCGGCAGCGGCTACGATCCGGTCCCGCCGCGGCAAAGCGATGGGTCGTCCTGAGACGGAACGACGGTCACGCGTTCTGACGATTAATACCTGCCTTATGCTTGCCACTTCGCATGTCGGTTAAGCCCCATACCGGGGCATAGAGCATCAGCCATCCTCAAGCTCGGCGGGCGACGGTCCTTTCCCGGCCAGCAGTGCCGCGTAGACATGTCATTTTTGACATGTCTACATTTGCACATGGCAAGGACGAGGCGGTTGTGATGACGAGGCGGTGGTGATGACGAGGCGGTGGTGATCCACTACGCCTTCTCCGCGTTCCCACCGACCGGCCACCAAATGCAGACAGCGCCCGGTAGACATGTCAAAAATGACATGTCTACATTTCTGCGGCATCGTCGCAGATCGGGATCTGAGGCGTATGGTCGGCCTTGCCCTTCCACACCGACTTGCGAGCGATCCGTTCTCCCCTCATGCCAACAGAACCGCATCTCCATTGGTGACTATCCGTGTTGGCATCGCCTCTGCCGCCGTGCCCGCCACCGTCAGCGCCACGTCGCGAAAGAACAGGTCGTCCTCGAAGTAGAACCGGTGCGATATCTGCGCCCCCTTCTGCGGAAAGGCCGCGTATCGCCGGGTCGCATCCACATCCACCTGGTCGGCAGCGACCAGATCAGGCAGCCCCTTGCGTCCCGCCCGACTGCGCCCGCCATTGATGAAGTCCCCCGAGAGTTGCAGGACCGCATCATCGGCATTGTAATAATTCGTCAGCCGTCTGGCGCGGCGGTCCATCACCAGGCTCCCCCAGGCCCCTTGCCGCATCCACTCCACGTCCACATCCGCCGCCGCGAACATCACCTGGTCCACACCCCATTTCCGCGCCCCCGGTGCATCGCCGACACCTGAAAACCCGCGCAGGGCCAGGTAGGCACCCATCGAATGCGCCAGCAGATGCAGCGTGAACCTCGGCGTCTCGTTCAGAAACAGCCCGATCACCTCTGTCACCAGATAGGGTGCCACCTTCTTTGCATCGTTGCGGTCTGAATCATACGCCAGCACATTGCCGTCGCTGGGCCAGTCAAAGCCCACCACCGCCCCACGGTAGCCATGCCGCCGCAACCCTTGCTCCAGCGCCGTCTGCCTTTGCAGCATCGTCGATTGGGAGGTATTGAAGCCGTGCACGTAAAGCAGGATCTCGCGGCTGTCCGCCGCGCGCAACACCTCGCGGTGCCAGTCCGCCCGGGAAATGATCCCGCCCTTGCTCACCGGTCCGTCGCCACCTGTCATGAGAACGTATCGCGTGAGGGCGGCGGCGTTGTTGGTAAAGCGATGGGTCTGCGCATTGTAGGTGCGCCGGGTCGCGAACAGCGTCATATCTTAAATTCCTTTTTGAATGGGTTCTGCAATATGCGCGCAGGATAGCACAAATTCGCCCTTTGCGCGAAACCCGTCCGGGCCGGCGCATCGCGTCCTTGATCGAACGAGGGCGATGGATTACTGCGACGGCATGCTCGACGAAACCGAAGAAATCCACGCGCTGTTCCGGGGTGCGCCCCGGACGACGGAGTTCAAGAAGCTCCGCAAGCGGATTGTGCGCGCCACCCGCGAGGCGATTGAACAATACGGCATGATCGCACCCGATGCACATGCCCCCGACGCCCCCCGCGCGCGCTGGCTGGTCTGCCTGTCGGGCGGCAAGGACAGTTATACCCTGCTGGCGGTCCTGCACGAGCTGCAATGGCGCGGTCTGCTGCCGGTGGACATCCTGGCCTGCAACCTGGATCAGGGACAACCGGGGTTTCCGGCGACGGTGCTGCCCGCCTTTCTGGAAAAGATGGGCGTGCCACACCGGATCGAGTATCAGGACACCTACTCCATCGTCGTGGACAAGGTGCCCGCGAACCGGACCTTCTGCGCGCTATGTTCGCGGCTGCGGCGCGGGCACCTCTACAGGATCGCCCGCGAGGAGGGGTGTTCGGCGGTGGTGCTGGGCCACCATCGGGACGATATACTCGAAACCTTCTTCATGAACCTGTTCCACGGCGGGCGCCTGGCCACCATGCCGCCCAAACTGGTGAACGAGGAGGGCGATCTTTTCGTCTATCGCCCGCTGGCTCATGTGGCCGAGGCGGATTGCGAGAAATTCAGCGCCGCGATGAACTATCCGATCATCCCCTGCGATCTCTGCGGGTCGCAGGACGGGTTGCAGCGCCAGCAGGTCAAGCAGATTCTCGACGGCTGGGAACGCAACAGTCCCGGCCGTCGGCAGGTGATGTTCCGGGCCCTGATGAACGCCCGTCCCTCGCACCTGCTGGATCCAAAACTCTTTGATTTCGCGGGCCTTTCCCTTGATCCGCAAAACTTTACATAAATACCTGCCGTTTTCCCCGATCCTGTTAACCCTCGCCTGACACAAGGCGGGTTAGGCTTCCGATGATATGGCCTAACCCACCAATGGCGGAGGATGACCGATGGCGCACAAGCCGCCCGGTACACTGGAAACATGGCAATCGCAGCTGACAGCGGTGCTGGATGGGCCGGGCTGGCTGCTGATCCTGCCCGCGCTGACGCTGGGCATCTACGCCACTGCCGGGGAAACCGGTCTGATCGGACTGTGTCTGGCGCTGCCGGTGCTCTACCTCGGCGTCGGTCGGCGATTGCGCGCCGCCGACGCCGCCGACGCGCGGACTGGCCTGATCCTTGACCGGCCCGCCTTTGCCGAAGCGGTCGAAGGTTGCCTGAATCGTGCGCGGCTCGAAAACCGGCAGGCCGCCGTTTATGTCATCGCGCTGGACAGTTTCGATGCATTGTCCGACCAGCACGGGCAGGACGCCGCCGACAAGGTGGTCCGCCGCACCGGTGAACGACTGCTCGCTGTTCTGCGCGATTCCGATATCGTGGCGCAGCTGGGTGATACACGCTTCGGCATCTGCACCGCCCCCGTGCAGCATCTGGACCTGGAAACCTGCATCCAACTGGCCGCGCGGCTGCAGACCGCCATCGAAGAACCGGTCGCCGTCGACGGCATCAACGTCTATGTTTCGGCCAGCATCGGATTTTGTCAACGGGCCCGCGCCCCCGGCAGCGGGGCCGAGGATTGGATGCGCGCCGCCTTCAACGCCCTGCGCGAGGCCCAAAGCCGGGGACCCTCGGCGATCCGGGCATTTTCGGACCAGATGCGCATCGCCATCGAAACCCGCGACGAGATCCGCGATGAAGTGGTGCAGGCGGTCGAGTCCGGACAGATTCAGCCATGGTTCCAGCCGCAGATTTCGACCGACACAGGCGCGGTAACGGGGTTCGAGGCGCTGGCCCGCTGGCACCATCCGCGGCGCGGCGTCCTGCTGCCGCAGGAGT
This sequence comes from Sulfitobacter sp. THAF37, assembly GCF_009363555.1. Taxonomy (NCBI): domain Bacteria; kingdom Pseudomonadati; phylum Pseudomonadota; class Alphaproteobacteria; order Rhodobacterales; family Roseobacteraceae; genus Sulfitobacter; species Sulfitobacter sp. THAF37. The sequence continues at coordinate 555,649 of NZ_CP045372.1, forward strand.
TCCTCCCCGCCGTCGAAAGCGCGGGCCTGCTGGACCGGCTGACCGAGGTCATGATGTACCACACTTTCGCCGCGCTCAAGGCCTGGGACAGTGCGGACCTGAACGTGCCGCAAGTGGGCGTGAACTTCACCAGCGCCGAGCTGCGCAACCCCCGCCTGACCGACAAGGTGAAATGGGAGCTGGACCGCTTCGACCTCGCGCCAGAGCGGCTTGCGGTGGAAATTCTGGAAACCGTGGTTGCAGGTGTCACGGACGATCTGATCACCCGAAACGTCAATGCCCTGAGTGCGATGGGCTGTCGGATCGACCTGGACGATTTCGGCACTGGCCATGCCGCGATCACCTCGATCCGGCGGCTATCCGTCAGCCGTATCAAGATCGACCGTTCCTTCGTGATGAAGTCCGACCGCGACCCCGAACAGCAGCGCATGATCAGTGCCATCCTGACCATGGCCGAGCGGTTGGAAGTCGAAACTCTGGCGGAAGGAGTGGAGACAGTAGGCGAACACGTTCTGCTGGCGCAACTGGGCTGCGACCACGTGCAGGGCTACGGGATCGGGCGGCCGATGCCGTTCGACCAGACGCTGGACTGGATCAAACGCCACGCGGCCAAGCTTGAGAACACCCCCAGGATCATGGACGGCAAGCGCCGCTGACGCCGTCCCGGATCAGGCGCGCGCCGCCCGGACACAGGCCTGCCGCGCGCCGCGTCGGATCATTGCGCACCGCCGGAGTTTCCCCGAATCCGCTTGACCTCTGGTGCTCAACTCTGTTCAACCCACCCAGATCGAAAGCATCCCGAAGGTGGCGGTCCCCATGGACGAACAGAACAAGAATCTCATCCTCGCGACGGCGCTCAGCTTTATCGTGATCCTTGCATGGTTCGTGCTGTTCCCGCCCCCTGAGCCTGAGACCGCGGTGGATGGGTCCGCCCCCACGGCTGAGCAAAGCACCGCGGGCGCCCCGCCCGTGGCCCCGGCGGATACCGCCACCGCCCCCGTCACGGAAAGCGGCGATGCCGTATCACTGGCCGATGCACCCCGTGTGAACATCGAAACACCGCGGCTGACCGGCTCCATCTCCTTGATCGGGGGGCGGGTCGACGACCTGAAGCTCAAGGACTACCGCACCACGCTGGCGGACGATGCGCCCATCGTGACACTGCTGTCGCCGCAGGGCACGAACGATGCCTACTATGCCCTTCAGGGCTGGGCCGCAGGCAGCGGGCTGGATCCCGCCGCCGTCCCCGGACCGGACACGGAATGGACCCTGACCGAAGGCGATACATTGGGCGTGGATTCCCCCGTGACCCTGACCTGGGACAACGGCGCGGGCCAGATCTTTACCCGCACGATCTCGGTCGACGACAACTACATGTTCACCCTGGGCCAGAGCGTCGTCAACAACGGCGAGGCGCCGGTGAACCTCGCCCCCTACGGCATGATCGTACAGCATACCCAGCCCGACGACCTGGAGAATTTCTTCATCCTCCACGAGGGCGCGGTCTCCATCGCGAACGGCGAACTGATCGAAACAGACTGGGATGACATCGCGGAATCCGAAACCAATGCCCGGTGGGGCCGCCAGGCCATCGTCAACGAGGGCGTCACCAACGGCTGGATCGGCTTTACCGACCATTTCTGGCAGGCGATCCTGATCCCTGACCAGGGCGAACCCTTTGACGAGGCACTGACCTACGACGCCCGGTCGGATGTCTACCGCGCGATCACCCGCCAGCCCACGCAGACCGTGGCCGCCGGCGGTCAGGCCAGCATGACGACCCAGCTTTTCGCCGGGGCCAAGGAATGGGCCATCCTGCGCAGCTACGAGGACGCCGGGGTGCCGAAGTTCATCGACAGCATCGACTGGGGCTGGTTCTTTTTCCTGACCAAACCGATCTTTTGGCTGCTGCACGAGCTGAACAAGCTGATCGGCAACATGGGCATCGCCATCATCGGCCTGACCCTGCTGATCAAGGCGATCCTGTTCCCGCTGGCCTACAAGTCCTACGTCTCCATGGCCAAGATGAAAGAACTGCAGCCGCAGATGGAGAAGCTGAAGAAAGATGCAGGCGACGACCGCCAGAAGCTTCAGCAGGGCATGATGGAGCTGTACCGCAAGGAAAAGGTGAACCCGGCTGCGGGCTGTCTTCCGATCCTGCTGCAAATCCCGATCTTCTTTTCGCTCTACAAGGTGATTTTCGTAACCATCGAGCTGCGCCACGCGCCCTTCTTCGGACCGTTCCAGGACCTCAGTGCGCCTGACCCGACCTCGCTGTTCAACTTCTACGGGCTTTTGCCCTGGGCCGCGCCCGAGGCGGGCACGATCATGGCGCTGGTCTTTATCGGCGTCCTGCCGCTGCTGCTGGGCATTTCCATGTGGCTTCAGCAAAAGCTGAACCCGGCGCCCACCGATCCCACGCAACAGATGATCTTTGCCTGGATGCCCTGGGTGTTCATGTTCATGCTGGGCAGCTTTGCCAGTGGCCTGGTGGTATACTGGATCGCGAACAACACGATCACCTTCACCCAGCAGTATCTGATCATGCGCAGCCAGGGGTACAAGCCGGACCTGATGGGCAACATCATGGGCACGTTCAAACGCAAACCCAAGCCGGACGCAAAGAAATGACCACGGTCACACAGCTCTTCCGTCACCCTTTGAAAAGTCACGGACGCGAAGAGCTGCAGACCGTGGCCCTGACCGCCGGTCAGGCGATGCCCTATGACCGGCTCTGGGCTGTGGCGCATGACCACTCCAAGGCGGATGGGTCGGAATGGGCGAAATGCGTGAATTTCAGCATCGGCACCAAGGCCCCCAAACTGGCCGCGATCAATGCCGTTCTGCACCCGGATGGCGAAACCCTGACATTGACCCACCCGGACCGGCCCGATCTGAGCTTCCGTCCCGACAGCGAGGGCGCGCGGCTGATCGAATGGGTGCAGCCGCTGGTGCCCGAGGACCGGGCGCAACCCGACCGCATCCTGCGGCTGACAGGCCGCGGTTTCACCGACACCGACTATGCCTCGGTCAGCCTTTGCAACATGGCCTCGCATCGCGCGGTCGAAGGAAAGGCGGGCACCGACCTGTCGAACCTGCGCTGGCGCGGCAACATCTGGTTCGACACCGGCCTGCCCTGGGACGAACTGGACTGGATCGGCAAGGACGTGACCGTCGGCGGCGCGGTGCTGCGGGTACGCGAACCGATCCGGCGCTGCCTGCATACGGCTGCCAACCCCGCGACCGGGGAACGCGACGTGGACACGCTGGGCCTTCTCAACACCTGGGACCATCAGGATTTCGGCGTCTACGCCGAGGTGATCCGCTCGGGTCCCGTGGCGACGGGCGACAAGGTGGAGCTGACCTGATGCAACTGCCCTTCCCCGTCGCAGAGGACCCCGACACCCAGACGCTTGAAAAGGGCCGGTTGCTGTTCGCGGGCGAGACTGTCTTTGTGAAAGGCGTGGTCGCCATGGACGGGCTGCCGCCCGCCGACCGGATGGAGGTATGTTTTGCCGGGCGGTCAAACGTAGGCAAATCGACGTTGATCAACGCGCTGACCGGGACCAAGGCGCTTGCGCGGGCGTCGAACACACCGGGCCGCACGCAGGAGATCAACTATTTCACTGCCGGTGACGGTCACTACCTCGTCGATCTGCCCGGCTATGGCTATGCCAACGCCCCCCTGCCGGTGGTGGAAAAATGGCAGCGCCTGCTGAAGCAGTACCTCGGCGGCCGCCAGACCCTGCGCAGGGCCTTTGTGCTGATCGACGCGCGCCACGGGGTCAAGAAGGTCGACGACGAGATCCTGTCGCTGCTGGACAGTGCCGCCGTGACCTTTCAGGTCGTCCTGACCAAGGCCGACAAGGTCAAGGAAAAGGACCGCGCAAAGGTGCTGGACCAGGTGCGCGGGGCGCTGTCGAAACACCCCGCGGCCTATCCCGAAATCGTCGTCACCTCTTCGGAAAAGGGCTGGGGCATCCCCACGCTTCGTGCCATCATCGCGACGCTGGAATAGCTCCGCCACCGATCCCGGAAATACAAGGCATGAGAAAACAAGACATGAATCGCGACTGGATCGCCACCGCCAAGACCCTCAGCCAGGCTTTGCCCTACATGCAACGCTACGCCGATGCGACCGTTGTGATCAAACTTGGCGGTCACGCCATGGGCAGCGACGAGGCGATGGATGAATTCGCCCGCGATGTGACGCTGATGCGCCAGGTCGGGGTGAACCCGGTGATCGTCCACGGCGGCGGTCCGATGATCAATGCCATGCTGGACCGGCTGAACATCCAGTCCGAATTCGTGGACGGCAAACGGGTCACAGATGCGGCGACCATGGAAGTGGTCGAGATGGTCCTGTCCGGCCTGGTAAATGCCCGCATCGTGCAGGCCATTTCCGAACAGGGCGGGCGCGCTGTGGGCCTTTCCGGTAAGGATTCCGGCCTGATCGTCTGCGAACACGAAGACCCGCGCCTGGGGCTCGTGGGGCGGCCCACCCGCGTGAACCCCCGCATTCTGCGCGACATGGCGGACAAGGGGATCATCCCGGTGATCGCACCGCTGGGCATGGGCGACGGGGGCGAGACCTTTAACATAAACGGCGACACCGCCGCCGGTGCCATCGCCGCAGCACTCAAGGCCGACCGGCTGTTGCTGCTGACGGATGTGGCCGGGGTCAAGAACGCCGAAGGCGAGGTCCTGACCGAACTGACCGCCGCGCAAATCCGCGAGATGGTCGTGGACGGCACCATCGCGGGCGGCATGATCCCCAAGACCGAGACTGCGCTTGAGGCACTGGAGGGCGGCGTGCGGGCTGCCGTGATCCTGGACGGTCGCGCGCCAAATGCCTGCCTCCTGGAGCTGTTCACCGAACACGGTGCGGGCAGCATCATCCGGCAGGGATGAACCTGTCCGCGCTTCAGGACGGCGCGCGGGAAAGGTCGCTGAGCATCCTGGGCGGCTTCCACCCCGTACCTTCAGATGATGTGCCGCGGGCCTCCGAGACGATCCTGCTGCTGGGCCCCGACGAACCGGCCTTCTGGCCCGCGTTCCGCAACAGCCCGGAGGCGGAAGACGGTGGCGCCGACCCCATGGACCGCTGGTCGCGCCGGGTGATTGGCGGCTGGGCCGAGACACTGGGCGCGCGGGCGCTTTTTCCCTTTGGCGGCCCGCCGTTCCTGCCCTTTTACAGCTGGGCGCTGCGCAGCGGGCGGGTGCATGCCTCTCCGGTACAGTTCCTTGTGCACGACACCGCGGGGATGATGGTGTCCTTCCGGGGGGCATTGGCCCTGACGGAACGGATTGCCCTGCCTGAGCCGCCGCCCGCACCTTGCGACACCTGCGTCGAAAGGCCCTGTGTCACCGCCTGCCCGGTGGGCGCGCTGACGCCAGCGGGGTACGATGTGCCCGCGTGCAAATCCTACCTCGATACGCCTGCCGGGTCCGCTTGCCTGACTGGCGGCTGCCGCGTGCGCACCGCCTGCCCCGTCTCGCACCGCTTCGGGCGGCTGGCGGCGCAATCCGAATACCACATGCGCCAGTTCAAAGGGGCCTGACATGAAACGCCTGATCCTGATGCGTCACGCGAAATCCGACTGGTCGGGCGCAAGCCTGAACGACCATGATCGCAGCCTGAACGCGCGGGGGCGCAGCAGCGCGCACGCCTTGGGCGACTGGCTGCGGCAGGAGGGTCTGATCCCGGACGAGGTGCTGTGCTCCTCGGCCACGCGCACCCGCGAGACGCTGACCCTCCTGGCCCTGCCCGAGGGGATAGAGACGTCCTTTGCCCGCAAGCTCTACCTCGCGTCCATGGACGAGATTCTGGTGCAGTTGCAGCGGGCGCAGGGCGACACGGTGCTGGTGTTGGGCCACAACCCCGGCATCGGGATGTGCGCGGATGCAATCGTGACCGCACCGCCCGATCACCCGCAGTTCATGGCCTATCCCACCGGCGCCACCCTGGTCGCCGATTTCGAGATCGACGACTGGTCCGCCGTCGGCTGGCACAGGGGAAAGTCCGCACATTTTGTCGTGCCACGGGAGCTTTGACAAAAAAGGCGCCCGCAGATGCGGACGCCTTCGACCTGCCTGCCTGCGGGTCTGTCTCTGAGAGCCTGATCCTAGTGCCCCAGGATCTGACTGAGGAACAGCTGTGTCCGGGGCGACTGCGGATTGTTGAAGAACTCTTCCGGTTCGTTCTGCTCCACGATCTGGCCCTGATCCATAAAGATCACGCGGTTCGCCACCTGACGGGCAAAACCCATCTCGTGCGTCACGCACAGCATGGTCATGCCCTCCTCGGCCAGCTCGATCATCGTGTCCAGGACCTCCTTGATCATCTCGGGGTCCAGCGCCGACGTCGGCTCATCGAAAAGCATGATCCGGGGCCGCATGCACAAGGACCGCGCGATGGCGACGCGCTGCTGCTGGCCGCCCGACAACTGGCCGGGGTATTTGTCCGCCTGGTCGGGGATCTTGACCTTTTCGAGGAAATGCATCGCCGTTTCCTCGGCCTCTTTCTTGGGCGTCTTGCGCACCCAGATCGGCGCCAGCGTGCAGTTTTCAAGGATGGTCAGATGCGGGAAAAGGTTGAAGTGCTGAAAACACATCCCCACCTCCGACCGGATCTTGTCGATGTTCTTGAGGTCCGAGGACAGCACAGTGCCGTCCACTTCGATCCGGCCCTTCTGGTGTTCCTCCAGCGCGTTGATACAGCGGATCAGCGTGGACTTGCCCGACCCCGAGGGGCCGCAGATGACGATCCTTTCACCGCGATAGACCGTCAGGTCGATGTCGCGCAGCACATGGAACGTCCCGTACCACTTGTTCATGTTCTGGATCGAGATCGCGACCTCGTCCGACACTTTCATTTGCGTTGCAGTGGCCATGTCTCAGCCCTTTCTTAACGATGATCTGTCGCAAGGCGGCGTTCGAGCCACTGCGAATATTGCGAGATGCCGTAGCAGACGACGAAGAACAGGATCGAGGCGAACATGAACAGTTCCCAGTAGACCCCGTTCCAGTCCGTGGAGGCCAGGATCGGACCCCGGATCATCCCCACGATGTCGAACAGCGAAATCACCGAAACCAGCGTGGTGTCCTTGAACAGACCCACCGCGATGTTCACGATACCCGGGATCGAGATCTTCAGCGCCTGGGGCAGGATGATCAGGCGGATGGCCTGGGCATAGTCCAGCCCCAGCGAATCCGCCGCCTCGTACTGACCCTTGGGCAACGCGGCCAGTCCGCCGCGGATCACTTCGGCGATATAGGCCGAAGCGAACATGGTGATCATGATCACGACCCGCAGGAACAGGTCCACGGTGGATTCGGGCGGAAAGAAATAGGCCAGCATCACGCTTGCGACGAACAGCAGGGTGATCAGCGGCACACCGCGAATGAACTCGATAAAGACCACGCTGATGCCCTTGATCAGCGGCATGTTCGATTGCCGACCCAGCGCCAGCGCGATCCCGATGGGCAGCGACAGCGAAACACAGGTCACGCCCAGCATCAGGTTCAACATGAAGCCGCCCAAATCCCGGCTGGGGATGGCTTCCAGCATCGCGGAGCTGGAGGCGTCCTCCGGAATGAGAGCGCCGCCGATGAACCAGATGATCAGCGCAGCGGCGATCCCGCCAAAGAACCCTTTGGCGAAACTGCTTTTCACGAAACGCGCATAGACAAAATAACCGACGACGAACCCGGCAAGCGCCAGCAATGGGGTCAGGATGGTCCCGCCCCAGATCAGCCAATAGGCGATGAACGGGTAGAGCCCGGTAAAGATCAGCAGCTTGCGCGGCAGATCGAAGAACAGGACCGGTGCGGCCGCGAGGAACAGCATCAGCAGCGCCAGGTTGGGCCGCCAGTAAAGCTCCGACGGATATTTGAAACCGTAGAGCAACTGGTGCCAACGGTCCGTCAGGACGGAGAAACAGGCGGCGGACCTGCCGTCGAGGATTTCGCGGCAGGCAGCGAGGCTGTTGGTGTTCCAGATGCCGCCCAGGATCCAGGGCAGGGTCGATGACAGCAGCAGCCAGATCAGATAAATCGCGGCGATGGTCAGCAGCGCATTGGCCCAGGTGGGAAACAGATTGTCACGCACCCATTTGACTGGCCCTATCGCGGTCGAGGGCGGCGCAGCGGGCGGAATTGCGGTTTCCCGAACAAATGCGACGGATTCTGCGTGTGTGTCCGACATCTCAACGCTCCTTCAGCTTGGTGGCGTTGTTGTAGACGTTCATGAACGCCGAGATCAGAAGCGAGATCGTCAGGTAGAACAGCATCAGCAGCAGGACGCATTCGATGGCCCGACCGGTCTGGTTCAGGGTGATGCCGCCCAGCGTCGCGGTGACATCGGCATAGCCCACGGCAATTGCCAGCGACGAGTTCTTTGTGATGTTGAGGTACTGCGAAATCAGCGGCGGGATGATCACACGCAGCGCCTGTGGCAGCACCACGAGGTTCATGATCCGTCCCGGACGCAGACCCAGCGCCGCGGCGGCTTCGGTCTGGCCTTTGGAAACCGACAGGATGCCCGCGCGAACGTTTTCGGCGATGAAGGCACCGGTGTAGATGGACAGCGCGAACCACAGCGCGATCAGAGGCGCGCCGATCTTGATGCCGCCACCGAAGTTGAAACCCCTCAACTCGGGGTACTCAAGACCGATGGGCGACCCCAGGATGAAATACACCAGGATCGAAGGCAGCAGCAGGATCGCCAAGGACGGCCAGAGCATGGGCAGCAGGCGACCGGTGTCGTAAAGCAGCTTGGTGGCGTAGCGGCGGTAGATGAAAGCGCCGATGACCGACAGAACGAAGACGCCCAACACCACCAAGGACCCTGCCCCCCAGACCGGCGCGGGGATATAGACACCGCGGTTGGTAAAGGCGAAGGCGCCCAGCAGCATGGTTGAGGCCGGATCGTCCCCGCGGAACGCGCTGGGGGCGGGCATCGAGGCGGTCATCAGCGTGAAGATGATGATGATCCAGATCAGCACCGGGATGTTGCGGAATATCTCAACGTAGACCGCCATCAGTTTGCGCACGAGCCAATTGGGAGAAAGCCGCAGCACGCCGGCGATCACACCGAAGATCGTTGCGGTCAGACAGGCCAGAAAGGCAACCAGCAAGGTGTTCAGGATGCCGACGACGGCGGCACGCAAATGGCTTGAACGGCTCGAATAGTCGATCAGGGTCTGGTTGATATCGTAATTCGACGGATTGCCAAGAAAATCATACGAGATGTTCAGCCCGGCAGCCCTGAGATTCTGGATCAGGTTGTTGCCGAGATAGGCGATTGCCAGCGCCAGCAGCAGCGCCGCGATGGCCTGCAAGGTCAGCGACCGATAGCGCGTGTCGTTCAACAGCATAGAAAGCCGGAACGACTCCTTAGGAGGGTCGGTGAGTGTTGTCATCAGATTGTTCCCTGTGTCCCAGCCCTGTTTTTTTTGATGCGCCTTTGCGGCACGGTCGGCGGGGTCATTATTGGTCTTCCTGACGGCCCGAGGGCCGAAAGCTGAGAAGGGCGCGGAAATACTCCGCGCCCTTCGTCTGTTTTCTTACCGGAAGGGCGGGCTGTAAAGCAGGCCGCCGTCTGTCCACTGGGCGTTCAGCCCGCGTGCCAGACCGATGGGAGTGTCTTCGCCGATGTTCGTGGCAAAAATCTCACCGTAGTTGCCCTGGCTTTCGATTGCGCGCTTGGCCCAGTCCGCGTCGAGGCCCAGCATCTCGCCCAGCGTCCCCTCGGTGCCCAGAAGGCGCGCGATTTCGGGATTGGTGGTCGAAGATGCCATTTCGTTGACGTTGGCCGAGGACACACCCAGCTCTTCGGCAGAGATCAGCGCGTTCAGGGTCCAACGGACCACGTCGCCCCATTCGTTGTCGCCGTGACGGACCAGCGGGCCCAGCGGCTCTTTCGAAACGATCTCGGGCAGCAGGACGTGGTCGCCGGGGTTCTCGAACGCGGCGCGCGTCGCGGCCAGGCCGGATGCGTCTGTCGTGTAGACGTCGCAGGCACCGGCAAGGTACTGCTGTTGCGCTTCGGCGTTGGTTTCGATCGGAACCGGCTCGTAGCTGATGTTGTTCACGCGGAAGAAGTCCGCGAGGTTCAGCTCGGTGGTTGTGCCGGTCTGGATGCAGACGGTCGCGCCATCCAGATCCTTGGCCGAGGACACGCCAAGCGCCTTGGGTACCATGAAGCCCTGACCGTCGTAGTAGTTGACGCCGATAAAGTCGAATTTCAGGTCAACATCGCGGGAGAAGGTCCATGTGGTGTTACGTGCCAGCATGTCGATCTCGCCCGAGGCGAGCGCGGTGAAACGGGTCTTGCCGGTGGTCGGGACGAATTCGACAGCTGTCGCATCCCCCAGGACCGCAGCGGCGACTGCGCGGCAGACTGCGACGTCGAAGCCTTTCCATTCGCCGTTTGCATCCGGCGCGGCGAAACCGATCAGACCGGTCGTCACGCCACAGTTCAGTGTGCCACGTGCCTTGACGTCGTCAAGCGTGGCGGCACCGGCAGCACCGGCAGCCAGACCCGCAACGGTCAATGCACCGAAAATTGCAGATTTGTTCATTTTTACCTCTTCCTGATAATCCGCCACGTTCTGGACGGTTGATCCGACATGGCAATGCCGGAGGCGATACTGCGCAGGGTTTCCCGTACTCAGTGTAGGTCAATGTGGTAGGATTCCGCTCGAAAGGTCAAGGGTCCGGTCCGGACTTTTCGCCCGATAACGCCTCACGAAAACGCGGATCGCCCGGCTTTGCGGCTATTCCGCCTGGCACAATGCGAACATGCGCCATGCGTGCAGAAAGGCAGCCTTCTTGACTTCGGCCAGGGCTTCCGCAGCGTCATCCCGGCCCCATTGCTCGGCCTGCCACGCCTCGTCCAGACGGGAAATATCCCACAGCACCTCGATGTCGCGCGCCCCCATGGTCGCGGCAAAGCCCAGCACGAGAGACCCCGACAGGCTGACAAGATCGTGGAAGGCGGCCAATTCGAAGTTGTTCATCGCATGGGTCCGGCGACGCAGCACCTCCAGCGCATCGGGGTCCTGCGGCTGATGCATGATGCCCACGCGGGGTTCCAGCCGCGCGCCCAGCACCTCTGCCGCCCAGTCGAGCATGGGGTCCCAGTGCGCCTTCTGCCGCTTCACCAGTTCCTCGGGCGTGTCGGCGCGGTAGCACAATAGATCGCTGTCGCCATAGTCGGACAACATCTCTGCCACCTCGGCATGCTGGGACGCGACCTTGTCGATCGCGGAATTTGCGGTTCTCGTCACCGGCATCAGGTTGGGATCTATCACCCCCTCCTGCGCGTCCCATTCGGCGGCGACCGCCTTGGCCATCGCCTGTGTCGGCAGGATCAGCGGCTGTTTCGCGGGCGTCTTGACCGGGCGCCCGTCCAGTTCGACGGTATGCCCTTGCGGCGCGGGCACCACTGTCGCGTCCTTCCAGAACCTCTTGGCCTTCCAGTCGCTCATGCGGGCAGCCCCCAAATCTCGTCCAATGCGTCGGGCAGGTCTTCGAACCCGTCGATGACGCGGCGGGCACCGGTCAGGCGGGAGCGGTCGTGATAGCCCCAGCCAACGCCGACCCCCGACACCCCCGAGGCCTGCGCCATGTCCATGTCAAAGCTGGTGTCCCCCACCATCACGGCCCTGTCCGCGGTCACACCCGTCTCGGCCAAAGCCGCCAGCAGCATCGACGGATGCGGTTTCGACGGGTGGAAATCCGCACATTGCAAGGTCTGGAAAACGCCCTGCAACCGGTGGCCCTCGACCAATTTCTCCAAACCCCGTCTGGATTTGCCGGTTGCCACCCCCAGCAATACGTCATCGCGGGCGCGCAGCGCCTCCAGCGCCTCCAGCGCGCCGGAATAGAGCGGCGAGGATTGCGCCACGCCGGTGGTCGCGCGCAGATCCATGTAGGCGGCCTTGTACCCCTGCACCATTCGTGCGTGATCCCCCGCGCCCAGCATCGGCGCCAGAACCGTCATTGCAACGTCCAGCGAAAGACCGACGATACCCAGAACCTCGGCCCGGGGCGGGGCGGGCAAGGCCACCGTATCGAAAGCAGCGGCCATCGCCGCCACGATGTCGCCCTGACTGTCCACCAGCGTGCCATCCACGTCGAAGACAACCAGGCTGAGCGCGCGTCCGGTCATCCCCAGTCTTCCTCGAACGGGTCGTCCGGCACGTCTCCGGGCGACCATTGGAAGGTGTCCCAGGTCCGGGCCATATGTTCCGGCAACGGCGCGACCAGATTCAGGATCGCCTTGGTCACAGGATGCTCCACCGTCAGGCTGCGCGCATGCAGATGCAGCTTTTTCGAGATGTCGCCGCCCAGTTGCGCACCCCAGCCGTCACCGGGGTTTTCCTGGCCCGAGCCGCCGTATTTGCCATCCCCCACGATGGGGTGGCCGATCTCGGCCATATGCGCGCGCAGCTGGTGGGTGCGGCCCGTCACCGGGATCAGCGCGGCCCAGCAGGTCCGGCTACCCGCCTGCGCCAGCACGGCATAGTCGGTGGTGGCGCGTTTGGCGCCTTCGGTGCTGTCGATGTCAGCGGGATGGACCGCGATCATCTTCTCACCCTCACCCCGCGCGCCGTGCCCTGCAGCCTTGACCAGCCCGAACTTGATCTGTCCGTTCTTGGGATGCGGAACCCCGGCGATGGCGGCCCAGTAGATCTTGCGTGTTTCACGGTGCCGGAAATTGGCCGTCAACGCCTGTGCCACGGCCCGGGTCCGCGCCATGATCAAGACGCCCGATGTGTCCTTGTCCAGGCGGTGCACAAGGCGCGGCTTTTCATCCAGATCGAACATCAGCGCCTCGGCCAGCGCATCCACATGCCTGTCCGACTGGCCCGATCCCCCCTGCACCGGCAGGCCCGGCGGCTTGTTCAGCGCGATCACGTGATCGTCGCGATAGATCACGCAGGACCGGATGAATTTGGCCTCCGCATCGCTGATCCGGGTGCGTTTGGGCGGCGGCGGAGCTTCTCCGTCGGGCAGCGGCGGAATGCGCACCTGCTGGCCGACCTCCAACCGGGTCGCGCCCTTGACCCGACCGCCATCGACACGGATTTCGCCCTTGCGGCACATCTTTTCGACGCGGCCCTGCGATATTTGCGGAAAGCGTCGCTTGAACCAGCGGTCCAGGCGCTGGTCGCCCTCGCCTTCTTCCACGGTCAATGTCTGTACACGGCTCATCCGAATGCCCCCCGCGCAAGCCAGAGCCCCAGCATAAGCGCACCTATCGACAGGATCACCGAAGCCCCGATGTAGAGCCCCGCCAGCCCGAACGCCTGCCGTTCGATCAGCGTGACGGTCTCAAGCGAAAAGGCCGAGAAGGTGGTGAAACCGCCCAGCATGCCGGTCATGACAAGGGGAGAATAGTGGGTCAGCCCCTTTTGCGCGGCGAAGACCACGAAGACCCCCATCAGGAAGGACCCGACGATATTGACCGTGACGATGGCCAGCGGAAATTCCTGCGGCCCCGTCAGGCGCAGGATGGCCACGCCGGACAGGAACCGCAACGCGGCTCCGATAGCGCCGCCGAGCGCGACAAGGGACAAGGTCGAGATCATGGCGCGTCTGTCACGCTTTGCGCGGGGATTGTCAAGAATTCAGGCCCGGACAGGGGATTTGCGCGTGATCGAGACCTTTTTCCAGCAACCCGCGCCAGTCCGTGACACTCTGCGCCAGTCGTTGTCAGGATCACCCGACGCCCTGCAGCGCCGAAACCCGATGGACGTCCGAGAACGAAGACATGTCATGGAAGATATGTCAAAAAAGACATGTCTTCCATGACATGTCTTCGCTGCTGATACGGCATCGTCATACTTGGTGCCGGTCAGCCCGTACCGCCCCGCTTGCTGCGCAGCTTCGCGAAGTAGTCCAACCGTTTCTTCAGCTCCCGCTCGAATCCCCGCTCGACCGGGGCATACAGCGACTGCCGCGCCACCCCTTCGGGAAAGTAATCCTGCCCGGAAAACCCGTCTTCGGCATCGTGGTCATAGGCATAGCCATCGCCATATCCCTGTTCCTTCATCATCTTGGTGGGCGCGTTCAAGATATGCTTGGGCGGCGGGGCCGATCCGGTTTCCTTCGCCGCACGCCGCGCGCCCTTGTAGGCGACATAGGCCGCGTTCGACTTGGGCGCGAGCGCGAGATAAGTCACCGCCTGCGCCAGCGCGAGTTCTCCTTCGGGGCTGCCCAGCCGCTCGAAGGTTTCCCAGGATTGCAGGCAGACCGCCTGCGCCTGCGGGTCGGCCAGGCCGATGTCCTCTACCGCCATGCGGGTAATCCGCCGCGCCAGATAACGCGGGTCCTCGCCCCCCTCCAGCATTCGTGCGAACCAGTAGAGCGCCGCATCCGGGTCCGATCCGCGCACCGATTTATGCAGGGCCGAGATCAGGTTGTAATGGGCATCTCCGCTCTTGTCGTATTGCGCCGCGCGCCGCATCAGCCGCGCCGCCAATGAGGCCCTGTCCAGCTTGCCGTCCACCTTCCAGGCGACCAGTTGCTCGATCAGGTTCAGAAGGGCGCGGCCATCGCCATCGGCCATTTCGAGCAGCGCCGTGCGCGCATCGGGATGCAGGGGAAGGTCGACACCCAACTCATGCTCGGCCCGTTGCGCCATCTGCTCCAGCTCTTCTGTCGACAGCCGTTCCAGGACCATCACCTGCGCGCGCGACAGGACCGCCGCATTCAATTCGAAGCTGGGGTTCTCGGTGGTCGCCCCCACCAGAAGGATCGTGCCATCCTCCATATGCGGCAGGAACCCGTCCTGCTGTGCCTTGTTGAAACGATGGATCTCGTCCACGAACAGCAGCGTGCCCTGCCCCTGTCGGCGCCGCAGCTTGGCCGCGTCGAACACCTTGCGCAGCTCCGGCACACCGCTGAAAATGGCGCTGATCTGGACGAAATGCAGGTCCGTCTCATCCGCCAGCAGGCGCGCGATGGTGGTCTTGCCGACCCCCGGCGGCCCCCAGAAGATCAGCGAGGACAGCGCACCCGACGACAGCATCACCGACAGCGGCGCATCGCGGCCGAGAATGCTCTGCTGACCGATGACCTCGGTCAGGGCGCGGGGCCGTAACCGGTCCGCCAGGGGCCGGTGGCCGCTGCCGGTGTCCTCGGGCGCATCGCCGGTATCGAACAGGTCCGGCACGGATCAGACCCGAAACCGCAGCAGACTGCGCCGGTCGCCGCGCTGGATCAGGATCTCGAACCGGCGCAGGTCTCCGCCGAACAGCGCCTCCAGGTCCGCCGGTCGCGCCACCTGGGCCCCGTTCACCGACAACACAAGGTCGCCCTTGCGTAGACCGACCCGGGGACCGAACCGGCCCGGATCCAGCACGACGACCCCTTCCGCCTCCAGCGGCAGGTTCAGTTCGGCGATCACGGCCGGGTTGACCCGTGCGATCCGCAGGGCAGGCAGGACGCTGCGCGCGGGCAGCACCGCCTCCTCGCGCGGGGGCACGTCGGGCGGGCCGATCAGGGCGACCTCAACCTCCTGATCCGCGCCATCCCGACGGAAGCGTACCGGCGTGCGGCTGCCCATGCCAGCGACGCTCATCCGGTAGACCATCTCGTTGGGCGTATGCACCGGTTGATCGCCCACATGGGTAATGACGTCACCCACTTGCAGCCCGGCCGAAAGGAACGGGCTGGCCTCATGCAGTCCTGAAATGATGATACCGCCCGCCCGATCCAGCCCCAACGGCCCGGCCATATCGTTATCCACCGGCTGCCCGCTGATCCCCGCCCAGGGACGGGCAAAGGCCACCTCGCCCCCCCGCGCCTGCGTGACAAAGGCGGCCACGAGGTCGGCAGGGATGGCAAAGCCGATGCCGTTGGACCCGCCCGACCGGGTCAGGATGGAGGTGTTGATCCCGATCAGCCGCCCCTGCATGTCGATCAGTGCCCCGCCGGAATTGCCGGGGTTGATCGGCGCATCGGTCTGGATAAAGTAACCCAACCCCGAGTTGCCCCCGCCCGCGCCCGACCGCGCAAGGCCTGACACGATGCCACTGCTTACGGTCTGACCCACACCGAAAGGGTTGCCGATTGCAAGAGCCAGCTCGCCCACCTCCACCGTCTCGCTGTCGCGCAGGTCGAGATAAGGCAGCGGCTCATTGGCGTCGATCTTGAGGATCGCCAGATCCGCCTCAGCGTCGCCCAGCAACACCTTTGCCGAATATTCGCGGCGGTCGTTCAGCACCACGCGAATTTCGGTCGCCATGCCGACCACATGATAGTTGGACACGACGATCCCGTCTTCGGACAGGATCACACCGGACCCGAGCGAGTTCTGCACTCTCGGGCGTTCGGAAAAGGGATCGCGGAAAAATCGTTCAAAGAACGGGTCGCTTTGCAGCGGGGTGCGGCGGGGTGCGGCCATGATCTTGGCGTAGATGTTCACCACCGCCGGGGTCGCCTGTTTCACCAGCGGCACGAAGCTGAGCTGCATCTGCGCGGCGGATTGCGGCACCTGCTGCGACAGCGCGGGCGCCGCGACGAGGGCAAGGATCATCAACAGATATCTCATGCCCCAGATATGCGCGGCGGGGGCGGAATGCGCAACTCCCCCGCTCTTTTCGGCAGCGAATATCCCCGTCCTACGGCAACAAAAAACCCCGCCGAGGGCGGGGCTTTCTATGCGCTGATTGCGAAAGATCTTATTCCGCGGCTTCTTCCGCTGCCAGGCGGGCCTTGTCGGCGGCACCCTTGGCATCGCGGTCGCGGTCGACGAATTCAATGATCGCCATCGGCGCCATGTCGCCATAGCGGAAACCCGCCTTGAGAACGCGCACGTAACCGCCCTGGCGGTCCTTGTAGCGCGGGCCGAGAACGTCGAACAGTTTCGCCACATAGGCGTCCTGCTTGAGCTTCGCGGCCGCCTGGCGGCGGGCGTGAAGGTCGCCGCGCTTGGCCAGGGTGATCATCTTTTCGATGATCGGACGCAGTTCTTTTGCCTTGGGCAGGGTCGTTTTGATCTGCTCATGTTCGATGAGCGAGCCGGCCATGTTCGACCAGAGCGCCTTGCGGTGCTCATGTGTGCGGTTCAGGCGGCGGTATCCACGTGCGTGACGCATATTTATTCTCCTAATGTGCCCTCTACGGGCGGTTTTGCTTTGTCCGGCTGGCGTGCGTAGCGCCAGCTCTCCTTGGGGTCAGCGTCATCCGGAGGGAGCCGCGTAACCCGGTAGTTGTCCGCCCTCGGGCGGGCAATGAAAGGGCAGGATGCCCGGGGTGCAAGGTGCGCAATGAATGCGCACCCTACGGGTTCTTAAAAGTTGTCTTCGAACTTCTTGGCCAGGTCTTCGATGTTGTCTGGCGGCCAGTCCTCGACGTCCATGCCAAGGTGCAGACCCATGCCGGACAACACTTCCTTGATCTCGTTCAGGGACTTGCGGCCAAAGTTCGGCGTGCGCAGCATCTCTGCTTCGGTCTTCTGAATCAGATCGCCGATGTAGACAATGTTGTCGTTCTTCAGGCAGTTCGCGGAACGTACCGAAAGCTCCAGCTCGTCCACTTTCTTGAGCAGCAACGGGTTGAATTCCAGCCCGTCGTCGTCGTCCTGACGGGAGGCGCTTTCCGGCTCGTCGAAGTTGACGAAGATGCCCAGCTGGTCCTGCAGGATACGCGCGGCGAAAGCCACCGCATCATCCGGAGTGATCGACCCGTCTGTTTCCACCTTCATGGTCAGCTTGTCATAATCCAGCACCTGGCCCTCGCGGGTGGGCTGCACGTCATAGCTGACTTTCTTGACCGGGGAATAGATCGCGTCGATCGGGATCAGGCCGATCGGTGCATCCTCGGGCTTGTTCTTGTCGGCAGAGACATAGCCCTTGCCGGTGTTGACGGTCAGTTCCATGTAGACATCCGCACCATCGTCGAGGTGACAGATGACGTGATCGCGGTTCAGGATCTCGATGCCGGCGGATTCGCTGATGTCGCCCGCGGTGACGACGCCGGGCCCCTTGGCCGAGATCGACAGGCGCTTGGGCCCTTCGACTTCCATGCGGATCGACACGCCCTTGAGGTTCAGCACGATGTCGGTGACATCTTCGCGGACACCGGCAACCGAAGAGAATTCGTGCAGCACGTTGTCAATCTGCACAGAGGTAATGGCCGCCCCCTGAAGGGAGGACATCAGAACGCGGCGCAGCGCGTTGCCCATTGTCAGGCCAAAGCCCCGCTCCAGCGGTTCGGCGACCACGGTGGCCTGCCGCGCGGGGTCGTTGCCCGGCTTGACGTCAAGCTGCTGCGGCTTGATCAACTCGGCCCAGTTCTTGTGGATCATGTGTCCCTCCATCCTTGTATCTGCCGCATGTCCGGTCGGCTGATACGCTCGAGGTTTAAGTAAAGCGGTATGGGGCCGCGCGAAAACACGCAGCCCCGTCAAAATACAGATGCTTAGACGCGGCGGCGCTTGGGCGGACGGCAGCCGTTGTGGGCCATCGGGGTCACATCACGGATCGACGTGATGTTGAAACCGGCAGCCGCCAGGGCGCGCAGGGCGCTCTCACGGCCGGAGCCGGGCCCCTGAACTTCGACTTCAAGGGTCTTGACGCCGTGTTCCTGTGCCTTGCGGCCTGCGTCCTCGGCAGCCATCTGGGCTGCGTAGGGGGTGGACTTCCGAGAGCCCTTGAAACCGCATGTCCCGGCGGACGACCAGCTGATCGCATTGCCCTGGACGTCGGAGATCAGGATCTTGGTGTTGTTGAAGCTCGAATTCACATGCGCCACGCCTGCGGCGATGTTCTTGGAGACCTTGCGCTTGGTGCGGGTACGATCGCGTGCCATGTTCTCAGCCCTCCCTTATTTCTTCTTGCCGGCAATGGCCTTTGCGGGGCCTTTGCGGGTGCGTGCGTTTGTATGGGTGCGCTGGCCACGGACCGGCAGGTTGCGGCGGTGGCGCAGGCCACGGTAGCAGCCCAGGTCCATCAGGCGCTTGACGTTCATCTGCACGTCACGGCGCAGGTCGCCTTCGACAGTGTAGTTTTCGTCGATGTATTCGCGCACTTTCAGGACTTCCGCGTCGCTGAGTTCGTTGACCCGGCGGGTCAGGTCGATACCGACCGCTTCGCAGATCGCGCGGGCGGAGGCGTTACCGATACCGGTGATATAGGTGAGGGCGATGGGAACCCGCTTTGCAGTCGGGATGTTAACGCCGGCAATACGTGCCACGTGTCATATTCCTTTTCGTTGCGAGCCCGTGATGCCGGGCCCTTTTTTCACAACATAAGCCCGATGCGTTTTGGGCGCGTCGGGCCTGGCTGATCAGGTGATCTTGCGGCACGGGTGCGACCCGAAACCACAAATTGATTCTCTTTCGAGATAGCGCTGACTATGGGGTTTTGGCCAAGCCGTCAACCCATGCCGGACGGTTCGCAGAAGGTGTCGTTTCCTTCGAAAAAACCGGTCAGGATTCTCGCAGGTTCCGACCCCGGATCAGGCGTCGAGCAATCCGGCGATCTCGCCCTGCACCGCGTCGATGCTGCCCAATCCGTCCACTGCGCTCAGCATATCCTTGGCATAGTAATAGCCGATCAGGGGCGACGTCTGCTTGTAATAGGCCAGCAGCCGGATCTTCAGGCTTTCGGCATTGTCGTCTGCACGCACGGGCTCGCCCGCTGCACGGGCCTCTTCGGCACGGCCGACGATACGGTCCACCAGCACCTCGTCGTTGACCCGCAACTCGATTACCCGGTCGATCTCCTGGCCCTGTTCCGCCATCAGCCGGTTCAGCGCATCCGCCTGTTCCAGCGTGCGGGGGAAGCCATCAAAGATGAACCCGCCCTTGTTGTCGCCTTCCAGCTTTTCGCGGATCAGGCCGATCACGATCTCGTCGGTTACCAGATCGCCGCGGGCCATGACGTCCGCTACCATCTTGCCCATTTCGGTGCCCGAATCCTTGGCTTCGCGCAGCATGTCACCGGTGGACAGCTGGACCATGTTCCGGGTTTCGACCAGGTGACGTGCTTGTGTGCCTTTACCGGCGCCGGGCGGTCCAAGGAGAATAATGTTCATCGACGTACAGGGCTCCGTTTCTTGCGTGGTTTTCCTTTGCCGGCACCTTTACCGCGCAATTGCGATTTTTCCAGCAGACCTTCGTACTGGTGCGCCAGAAGATGACTTTGCACCTGCTGGATCGTGTCCATCGTGACCGATACAACAATCAGTACCGAGGTGCCGCCGAAGTAGAAGGGGATCGCAAACTGTCCGCGCAGGACCTCGGGCAGGACACAGACCAGGGCCAGGTAGGCCGAGCCAAGCACCAGAACCCGGTTCACGACATATTCCAGGTATTCGGCTGTCTTCTTGCCCGGTCTGATGCCCGGAACGAACCCGTTCTGGCTTTTCAGGTTTTCCGCGACATCATCGGGTTTGAAGCTGACGTTGAAGGTATAGAAATAGGCGAAGAAGACGATCATCGCCACGAAGAACAGCAGGTAGAGCGGCTGCCCCGGGCCGAAGTTCGCCAGCAGGAGCGACATCACCGGCCCCGTGGAATTGCCCGAGAACGTGCTGATCGTCACCGGCAGCAGCAGCAGCGACGAGGCGAAAATCGCCGGGATCACGCCCGCCGGGTTCACCTTGACCGGCAGATGGCTGGACCCGCCATCATACATCTTCATCCCGACCTGGCGGCGGGGGTACTGGATGTGGATCTTGCGCAGTGCGCGTTCCATGAAGACGACAAACATGATCGTCAGGACGACCATCAGCAGGACACCGACAATCACCGCCGGGCTGATCGCCCCCGACCGGCCGGAAGCAAAGAACTGGGCAATCGCGGCGGGCACTTCGGCGATGATGCCGACGAAGATGATCAATGAGATGCCATTGCCGATCCCGCGGGAGGTGATCTGTTCACCCAGCCACATCAGGAACATGGTGCCGCCGACCAGCGTGATCATGCAGGCAATGCGGAAGTAAAGCCCCGGATCCGCGGCGATATCGCCGGCCTCCAGGCTGACCGCCAGCCCGTAGGCCTGCAATGTTGCCAGCGCCACGGTGCCGTACCGCGTGTACTGGTTGATTTTCTTGCGCCCCTGTTCGCCCTCTTTCTTGAGCTGCTCAAGAGCAGGCACCATCGAGGTCATCAGCTGAACGATGATCGAGGCGGAAATATAAGGCATGATGCCAAGGGCAAAGATGCCCATCCGCCCCAGCGCGCCGCCTGTGAACATGGACACCATGCCACCGATCCCCTGCCCCGCGCTTTCCATGAAATCGCGCAGCGCCTGGCCGTCGATCCCCGGCACCGGAATGAAGGTGCCCAACCGGTAGACGATCAGCAAACCCAGCGTGAACAGGATCCGGTTGCGCAGGTCTGTCGCCTTGCCCAATGCGGACCAGCTGGTGTTGGCGGCCATGTTTTCGACGGCTGATACCATGAGGGGTCTCTTTTTTTGCTATGCAAACGCCGCCCCGACCGTTTTCCGGCGGGCGGCGTTCTGGGAAAACTCGAAGAAACATGTAAGCGGGTCGCTGCCCGCCCACAAGCCTTGAGGACCGATTACTCGGCCGAAGCCGCCGCCGCGGGCGCGGTGACGGTCACGGAACCGCCCGCCTTTTCCACAGCTTCGACAGCCGACTTTGACGCGCCTGCGACGTGCAGGTCGATCTTGGACGTAATGTCGCCCTTGGCCAGAACGCGGATGCCGTCCAGGCTGCGGCGGACAAGGCCGGAAGCGACCAGCGCATCGGAGTCGATCGCCTTGCCTGCGTCCAGTTTCTTCGCGTCGATGAATTTCTGGATCAGGCCCAGGTTCACAACGGCAAAGCTCTTGCGGTTCGGCTTGTTGAAGCCACGCTTGGGCAGACGCTGGTAGAGCGGCATCTGGCCGCCTTCGTAGCCCTTGATCGCCACGCCGGAGCGGGACTTCTGACCCTTGATACCACGGCCACCCATCTTGCCCTTGCCGGAGCCGGGGCCGCGACCGACGCGCATCCGCTTCTTGGCGGCACCGGGATTGTCGGAAAGTTCGTTCAGTTTCATGTCGCTTCTCCTTTTGCCGGAATTGGCCCCCAGCGACGGGAGCGGCCAAACGCGGCGTTCACGAATCTCAGGCGGACACGGCATGCGTCCACCGGGCGCGTATAGACGAGCCCCGCCGCAGGATCAAGCGGGGTCAACAGTCCCCCCGCGCGACCCGGTCATCATAGCCTGCGCGCCACAACAAAGTGACCGGGCGGCGAGGCCGGATAATCCCCCGTCTCGATGATCTCGAACCCGGCCTCTTCGATGGCGCGGTCCGGATCGGCGATCCTGAGAAAGCGGACAAACGGCGCCTTGCCGGTCAGCCGGATCATGCCAGGCACATGGGTGTGGCCGCCGAACGCATATCGCCGGCCACCTGGCTTGTGGCGCACCGAGAGATGCACATCAATCCGCGCATCCGGCTGGTGTTCGACTTTCCCGCCGATCACCTGCCACGCCGACACCTCTCGACACGGCGGGGCGGCGCGGTATCCTGCCCCGACATCCTTTTCCCGGAGTATACCCGATGCCGCTACGCCCGCTCGATATCGACCCTGCGCTTTGCCTGATCAATGGCCAGTGGCAACCCCCCGCAGGTGGCGAGGCCTTGCCGCTGACAAACCCGTCGGACGGCAGCCCCCTTTGCGACATTGCGCGGGGCAAGGCGGAGGATGTCGACCGCGCCGTCGCGGCCGCAACGGCGGCACATGCCGGGGCCTGGGGCCGCGCCACAGCGGTCGAACGCGGGCGCATACTGTCGCGGATCGGCGCGCTGGTGCTAGAACACGCCGACGCGTTGGCGCGGCTTGAGGCGCTGGACGTGGGCAAGCCCCTGAAACAGGCCCTTGCGGACGTCAACGCCCTGGCCCGCTACATGGAATTCTACGCCGGTGCCGTGGACAAGCTGCACGGGACGACGATCCCTTATCTCGACGGGTACACCGTCTATACCCTGCGCGAGGCGCATGGCGTCACCGGGCACATCATCCCCTGGAACTACCCGATGCAGATCATCGGCAGATCGGTGGGTGCGGCGCTGGCCACCGGCAACGCGGCTGTCCTGAAACCCGCGGAGGAAGCCTGCCTGACCGCGCTCGCCTTTGGCGAACTGGCGCGGCGGGCGGGTCTGCCGGACGGTGCGCTGAACGTGGTGCCCGGACTGGGGGCCGAAGCGGGCGCGGCGCTGGCTGGCCATCCGGGGGTGAACCACGTCTCTTTCACCGGCTCGGTCGGGGTCGGCAAGCTGATCCAGAAGGCGGCGGGCAACAACGTGGTGCCGGTCACGCTGGAGTTGGGGGGCAAATCCCCGCAACTGGTATTTGACGATGCAGACATCGACGCGGCGCTGCCTTTCCTTGTCAACGCGGGAATCCAGAATGCGGGGCAGACCTGCTCGGCCTCTTCCCGCATTCTCGTCCAGCGCGGCGTCTATGACCGGGTGGTCAGCGCAATGGCCGAACGCTATGCCGCGCTGCGGGTCGGGCCCGCACTGGACGATCTGGACGTGGGGCCGCTGATCTCGGCCCGCCAACAGGACATCGTAAAAGGTTTCATCGCCCGCGGCACGGACCTGGAGGTGGCCGCACAGGCGCGGCTGGGTGATCTGCCCGACGCGGGGGCTTACGTGGCGCCGACCCTGTTTGCCGGAGTGAAGGCGGATCACCCGCTGGCGCAGGACGAGATTTTCGGCCCCGTGCAGGTCATCATCCCCTTCGAGGACGAGGCCGAGGCACTGGCCATCGCCAACGGTACGGATTACGGGCTTGTGGCGTCCGTTTGGACACGGGACGGCGCGCGGCAGATGCGGCTGGCCCGCGCGTTGCGCTCGGGGCAGGTCTTTGTGAACAATTATGGCGCCGGGGGCGGCGTGGAGCTGCCTTTTGGCGGAACAGGCCTGTCGGGTCATGGCCGCGAAAAGGGATTCGAGGCGCTGTACGGGTTTACGTCGCTCAAGACCGTGGCGGCCTTTCACGGTTAGAACCCCAGCACTCGCGTCAGTCTAAGCCGCGCCGCGGCATGGTAAAGGATGATCGGGCCGATGATACCGACCGCCATGGTGGCCACAAGGTGTATCGGCAGGTTCGTCACGCCCGCGACGATCAGCACCTCCCGCAGACCTGCGGAGAAAATCGTGTGCGCAAGGTAGATCGGCATCGAAAGCCCGCCCAGCAGGGCCAGCCCGGCCAGTGCGGCACCGGGCCGGTCCCCAGCAGCGGCGCAGACCGCCGTGATCGCCAGCCACAGCAAAAGCAGGATCACCATGGTCAGCGGCAGCGGCGGATAGGGCACCGCGGCACGACCGATCAACACCACCGCCGCAATGAGGGCCACTGGCGCCACCCATAGCGGCGGGCGCAACCCGACCAGCCCGGCGCAGGCCAGCCCGCCCAGAAAAAAGGGGAGATGATGCACCGCCGCACCGAACAGCGCCGATGGCAGCTCGACCCAAGGCATCGCGAAACCCAGCGCAAGCGCCGCGCCGCCCATGGCCAGCCGGAAACCCGTGCTCCGCAGGTGCGCGGCGGACAGCGGCTGCAAGAGCAGGATCAGGGCAATCTGGATCAGGAAAAGCGCCCAGAGAAACCAGAAATGCGCATAGGGTGGCAGCGGGATCACCGGGAAATCGCTCAGGCTGGTCGGCGTGTTCTGAAGATCGCCCACCACAACCTTGGTGCCAAAGAAAATCCAGGTCCAGATCACCATCGGCCAGAGCAGGCGAATGACCCTGTTGATCATCAGAGCGCCAACCGGCCTGCGCAGCGCGCTGACAAACAGCAGAGCAGAAAGAAAGAAGAAAAGCGGCATGTGAAAGGCATAGATCGCGTTGTCGATCAGCCGGTACATCCCCTGGGATATCGCAAGGCCCGCATCGAAGGCGCCACGCCAGACATGCCCGAAGACGACCAAAAGAATGCCAACGCCCTTCGCAACATCCAACGCGAGGATCCGCATCTCCAAAAACCTTCACTCAGAACGAACCGACCACAATCCGACAGCGCCGCCGCATTGCCGCGCCAGTATTATCTGAAAATTGCGCCAACGTCGGACAATTTTTCACGCCCTGCTCAAAAAGAGCAGGCCATCCCCCTGCGCAAAAGATATCCGAATGCAAAGCGCCCCGCAGTTTCCTGCGGGGCGCTCGATGCCGGGGCCGGAGTTCCGAGAACTCGGGTCAGCCTTTTTCTTCGATGATCTCGACCATATGGGGGATGGAATTGATCATACCGCGCACGGAAGGCGTATCTTCCAGTTCACGAGTGCGGTTCATCTTGTTCAGGCCCAGCCCGATCAGCGTGGCACGCTGTTTTGCGGGGCGGCGGATCGGCGAGCCGATCTGCTTTACGACAATGGTTTTCGCCATGATTTAGGCCTCCTCGGCTACGTGCGAAGACGCTTCATTCGTGTCTTCACGCTTGGGCAGGATGTCCGCGACCTTTTTGCCGCGACGCTGCGCGACGGCACGGGGGGACTGCTCTTTCTTCAGGCCGTCCATGGTGGCGCGGATCATGTTGTAGGGGTTCTGCGAGCCGACGGACTTGGACACAACGTCCTTCACGCCCAGCATTTCGAACACGGCACGCATCGGACCACCGGCGATGATCCCGGTCCCTTCGGGAGCGGTCCGCATCACGACCTTGCCAGCACCCCAGCGACCGTTCATGTCGTGGTGCAGGGTGCGGCCTTCGCGCAGCTGCACGCGGATCATCTGGCGCTTGGCCTGCTCGGTCGCCTTGCGGATCGCCTCGGGGACCTCCTTGGCCTTGCCCTTGCCGAAGCCGACGCGGCCCTTCTGATCGCCGACGACGACCAGCGCGGCAAAGCCGAAACGCTTGCCGCCCTTGACGGTCTTGGACACACGGTTGATCGCCACGAGGCGGTCTGCGAATTCAGGGGTCTCATCGCGCTGATTGCGGCGGTTGCCCCCACGGTTGTCGTCTCTGGCCATCTGCGGCCTCCTTGATCTGCGGACGCAAGCGCCCTTATTTGGGTCAATCTTGGTGAGCGGAAGGCTCCCGGATCATCGAAGGTGCGCATCGCATGCGCACCCTACAGCTTTCTCAATCGTAGGGTGCGCATTCACTGCGCACCGCCACTTAGATCTTCAGACCGCCTTCGCGGGCTGCATCGGCCAATGCCTTGACTTTCCCGTGGTACAGGAAACCGCCACGGTCGAAATAGGCTTCTTCCACTCCGGCTTTCTTGGCGCGTTCGGCGATCGTCGCGCCGACCTTGGTCGCCGCTTCGATGTTGTTCTTGCCGACCATGCCCAGGTCCTTTTCGAGTGTCGAAGCGGCGGCAATCGTCTTGCCGGCCAGATCGTCGATCAGCTGAACGCTGATGTTCTTCGACGACCGGTGCACCGAAAGACGCATGCGGCCCGCATTGACGCGGCGAAGTTTGTTCCGAACGCGCAGGCGGCGTTTGATAAACAACTGTCTTTTCGTGTTTGCCATCTGTGCGTTCCTTACTTCTTCTTGCCTTCTTTGCGGAAGATGAACTCGCCCTTGTAGCGGATGCCTTTGCCCTTGTAGGGCTCGGGCTTGCGCCACGCGCGGATGTTCGAAGCGACTTGACCAACCAGCTGTTCGTCAATGCCTTCCACAACGATTTCGGTCTGCTTGGGCGCGGATACGGTCACGCCGTCGGGCGCGACATAGTCCACGTCATGGGACAGGCCGAGGTTCAGTTTCAGCGTGTTGCCGGTCATTGCGGCACGATAACCCACACCCTGGATCTCCAGCTCTTTCTTGAAGCCTTCGGTCACGCCGGTGACGAGGTTCGCCACCATGGTGCGGGACATGCCCCACTGCTGGCGGGCGCGCTTGGACTTGCCGCGCGGGGTCACGGTGACAACGTTGTCCTCGACCGACAGGGTGACGTCGTCGGTCGCCTTGAAGCTGCGGCTGCCCTTGGGGCCCTTCACTTCAATGGTCTGGCCCGAGACGGACGCGGAGACGCCGCTGGGCAGTTCGACCGGTTTTTTACCAATACGAGACATCGAATTCTCCTTAGAATACGGTGCAGAGCACTTCGCCGCCAACATTGGCAGTCCGTGCAGCGGCATCCGACATCACACCCTTGGGGGTGGAGACAATCGACACACCCAGGCCCTGACGGACCGACGGGAGGTCTTGTGCGCCCATGTAGACGCGGCGACCGGGCTTGGACACCCGCTTGAGCTCGCGGATCACGGGCTCGCCCTCGTAGTATTTCAGGCTGATTTCGATGGCGGGGTGGCCGTCGGCGCCCGTCACTTTCTCGTAACCGCGAATGTAGCCTTCGTCGGCCAGCACATCCAGCACCCAGGCACGCAGCTTGGAGGCCGGTGTCATGACGGTGGATTTGCCGCGCATCTGGCTGTTGCGGATGCGGGTCAGCATATCTGCGATAGGATCGTTCATTGCATGCGCTCCTTACCAGCTCGACTTGACCATGCCGGGGATCTGACCGGCAGAGCCGAGATCACGCAGCGCGATACGCGAGATTTTGAGTTTACGGTAATAGGCGTGCGGACGGCCCGTCAGCTGGCAGCGGTTGTGCAGGCGCACCGCGCTGGAGTTGCGGGGCAGTTTCGCCAGCTTCAGGGAGGCGCGGAAACGCTCTTCCATCGGCTTGCTTTCGTCGCTGATGATGTCCTTCAGCGCGGCACGCTTCGCTGCGTATTTCTTGACCATTGCTTCGCGCTTCTTCTCGCGCTCGATCATGGATTTCTTAGCCATATCTAATCCTTCCCCGCGCTCAGGAATTGAAAGGCATGTTGAACGCTTTCAACAATGCTTTCGCTTCTGCGTCGGTTTTCGCCGTCGTGGCGATGACGATGTCCATACCCCAGCTTTCATCGACCTTGTCGAAGTCGATTTCAGGGAACACGATGTGCTCTTTCAGGCCCATGGCATAGTTGCCACGACCGTCGAAAGACTTGCCCGAAATGCCGCGGAAGTCGCGGATACGGGGCATTGCGATCGTGATCAGACGATCCAGGAATTCATACATGCGCTCACCGCGCAGGGTCACTTTCGCACCCAGCGGCATGTCTTCGCGCACACGGAAACCGGCGATGGATTTCTTGGCGACCGTGGTCAGCGCCTTCTGGCCTGCGATACGCGTCAGATCTTCCTGCGCGCTCTTGGCTTTCTTGCTGTCGCGCACGGCTTCGGCACCACACCCGATGTTCAGCACGATCTTGTCGAGGCGCGGAATCATCATGTCGTTCTTGTAGCCGAATTCTTCCTTCAGCTTCGCCCGGATCTCGTCGCGGTAAACGCTCAGGAGGCGGGGTGTGTAGGTTGCGGTATCAAGCATCGATCACGTCCCCCGTGGTTTTGGCAAAGCGCACTTTCTTGTCGCCTTCAATCTTGAAGCCCACGCGCGTCGCCTTGCCGTTGGCATCGACGATGGCGAGGTTGCTCAGGTCGATCGGCATCGCCTTGGGGATGCGGCCGCCCTGGCTTTCCTGGGACTGGCGGGTTGCGCGGATGGCCATGTTGATGCCTTCCACGACGGCCTTGCCGGACTTGGGATCCACGGACTGGATATTGCCCGTCTTGCCCTTGTCCTTGCCGGCCAGAACGATGACCTTGTCACCTTTGCGAAGTTTGGCAGCCATTACAGCACCTCCGGCGCGAGCGAGATGATCTTCATGAAGTTTTTGCCGCGCAGCTCGCGAACCACCGGCCCGAAGATCCGGGTGCCGATCGGCTCGTTGTTGTTGTTCAGGATGACGGCGGCGTTGCGATCGAAACGGATGGCGGTGCCATCGTCGCGACGTACTTCCTTGGCGGTGCGCACGACAACGGCCTTGCGGACGTCGCCTTTCTTCACACGACCGCGGGGGATGGCTTCCTTGACCGACACGACGATGATGTCGCCGACGGACGCGTACTTACGCTTGGAACCACCCAGTACCTTGATGCACTGAACACGGCGTGCGCCGCTGTTGTCAGCAACATCCAGGTTGGTCTGCATCTGGATCATTTGGTTTCTCCCGACCTTTGGGGGGCGATGCGTGCCTGATCCCCAGGGTTTCGATTAACGGTTGGTGCGTCAGGCCTCAGCGGCTTGCAGCACTTCCCAACGTTTGGTCTTAGACTTCGGCGCACATTCGATGATGCGAACGCTGTCGCCTACCTTGTAGGTGTTGTTCTCATCGTGGGCCCGGTATTTCTTGGACTTACGAATGGTCTTTTTCAGAACCGGATGCGTAAAGCGGCGCTCTACGGAAACGGTGACGGTCTGTGCGTTTGCGTCGGAGGTCACGACACCGGACAAGATACGCTTGGGCATTGGTGCTCTCCTTATTCCGCAGCGGCCGCTTGGGCCTTTTGATTCAACACTGTCTTGACGCGGGCGACGTCACGCTTGACGGTACGCAGGCGCGCGGGGTTTTCCAGCTGGCCGGTGGCTTGCTGGAAGCGCAGGTTGAAGGCTTCTTTCTTCAGTGTGACAAGCTCGTCCCGGAGCTGGTCCGGTGTCTTGTCTTGCAGTTCCTTGGCGTTCATTGACGCTTTCCTTTCAACATCACCAGTAGGCCCCCGAGGGGTGACCATGATTCTGGTGGAGTTCATGATGAGGGGTGCCAATACGCCGGGAGCCTTCGCAACGCAACCCCTCATATCGAATCCCCTGAATAATCGCGGGTTTCGCCGTCAGCCGGTCCGCTTCCCTCTCGCCTTGCGGCGGGTGCTGGGATATCCAGCCGTCATGACTGATATCAGATCCCTCTTCGTGACCCGCCTTTACCATGCCGCCCTGTCGGCGCATGGGCCTGCCATCGACCCGGACGAGATGGAGGCGTCGTGCTACTCCATCGCGGAAGATGACGAGGCAGGGCAGCAATGGTCCGAGGATAACGGTTATCCCGGCTACACCTCCTATGCATCGCTGACCGACCTGCCCTACCGCTTTCCGATCTTCAAGGATCTGGTCGAGGCGCTGGACAGACATGTCGCCGCCTTTGCCGAGGATCTGCAATTCGACCTGGACGGCAAGACGCTCAAGCTGGAGGACCTATGGATCAACATCCTGCCCGAAGGCGGCATCCACACCGGACACCTTCACCCGCATTCGGTGATTTCAGGCACCACTTATGTCGCCATGCCTGACGGGGCCAGCGCCATCAGGTTCGAGGACCCGCGCCTGCCGATGATGATGGCCGCACCGGGACGGGTAAAGGATGCGCGGCCCGAGATGCGCACATTCGCTTATGTCGCCCCCAAGGTCGGCGATGTGCTGCTGTGGGAAAGCTGGCTGAGGCATGAGGTGCCGATGAACATGTCCGAGGACGACCGCATTTCCGTCAGCTTCAACTACAGCTGGGGCTGACACGGAAACGCAAGACACCGCCGGTTTCGAACCGGCGGGGTCTTTTCAGTGTCATCCGGCGATATCAGTTATCCGTCTGCCGTGGTGTTTCCCCGGACTGATCCGTGTCCGTGTCCGTCGTGCCGCTTTCCTCTTCCGAAGCGTCAGGGGAACCCGTGTCAGCCTCTTCGCTGTCCGCGCTTTCGTCCTGCGCACTGCTGTCGGTAGCGGCTTGCGCATCGTCTGAGCCTTCGGAAGTCTCAGATGCCGTCTGGCCAGCCTCAGACCCCTCTTCGGTGCTGGCAGAAGTTTCGCCGTCGGTCTCCGGTGCGGTGTCCTGACCCGTCGACGCATCGTCCTGCTGTGCGCTCGACGCGTCGGATCCACCTTCGCTCGTGGCGTCAGTCTGGCCTGCACCTTCGGACGCAGCCTGGTCATCACCTGAGGCAGGTTCATCATTCCCGTTCGTTGTCGCGGCCTGATCGTCCTGCGCGCTGTCATCGCTGCCTTCGGTCGCGCCTTGCTGCTGGCTGTCGCCTTCGGCAGCCGTGGTATTGTCGTCTCCGGACTGGGATGACGCCTGGCCGCCCTGCTCTTCCGCGCCTTCACCTTCGGATTGCGCCGCCGCATCGCTTCCGCTCTCGGACTGTGCCGCTGGATCGCTCTGCTCGGAATCCGCATCGGCAGCCTGACCGGTCTCAGCGCCGGACTGGCGGCTGGTCGCGCTGTCGCCCTCAGCCGCCTCTTGTTCGGACCCGGCGGCAGCGCCGCTGTCAGACATGTCCTCACCCTGCATTTCGCTGATGCGCTTTTCGATTTCCAGCAGCTTGTTCGACCGGTCCTCCACGTTGGAGGTCAGCTCCGTTACCAGCTGCTGCACTTCCTGACGCTGCGCCTCGGCCTCCTCCACGTCTGCCGCCAGCGCCGTGCGCTCCTGCGTCATTCTGTCGATGTCCGAGGTCAACGTCTCCTGGCGTTGCTCCATCTCGGTGATGCTGGTTTCCATCGAGTTGACCTGTTCGCGCAGATCGCTTTCCTGCTGGCTCAGTTCCTGCATCTTGGCCTCGGACGCCGCCACCTCGTCGGACAAACGCGCGCTGTCGTCCGTCAGGGAGGCCAGCGTCTCGCGCACGTCAGCTTCTTCCTGCCGCGCCTCTTCAAGGCGGGCATTCACGTCGCTCAGCTCTTGCGTCTGGGTTTCGATCTCGGAGTTCAGTTCGCTGCGACGCGCCTCGAAATTGGTGATCTCCTCGCGCATGGGGGCCAGCTGCGCCTCCAGCTCGTCGGCGCGTTGCTGCTGGGTCGCGACTTCGCTTTCAGCGGCGGCCTGCTGGGCCTGCATTTCCTCCAGCTGCGGCTGCAGGGTGTCGATCTCGCCCTGCACCGCGTCACGTTCCCCTTCGAGCGTTTCGATCTCGGGCTGCATGCCGTCGATCTGTGCCCGCAGCTCTTCTATCGTGCCCTCGGCGTTCTCACGCTGGGTGATGTCGCTCTCAAGACGCTGGATCGCGCGGTCGGACTGGCCATTTTCTGTCACGAAATAGAGCGCCGTGCCCCAGCCCAGAACCGCCACCGCGCCAACGGCCACCAGTTCCTTGTTCCACGATGTCTTGCTGTCAGCCATTCTGTGCATCCCCCTGCCGGCCCCGTCGAGCCGTGAAATAATGTCAATATAAACCTAGGAACGCCAAGACCCGGCCAACGGTTCCACCAATTCAAGCCTCAGCGGTAAAGTCATGTGACAGCCACGGCACCCAGCCAGCTGGCCCGGGCTCTGGACCCATTAGCCCGAAACGCTCAGTTTCCAGAGCCCGCCTCCAGCCGCTTGCGCGAGCCGCTCATCGCGCCGGTCGCCGGTACCAGAGACGCGGCCTTGCCCAAGCCGAAGTCGGGCATCCCACTATATACCGTCTCGTACTCGCCTGCCCGCACCAGGTAGGTCTCGTGCCAGATCCCCACATCGGCACGTGAATTGCGCGCCCGCTTGTTGAACGCCTTCCACGCCGGAAAATGCGCCGCGTCCGGCGCATTGGCATAGGTCTCAAGATGATCGTAGCTGCGCCAGTACTGGACCAGCGTGCCAAACCCCAACGTGGTGTACCCAAGAAACCCGGTCTCTGCCGCCGGGCGGGCTTGCAGTTCGCGCAGCATTCGGGGCATCGCCAATACTGCCGGCAGCCATTTCTGCGGCTTCCAAGGGCGGTTGATCCGTATGCCGATCAGAAAGACCACGAAATCGCCCTCGATCCTCGCGCTCAGTCGCTTGTCATTTATCTGCGCCACCTGCCGCCCCTTTTGCCGACTGTTGCCACCAGAGGGTACACCCTGAGAGCCATCTCGCCTATGGCCTTCGGCAAGGGCCAGAATGACACCTGACACCGCAACGATAATCGCGGTATGGTGGGGACATGATGCACCTACGCTCCACGCCCCGAATTGCCCCGGCCTTTCTGCTGGTCAGCCTTATCGCCCTCTTTTCGCTGCTGGCACCGGCTGCGGGCCGCGCCGCCGGTATCGGCGCTTTCATCGGCGACTACGAAGGCGAAGCAACAGTGCTCATAGACGGCGAGACCCTGCACCGTGACCTGAGCGTCACCATTAAGGCAGAGGACGACGACGGCTTTACCCTGAGCTGGACAACGGCCACCCTGCGCGAAGACGGTCGCCGCAAGGAAAAGAGATACACCATCACCTTTCTCCCCAGTGCCCGCCAGGGCATCTACCAGTCCGCAATGAAAACGAACCTCTTTGGCAAGGCCACGCCGCTGGATCCGTTGCAGGGCGAACCCTTTGTCTGGGCACGGATCGAGGAAGATACGCTGTCGGTGTTTTCACTGTTCATCGACCCCACGGGCGACTACGAGGTTCAGGAATATCACCGCACGCTGGCGCCGGGCGGGCTGGAGCTGATGTTTCGCCGTATCCGCGACGGCGAAGCCGAACGCGAGATCAGCACCCTGCTGCGCCGACGGGACTGAAACCGGCGAAAACCACGCGGAAGGCGGGGCGGCCCGAACTGACCCCTTGCCACGTTCCGGTGCATCCCCTATAGCACGGCCATTGAGTCGGGGTGCGTCCACACGCGCCCCGTTTCACTTACACACCAAGACGCGACGAGGGCGTGCGATGAGCGCCGTCCTCCAATCCGTTGACATCCCAAAGACAAGGGATTTGCACATGGCTCAAAGCCAGAACATCCGCATTCGCCTGAAGGCGTTTGACTACCGGGTGCTTGACAGCTCCACCCAAGAAATTGTTAACACCGCCAAACGCACCGGCGCCTCTGTTCGCGGCCCGATTCCGCTGCCGAACAAGATCGAGAAATTCACCGTTCTGCGTGGCCCCCACGTCGACAAGAAATCCCGTGACCAATTCGAAATCCGCACGCACAAGCGTCTGCTGGATATCGTCGATCCGACCCCCCAGACCGTGGACGCGCTGATGAAGCTCGACCTCGCCGCTGGCGTGGACGTCGAGATCAAGCTGCAATCGTAAGGAGGGCAAGAACATGTTGCGCTCAGGCGTTATTGCTAAGAAAGTCGGCATGACCCGGCTGTTCATGGAAGACGGGCGTCAGATCCCCGTTACCGTTCTTCAACTCGACAAGCTTCAGGTCGTTGCACAGCGCACCGCAGAGAAAGACGGCTACACCGCCGTTCAGCTCGGCGCGGGCACTGCAAAGGTCAAGCGGACCTCCAAGGCGATGCGCGGCCACTTTGCCGCCGCTTCCGTGGAACCCAAGCGCAAGGTTGCCGAATTCCGCGTGGACGCGGACAACCTGATCGCGGTGGGCGAGGAAATCATCGCCGACCATTACTTTGCCGGTCAGTATGTTGACGTTGCGGGCACCTCCATCGGTAAAGGTTTTGCCGGTGCGATGAAGCGCCACAACTTCGGCGGTCTGCGCGCCTCGCACGGCGTGTCGATCTCGCACCGTTCGCACGGTTCCACCGGCCAGTGCCAGGACCCCGGCAAGGTGTTCAAGGGCAAGAAGATGGCCGGCCACATGGGTGCCGCCCGTGTCACCACGCAGAACCTCGAAGTCGTCAAGACCGACAGCGCGCGTGGTCTGATCATGGTCAAGGGCGCCGTTCCCGGCTCCAAGGGTGGCTGGGTCACTGTCAAGGACGCGGTCAAGAAACCGTTCCCCGATGACGCGATCCTGCCCGCCGCGCTGAAGTCCGCCGCCGACGAAGCCGCGAAAGCCGCCGAAGAGGCAGCCGCCGCAGCCGCAGCCGAGGCAGAGGCCGAAGCAAAGCGTCTGGCCGAAGAGCAGGCCGCGCAGGAAGCCGAGGCGCTGAAGGCAGCCGAAGAGGAAATCGCAGCCGAAGGTTCCGATGAACCGGCCGCTGACGAAGACAAGAAAGAAGGTGACGCATGAAACTCGATGTCATCAAACTCGACGGCGGCAAGGCCGGTTCGGTAGATCTGGACGAGGCCCTGTTCGGCCTTGAGCCACGCGCCGACA
The DNA here is from genome assembly GCF_009363555.1 of Sulfitobacter sp. THAF37. Taxonomy (NCBI): domain Bacteria; kingdom Pseudomonadati; phylum Pseudomonadota; class Alphaproteobacteria; order Rhodobacterales; family Roseobacteraceae; genus Sulfitobacter; species Sulfitobacter sp. THAF37. The sequence goes on from NZ_CP045372.1 coordinate 590,427, forward strand.
TCCTGCACCGCGTCGTGCGCTGGCAGCGTAACAACGCCCAGCAAGGCACGCACAAGGTCAAGACACGGTCCGAAGTCAGCTACTCGACCAAGAAGATCTACCGTCAGAAAGGCACCGGCGGCGCACGCCACGGCGCGCGCTCTGCTCCGATCTTCCGCAAGGGTGGTATCTACAAGGGTCCGACCCCGCGCAGCCACGGCCACGAGCTGACCAAGAAGTTCCGCAAGCTGGGCCTGCGCCACGCGCTGTCGGCCAAGGCGAAAGCGGGCGCTCTTGTCATCATCGACGAGGCGACTTCGGAAGGGAAGACCGCCGCACTGGCCAAGCAGATCAGCTCTCTGGGCTGGAAGCGCGCGCTGGTGATCGACGGAGCCTCAGTCAATGAAAACTTCGCCCAGGCGGCCCGCAACATCGAAGGTCTCGATGTGCTGCCCTCCATGGGTGCAAATGTCTATGACATCCTCAAGCGTGATACCCTGGTGATCACGAAAGCGGGTGTCGAAGCACTGGAGGCCCGTTTGAAATGAGCGCCAAGCACGAACATTACGATGTGATCCGCAAGCCGATCATCACCGAAAAAGCGACCATGGCATCCGAAGCCAACGCGGTTGTTTTCGAAGTGGCGATGGACAGCAACAAGCCCCAGATCAAAGAGGCCGTCGAGGCGCTCTTCGGTGTCAAGGTGAAGGCCGTGAACACGACCATCACCAAGGGCAAGGTCAAGCGTTTCCGCGGCCAGATCGGCACGCGCAAAGACGTCAAGAAGGCCTATGTGACGCTGGAAGAAGGCAACACGATCGACGTGACCACCGGTCTCTGATCGGCTGGTGGGTCGCAACCCACCCTACCGCAAGAACGCAAGGCCCCTGACCGCAAGGTCGGGGGCTTTTTCTGTGCCGGGGTCGCGGGATGGACTGCTTGCTAGGCCCTTGGGAAAGGCACAGAGGGGACAACCTGAAGGCTTCTGCAGGCATGTCTGCTCCCTACGGCCCGGTCATGCGATGTTTCATTGTCCAGGTGAAAGGGATATTGGTGAATGCAACGCCTTCGGCCCCTTGACCCCCCACTCAATCCCCCCTAAACGACCCCATCGGCCTAGCCCCGGATTCGTCCGGGGCTTTGCCTTTGTTCGCATGGACACAAAATCGGGGACCTTCGGGGCCCTATAACCATAGCCGCCCTTCGGGGTGGCGCACAGCTAAACGGAAGACAGACAACATGGCACTCAAGTCGTACAAACCGACGACGCCGGGCCAGCGTGGGCTGGTACTGATCGACCGTTCGGAGCTTTGGAAAGGACGCCCCGTCAAGGCCCTCACGCAGGGTCTGACGAAATCGGGCGGTCGGAACAACACCGGACGGATCACAATGCGTCGTACAGGTGGTGGTGCAAAGCGCCTCTACCGTATCGTTGATTTCAAGCGCAACAAGCTGGACATGTCCGCTGTTGTCGCGCGGATCGAATATGACCCGAACCGGACAGCCTTCATTGCCCTGATCCAGTACGAAGATGGCGAACAGGCCTATATCCTGGCGCCTCAGCGTCTGGCCGTCGGTGACAAGGTCATCGCGGGCGCGAAGGTCGACATCAAGCCGGGCAACGCGATGCCCTTCTCCGGCATGCCCATCGGCACGATCGTCCACAACATCGAAATGAAACCCGGCAAAGGCGGTCAGATCGCCCGTGCCGCAGGCACCTACGCACAATTCGTGGGCCGCGATGGCGGCTACGCCCAGATCCGTCTGAGCAGCGGCGAACTGCGCCTGGTGCGTCAGGAATGCATGGCCACCGTCGGTGCCGTCAGCAACCCCGACAACTCCAACCAGAACTACGGCAAAGCGGGCCGCATGCGTCACAAGGGCATCCGCCCGTCTGTGCGTGGTGTGGTGATGAACCCGATCGACCACCCGCACGGTGGTGGTGAAGGCCGGACCTCTGGTGGTCGTCACCCGGTGACGCCTTGGGGCAAGCCGACCAAGGGTGCCAAGACCCGCAACAAGAACAAAGCGTCCAGCAAGCTGATCATCCGCTCGCGGCACGCCAAGAAGAAGGGGCGTTAATAGATGTCTCGTTCAGTATGGAAAGGCCCTTTTGTCGACTCTTATGTCCTCAAGAAGGCCGAAGCGTCGCGTGAGAGCGGCCGGAACGAAGTGATCAAGATCTGGTCCCGCCGTTCCACGATCCTCCCGCAGTTTGTCGGCCTGACGTTCGGCGTCTACAACGGTCACAAGCACATTCCCGTCAACGTCAGCGAAGACATGATCGGTCAGAAGTTCGGTGAATATTCCCCGACACGGACCTACTACGGTCATGCCGCAGACAAAAAAGCAAAGCGGAAATAAGCCATGAGCAAGGATAAGAATCCCCGCCGCGTGGCAGACAACGAAGCGCGCGCAAAGCTGCGCATGCTCAAGACGTCGCCGCAGAAACTGAACCTCGTTGCTGGCCTCATCCGCGGCAAGAAGGTGGAGCGTGCCCTCACGGACCTCACCTTCTCCAAGAAGCGGATCGCGGTGGACGTGAAGAAATGCCTTCAGTCCGCCATCGCCAACGCCGAAAACAACCACAACCTGGACGTGGACGAGCTGATCGTGGCCGAAGCCTATGTCGGCAAGAACCTGACCATGAAGCGCGGTCGCCCGCGTGCGCGTGGCCGGTTCGGCAAGATCATGAAGCCGTTTGCCGAAGTCACCATCGTCGTGCGTCAAGTTGAGGAGCAAGCATAATGGGTAACAAAGTAAACCCGATCGGCATGCGCCTGCAGGTCAACCGCACTTGGGACAGCCGCTGGTATGCCGATACGAAGGACTACGGCGATCTGCTGCTGGAAGACCTGGCCATCCGCGCCTTCATCAAGGAAGAGTGCAAGCAGGCCGGCGTAGCCCGTGTGATCATCGAACGCCCGCACAAGAAGTGCCGTGTGACGATCCACACCGCGCGTCCCGGCGTCATCATCGGCAAGAAAGGTGCGGACATCGAAGGCCTGCGCCAGAAGATCGCCAAGATGACCAGCTCGGAACTGCACCTCAACATCGTCGAGGTCCGCAAACCCGAACTGGACGCCGCCCTGGTCGGTGAGAGCATCGCACAGCAGCTGGAGCGCCGGGTGTCTTTCCGCCGCGCCATGAAGCGTGCGGTTCAGAACGCCATGCGCATGGGTGCCCTGGGTATCCGTGTGAACCTCGCAGGCCGCCTCGGCGGTGCCGAGATTGCCCGGACCGAATGGTACCGCGAGGGCCGCGTGCCCCTGCACACCCTGCGCGCGGACATCGATTATGCGCATGTCGAGGCATCCACCGCCTATGGCATCATCGGGATCAAGACCTGGATCTTCAAAGGCGAGATCATGGAACATGACCCGGGCGCCCGTGACCGCAAGCACCAGGAACTTCAAGACGGCCCAGCACCTCGCGGTGCCGGCGGTCGCCGGTAAGGAGTAGATAGATGCTACAGCCAAAACGGACGAAATTCCGCAAGCAGTTCAAAGGCTCGATCAAGGGTCTGGCAAAGGGCGGGTCTGACCTGAACTTTGGCACCTACGGCCTGAAGGCGCTGCAGCCGGAGCGTGTGACAGCACGTCAGATCGAAGCCGCACGCCGTGCCATGACGCGCCACATGAAGCGTCAGGGCCGCGTCTGGATCCGCATCTTCCCGGATGTACCCGTGACCTCCAAGCCCGTCGAAGTGCGTATGGGTAAGGGTAAAGGTTCTGTCGACTTCTGGGCAGCCAAGGTCAAGCCCGGCCGGATCATGTTCGAAATCGACGGTGTCGGTGACGACGTGGCCCGCGAGGCGCTGCGCCTGGCCGCGATGAAGCTGCCGATCAAGACACGGGTTGTCGTACGCGAAGATTGGTAAGCCGGACTGCCCCGCCTTCGGGGCCTGTCCAGCCGGAGGCAGGGTATTTCCCAGAAATGCCCGTTCCGGCCCCGGCAGAAATGACAAGCCCCCGCTGAGACATCAGCGGGGGCTTTCTTTTTGCATGCCGCTTCTTACAGATTCTTGCGCAACGATACCTCGCATATGATATATAGCGTTGAAGCGTTTTAGTGTCTGAGTGGAGAGCATGGCGAACAATACGAAAAAAACCGTAGTAAACGGGGGATGGATCGCCCGTAACGCAAAAAGCGGTAAGTTCGTCGCCGTCGGGACGAGCGTGAGTACGTCGAAAAGCAACCCGAAGACGGTTAAGACGATCAAAGAAGTCTCCAGCAAGCGAGGCGTTGCGTTGCAGCGACTTGCGGATCGGTAAACGCCATTACCGGATAACTCTCGCCGACGCGATGGCCGCTCACGATGAGGCCCTGATCTATGGTGGTCGTGATGGTGTTTCCAGCCTTCACCTCATCCAGTCCGCAATTTCAAGGCCATACTCTGGATATCACCGTTCGATCGCGGCAAAGGCTTCTGCGCTTTTGGAAAGCGTGGTTGGCAACCACGGGTTTGTTGACGGTAACAAGCGCACAGCCTGGATTCTGGTGGAGCTGTTGATCGAACGAAGTGGCTATACGCTTAATATTTCAGATGATGAACCGATTGATGATTTCGTCGTCGCCGTTGCGAATAGCACTCTTGGCTTTCCTGGAATCAGGCTCTGGTTTGAAAGTCGAATTGTCCAGACAGGCTATCGATGAGGCAACAGACCGACCAAGGGAGAAAAAGTGGCGAAAAAAGCCAAGTAGCTCTCTTTCCTAGACCAATCCCTCCTCCGCCAGCTCTACCAAAGAAGACATGTCATATTTGACATGTCTTCTTTTGCGTTCGGGGCAGCCGCATCGGCCAAGGGCTGCCGCCGGAGCTGCGGGGGGCTTCCGGACCTTGCACCGCAACCGGTGGCCCGGTGTCCCTCCTTGTCACACCTCCCCGAACGACAAAGGCCGCCCCGAGGGGCGGCCTTTGCTTTACTGTGATCAGGCGCGCCCGTGCGGGCGCATGCCGATCAGTCGGTGATCTTCGACACCACGCCGGCGCCGACGGTACGGCCACCTTCACGGATGGCAAAGCGCAGGCCCTGCTCCATCGCGATCGGCGCGATCAGTTCAACGCCAAAGGACACGTTGTCGCCCGGCATCACCATCTCGGTGCCTTCGTTCAGCTGAACCGTACCGGTCACGTCCGTCGTCCGGAAGTAGAACTGCGGACGGTAGTTCGCGAAGAACGGCGTGTGACGGCCACCCTCTTCCTTGGTCAGGATATAGGCTTCGGCTTCGAACTTGGTGTGCGGGGTCACGGAACCGGGCTTGCACAGCACCTGGCCGCGCTCAACGCCGTCACGCTCAACGCCGCGCAGCAGCGCGCCGATGTTGTCGCCCGCTTCACCACGGTCCAGCAGCTTGCGGAACATTTCCACACCCGTGCAGGTCGTCTTCTTGGTGTCGCGGATGCCCACGATCTCGATCTCGTCGCCCACGTTGATCACGCCGCGCTCAACACGACCGGTCACAACCGTACCACGACCGGAGATCGAGAACACGTCCTCCACCGGCATCAGGAACGGCTGGTCCACCGCACGCTCGGGCGTGGGGATGTAGTCGTCAACCGCCGCCATCAGCTTCTTGATCGACTCTTCGCCGATCTCGGGGTTGTCGCCGTTCATCGCCGCCAGCGCCGAGCCGGGGATGACGGGGATGTCGTCGCCGGGATAGTCGTAGGACGACAGCAGCTCGCGGATCTCCATCTCGACAAGCTCCAGCAGCTCCTCGTCGTCCACCTGGTCAACCTTGTTCATGTAGACGACCATCGCGGGGATGCCCACCTGGCGGCCCAGCAGGATGTGCTCACGCGTCTGCGGCATCGGGCCGTCGGCCGCGTTCACCACCAGGATCGCGCCGTCCATCTGCGCCGCACCGGTGATCATGTTCTTGACGTAGTCCGCGTGACCGGGGCAGTCGACGTGCGCGTAGTGACGGTTCTCGGTCTCGTACTCCACGTGCGCGGTCGAAATCGTGATCCCGCGCGCCTTCTCTTCCGGTGCACCGTCGATCTGGTCATACGCACGGAAGTCACCGAAGTACTTCGTGATCGCCGCCGTCAGCGTCGTCTTGCCGTGGTCAACGTGACCAATCGTACCGATGTTGACGTGCGGCTTGTTACGTTCAAACTTTGCCTTTGCCATGGTATTAGCACCCTTTTTGAATTGAGGGGCCGCATGGGCCCGGTCCTATCTGGCGCGCGATGTATTGGGTCTGAGCGGTAAAATCAAGCGCGACTTCGCACCGCGACGTTCAGCACCTTCAGGCGTCGGTATCCGCCACAACGGCCGCCGGGGCGCCGTTGCCCCGGAACCAGCCCTTTTCCTTGTTCATCTTCACCAGATAGCTCTCGATCGCCTTGGCGGCGTTCTGGCTGAGGTTCTTGAGCTGCTCCTCGGCTGATTTGGTATAGCCCGACCCGACAACCGGCCCCTGGTCGAGGGATTCGAAAACCGTGATCTGATGCGGTTTTTCGGTCAGCTTGACGTTCTTCGCATCGTCCCAGACGGTCAGGTTGATGATCAGGATCGACTTGGGCGCGAACACCACGGGAATGCCCGGCTGCGCCAGCACGTAACCTTCGATGCTCATGCCGAAATGATAGTCGCGGCTGCCATTGTAGCGGCCAAACCGCTCTTCGGTGGCGTCGGTCAGCGCCTTGGTCAGCTGCGCCTTGGAGACCTCCCGGCTCAGTGGACCCTTCACCGCCTTGGGCGCCACCGCGATGTTATGCACAAGGTTGAAGTCGCCCAGAGGCACCGGCGCCTTGTTCAGATCCGCCGCGCCATTGCAGGCGGCCAGGAACACCACGGAAATCAATACGGCAAGTACGCGGATCATCTCTATCCCCTTCAGCACCAAGCTTTCAATGGCGATACCCGATGGCTGCCGCCGGTGCAATCAATTGCCGCGTTGGCCAAGCGGTGCCGGCCCCCTATCTTTCACGGCAGATGCCCAAAGGAGCGACCCATGACAACCACCCTGCCCGTCCGCGTGCCCCTTGTCACCGAACCCTGGGGCATATTCAAAAGCCTCACCGAAGCGCGGCGTAACGTGCTGAGCATCATACCGGACATCGCGACCCGGCAGCCCATGGTGTCGGGCAAGACCGGCAAACGCTGGCACATGGTCATGGACCCCGGCGCAATCCGCGAGGTGTTGTTGGACCGGCTGGACGACTATCCCAAATCGCTGGTGACGAAGAACCTGCTGAAACCGGCCATCGGAGAGAGCCTGTTCATTGCCGAAGGCGCGCACTGGCGCTGGCAGCGCAGGGCGGCGGCGCCGGTGTTCTCGCACCGCAACGTGATGAACCTGTCGCCGATCATGACGGCAGCCGCCGAACGTGCCGCCGCCCGGATCGGCGCGGCGGGGCCGCGCGCGGTGAACATGCTGGACGAGATGGTCACCACGACCTTCGACGTGATCGGCGATGTGACGTTTTCGGGCGGCGACACCTTCGATCGCGACAAGGTACACGGCGCCATCGACGATTACATCGCCGAAGCCGGAAAGATCAGCCTGTTCGACGTACTGGGTTTCCCCGACTGGGTGCCGCGCCCCGGTCGGCTGATGTCGGGGGCCGCGCTGAAGGAGATGAAGTCGATGGCCGACAGTGCCATCGAGGCGCGCGCCCAACGCGGGCACGAGGGCGTGCCCGACCTGCTGGACCTGCTGCTGGAGGGCGTCGACCCCAAGACCAAGCGCCAGATGTCCACGGCGGAACTGCGTGACAATCTGCTGACCTTTATCGTGGCGGGTCATGAAACCACCGCGCTGACCCTGTCCTGGGCAATGTATCTGCTGGGCTTTGACCCGCAGGTGCAGGCCCGCGCCCGCAAGGAAGTCCAGGAGGTGCTGCAAGGTCGTGCCTGCACCGGCGACGACGTCGAGAAGCTGCCCTATGTCCGCATGATCATCGACGAGACCCTGCGCCTTTATCCCGCTGCCGGGATCATCTCCCGCACCGCGCAGAAGCACGACACCCTTTGCGACCGCGAAATCAGGCCCGGCGACACGGTGATGATCCCGATCTACGCCTTGGGTCGGAACGCGCTGCTGTGGGACGACCCCGACCGTTTCGACCCAGAGCGATTTGCCGACCGCAAGTCGATCGACCGCTATGCCTATCTGCCTTTTGGCGATGGCCCCCGCATCTGCATCGGCGCATCCTTTGCCCTGCAGGAAGCGGTGATCATCCTCGCCACCCTTCTGTCCCGGTTCGAGTTCACCCCTGTCCCCGGAAAGCAACCCAAGCCGGTGATGATTCTGACCCTGCGCCCCGAAGGCGGTGTCTGGATGACAGCCAAACCGCTTGAAGGCTAGTCACAGATGGCGCGCAGCGCGGTCCAGTCCGCGGCGCTCATCGACGGCCGGTAGTCGGCTTCGGCGTCGACGGCCTCGCGTGCCGCCGCAATCCGTTCTGCCAGCCTCGGGTGGCTCAGGAAATGCGCGGTCACGCCGTCATGATCCCCGAACCGGCGGCGGAACCCTTCGAACATATCGCCCAGCGCGGCGGGGCTGATGCCCGCCCGGTGCAGCTGGTCATGGGCGAAACGATCGGCGCCCGCCTCGGCCTCCTGCGCATATTGCGCGGAAATCAGTCTTTCAGTCAGAAACAGCACCGCCGCGCCGCCGGCGAAATCGCCAAAGAGCAGCCCCAGCACCCCGATGGATCCCGCGGATCGCAGCGCATGACGGGTCGGATCACGGCTGACCACATGGCCGATCTCGTGCGCCAGCACCGCTGCGACCTGGTCAGGACCCTCCGCCGCGTCGATGAGCCCGCGAAAGAGCACGACAAACCCACCCGGCAAGGCAAAGGCGTTGACCATTTCATGATCCAGCACCGCGACAGTGACCTTCTGTCCTTCCGCGGCCGGCGGGTCGAGCCGACCCAGCAACCGATCCAGCGCCGCCGTACCTTCCGGCGCTTCGCATAGCGGGACGGGGTTGAGGCCCGACTCATTCAGGGCTTCGCGAATATGGCCAAAGGTCGCCTCCCCCAACGCGCGTTCGCCTGCCGGGGGAATATAGGCCGCCATGTTGTCCGCCAGCAGCGGGATCAGCACACCGATTTGCAGACCAACCGCTGCCACCGCCGCCACGGCCCAGGCCGCCAGCCGACCGCGGCCATTCGGCGGGCTGCGGCGCAGCCGGTTGGTCAGACGCGGCAACAGGCTGGTGTCAGTAACATACAGCCGCGCCAACGGGTCGCCGACCAATCGCAGAATGACGCCGTTTCTGCCTGCCATATCGGGCAGTTGCCGCACATCCCCCACCGGCCAGCGCAGGATGCGCCCGTCGTCCAGCCCGATCTGCAGGATCCCGGATGCGATGTGCAGGCTGACTTCCTCGGCCACCGGCCTGTCGCCTTCGAAGTAGGCCGCGCCCATACCGTCGAAGCCAACGCTCATATCGCCACCCCCAGGTCCAGCGCCTCGGCAAAGCCTTCGGCTTCGGCAAAGGCGTCCCGGTCGCGCTGGCTGATCATGTGCAGGCCCGCCGTGGTCGGCAGGGTCGTGGTCCGCGCCAGGTGCCGCATGATCGGGAATGTGACGAAGGTATTGTGCAGCACCCCCCACATCAGAAACACCGACAGGTAGAGCACGCCAAGGATACCGAAGGACAGCCAGCGCGGCAGGTCGCCGAAGCCGCCCAGGCCCATGCTGTCGGCGGGGTCAAGCCAGCCCAGCTGCCCGTACATCGCAAGGCCCAGCATCACCAGGAGGCTGATGCCAAACAGCAATACGATGTAGGAGATGAAAATGCCGAGCGTGTAGATCATCGCTATTCGCGGCCCCCGCAGACGGGACGCAAAGCTGATGCCGTAGGCGGCCTTTTGATTCGCCATGATCCGCTTGGCCACCCAGCGGTAGTGGATCGCGCCATAGACGAGGGCGGACAGCAGCACCGGCACAGCCCAAAGCCGTTGCGGATCCTGCCAGGACGGCGGCCAATGGCCCTGACGAACGGCAAGGACGAACTCGCCCGGCATGTCGTCGATCCGCGCAAGGACAGGTGGCACAACCGGCTCTATCAGCGCAACCCAGAGGCCGAATGCCAAACAGGCGAGCAGCGCCAGCATCAAGGGAACCGCCGCCCGGTAGAGCGTCTGCCAGCGCCCCTGCTGCACCAACCGGGCAGAACCGAAGAATGTGCGGTCGGTGCGGTATTTCTCAAGTGCGAAGGTCATCCGGGGCCAGAGAATGCCAAGGGACAGGATCGTGACCGCCCAGTGTACCAGCGCCCGCGCGGCATAGCCCCAGGCGCCTTTCTCAAGACCGAAGCGCACGCCGCGCCAACGGGTCCGGGCCAGCACGTAGCGCCGCGCGCGATAGCGGGCGTAGAACCAGATGGGGATCACACCGGCGAAGCTGGCGACATATCCCAGCCAGGACGAACTGAAGACCGAGAAACTGACGAACATCAGCAGCAGATTCACGATGCCGATGTAGAAGGTCAGCACCACCACCGCGATGAAGAAGCCCAGCAGCTTTTCCAGCGGATCGCCCACATATTCCAGCGGATGCCCGCCGGGACGGATCGCGGACCAGTACCAGCGCCGCAACCGCGTCTTCATCCAGAACCGGTAGAAACCCAGCGTCAGGATGGTGAATAATCCGGTCTTGAGCGCCAGCCAGAACAGCGCCCAGCGCCTGCCGGTGAATTCGACCTGCATTCCTGCGGGTTTGTGGTCAGGCGTGGCCGTCGCGGGCGACACCGGCCAGGGGCTGTCCGGCACTGCGCTCTCGCTCATGCCTGAACGGTCCGGTCAGGTGAACTTGTTGTCACGTGGAAAGCCGCGCGGCGCCATGCGTCCGGCAGAGGCGCGTTTGCCGGTCCATTCCGTCAGCTCGATCTCCGTCCGGGTGCGGCCCGCCGGATCCAGCCAGGTCAGCCCGGTTGCGCCATCGAAAGTGGTGGCGTCGGATAGCCCGCCATCCTTGTACTTTTGCAGGCGCACCCCCTTGCCCCGACCCATTTCGGGCAGTTCGTCAAGCCCGAAGACCAGCACCTTGCGGTTCTCGCCCACCACGGCGACGCGGTCGCCCCGGACCGGCTTGCAGACCAGCGCCCGTGCGTCACCGCGTACGTTCAGCACCTGCTTGCCGCTGCGGGTCTGGGCCACGACGTCGGTCTCAGGCACGACAAAGCCGTCCCCCGCGGTTGAGGCCACCAGCAGCTTGCGATCCGGCTGGTGGATGAACAAGTCCACGATCCGCACCTCGTTCGGCAGGTCCACCATCAGACGCAGGGGTTCGCCCATGCCACGTCCGCCAGGAAGGTTCGCCGCCGAAATCGTATAAAAACGTCCGTTCGACCCGAACACCAGCAGCCGGTCGGTCGTTTCGGCATGGAATATGAACCGGGGGCCGTCACCGTCCTTGAACTTCAACTCGCGGTTCAGGTCGATATGGCCGGTCATGGCCCGTATCCATCCCATCTCGGAACAGACGACGGTGATCGGCTCGCGGTCGATCATCGCCTCGATCGGCACATCCTCGACCACACCTGCCTCGGCGAAATCGGTCCGCCGCTTGCCGCAGTCCACACCGTCGATGATCCAGTCCTTGCCGAATTGCTTCTTGGTGGCACGCAGCTGTTCGGTGATGCTGTCCCATTGCAGGTCTTCGCTTTCCAGCAAATCCTCCAGCCCCGCGCGTTCCTCCATCAATTCGGACTGCTCGCGCAGCAGCTCCAGCTCTTCGAGCCGCCGCAAGGATCGCAGGCGCATGTTCAGGATCGCATCGACCTGCACTTCGGACAATTCGCCGTCGCCCGGTACGGGGCTGACGTAGTCCTTTTCGTCCATCGCCCGGACGTGGTCCTTGCCCCAATCCTCGCGCATGAGCGCGGCCTTGGGGTCGTCGTCGTAGCGGATGATATCGATCACGCGGTCAAGGTTGAGGAAGGCAACGATGAAGCCTTCCAGCACTTGCAGCCGGTTGTCGATCTTGTCCATCCGGTGGCGGGATCGGCGTTGCAGCACCTCGCGGCGATGATCGAGAAAGGCGCGCAGCACTTCCTTCATGCTGCAGACCTTGGGCGTCACCCCGTCGATCAGCACGTTCATGTTCAGCGAAAACCGCACCTCAAGATCGGAGTTGCGGAACAGCATCCCCATCAGCACCTCAGGGTCCACCGAACGCGACCGCGGTTCGATGATCATACGGACGTCGTCGGCGGATTCGTCACGCACATCGCCCAGGATCGGGATCTTCTTGGTCTGGATCAGTTCCGCGATCTTTTCGATCAGCTTGGACTTCTGCACCTGGTAGGGAATCTCAGTGACGACGATCTGCCACTGGCCCCGGCCCAGGTCCTCGATCTGCCAGCGGCAGCGCAGACGGAAGCCGCCCTTGCCGGTGCGGTAGGCCTGCGCGATGCTCTCGGCCGGTTCCACGATGACGCCGCCGGTGGGGAAATCCGGGCCGGGCACATATTTCAGCAACGTGTCGTCCCGCGCATCCGGTGTCTTGATCAGATGGATGCAGGCATCGCAAAGCTCCGCGATGTTGTGCGGTGGAATGTTCGTGGCCATGCCCACGGCGATGCCGCTCGACCCATTGGCCAGAAGGTTCGGGAACTGCGCGGGCAACACCGCCGGTTCGGTCAGCGTGCCGTCGTAATTCTCGCGGAAATCGACGGCATTCTCGTTCAGACCCTCCAGCATGGCCTCGGCCACGGCGGTCATCCGCGCCTCGGTGTAGCGGCTGGCGGCGGGATTGTCGCCGTCGATATTGCCAAAGTTGCCCTGCCCGTCCACCAGCGGGTAACGCACGTTGAAATCCTGGGCGAGACGCGCCATCGCGTCATAGATCGCGGCATCCCCGTGCGGGTGGTAGTTGCCCATCACGTCGCCCGAGATCTTGGCCGACTTGCGGAAACCGCCGGTCGAGGACAACCGCAATTCGCGCATCGCAAAAAGGATGCGGCGGTGCACCGGTTTCAGGCCATCACGGGCATCGGGCAGCGCCCGGTGCATGATCGTGCTGAGCGCGTAGGTGAGATACCTGTCGCCCAGCGCGCGGCGCAGCGGTTCGGACATGTTGTGCGGGTCCGCTGGGGGAGGATCGGTAACATCAGACATGGAGGACTTTCTATCCAAGCGCCGCTTGTCCGGCAAGCGTACGAATGCCGCTGGCTTCTTATTTTCAGCGGTTCAGTAACCCGACGGATATTATGGGTAGCGTGGGTTTATTTTTCGGGTATGGAACCAAACGGTGCGGGAACTGTGTTAGTATCCTGACACGCGTACATTGGGGGATGTCATGAAACGCTTTATCCTGCTGAGCTTCGGTTTTCTGGGCTGGGCCTTTTATGAAATGAGCGGCGGCCCGGATTTCGAACCGCGCAGCGCGCAGATCGCCAGTATGGCCTCCGCAGCGCAGCCGCAGGAGCGGTCACAGCCGACCGTGATCACAAACATCGAAAGCGACGCGTCGGCACCCACGCGCAGTGCCTTCGTCGATACCGACCCGCCTTTCGACGATTCCGCCGACAGCGACGTCGTGACACGCGTCTCTTTGAACCTGACGACGCTGACCGATGTGCCGAACAAAACAGAGGCCGCAGAGCGGAAGATTACGCCGGCGGTCGCAAAAGTATCCGTGAATAACACCGGTGTGCCGCAGAATGCGGGCGTGCTGACCGCCAGCGCCGACACCCCGGCCATCATCCCAAGCCTGATCGACCCGAACGATGGTGTGAACATGGCGACCTCCGCCGCGACGGGTGGAGATGTGCGGATTGTATCGGGCAGTCGCGTAAATGTGCGCGGCGGGCCGGGTACGGATCACGGCGTGGTGGCAAAACTCACCGAAGGCGACGAGGTGCGCGTCCTGCTCGACAACGGCAACGGCTGGGTCAAGATGCAGCCGCTCGATGGCAGCCCGGAGGGCTGGATGGCCGATTGGTTGCTGACCGGCGGCTGAGCCCGCCTTGCCAAAGCCTGCAGGGCACGCGATGAAGGGTCTCCAGTGCGGGGGCCCTTTTCATGTCGACACGTTCCATCCTGATCACCGGCTGTTCCAGCGGCATCGGGCTGGCCTGTGCGCGGGGCATGCGTGCCCGTGGCTGGCGTGTCTTTGCCAGTTGCCGCAAGCAGGAAGACTGCGACCGTCTGCGCGCCGAGGGGTTCGAGGCACCCCGCCTTGACTATGCGGACGAGGACAGCATTCGCACGGCACTGGACGAGGTGCTTGCGGCGACAGGCGGAACGCTGGACGCGCTCTTTAACAACGGTGCCTTCGCCTTGCCCGGCGCGGTAGAGGATCTGCCCACCGACGGCTTGCGCAGCATTTTCGAAACCAACTTCTTTGGCTGGCACAGCCTGACCCGTGCGGTCATCCCCGTGATGCGAGGCCAGGGGCACGGGCGGATCGTGCAGTGTTCTTCCGTTCTCGGCATGGTCACGATGCCTTGGCGCGGCGCCTACAGTGCCACCAAATTCGCGCTCGAAGGGCTGACCGACACCCTGCGGATCGAAATGCGCGGCACCGGGTTGCATATCTGCCTGATCGAACCGGGACCGGTCACGTCGAAAATCAGGGTCAACTCGATCCCCCATTTCGAACGCTGGATCGACTGGGAAGCCTCGCCGCGCGCCGCGCAGTACCGCAGCCAGCTGCGCAAACGGTTGTATGCCTCCACCGGTCCCGACCGGTTCGAACTGGGGCCGGAGGCCGTGCTGAAGCGCCTCATTCACGCCTGCGAAGCCCGCAAACCCCGCCCGCGCTATTACGTCACAACGCCAACCTACCTTGCCGGCGCACTGCGCCGCCTGCTGCCGACGCGCCTGCTGGATCGGATCACCGGCGCAGGTCAGGGGTTGCGCCGCGACGCTACCCCGCTACGTTCCGACCCAAGGGAAGGGAAAGATCATGTTTGAAGACCCTCTATTCATCGTCGTGCTACTGGCGGTACTGGCCGTCGCCGTGATCCTGCTGATCGGGTTGGGCGGCTTTGCCGGTGGCGGCGAATTCAACAAGCGCAACGCCAACAAGCTGATGCGCTGGCGAATCATCGCGCAGTTCATCGCAGTGCTGCTGATCCTCGGGTTCATCTGGTTGCGCGGGGGGCTGGGCTGATGGTCGTTCTCAACAAGATCTACACCCTAACCGGCGACTCCGGCACCACGGCCCTGGGCAACGGCGACCGCGTGGTCAAACACAGCGTCCGGGTCGAGGCCTATGGCACCTGCGACGAATTGAACTGTTTCGTCGGGGTGGCGCGACAGGAGGCCAAGAGCGAAACGGACGCGGCCCTCAGCCGCATTCAGAACGACCTGTTCGATCTTGGTGCCGATCTGTGCCGCCCCGACATGGCCGCCGATGACAAGGCGGACTATCCGCCGCTTCGCGTCACGACGGGACAGGTCAAACGGCTGGAAGACGAGATCGACCTGATGAACGCCGAGCTGGAGCCGCTGCGCAGTTTCGTTCTGCCCGGCGGCAGTGCGCTTGCCGCCCATCTGCATGTCTGCCGCACCGTCGCCCGCCGCGCCGAGCGCCTGACCGTTCACCTGGCGGGACAGGAGGACGTGAACGAGGCGGCGGTGAAATATCTGAACCGACTCAGCGACTGGTTCTTCGTCGCGGCGCGGATGGCAAACAACGCGGGCAAGGATGACGTGCTCTGGGTGCCCGGCGCGAACCGCGACTGACCCGGCGCTCGGGGAATGTCGGCGCTAACATCCCAAAACGCGGCGTCCCGACACCCGCAATTGCCGATTTTGTCCTGTTTTGCCACGAAAGCTTTCGCTAAACCGACACAAGACAATTCCATCGCTCGCGCCATCCGGTCGAGCAGCAACCAAGGAGAAAAACGCACATGAAGGTATTGGTGCCTGTCAAACGCGTGATCGACTACAACGTGAAGGTCCGTGTGAAATCGGACGGCTCGGGTGTCGATCTTGCCAACGTGAAAATGTCGATGAACCCGTTTGACGAGATTTCCGTCGAACAGGCGATCCGGTTGAAAGAAGCCGGACAGGCCGATGAGGTCGTCGCGGTTTCCATCGGGGTCAAGCAGGCGCAGGAAACCCTGCGCACGGCGCTGGCGATGGGCGCGGACCGTGCGATCCTGGTGGTCGCCGCCGAGGATGTGCACAACGACATCGAACCGCTGACCGTCGCCAAGATCCTCAAGGGCGTCGTCGACGAAGAGCAGCCCGGTCTGGTCCTCTGCGGCAAGCAGGCGATCGACAACGACATGAACGCCACCGGTCAAATGCTGGCGGCGCTCATGGGCTGGAGCCAGGCGACCTTCGCATCCGAGATCAGCATCGACGGCGACAAGGCCAAGGTCACGCGCGAAGTGGACGGCGGTTTGCAGACCATCGAAGTCTCGATGCCCACCGTCGTCACCGTGGACCTGCGCCTGAACGAGCCGCGCTATGCCTCGCTGCCCAACATCATGAAGGCCAAGAAAAAGCCGCTGGATGAAAAAACCCCCGCCGATTACGGCGTCGAGGTTTCCAACCGGCTTGAGATCGTCAAGACGGCAGAGCCCGAGGCGCGCGCCGCGGGTGAAATGGTGCCCGATGTGGACACGCTGGTGGCGAAACTCAAAGAAAAGGGAGTTGTGTAATGGCTGTTCTTCTTCTCGCGGAAGTCACCGACGGCGAACTGTCGATGGATGCCACCGCCAAGGCCGTGACCGCGGCCAAGTCGCTGGGTGACGTGACCGTGCTCTGCGCTGGCGGGTCTGCCGCCGCCGCGGGCGAAGCCGCCGCCAAAATCGACGGTGTCGCCAAGGTTCTGGTGGCCGAGGACGCGACACTGGGCCACCGGCTGGCGGAATCCACCGCTGCGCTGATCGTAAGCCTTGCGGATGACTACGAGCACATCGTCGCCCCCGCCACCACCGACGCCAAGAACGTCATGCCCCGTGTTGCGGCGCTGCTGGACGTGATGATCATCTCCGACGCCTCGGGCGTGGTCGACGGCGACACTTTCGAGCGTCCGATCTATGCGGGCAACGCGATCCAGACCGTCAAATCCTCCGACGCGAAAAAGGTCGTCACCTTCCGTACCTCTACTTTCGACGCGGCGGGCGACGGCGGCTCCGCCTCGGTCGAGACGGTGAACGCAGCGGACGATCCCGGCCTGTCGAGCTGGGTCGAGGACAAAGTCGCCGAAAGCGACCGCCCCGACCTGACCTCGGCTGGCGTGGTTGTCTCCGGCGGCCGTGGCGTTGGCTCCGAAGAGGACTTTGCCCTGATCGAGAAACTGGCGGACAAGCTCGGCGCCGCCGTCGGCGCGTCACGCGCGGCGGTCGACAGCGGTTATGCCCCGAACGACTGGCAGGTCGGCCAGACCGGCAAGGTCGTGGCACCGGATCTCTACGTGGCCGTCGGCATCTCCGGCGCGATCCAGCACCTTGCGGGCATGAAGGATTCCAAGGTCATCGTCGCCATCAACAAGGACGAGGAAGCGCCGATCTTCCAGGTGGCGGACTATGGCCTGGTCGCGGACCTCTTCGAGGCCGTGCCCGAGCTGATGGAGAAACTCTGATCTGAGCCGGTCCGCCGGACCGTTTCGGAAACATGTTCAAGGCCCGCCCCTTTGGCGGGCCTTGTCCGTTTCAGGTGCCTGGCCCGTCAGGCGCCGCGGAATGCCCCGGCCAGCACTTTGGCGCATTCCGCATGGGCCATCGGCCCCAGCATCCGGCGCGCGGCCAACTCCTCCATCGGGGCGAAAACCATTCCTTCCGTTCCGCTGGCCAACGCCTCGGGCGACACCACCGCCTCGACCAGGTTTGCGGCACGGTCCGCCACCTCAGCCAGCATCCCCGCGGTCACAAAGAACGGGCCGAAGCCCGCCTCCCCCACAGTGGCGAGATCGACAGGCGACGGACGGCGATCCGAAAACCAGAGCAACGTACACTTCCTGCCAATCTGCCCCAGCAGCAATTTCATTCGTGCCACCCATGCCCGCTGCAACTCGCGGCGGACAACCGCGAACCGCTCTGCAGACACTTTCTCCAGACGGCTCAGTAAATGGCCGGTGAAATGAAAATCTGCGAAATCCACCTCCGGATAGATGGACTGCAACAATGGCGAGGGGGCCACGAACCGGTCGTTGCGGCGCGGATGGACGGTATAGAACCGGTTCGACATGTTCTGCACCCCCATGACCTGCAGAACGACCGCATCTGCCCGCTGAGCCGCACCGACCACAAAAGGATCATGCACGAAGGTGTCGATCCCGGCATTGGGCTGACCGAAATTCACGCAAGGCCGTTCCAGCACCTGCTCGACCAAGGCGGGGAACGGCGTTTCGATGAACCTGCCGTAGGTTCGCGTCCCGCCCAGAAAGGCGATGTAGGGGTCCGTCAGATCGCGCGCCGGCCCCCGGAACATCAGTTTCGACCGCGCATATCGGCACGGAAAGTAATCAAGGGCCCCCGGCCCCAGCATATCATAGGTCATCCAACCCACCTCATCTAACTCACCCGCAGACAAGATGACCCGCACCGGCTTGCGATTCCGTAAATGGCAGAATTTGCCGAGCCTTTTAGGCACCGGCGGCCCTTGCGGCACCCTGCCCGCAGGCCTTAATGTGACCTGAACTCAGAAAAAGGGACGGGTCATGGGCATCCAGACAATCGGTATCGTAGGCGCAGGACAGATGGGCAATGGCATCGCCCACGTGATGGCGCTTGCCGGTTACGACGTCAAACTCACGGATGTTTCGGAAGATGCCCTGCGCAAGGCGATTGAGGTCATTGACGGAAACCTCGAACGCCAGGTCAAGCGCGAGAAAGTCACCGCCGAAGACAAGGCCGCGGCCATGGGTCGCATCCAGACGACGACCACCTTGTCCGACCTCGGGGCGAGCGATCTGATCATCGAAGCCGCGACCGAGCGCGAGACGGTGAAACAGGCCATCTTCGAAGACCTGATCCCCCATCTGAAACCAGAGACGATCCTGACATCGAACACCTCTTCGATCTCGATCACCCGGCTGGCAAGCCGGACGGACCGGCCGGAGAAATTCATGGGGTTCCACTTCATGAATCCGGTCCCGGTGATGCAGCTGGTGGAATTGATCCGCGGAATTGCCACGGATGAGGAGACCTTCAAGGCCTGCGCCGAAGTGGTTGAGAAGCTGAACAAG
The DNA here is from genome assembly GCF_009363555.1 of Sulfitobacter sp. THAF37. Taxonomy (NCBI): domain Bacteria; kingdom Pseudomonadati; phylum Pseudomonadota; class Alphaproteobacteria; order Rhodobacterales; family Roseobacteraceae; genus Sulfitobacter; species Sulfitobacter sp. THAF37. The sequence continues at coordinate 609,524 of NZ_CP045372.1, forward strand.
ACCGCCGCCTCAGCCGAGGATTTTCCGGCCTTCATCGTCAACCGCATCCTGATGCCGATGATCAACGAGGCGGTCTATACGCTGTACGAAGGCGTGGGGTCGGTGAAATCCATCGACAGTTCCATGAAGCTGGGCGCGAACCATCCGATGGGGCCGCTGGAACTGGCCGATTTCATCGGGCTGGACACCTGCCTTGCGATCATGAACGTCCTGCACGACGGGCTGGCGGACACCAAGTACCGCCCCTGCCCGCTGCTGACCAAGTATGTCGAGGCCGGCTGGCTGGGACGCAAGACCCAGCGCGGCTTCTATGACTACCGCGGCGACGAGCCCATACCGACCCGCTGACGCCCCGTCAGCGGCGCTGTCAGTCCTTCAGGGCAAGGGTCTGCGCCCGGAGCCAGGTCATGAAACCGCGCGGGTCATCGGCAAAGCGGTCGATTTCGGCCTGGTCGATCGGATGGCCCACTACGGGCGCCTGCGGCTTGTTGCAGGCATGAACGATCTCATGCAACAGCAGCCCCTGGCGCAGTATCGGGCTAAGCTGATTGGCGATCTGGTAGGCACGGCTGTTCTGCCCGGGAAACTTCATCGGCACCACCGTGGCACCCGAGCGGCGGATCATCTTGGCGGTGAACACGTTCCATTCCGCCTCGACGGCGGGACCCCACCATGTCTCTGACGCGGCCACCACGCCCGAGGGGAACAGCGCGACAACACCCCCGTCCCTCAGGTGCGCCATCGCTTTTGCCCGCATCTCAACCCCTTTGCGCTGCGCATCCGGGTCGTGCGGAAACGGCACCGGGATCATGAAGCTGCCCGCCACCTCGTCGATGGAGGTCAGCAGCGACCTTGTCAGGATGCGATAATCCGACCGGACACGCCCGATCAGGTCGGCAAAGATCATCCCGTCGACCATCCCATGCGGATGGTTCGCCACAACCACCACCGGACCCTCACGCGGAATACGGTCCAGTTGTTCCTGTGGTGTGGTCAGGTCGATGCCCATCGTATCGAGCGCCGCGCGCCAGAACGCCTGACCCGACGGCGCGCCACGTTTCTCGAACTGGCGGATCATGCGCAGGATTGACAGCTTGCCCGTAAAAAGCTCCATCACGCTGATGACGCGCGCCTTCCAGGGATCATCGAACGTGGAGGCATACGACAGGCTGCGACGGTCATATTTGTTGAACGAAACCGTCTCGCCTTGGGCGGTGTTCACCCTTGCATTCCCGTTCGTCAAAGATTGGGTCTCATCCGCCAAGCAACATTACCTCTGTCATAGGGGCATCGGCGGAGTCAGTATCCTTCCCCGAACTTATCCGCAACCAGTGCCGTCAGCGCCTCGGCCAGTGCATCTGCATCGGGGCCCGAGGTCTGGATGTCAATAGTGCTACCACGGGAGGCCGCCAACATCAAAAGACCCATGATGCTGTCACCCGAGGCCGACATGCCGCCCTTGCTGACCTCGGCGCGCGCGTCAAAGGCTTCTACCACCTCCACGAGCTTTGCCGAGGCACGGGCATGCAGCCCCTTTTCATTCACGATCTTGACGGAAATTTCTGTCATCTGACTGGTCGGGCTTTCTAATGCGTGCTCACATTCTGGCTGTCGATGTATTTCTTACCAGCTTCGAGCGCCGCGCGCACGGCATCAGGTACATCCATTTGGCGGGATTTGGCCAGTTTGATCAGCATGGGAAGATTGGCCCCGTATAGGATCCGCCGGTTGGCCTGTTTGCAGGCCAGAAGCGACAGATTCGAAGGTGAGCCGCCGAAAAGGTCCGTCACCACCACCACGCCCGCACCCTGATCAACCTCGTCCGCCGCCACACAGATCTCTTTCTGCTTGGCCTCGCGGTCGTGATCGGCGTGGATCGCGATGGCGCGGACCCCATTTTGCGACCCCACGACATGTTCGATGGCCGACAGATACTCCTGTGCCAATCCTCCATGCGCTACGATCACGATACCAATCAAGTGGGGGCCTCTGCTATCCGTTGGCGGTCCAGTTCGCGATGCCTAATTGACACCGGCCACCCGGCCTCTGCAAGACGCAAAGCATGATCTTCGGCCATGGTCACGGAACGGTGTTGCCCGCCGGTACAGCCGAAGGCGATGGAAATATGCGACTTACCTTCCTCCCGGTAGGCTGGCAACAGATACACGCTGAGGTCCAGTACCTTTTGCGCAAAATCCGCGAAACGAGTGTCTTGTTTCACATAGTCGGCAACTGCCGCGTCGGTTCCGTTCAACGCCTTCAGCGGCTTCTCGTAATGCGGATTGCGCAGGAAACGACAGTCGTAGACAATATCGACCCCCCTTGGCACCCCGCGCTTGTAGGAGAAAGACTGCACCGATACGGCAAGGTGGTGCTGACCGCCGGGCACGAACCATTTTTCGATGTCTTCGCGCAGGCGGTGAATACTGTAGGACGTCGTGTCGATCAGGATGTCCGCGCGGTTGCGGATCGGCGCCAGCAGGTCACGTTCGCGCCGGATTCCTTCCTCCGGCTGGTCCACAGGGGCAAGCGGATGGCGGCGGCGGGTCTCGGAAAACCGTTGCAGCAGCACATCCGTCGAACAGTCGAGATACAGCAGTTCCGAAATCACGTCGGGTGCCGCCGCAAGCTGACGCAGCAGGTCCATCATCGCATCGAGCGAAAAGTCCCGGTTGCGCGGGTCGATCCCCAGCGCCATCGGGCTTTCCCGGGCAGGCGCGGCCAGCAAGGCGGGCATCAATCGCAGGGGCAGGTTGTCAATCGCCTCGAACCCCGCATCCTCCAGCACATTGAGGGCGGTCGATCGCCCCGCACCGGCCTGCCCCGTGACCAGCACGATATGCGGTCGCGTGCTGCGCGGATCGGTCGGCCCGGCTGATTCACTTTGGCTCATGGCGCCGAATTTATGCTGCAACGCAGATAAAGCAAGATGGCGGGTGCAAACTGTGGTCCCTCAACCCGGTGCAGGCAGGGCAGTTCACGCCCGTGAACAAAGGCGGTCCGCTGCGGCGGCAGCCGCTCTTCCTCGGTGTGTGACATGTCGACAACCAGCGCCAGCGGGGTCGGTCCCGCAGAAGGCAGCCGCAGGATGCCGACACCCCGCGCCTCGATCAGGCCCGAAATGGTTTCAGGAGCCTGCGCAATCACATTGTCGCCCTCCCGCACAACCCGCGTTCTGTCGTCCGCGACCAGGTCCGCGCCCAGGGCAATCAATTGCAGCGCCAGAGCGGATTTGCCCGACCCGGAAGGTCCGATAATCAGAACACCCCGATCGCCCACACGGACGGTGCTGCCATGCAGGATGTCGGCGCCTTGGGTCAGGTCGGCAAACCGACAACGAAACGCGCACCCAGCGGATCGGAGGTGATGTCGGCTTCTGTCGGGCGGATATTTTCGGCCCAGATCACGCCGCCATGTGCCTCTACAATCTGTTTGGAAATCGCGAGGCCAAGGCCCGAGTTGTTTCCGAAATGCTCTTCGGGCCGCTGCGAATAGAAGCGGGTAAAGATCTTGGAGAGCGCCTGTTCGGGGATGCCGGGTCCTGTATCCTCGACCACAACCAGCACACGGTTCTCGCGCTTGCGCGCCCAGACCCGGATGGCATCGCCGTCCTCGCAGAAGGAAATCGCATTGGTGATCAGGTTGACAAATACCTGTGCCAGCCGGGCCTCCAGCCCATGCACAAGGATCGGATCGGGCGGCAGATCGGTGATAAAGTCGATGCCTTTCGCCTTCGCTTCCTCGCCCAGATACTGGTTGAGGTTGCCGATCATGTTGAGCAGGTTGAACTGCTCTTCCTCTTCCTTGACCAGTTCCGAATCCAGCCGCGAGGCGTTTGAAATGTCGCTGACCAGCCGATCCAGCCGCCGCACGTCATGGTCGATCACGTCCAGCAGCTTTTCGCGCTGATCCTCACGCTTGACCATCCGCAGCGTGCCCACCGCCGACCGCAGAGAGGCGAGAGGATTCTTGATCTCGTGCGCCACGTCCGCCGCGAATTGTTCGTTGCCGTCGATCCGATTGTACAGTGCCGACACCATGCCGCGCAGCGCACCCGACAGGCGGCCGATCTCGTCCGGGCGGGCCGTCAGATCGGGGATGCGGATGCGGCCCGGGTTCATCTTGCGCGCATTCTTGTCGCGGCCCAGCTCCGCCGCCGCCGACAGATCCGCAAGGGGATTGGCGATGGTCGATGCCAGCACAAGGCTCAGCCCGATGGACACGACAGTTGCGATCACGAACATTTGCAGCACGCGCTCACGCTCGCCGCGCACCAGACGATCGATTTCGCCGGCGGCCGACGCGATGGCCACGAACCCAACAGCCTGGCCGTTCTGCAGGATCGGCGTCATCACCGTGAACAATGTACCGCCGTCCGCGTCGAGTTCTTTTTCGATCCGGGTACCGCTTTCGGCCACGGCGGGGATCATGACCTTCAAACGGTCTTCTATGGGAACGTCTGCTTCTTCGGCCCCGCCAAAGGGCGCCGACAGCTTGGCCCACAACCAGCTCAGGGCGTCGGTCAGAACGGTGCGGTCGTCGATCCCCTCTGCGCCGACCACGGGAATCATCGCGCCCTCAACCTGAGAAACGAGAGTTTCGGCGGCGTCATAGACATAGACGTCAACACCGCTGCGCAGATCAAGCGCCGCCAGTGTCCCGGCGACATCCACACCGTCGCCAGTGGCCATGTTCACCGGCGCGTTGGCGGGCAGCTGCGCCTCGAAAACGTCCGCGATCAGTTCGCTCTCTGAAACGAGGGCGGAGGCACGCTGCACGGCGAGGCTGTCGCGCGAGGAATTGAGATAGAGGATGCCCGCCACCAGCACGTTCAGCGCAATCAGGTTGAACGTGATGATCTTGCGGGTCAGCGGGGATGAGCGCAACGAGAACAGGCTGCGCCGCTCCCGGCGCGACCGCATTTCGTCGGGCGACTCATTGTCCGGCGCGATCCAGTCGTCGCCCAGAACAATGTCGCCGTCGCGCGAAGATGTGCTCGTGTCCCGCACAAAATTCCTTTCGGCAATCGCCAAGGGCCCGCTCTATTCTTCGTTATACCTGTAGCCGATACCGTAGAGCGTCTCAATCGCAGAGAATTCCGAGTCGGCTGAGCGCATCTTCTTGCGCAGGCGCTTGATGTGGCTGTCGATGGTCCGGTCATCCACATAGACCTGATCATCATAGGCCACGTCCATCAGCTGATCCCGCGACTTCACGAAACCGGGGCGTTGCGCCAGTGCCTGAAGCAGCAGGAACTCTGTCACCGTCAGCGACACTTCCTTGCCCTTCCAGCTGACCGCGTGGCGCAGCGGGTCCATGCGCAGATCGCCGCGTTCCATCACCTTGGTCTCTTCGGTATCGCCGACTTCGCCGGTTTCCACCGCGTCCTGACGACGCAAGAGTGCGCGGATGCGTTCAACCAGCAGACGCTGCGAGAACGGCTTTTTCACGTAGTCGTCAGCCCCCATCCGCAGACCCAGAACTTCGTCGATCTCGTCATCCTTCGAGGTCAGAAAGATAATCGGCATTGCGGTCTTCTGGCGCAGACGCTGCAACAGGTCCATTCCATCCATACGCGGCATCTTGATGTCGAGCACCGCCATGTCCGGCAGCTTTTTGTTGAAGGCGTCCAGCGCCGCCTGTCCATCATTGTAGGTTTCCACTTCGAAACCTTCGGCCTCCAGAGTCATCGAGACGGACGTCAGGATATTCCTGTCGTCGTCAACCAATGCAATTTTAGACATTGCCTGCTTCCTTGTGCTGCTCAATAATCGTTTTTGATTTTTGACCATAAGACCCCGATTGTGGCGGGCGAATCAATCTCAAACTACGAATCACCGCGTTTCCTCACATAATTCGGCCATAATTTGGTTAGGGATGACTAAATTGCCGCACTTCACCACGCCTTCAGGCATCTACCCTTGGGTGGTCCGCGGGAAAGGCAAGGCCGGTATCTGCTCGCATTTCGGCAAAGTTTGCGATGGTGGCGCTAACGTCGTCAAACCTGCCTGTTCATATCAGAAGACCTCGTGCTAAGAGGCGCTGCATGACCCCAGATGGTCGTGGGCAGACCGCCTGACCAACGTTGATTTGCGCACTCCCAGCGCGCCTGCAGGAGAAATTACATGACATTTGGACGGGTAAACCCGCAGTTCCGCCTCGAAGATCAGCAGATCACCGGGCTGGGCAATGTCTATTACAACCTGATGGAACCGGCCCTGGTCGAGACCGCACTCAAGCGCGGCGAAGGCACGCTGGGCCAAGGCGGGTCCTTTCTTGTGACCACGGGCAAGTTTACCGGTCGGTCGCCCAAGGACAAGCACGTTGTCAAAACCGACAGCGTCGCCGACACGATCTGGTGGGAAAACAACGCCGCCATGTCTCCTGAAGGTTTCGACGCGCTTTATGACGACATGATCGCGCACATGCAGGGCAAAGACTACTTCGTTCAGGATCTCGTTGGCGGTGCCGACCCGCGTCATGCAATCAATGTTCGCATGATCACGGAACTGGCATGGCACGGTCTGTTCATCCGCACCATGCTGCGCCGCCCCGATCGCACCGACCTCGACGATTTCATCGCCGATTTCACAGTCATCAACTGCCCGACCTTCCTGGCCGACCCGAAGAAACACGACTGCCGGTCGGAAACCGTCATCGCAATGAACTTTGACCGCAAGATGATTTTGATCGGCGGCACCGAATACGCGGGCGAAAACAAGAAGTCGGTGTTCACTCTGCTGAATTACCTGCTGCCGGAAAAGAACATCATGCCGATGCATTGTTCCGCCAACCACGCCACCGGAAACCCGGTGGACACGGCGGTTTTCTTTGGCCTGTCGGGCACCGGCAAAACGACCCTGTCCGCCGATCCGCAGCGCACGTTGATCGGGGACGACGAACACGGCTGGTCTGATAACGGCACCTTCAACTTCGAAGGGGGCTGCTATGCCAAGACCATCAACCTGTCGCCCGAGGCCGAGCCGGAGATCTATGCCACAACGACCAAGTTCGGCACCGTGATCGAAAACATGGTGTACGATGAAGACACCAAGGAACTGGATTTCGAGGACGACAGCCTGACCGCAAACATGCGCTGCGCCTATCCGCTGCATTATATCTCCAACGCGAGCAAGAAAGCGGTTGGCGGGCATCCCAAGAACATCATCATGCTGACCTGCGATGCCTTTGGCGTCCTGCCCCCGATCGCGCGGCTGACCCCGGCACAGGCGATGTACCACTTCCTGTCCGGCTTCACGTCCAAGGTCGCGGGCACCGAGCGCGGCGTGACCGAGCCTGAGCCGACCTTTTCCACCTGCTTCGGCGCGCCCTTCATGCCGCGTCGGCCTGAAGTCTATGGCAACCTGCTGCGCGAAAAGATCGCGCAGCACGGCGCGACTTGCTGGCTGGTCAATACCGGCTGGACCGGCGGCGCCTACGGCACCGGCAGCCGGATGCCGATCATGGCCACCCGCAATTTGCTGACCGCAGCACTTGAAGGATCGCTGGCTGACGTGAAATATCGCAAGGACCCGAACTTCGGCTTCGAAGTTCCCGTGGCCGTCGACGGTGTTCCGGACATCCTTCTGGACCCGCGCCGCACATGGGACAATCCCGAAAGCTACGACCGCCAGGCGGCCAAGCTTGTCGCCATGTTCTCCGAGAATTTCGGCCAGTACATGCCGCATATCGATGACGACGTTAAGGCTGCCGCTCTGGGCTGACGACCATAACGCCTCAGACCGAAATAAGAACGCCCCCGCATTCTCTGCGGGGGCGTTTTTCATTTGGGGCGGGACACATCACATCCTGCCCCAAGGCAACAAGAACGGCCTTCGTCAGGCCACCAGTTCTTCCACCGGAATATCCAGCATGAACTTGGCATCCTCCCGGCTGAGATAAACCATGAAAGCCTCAAGCAGCTGTTCGCGCCCGTGGATGGCCCACTTCAGCGCCCCCGGCTCGGTGTGCATATATCCCACACGCTCGGAAAACCCCTTGAAGGCGACGGCGCGCAGCATGAAACCAAAGATCCAATCTGGGTCCCAGCGGTTGACCGCCTCCAGCAGGCCGGCGCGTGTCAGTACGCTGGACAGCCCCGTACCGCGGTAAAGCCCGTCGTCGGGCGCCATCCAGACCTCGCCGTGGTAAACGGCTTCGCCCCTGATCCGATGCGCGCCGGGAGAGGCGCGGTACCGCGACCGGCCCAGATCGACGCCCGGAATTGGCGGTGGGAAATTCTGATAATTGCGCATCAAGTAGGAACTCAGCGCGATGTCGTTCAGGCCGATGGTCTTGAACGCCTGAGTGTGAATCAGCTCGCCAAACTGGTTGCGACCGATCAGCCAAAAGCCATTCTCGGCGTTCAAATCATGGAGCTCTGGATTGAACGGATCTCCCAGCTTTTGCGCGGGACGCTCTTGTTCGATCACCGTCCGGTAGATGTCGAAGTCGCTGCCCACCGAGATCTCGATCTTGTGCGCATCGAGAATACTACCGCTGGTCGCAATGAAGGGCGCAGCATTGCTTGGAAATTGTATAGTCATGTCTTCCGGTCTCCTTGGCCACCTGAGTGCAGAATACGCCAAAAAGTAGAAAAACACCCGCGAATTTAGTCGAATTTGTCAAAATTGTGGCCACGGCACGTTCAAGTCATGGTTTCCTCCTCAAATCTTGCCTCATTTTTGCCGAAATCTGGAGCCTTCAGCTCGGCCAGACCGGCCAGTTTTTCGGGCTCAAGATCCCGGATCGAAACCGTCCGGCTTGGGACAACCAAGGTCAGGACAGCGGGCGATCCGTCGGGAAAAAATCCAGCCATCATAAGGCGTTGGTAGGCCATCGGCTGCCACCCCGACCCATCGGGAAGGGGCATTCGCGTGAACACATGGTCAAGCCTGGCCAATTGGGTTGCTTGCACGTCAAAGAAGGCCTGGTTCAGCATGTGCCCAAATTCTTCGCCTGCAGGTAGCGTCGCGATAGGCCGACCGATGCTCGACCGTGCATAATCCAGGCCAAACCACTCCACATAGGCCGAACGCTCACCGAACTCCACGCAGATCCACTCGGCCCCTGATTCGCGGTAAACGAGAAGATACGGCCGAACATGGGCGAGATTTGGACTTTCGATCTGGCCCGACGACAGGGCCCAGGCGCGAAATGACTCCCGCAGCAACAGCGAGGTTTCCTCCCAGATCAGACCGATTGGTTTTTGCTCTTGATAGAAATCCCACTCTCCGACGTGGGCTTTGAGGAACTGGAGATTGCCATGCGCCAAAGACGCGCCCCGTAACCAGGTCTTGCCGCGGGCAAGAATATCTTTCGCCCCTGCAAGGCTGGCTGCGCCTTTTTCTGTCAGTTTGTAGCGGCGTTCATCCACGGTAAAGAGCGGGCCGCCCAACTCGGCTTCCAGCGTTGCAATATGCCGACGTAAAGTCTGCCGGGTCGAACCCAGCTCTTTCACGGCATGGCTCAGGTTGAGTGTTCGGGCCAGGGTTTCAAATGACCGCACCATCTCGAACAGCAGCGCGGGCGGCGGTGCTTCGACCTCGCTCTCAGACTGTTCAATGGTGCTCATTGGGACATTCATGAACCGAAATCGTAAACTAATCACCCATTAACGCAACATTTATCACCCACTGAAAGTAAAAATTTAAACGGAAAATGATAGAAACTACTCAATTGAACGGAATCTGGATTCTCGCGATTAAAGTGTATGTTCAACCAGAGGTTCCAAATTATGACCCATCCCGTAGATATTCATGTCGGAAAAAAATTGAAACAGATCCGCACTTTGCGCCGCCTGTCCCAAACAGACGTGGCCCGCCAACTCAACCTGTCCTTTCAACAAATTCAGAAATATGAAATCGGATCGAACCGAGTTGCCGCCAGCCGCCTTTTCGAATTGGCACAGATTCTTGATGTTCCCCCCTCGTACTTCTTCGACGGGCTTCACGACAATTCCAATGCGGCGCCCCAGGGCGACCCCGGCATGGAAATTGTCTCCGCTCTTGCCGCCATCAAGGATGACGCGGTCAAGACCCGGATCGTCACCTTTATCGAAGACATCGCCGGCGTCACAGTCGCCCGCCAGGGCTGAAGCTGGCGTTGTCGCGCCGAGATCCACATGAATTTCCAGCGGGGCGGGGAGGTTGGGCCCTGACCAGATTTTCTGAATCACCTTCTCAATTTCAGCATATTCTCGCCCACTTCCGCTCGGCGCCAGTGAACAGGTCAAAACCGCTAGCCCCCCTTCCCCGCTGGAAGCCTGCCCGGATCTCGGCGCCCGGCGCGCAACTTTAGAACAAATTGACGCACATAATTGCATCTTTGTTGTGCTGCGCCTGCGAAGGCGCTAAGTGGCTAGCCAGCACAACAGGGGACGATAGCCATGCCACACGACGGTCAGGACCTGAAAACGATGAACGCGCCGGTGATCCTTGAAGATCTGCTGTCGCTAACCGCTGCCGCAATCGGCCCGGTGGACGATATTCTTGAAAGAGCACGCACTTCGGTGCGCGAGTTGGTCAGCCGCGATGGCCGGGTTGCAGCAGACCTGATCGAACAGAACCAGACTGCCGCCCACGGGCTGGCCTGGCTGGCGACCTACGCACAATCCCTTCGCCAGATGCAGAAATGGGCCGAAGCCCTGAATAAGGACGGCAAGTTCGGCGAGGCCGAGCAGCTTATCCACCAGATCGCCTTTGGCGAATACCTCTGGCAGATTTACGGCGGCATCCAGATGAACCAGGGCGAGATCCTGCGCCTTCAGGACCTTGGCCTGTCGCAGGACGATGCGCGCAGTCTGATGGCGCCCGCGATCATGACCCTGACCCAGGGCGGCAACACGCAGGCGGCGCGCAGCCGTCTCGTCGCCCTGATGCAGGACCACGCCGCCAACATCACAGTCGGCGCAACCGGGCTCGACGAAGAGCTTGAGATGATTCGCGAGCAGTTCCGCCGCTATGCGGTGGAAAAGGTCGAACCCCACGCCCACGATTGGCACCTGAAAGACGAACTGATCCCGATGGAGGTGATCACCGAACTGGCCGAAATGGGCGTCTTCGGCCTGACCATTCCAGAGGAATACGGCGGCTTTGGCCTGTCCAAGGCTTCCATGTGTGTCGTCTCGGAAGAACTGTCGCGCGGATACATCGGCGTCGGATCCCTTGGCACCCGTTCAGAGATCGCGGCAGAGCTGATCATCGCGGGCGGCACGGCGGAGCAGAAGGAAAAATGGCTGCCCCGCATCGCCTCGGCCGAAACGCTGCCAACGGCGGTCTTTACCGAACCCAACACCGGCTCCGATCTGGGCAGCCTGCGCACCCGTGCGGTAAAGGACGGCGAAGATTACCGCATCACCGGCAACAAGACCTGGATTACCCACGCCGCGCGCACGCATGTCATGACACTCCTGGCCAGAACCGATCCGGAGACCACCGATTACCGGGGGCTGTCCATGTTCCTGGCCGAAAAGACCCCCGGCACCGACACCGACCCCTTCCCGACCGAGGGAATGACCGGCGGCGAGATTGAAGTGCTGGGCTACCGCGGCATGAAGGAATACGAACTGGGCTTCGACGGCTTCCATGTAAAAGGTGAGAACCTGCTCGGCGGTGAAGAAGGCAAGGGCTTCAAACAACTGATGGAGACCTTCGAATCCGCCCGCATCCAGACCGCCGCGCGCGCCATCGGCGTGGCACAGTCCGCGCTGGACATCTCCATGCAATATGCTCAGGACCGGAAGCAGTTTGGCAAATCGCTGATCAACTTCCCCCGCGTATCGTCAAAACTGGCCATGATGGCAGTGGAAATCATGGTGGCGCGCCAGCTCACATATTTCTCTGCCTTCGAAAAGGATGAAGGCCGGCGGTGCGACGTTGAGGCCGGGATGGCAAAGCTGCTGGGGGCGCGGGTCGCCTGGGCCGCCGCAGACAATGGCCTGCAAATCCACGGCGGCAACGGATTTGCCCTGGAATACAAGATCAGCCGCGTGCTCTGCGATGCCCGCATCCTTAACATTTTCGAGGGTGCCGCCGAGATCCAGGCTCAGGTTATCGCCAGACGGCTGCTGGGCTGACGAACGGGTAACAGGCGTTCAGGTCACGAACTGCGAACGGGCCTGTCCAAGGCGCGGGTGCAATCCCCGCGCCAACCATGCCGCCCACAACATTCCGGCCCCGCAGACTGCGAAGAGCCCGGCAATCGGCATCGCAATCAGGATCACGCCGGCCACCGCGGGGGTGACGATGCCCGACGCATCGCGGTAGCTGGCGTAGACCGCCGACATTTCCGTCCGCTCCGAAGGTTTCACCGCCATCAGGAAAGGCAGCGATCCGCAGACATCCAGCATGATCAGCAGAACAGAAGCGAGATAGAGGCTCGCCACCACCATCCAGGGCGACATCGTCAGCGCCCATCCTCCGACAAAAAATGCGCCTCCTACAGCAAAGGCACCGCTGACCGCATTGCGCACCCCCATCCGGCGCACCAGCATCATCAGCAGAGGCGCGGCGAACAAGGTCATGTTCGACGCCGACAGAACCGCCGCGCCGACAGCATTGCCCAGCCCGTTCTCCACGCAGAAGATCGGCAGATAGATGATATAGACCCACCAACCGCAGGAGCGGATCACCGCGAACAGCCAGCCCACCACCAGCCGAGGCTGCTGCAGGAACCGTCCCAGATAGGCCAGCGGTTGCGGCGCATCGGCGCGTGCACGCGCGATCATCTTGCCGTTGCCCAATCGCAGCCTCCAGAACATCGCGATCTGGATCAGTGCAAACAGGCCCGCCACAATAAAGGGGGCAGGCGCCCACCAGTTCAGCAGCCAGACACCGCTGATCGGCCCGATCACCCAGCTTGGTCCGCTGAACATCAGTCGAAGGGATTCGGACCGCCCCAGGTTGGTGCGCGCCACGTAGTCCAGCACATAGGCATTCAGACAGACCGCGCAGGTCACTGTCGCAAGGCTCAGGCTTGCAAGTGCCAGAACGCTCGTCACCGGCATCCCGTTCAGCGCCAGCGCAATCCCCACAAGGTAGAGACACGCGCCTGCGGTATACATCCATCGCCTCGACCAACGTGTGGCAAGCGACGGCACCAACAGCCCGAAAACCAACGACATCATACCGACGCCAAGATAGATCCAGCTGACAAGGCTCGCATCCGGGAAGGCACGGTAGATAACGAGCGGCATTACCGACAGCAGCATGCCGCGCACGCCCGCCTCCAACCCGGAGAGGATGGCAAAATCCCGCACCTGCGGCAGCGGCAGATGGGTCAGTGGCAAAGGAGCGCGGGGCGAGATCATGCCCAGCTTTTGATCACACCCCCTGCATCCCGTCGCGGCATTACGCGACAAACAGCATGTCGGAAACAATGTTTCCCGACACCGCTTGTCACGGCACCGGCGCGGCTCTATCCACTTGCGTATGCCGACGACACGACTCAATTCCGACAACTGGATCGCCGCAGGGTTTGACGCCCTCCGGCAGGCGGGCCCGCAGGCGCTGGCCGCCGAACCGCTGGCGCGAAGGCTCGGCACGACCAAGGGCTCGTTCTACTGGCACTTCAAGGACGTCCCCGCCTATCACGCGGAACTTCTGTCCCGTTGGCGGCAGGACGCGCTGGCACAACTCGAAACGCTGACCCTGCAGGACGGACCGGCAGACCGGCGCCTGCGCGATTTCGGTCGGGCCATGCTGACCGATCGGAGCGAACCCTCTCTGCGGCTATGGGCGCAGACCCTGCCGGAAGTCGGTCGCGCGCTGGCACATGTGGATGCGGCGCGCCTGTCCTACCTCGAAAGCCTGCTGCGGCAGCTTGGCCTGGGCAACCCCGATTTCGCCCGCGCGCTGCTGGCCTCCCTCGTCGGCCTGCCCCAGGTGGCGGCTCCGGAGCCGGACAGTGCAGGGGCCGCCTTCGATGTCCTCGTCGATACGGTGCTCGCTCTCCAATGATCCGCTGCATCCTGTTCGTGTTTACGGGTCTGCTGGTCCTCACCGGCTGCGACGGCGATGAAACGGTGCGCGGTCATGGCGGGGGGGACACGGAATGGCGGCTCGTCGAACTCCGAGGGGTCGCATTCACCGCCACGGCAACCATGACATTCCCCGAAAAAGGCAGGATCACCGGCGAAGGCCCCTGCAACCGGTACTCTGCCACCAATACCGCCCCCTACCCGCGGTTCGACGCTGGCCCGGTCGCCGCCACCCGACGCGCCTGTCCCGAGCTTGCGGCCGAAACGGCATTCTTCAACGCACTCGCCTCCGCGACGCTGTCCGAAGTCGGGACCGATACGCTGATCCTCTCCGATGACGACGGCGCCTTGCTGACGTTCAAAGCTGACGGCTGAACGCATCCACGAAACGCGCGCGGGCCTCGGGCAGCGGCTTGTGTCCCAGCGCCCGCGCCAGATGCGCCTCCAGGAAATAACCCGTGGTGCGCAGGGCGATGGCGATCTCGGCATCCTCCGCCGCCCCCTCTCCGCGCAGCACGTCGGGCAAAGGCAGCAGCCGGTCGACCCAATCGCCCGCCCCCTGCGCCGACACTGCGCGCCCGGTCCTGGGGGAAACATAGATCAGCTCTTCGGTTGTGCCTGTGACCGCGCAGGCCGACAGATCCAGCCCGTACCCCATCTCTTCCAGCAGCCCCAGCTCCCATTGCAGGTAGGCCAGCGGCCAGATGTCGTTCTGGCCCAGTAGGTCCAGCAGGCTTTCCGTCCGGGCATAGAGCGACGGATGCGCCTCTCGCTCCGGCAGGCAGAAGGACAGGATCCCGGTGACGGCATTCAGCCCCGCCAGCGCCAGCCGGTCCGACATCACCAGCGCCGCCCGGCTGCGCACTGGTTCCACCGTGAAAGCGCCGATATGGTCTTCCAGCCGGGCGCGCCACGCCACATCAAGTTGCGCGCCGGGCTGCAGATGCGGGGCGATCTTGCGACTGGTCCCCCCGCGCACCACGCCCAGGTGCCTTCCCCGGGTCGGTGTGAACATCTCGATAATGGCCGAGGTTTCCCCGTGGCGGCGCAACCCCAGCAGGATACCCCGGTCGCGCCACTCCATCAGGCCAGCCCTTCTTCATCCAACAGATGACGCCCCTGCCGATCCTCCACCTCGATCACCCAAAGGTCGGGATCGAACCCGCGCTGGCGCGTCACGGTGGCATCCACATCCGTCTCGGGCCCTTTGGCCAGTTCGACCCACCGCCGCTCTCCGGTCATCAGGTCGAAGGATCGCTGAAAAAGCACCGCGGTCCCGTCCAGCATCGACAGCTTGACCAGAACCGCCCCGCCCGTGTCGTCCCCATGCGCGACGACAAAGGCCGGAATGTCATGCAGCCGCAACCGCGTCAGATAGGCATCGACCCAGAAGCGCGCGGTCAAACGAGGCACGTAACCTCCGGCTTCATTGTTCCAAAAATACACTCTTTTGGCACAACACCACGGCCAGTATCACCCGTTGCCATCTTTGAAATCCAGCCCCATCTCGGAATAGCGTTCCGCCTCTTCCAGCCAGTTCGCCCGGACCTTGACCTGCAGGAACAGATGCACGCGACGGCCCAGAAACTCCTCCAGTTCCTCCCGCGCGGCCTTGCTCACCTGCTTGATGGTCTCGCCCTTGTTGCCCAGAACGATCCCCTTGTGACCGTCACGCAAGACGTAGATCAGCTGGTCGATCCGTGCCGATCCGTCCTTGCGCTCTTCCCAGCTCTCGGTCTCCACGGTCAGCTGGTAGGGCAACTCCTGGTGCAGCCGCAGGGTCAGCTTCTCACGGGTCATCTCTGCGGCGATCATGCGCATCGGCAGGTCCGCGATCTGGTCCTCGGGGTAAAGCCACGGTCCCTCCGGCACCTCGCCCGCCAGCCACTGGCGCAGGGCATCCACGCCGTGGCCCCGTTCAGCCGAGATCATGAAGGTTTCGGCAAAATCGTAACGGTCGTTCAGCTCCTTGCTCAGCCCCAGCAGGACAGGCGCCTCCACCCGGTCGATCTTGTTGATGGCAAGCGCCACCCGACGGCCCTCGCCGATCTGGGCCAGTCCGTCGAGAATCCGCGCCACGCCTTCGGTCAGGCCCCGGTGCGCCTCCACCAGCAGGACCACCACGTCGGCATCAGCCGCACCGCCCCAGGCTGCGGCGACCATGGCCCGGTCGAGCCGCCGACGCGGCTGAAACAGGCCCGGCGTGTCGACGAATACGATCTGCGCCTCGCCTTCCATCGCCACGCCACGGATGCGGGCACGGGTGGTCTGAACCTTGTGGGTCACGATCGACACCTTGGCCCCCACCATGCGGTTCAGGAGGGTGGACTTGCCCGCGTTGGGCTCTCCGATCAGGGCAACGAAACCGGCGCGGGTGGTCATCTGTCATTCTCCAGCTGCTGCAGCAGCATGCTTGCGGCTTCTTGTTCTGCCGCGCGTTTCGACGGTGCGCTGGCGCGCGACCGCTCGCCGTTTTCCAGCCGCGCCTCGATCGTGAAGACCGGCGCGTGATCGGGACCGCTGCGATCCGTCTGCACGTACTTTGGCGGGGACAGCTTGCGCGCCTGCGCCCACTCCTGCAAGGCCGTCTTTGCATCCCTTGCGTCATCCTCCACCGTGGTCAGCCGCGCCCCCCACAGCCGCAGGATCATCTCCTTGGCGGCGTCGAAGCCCCCATCCAGATAAACCGCCGCGATGACGGCCTCGATCCCATCCCCGAGAAGCGCCATCTTGCGCCGCCCCCCCGAG
This sequence comes from Sulfitobacter sp. THAF37, assembly GCF_009363555.1. Lineage (NCBI taxonomy): Bacteria > Pseudomonadati > Pseudomonadota > Alphaproteobacteria > Rhodobacterales > Roseobacteraceae > Sulfitobacter > Sulfitobacter sp. THAF37. The sequence continues at coordinate 626,250 of NZ_CP045372.1, forward strand.
ATCATTTCGGACCGGCCCAGCTTGAGCACCTTGCCCAGATCGACCTCCCGCGCGACATCTGCGCAGGTCTCCTTGCGCACCAGCGCGTTGAACCGCGGCGCAAGCTGTCCTTCGGTGGCGCCGGTATCGCGGGCCAGCAATGCTTCGGCCATCACCAGACCAAGCACCCGGTCGCCCAGGAACTCCAGCCGCTGGTTGTCATCCCGGTTGGCCGAGGACATGGAGGCATGGGTCACAGCGCGGACCAACAGCGCGGGGTCGCCGAACCGGTGCCCGAGACGTTCCTGGAACGCCTTGAGGTCGCCGCTCAGTTTCATTTCACGGCTTTGAAGAACCGGTCGCCGCGCCAGGTCCAGAAGAACAGCATCGACCGCCCGGCCGAGCTGAACATGATGCGGTCGGCCCGCCCGATGAGGTTCTCGTATGGCACGAAACCGACGCCCCCGGCCTGCTGCGCGAGCCGGCTGTCGGCGGAGTTGTCGCGGTTGTCACCCATGAAGAAATAATGCCCTTCCGGCACGGTGTAGACCCCGGTGCGGTCGGATTGCTGATCGCCGATGTTGAGGACAGCGTGGGACACGCCGTTCGGCAGCGTTTCGATCTGGCGCCCCTTGATGCAGGTGCCCCCTTCGCCCACCGGGCCGTTTTCGCAGCGCGGGCGCAGCCGTTGCGGCCCCTGCGCGGTCATCTCTTCCTCGAAGGTGCCGTCGTCCCGCATTTCGACCGGTGTGCCGTTGATGTTCAGCACGCCGGCCTTCACCTGGATGGTATCCCCCGGCAGGCCGATCAGCCGCTTGATATAGTCGCGGCCCGAAACCGGATGGCGGAACACCACCACGTCGCCGCGTTCTGGCTCGCTGCCGAACAGCCGGGTGTTGTCGCCGTCGAACACGCCGCAGATATCCTTGGCGTCCACCTCGATCCCGAAACGCGGCAGCATGAGGCTGGGACAGGAGGCGTAGGAATAGCCGTAGGCCATCTTGTTCACGAACAGGAAATCACCGATCAGCAGGGTTTCCTTCATCGACCCGGAGGGAATCCAGAAGGGCTGGAAGAACAGCGTGCGGAAAACGCCCGCAATCAGCAGCGCATAGACGATCGTCTTGACGGTTTCGACAAAGGCGTTGCCTGTCTTTTCCTTCTCGGCCATGCCAAGTTTTCCTTCTGCTCGGGTTTGGGGCTACATGCGCAGGCGGGGCGCGACTGTCAAGGGAAGCCGGGTTGCGGCGCGGCACCGTCCCCGGCCGCGCGCCTGGCAAAGCCGGTGGAATGAAGTATTTTTGGCATAAAGAAGCATTGCCCCGCGACAAACCGAAGCGGTGTGCCGGTCACGGGAGCGGACGCGCTTCGATCACCACGAAGGCCTGCGCCCAAGGGTGATCGTCTGTCAGCGTCACGTGAACGATGGCCTCGTGACCCGGCGGCGTCATATCCTGCAACCGCTGCGCGGCCCAGCCCGTCACCGACATCACCGGCTGGCCGGAGGCAATGTTGCTGACGGCCATGTCGCGCCAGCTGATCCCCATGCGCAGGCCGGTACCCAGCGCCTTTGAACAGGCTTCCTTGGCCGCCCAACGTTTGGCATAGGTGCCTGCCACGTCGCGGCGGCGCTCTGACCTGGCCTGCTCTACCTCGGTAAAAACACGGTCGCGGAAGCGCGCCCCGAAACGATCCAGCGTGCCCTGAATGCGGTCGATATTGGCGAGGTCCGTCCCGATGCCGAGGATCATCACGCCAGTCCCTACCGCGACAGCCGTGCGTCGATGGCGCCGGTTGCCTGGTTCAGGGTCGCGGTCAACAGCGCGTCGTGGCCGCCCCCGCTTGCCGGATCGTAGCGCTGCACCGACATGGTAAACCGCAGGCCCGTCGCCGGGTCGTAACTGGCGTCGAGCGTCGAGAAATCGGCATTCCAGAAACCGATGCCGTCCACACCGATTGTCTTGCACTGGCGATCACCGATCTCGTTATAGGGCGGCGACAGGATCATCAGGTAGACCGCACCGCCCGCTGGTTCCAGCACATCCATCAAAGCGACGCGCACCTTGCCGTTCGAAAAGGTCCGCGAAAAGTCCTCCCACGGTTCGACAATTCCCAGCGGCGACATCCGGCCAGCACAATCGCGCACCTCCTGCGCGGCCAGCGGTGCCGCGATTGTCGCGCCCAGCAGACAGGCCAGCACCTGGCGCTTCATGACCTTGCCTCGTCCATCAGGCGGCGCATCTCGGCGATGGCCGGCTCCAGCCCGAGAAAGATCGCTTCACCGATCAGGAAATGCCCGATGTTCAGTTCCCGCACCTCGGGAAATGCGGCCACCGCAGACACGGTGTCATAGGTCAGCCCGTGTCCGGCGTGCACCTCCAGCCCCAGTTCGTGCGCGAAACGCGACATCTCTTCGAGGCCGCGCAATTCCGCCTGCGCCGTGTCAAAACGGCCTTCGGCATAAGCATCGCAATAGGCACCGGTGTGCAGCTCGATCACCTCGGCGCCGATCCGGTGCGCCGCTTCGATCTGCCGCTTGTCGGCGGCGATGAAGATCGACACGCGGCAGCCGGCCTCTCGGAAGGGGGCGATGAAATGCGCCAGCCGGTTCTCCTCCCGCGCGACTTCCAGACCGCCCTCGGTGGTGCGTTCCTCACGCTTTTCAGGCACGATGCAAACAGCATGGGGACGGTGGCGCAGCGCGATCTTCTGCATCTCGTCGGTGGCTGCCATCTCGAAATTCAGCGGCACCGTCAACACGTCCATCAGCCCCTCGATGTCGGCGTCTGAAATGTGGCGGCGGTCTTCGCGCAGATGCGCGGTGATGCCATCGGCGCCCGCCTCCTCGGCGATTTTGGCAGCGCGCAGCGGATCTGGATACTGCCCCCCGCGTGCATTGCGGACGGTCGCCACATGGTCGATGTTCACGCCCAGTCTGAGTTTTTTTGGGTCTGCCATGTCCATCCTCCGGCTGTAATTTCGCGCACGCTAGTCCACTTTACGCTTGGCGTCAGCCTTGTGCGCCGTTTTTTGTTTCAACGCTTCGAACTTGGCCTTCAACAACCCCTTGCGGCGCTTCTGGTAGGCGCGCAGCAGAGGGACCGTGACGTAGTAGGACAGCGAGGCAAAGAAGATGCCGGGCAGGATCCCACCGATCAGGTAGGGATAGAAAATCTGTTCGATGAAGACCACGATCCCGGACCAGTCCATCGTCGCGTCACTGAAGATTGCGCGCAGGTTCCACCACAGATCGGCGCCCGCATCCGCGAACTTGCCTCCGAAGGAGCGGTGGTCCCCCTCGGTGAAGTGAGAGCCGAGTACGAAGTGACCTGTCTGCAGCGCCATGACGCCGATCGGCACATATGTCAGCGGGTTGCCAAAGAATGTGCCCATGAGCGCCGCCAGCACGTTGCCCTTCATCAGCTTGGCCAGCAACGCCGCGATGAGAAAATGCAATCCGTAGAACGGTGTGAACGCGGTGAAAACGCCGGCCCAGATCCCCCGCGCGATGCGCTCCGGGCTGTCCGGCAGCCGCTTCATCCGGTGCTTCACGTAGTGGAACGCGCGGGTCCAGCCGCCACGGGGCCAGAGAAACTCGGCCATCGCACGCAGGGTCGGCTTCGGATCACGGCGTTTGAAAATCAAATCCAGGTTCCCGTTCTCTGTGATCGCTCAGTGATCTTGGCGTCTGGGCGATCCCTGCGCGTCCGCTTCCTCGGGCAGGTCCTTGTTCCTGTAGCGGCTGATTTGCGCCACTTCGCTTTCCGCCTCCAGCGTCAGCATCAGGGAATGCAGATGCGCGATGTCTCTTAGTTCCACATAGATCAACAACCGATAAAAGTCAGGCCTGCGTTCGATAAAATGGAGGTCCGAAATATTCGCTGAGGCTTCGCCGATCAGGGTGCAGATGCGACCAAGGATCCCGGCCCCATTGCCAAGCGTGATATCCAAAGCCGCCTCGTAAACCGCAGGGTGGTTGCCCTCGTGCCACCGCAGGTCGAGCCATCGCTCGGGCTGGTCCTCGTAGATCGACAGCCGGTCGCAGTCGATCGCGTGGACGGTCACGCCTTTTCCGCGAAAGGTGATCCCGACGATGCGCTCGCCCGGCAGCGGCGTGCAGCACGGCGCCCGGTCAAAGGACTGGCCCGGCTCCAGGCCGATCACGGCCCGCTCCTTGTCGATATGATCCCCCTTGCGCGGAGCGAGGTCGGCGTAGACCGCGCGCACCACTTCACGGCCCGTAAGTTCGGAACTGCCCAGCCGCGCCAGCACTTCCTCTGCGCTGTCCAGACGCATGTTCTTGGCCGCGGTCCGAAGGACCTTGTCGGTCACGCGCTTTCCGACATGCGCAAAGGCCGAGCGCGCCAGTTCCTGCCCCAGCTTGATAAAGCGGTCGCGGTCCACCTCGCGCAGAGACCGGCGGATCGCCGTCTTGGCCTTGCCGGTTGTCGCGATATCCAGCCACGTGACCTGAGGTGTCTGACCCTGCGCGGTGATAATCTCGACCGACTGGCCGTTCTTGATCCGCGTCCACAAAGGCACCCGCATGTGGTCCACCTTCGCCCCCACCACCGCGTTTCCGATCCGGGTGTGGATGGCATAGGCAAAGTCGATGGGCGTGGCGCCGCGCGGCAACTTCACCACGTCGCCCTTGGGCGTAAAGCAAAAGACCTTGTCCGCGTACATCTCCAGCTTGACCGCCTCCAGGAAATCCTCGTGGTTCTCCTCTGCGTCGAACTGTTCCGTGAGCTGCGCAATCCATTTCGCCGGGTCCACGGCAAAGGGGTTCTTGGACCGGACCCCATCGCGGTAGGACCAATGCGCCGCCACCCCGGTCTCCGCGACGTCATGCATCTGGCCGGTCCTGATCTGGACCTCCACCCGCTTGCCGTCGCGGCCCGAAACGGTGGTGTGAATGCTGCGGTAGCCGTTCGACTTCGGCTGGCTGATATAATCCTTGAACCGTCCCGGTACCGCCCGCCAACGCTGGTGGATTGCCCCCAGCGCGCGATAGCAGTCCTCTTCGTTTTCCACGATCACGCGAAAGCCGTAGATATCGGACAGCCGCCCGAAGCTCTGCTCCTTCTCCTCCATCTTCCGCCAGATGGAGTAGGGCTTCTTGGCGCGGCCGAACACCTCGGCCTCGACCCCGGCCTTGTCCAGTTCGACGCGCATGTCGCCGGTGATCCGTTGGATCACGTCTCCGGTTTCACGCTGAAGCGTGATGAAGCGGCGGATGATGCTGGCGCGCCCTTCCGGGTTCAGCACCCGGAACGCCAGGTCTTCGAGTTCCTCGCGCATCCACTGCATCCCCATGCGTCCCGCGAGAGGCGCATAGATGTCCATCGTTTCGCGCGCCTTCTGGCCCTGCTTGTCGGGGCGCATGGCCTTGATCGTGCGCATGTTGTGCAGTCGGTCGGCCAGCTTGACCAGGATCACGCGCAGGTCCTTCGACATTGCCATGAACAGCTTGCGAAAGTTCTCTGCCTGCTTTGTCTCGGACGAATTCAGTTGCAGGTTGGTCAGCTTGGTCACGCCATCGACCAGCTCGGCCACTTCGCGCCCGAACCGCTTCTCGACGTCGGCATAAGATGCCTTAGTATCCTCGACGGTATCGTGCAGCAGCGCGGTGATCAGCGTCGCATCGTCAAGCTGCTGTTCGGTCAGTATCGCGGCCACCGCGACCGGATGGGTAAAATAGGGCAGACCGGAATGCCGGTACTGTCCCTCGTGCATTTCCGCGCCGAAAGCAAATGCGGCGCGGATCAGGTCTTCGTTCGTTTTCGGGTTGTAAGCTTTGACCAGGCGAATCAGATCGTCGGCAGTCGTTTCGGCGCTTTCCATGCCATCCGCCCTATGCGCCCTGTGCCGTGTTACCCTTGACCCTGGGCTGCCATCAGCTGCCGCAGCAGCATTTCTTCGGACATGTTGTCCTCTTCAGGCTTGTCCTGCTCCTGACCCATCAGCAGGGCCATCGCGTCATCCTCGGGTTCGTCGACCTCGATCTGGTTCTGGTTGCTTTCGATCATGCGCTCGCGCAGCTCATCGGCAGACTGGGTCTCTTCCGCGATTTCGCGCAGCGATACGACAGGGTTCTTATCGTTGTCGCGGTCGACGGTAACGGCCGAACCGGCAGAGATTTCGCGCGCACGGTGAGCGGCGAGCATGACAAGCTCAAAACGATTCGGAACCTTGTCGACACAATCTTCTACGGTTACGCGGGCCATTGGGGTGCTCCCATCATGAAAAAGGCGATCAGAAGAGGCTTACCTAGGCCCGTTTGCCCTGATTTACAAGCGATTATTCGAGGCGTTCAACCGCCTCGACATCGGCTTCGGACATCGCCGTCAGCAGGTCCCGCACGGACTTGGCCAGCACCGGATGAACCCAGTCCGCTGCAATCTCTGCCAGCGGTACCAGAACAAAGACGCGATCCTGCAGACGCGGGTGCGGCAGGATCAACTCCGCCGGGGTCCGGGCAACCTGCTCGGACAAGGGCAGCTCGCGCCACGCGCGATGCGTGACTGGGTCCGGTAGAATACGGTCGCCGATCGCCAGCAGGTCGATGTCCAGCGTCCGCTGCCCCCAGCGGCGGCGCCTGGCGCGACCAAAATCTGCCTCGACTTCGTGCAACAGTTTGAGCAATTCCTGTGCATCGCCGAAAAATTCCACCTCGACCGCCGCATTTACATAATCGGGGCCTGCGCCCGCGGGAAAAGCCGGGGTACGGTACAAGGACGATACACGCCGAATCACCAGGCCCCGGGTTGCCAGTTCTGAAATCGCTGCTTTCAGCGTGTCTTTGGGCGTGCCGACGGATGACGTCAGGTTAGCACCCAGCGCCAAAAGGGCGGTTTCTTGGTTATTCGGCGGACGACCGCCTGTGTCCGCACCAGAGTTGGCTTGCAGCATAGTCAAAATTCCATAGTTATTGCCGACACGTTGACTGACGCTCTTCTGGGCATAGTTGTATTATGAGCTGCAAGACACGTTAGATTACAAACCATTTGATGGCGACATTTTCGCCGAAAGGACCCCCAATGTTTTACAAGGACGAGCGTCTTGCATTGTTCATCGACGGTTCGAACCTTTATGCAGCGGCCAAGACACTGGGCTTTGACATCGACTACAAACTGTTGAGAGCCGAATTCATGCGCCGCGGCAAGCTATTGCGCGCGTTCTACTACACCGCGTTGCTGGAGAACGATGAATATTCGCCCATTCGCCCGTTGGTGGACTGGCTTCACTACAACGGTTACTCGATGGTGACAAAGCCGGCCAAGGAATACACCGACAGCATGGGCCGCCGTAAGGTCAAGGGAAACATGGATATCGAACTGGCCGTGGACGCGATGGAACTCGCCCCCCGGGTGGATCATATCGTGATCTTCTCCGGCGACGGCGATTTCCGCCCGCTGATCGAAAGTCTTCAGCGTCAGGGCGTCCGGGTCTCTGTCGTCTCGACCATCCGCAGCCAGCCCCCGATGATCGCGGACGATCTGCGCCGCCAAGCCGACAACTTCATCGAGCTGGAAGAACTGCGCGACGTCATCGGCCGCCCTCCGCGGGACAATCTTGCCGACTAGGGCACGATCAGCCCGACTGAAATAGCACGCTGAAGGCCATCAAGCCCCCAGCGTGCAGTGCGCTCAAATTTGGCGGGATAGTATGCGACACGGGCTTCCGTGCTCCCGTCGAGCGTAATACACTATCGGCTGCTCATCCCTATCCCCTCTAGAGGGGGGGGCGACACTGTGGAACCGCGCGGCAAAGCTGCGCAAAATCAATAAGACCGACAGGCTCCGGGCCGATGCGGCTGTCTGATACGGCCCACTGGACCTGCGGCCCGGGAATGCCTAAGTCAGGATCATGTCCCAGGAGACCCGAATGACCAAGCAGCCCCTCACGCTTTATCTTGCTGCGCCGCGCGGCTTCTGCGCGGGCGTGGACCGGGCGATCAAGATCGTTGAAATGGCGCTTGGGAAATGGGGGTCGCCCGTCTATGTGCGCCACGAAATCGTGCACAACAAATTCGTGGTGGATGGGCTGCGCGAAAAAGGCGCCGTTTTCGTGGAAGAACTCTCGGAATGCCCCGACGACCGCCCGGTGATTTTCTCGGCCCACGGGGTGCCGAAATCCGTGCCCAGTGCGGCCCAAGCCCGCAATATGATCTACGTCGATGCCACCTGCCCCCTTGTCAGCAAGGTGCATATCGAGGCACAGCGCCACGCCGACAACGGTTTGCAGATGATCATGATCGGCCACGCCGGCCACCCCGAAACCGTGGGCACCATGGGCCAGCTTCCGCCGGGTGACGTGCTGCTGGTGGAAACCCCCGAAGATGTTCAGACAATCGAGGTTCGCGACCCCGAGCGGTTGGCCTATGTCACGCAGACCACGCTCAGCGTGGACGACACCGCAGGTATTGTCGCCGCTCTCAAGGCGCGCTTTCCGGCGATCGTCGGGCCGCACAAGGAAGACATCTGCTACGCCACCACCAACCGCCAGGAGGCGGTCAAGGCGATGGCGCCAAAGTGCGACGCCATGCTGGTGGTGGGGGCTCCGAACTCGTCGAATTCCAAGCGTCTGGTCGAGGTGGGCGCGCGTGCGGGTTGCGCCTATGCCCAGCTTGTCCAGCGTGCTGATGACATCGACTGGCGCGCGCTCGAAGGGATCGGGAGCATCGGCATCACCGCCGGGGCCTCCGCCCCCGAGGTTCTGATTGACGAGGTGGTCGACGCTTTCCGCGCCCGTTTCGACGTGACCGAGGAACTGGTCGAAACCGCCGTGGAAAACGTGGAATTCAAAGTGCCGCGGATTTTCCGTCAGGCCAGCTGATACCGCCGCTTTACCCCTTGCCGCGCCTGTAATACCGTTGCGGCAAAGGCAAGAAGGACCCCGCATGATTTCCCTGCAATTTCTGCTGACGGCGCTGGTCGTTGTACTGGCCCCCGGCACCGGTGTCATCTACACGCTTGCGCTGGGGCTGGGCAGCGGCCCGCGTGCGGCGTTTTGGGCGGCTTTGGGCTGCACGCTTGGCATCCTGCCGCATCTGGCGGCGGCGACGCTGGGCCTCGCCGCGATCCTGCACACGTCCGCACTGCTGTTCATCGCAGTGAAATTCGCCGGTGTCGCCTACCTGCTTTATCTCGCCTGGCAAAGCTTGAAAGAGGGCGGTGCTCTGTCCGTTCAGGCGAACGCGGGGGCGGAACCCGGCTGGCGCATTGCCCGACGCGGCGCGCTGATCAATATCCTGAACCCGAAACTGTCAGTCTTCTTTCTTGCTCTGCTGCCGCCGTTTCTGTCCGGCACCCCGGCCACCGCGACGGTTGAGATGGCGCTGCTAGGCGGTATCTTCATGGCAATGACCTTTGCCGTCTTTGTGCTCTATGGCTGTTTTGCCGCTGCCGCGCGCCGCTGGCTGCTGGGGTCCGAGGCGATGATGCGCTGGCTCAACCGTTCCTTCGCGGCGATTTTCGCGGCGCTGGCGGGGCGCCTCGCCCTCGAACGCGCCTGAACCACGACAAAAGCTGACCACCGATGAAACGCATACCTGCCCCCGCCCTGCTGCTGGCCGTCGCCGGACTGATCCCCTTCATCTGGGCCGCCCTGCTGAACCTCGGCGTGACCTCCGGCGCGGACTTTAACCTGCCCGCCGTGCTGCGCGGCGATGGCCGTCTGCTCATGGTGCGCTACGGGGGGATCATCCTTCCCTTCATGGCAGGTGTCCTCTGGGGCTTTGCCACCAGGGCTACGGGCACGCTGGCCTTTGCCGCCTACGCTGCCTCTGTGGCGCCTGCGCTGTGGTGGTTCTTCATGCCCGGCACCTCCGCCGAAACCGCGTTGATCAACATGGCGATCGGCTTTGCCGCGCTGCTGCTGATCGAAGTCGCCTTTGACCGTTGGAAGCTGACCCCGCCGTGGTGGCTCGCATTCCGCATCCAGTTGACCGTCGTGGTCCTGGCCTGCATAGCAATCGGGATCTGGGCATGAGCGATCCGCAAACCCTGGCCGTCTACGACGCGCAGGCCGACGACTACGAAGCGATGATGCGGGCAGAGGCCGAGGGAAGCCGACATGTGCGTGAATTCATCGCGGCCCTGCCGGAAGGGGCGCATGTGCTCGACCTCGGCTGCGGGCCGGGGAACTATGCCCGCATCCTGGCCGAGGCCGGGCTGAAAGTCTGGGCCATCGACGCCTCGGCGGAAATGGTTCGCCGTACCGGCCTGATCAGCGGGGTCACGGCACGTCATGGCACGTTCGAGGACGTGACCGGGCAGGACACCTTTGACGGCATCTGGGCCAGCTTTTCGCTCTTGCACGCCTCGCGCACGGCCTTTCCGGGGCACCTGGACCGGCTGCACGCTGCGCTGAAACCGGGCGGCCCCCTGTTCCTGGGCATGAAAACCGGCACCGGCGGCGGCCGCGACGACCTGGGCCGTCACTACGAATACTACAGCCTTGAAGAGCTGGAGAGCCTTTTGCGCGGCGCGGGGTTCACCCCCCGCCGAAACTGGACCGGCTATGGCAAGGGGCTCGCCGGTCAATACACCGGCTGGGTGGTGATCCACGCCGATGGCTGAACTTTTCGCCTATACCGACGGTGCCTGTTCAGGCAATCCCGGCCCCGGCGGCTGGGGCGCCCTCATGCAGGCGCGCGACGGCGACCGGGTGGTCAAGGAACGCGAACTCAAGGGAGGCGAGGCCGCCACCACCAACAACCGCATGGAGTTGCTGGCCGCGATCAACGCGCTGGAGGCGTTGGAGCGTGAGACCGAGATCACCGTCGTCACCGACAGCAACTACGTCAAGAACGGCATCACCGGGTGGATCCACGGCTGGAAGAAAAACGGCTGGAAGAACGCGGCGAAAAAGCCGGTCAAGAACGCCGAACTGTGGCAACGGCTGGACGCGGCCAACGCCCGCCACCGGGTCACATGGCAATGGGTAAAAGGCCATGCCGGCCACCCGGAGAACGAACGCGCCGACGCGTTGGCGCGTGCGGGCATGGCCCCGTTCAAGAAATGAACCTGCTTCCGGCCCTGGACTACATGTCGGTTCTGGTCTTTGCCATCACCGGCGCCCTGGTGGCCAGCCGCGCGCAACTGGACCTCGTCGGCTTTGCCTTCGTCGCCAGTCTCACCGCCCTGGGCGGCGGAACGATCCGCGATTTGCTGCTGGACCGTAACCCGATCTTCTGGATCGCCGATCCGACCTACCTCGGCGTGGCCGCCGCCGCGGCACTGGCGGTATTCTTTACCGCACACCTGCTGGAAAGCCGCAGGCGCGCGCTGCTCTGGCTCGACAGCCTTGCGCTGGCCATCGCAGTCGCCGCCGGAGCCGGGGTGGCGATGGCGCTGGATCAATCTGCGGTCATCGTGGTGCTGATGGGCATGATCACCGGCTGCATGGGCGGGCTGATGCGCGATGTGGTGGTGGGCGATGTACCGGTGGTTCTGAAACAGGGCGAACTTTACGTGACTGCCGCCTTTGCCGGATCGGCAGGCGCCGCGCTGGCGCGGCACTACGGGTTCGATCCGGTTTTCACGCTGCCGGGCTGCGCGCTGGTCACTTGGAGCCTGCGGGCAGGGTCGCTCAGCTTTGGCTGGCACCTGCCCGTCTACAAGAGCACCCCACCCAAGTCCTGACGACCATGGTTGGCCCCGAGCCTACCGTCGCCAGTGAAACGGTACGATGATCAGCGCGCCGATGGAGGACACGATCGCGTTCATGCCCGGGCTGGCAAAGCCCACCCCGAACATGATCCGGACGAAGTAGAACAGGAACGCCCCGCCGATGCAGATGATGATGCTCTGCAAGATGCCGTTGTGGGTCCACCCGGTCTTTTCCGAGACATAGCCGACGATACCGGCGATGACCACGGTGCCGAAGAGTGCCAGAAACATCGCTCAACCTTCTCCCAGCAGAGTGCCGGGCGCGATCCGCGCGCCGCCTTGGAACACATCCGCGTCCTGCGCAGCCTTGCCCGCCTTCTGCAGGCGCGTCAATGCGACCGCGCCGCTGCCGCAGGCCACACGCAGCGTTTCGTCCAACACCTCACCCGGCCTGCCCGACCCTTCGGCCAGTCGCGAACCCAGCACCTTGATGCGCGTACCGCCCTGATCGAACCAGGCACCGGGAAAGGGCGACAGCCCCCGGATCAACCGGTCGACCTCGACCGCCGGCGCGGTCCAGTCGATGCGCGCCTCGGCCTTGTCGATCTTGGCGGCATAGGTCACGCCCGCCTCGGGCTGCGGGTCAGGCACCAGACCTTCCAGCACCGCCAGCGCCTCCACGATCGCCTTGGCGCCCAGCGCGCTTAACCGGTCATGCAACTGGGCCGTCGTCTCCTCCGCACCGATCTCTACCGTCCGACGCAGCAGAACCGGTCCGGTGTCCAGTCCGGCCTCCATCTGCATGATGCAGACGCCGGTCTGCGCATCGCCCGCCATGATGGCGCGATGTATCGGCGCGGCCCCGCGCCAGCGCGGCAGCAGGCTGGCATGGATGTTCAGGCACCCCCGCGCCGGGGCGTCCAGCACCCCCTGCGGCAGGATCAACCCGTAGGCCACCACCACGGCAACATCCGCGTTCAGCGCCGCGAAATCCGCCTGCGCCTCAGGCGTCCTGAGCGATATCGGGTGGCGCACCTCCAGCCCCAGACCCTCGGCCCGCTGGTGGACAGGGCTGGGGCGGTCCTTCTTGCCACGGCCGGCGGGGCGTGGTGGCTGGCAATAGACGGCGACGATCTCGTGCCCTTCGGCCACCAGAGCCTCTAGCACCGGAACGGAGAAATCCGGCGTGCCCATGAACACGATACGCATGGTGACCTCCTGCTTTAGCCGTTCAACTTCTTCGCGCGACGCAGCAGCATGTCGCGTTTGACCTTGCTGAGGTGGTCGAAATACATCCGCCCCGCGAGATGGTCGATCTGGTGCTGCACCGACGTCGCCTCCAGCCCGACGAACTCGCCGCGCCTGATCATCCCGCTCTCGTCCATGTAGCGCACGCTGACCGCACGGGGTCTGCTGATCCTGGCCGACACGCCCGGCAGGTTCGGCGAAGCTTCCTCGTGCAGGTTCATCTTCGCCGAGGCTTCCAGCACCGTCGGGTTGGCCATGCGGATGCGCTTTTTGCGGTCCTTCGACGCATCGACGACCGCGAGTTGCAGCATCACCCCGATCTGCGGCGCGGCCAGGCCGACGCCGGGCATGGCATCCATCGTCTCGATCATGTCTTCCCAGATCGCGCGGATCTCGTCGGTGATCTCCGGCACGGGCGCCGCAACGGTGCGCAGGCGTTTGTCCGGCCAGGGGATGCAGGTGCGCACCGTCATGCGGCGGCATACTCCGCCATCAGGGCGGCGCGGGCGTCCGGGTCCAGGTGGTCAAAGGTCACGACACCGTCGAGGTGATCCAATTCGTGCTGCACACAGACGGCGGCAAAACCGTCGAAGCTTTGGACGAAACGGCCGCCGTTCAGGCCGGTCCAGACCATCTGTACCTGCGTGGGCCTGTTGACCGTTGCGGTCACACCGGGGATGCTCAGGCATCCTTCCTCGGTGTCCGCGCGGTCCTCTCCGATTTCCTGCAACATCGGATTGATGCAGACCAGCGGGTCGGGCCTGCCCTCTTTCCAGCCGACATCCATCACGAACATCCGCAGCAACTCACCCACCTGAGGCCCGGCCAATCCGCGCCCCGGTGCGGCATACATCGTTTCCAGCATATCAGCCGCCAATGTTTCGATCTGCGGCGTGATCTCCGCCACCGGGGCGCAGACCTGTTGCAGGCGGGGGTCGGGCCATTTCAGGATCGGCAGGATGCTCATGCCCGCGCCAGCTCGCGCTTTAGCTTGACCATCTTGCGGGTGATCATCTGCCGTTTCAGCGGCTTGAGATAGTCGATGAAAAGCTTGCCATCCAGATGGTCGATCTCGTGTTGTACGCAGGTCGCCCACAACTTGTCGAAAGTCTCGGTCCGTTCCTTGCCGTCACGATCCAGCCAACGCACCTCGACCTCGGCGGGGCGGGTCACGTCGGCATATTGGTCGGGGATCGACAGGCAGCCTTCCTCGTAGGTGTTCAGCGTATCGGAGGCCGCGATGACCTCGGGGTTGAACATCACCAGAGGGCGTGGCGCCTCGCCCTCCTCCTTGACACAATCCAGCACGATCAGCCGGCTCATCACACCGATCTGTGGCGCGGCCAGCCCGATGCCGGGTGCGTCGTACATGGTCTGCAGCATGTCATCGGCCAGCGCGCGCAACTCGTCCGACAGGTCGTCGACGGGCGGGGCCACCTTCTTGAGGCGCGGATCGGGGTGCAGAAGGATCGGACGTTTCATGTCCACGATTTAGGCCAACACCCGCGCCACTGCAACCGGGGGCTTGCAGCCGCCCGGTTTCCCGCTAGCTTGCCGCGGACGCCAAAGGAGAACCTCATGAGTTTTGACGAAATCATCGACCGCCGCGGCAGCCATTGTGCCAAATGGGACAAGATGGAAGCAGTCTATGGCGTGCCGCGCGACACCGGCATTCCGATGTGGGTGGCCGACATGGATTTTCGTCCCCCCCAGGTCGTGCGTGACGCGCTGCAGGCGCAGGTCGATCATGGGCTGTTCGGCTACTTCGGAGACGATTCCGACTACCTTTCCGCGATCCAGTGGTGGATGGAGAACCGTCACGGCTGGAAGGTCGATCCATCCTGGATCTTCACCACCCACGGCCTTGTGAACGGTACGGCCATCTGCGTCGATGCCTACACCGCCCCCGGCGACGGCGTGGTCCTGTTCACCCCGGTCTACCACGCTTTCGCCCGTGTGATCGCCGCCGCGGGACGCGAGGTGGTGGAATGCGAAATGGTCAACGACAACGGGCGGTACGAGATGGATTTTGACCGCTGGGACGCGCAGATGACCGGGTCCGAAAAGATGCTGGTCCTCTGCTCGCCTCACAATCCCGGCGGCCGGGTCTGGACCCGCGCGGAACTGCAGGGCGTGGCAGATTTCGCGAAACGGCACGATTTGATCCTGGTATCGGACGAAATTCACCACGACCTGGTCCTGCCGGGCAACAGCCATATCCCGATGGCCCTGATCGACGGCATCGCAGACCGGCTGGTGATGATGAGTGCGACGACAAAGACGTTCAGCATCGCCGGGGCGCACGTCGGCAATGTGATCATTCAGGACGAAAAACTGCGCCAGACCTTTGCCGCCCGGATGGCGGCCCTGGGCCTGTCGCCCAACTCTTTCGGGTTGTTCATGGCAACCGCGGCCTATTCGCCCGAAGGGGCCGCCTGGGTGGACGACCTGATGGTCTACCTCGACGGCAACAGACAGATGTTCGACGCCGCTATCGCCGAAATCCCCGGCCTGTCCTCCATGAAACTGGAGGCGACCTACCTGTCCTGGGTCAACTTCGAAGGCACCGGCATGGAGATGTCCGAGGCGATCCGCCGTGTGCAGGA
This sequence comes from Sulfitobacter sp. THAF37, assembly GCF_009363555.1. Lineage (NCBI taxonomy): Bacteria > Pseudomonadati > Pseudomonadota > Alphaproteobacteria > Rhodobacterales > Roseobacteraceae > Sulfitobacter > Sulfitobacter sp. THAF37. Next base: position 641,698 of record NZ_CP045372.1, read on the forward strand.
AGACGCGCGCATCGCGGTCAACCATGGCGAAACCTTCGGCAAGGGCGGCGAAACCTTTCTGCGGTTCAACATCGCAACACCCCGCGCCAATGTCGAGGAAGCCTGCGCGCGCCTCAAAGACGCGTTCAGCGACCTCCAGTAGGTCGCCCAGGCGGCGCCCTCAGCTTCCGTCGGTGATCAGCCCGGCGGGGGTTCCATCTGGCAGTTCGAAATCCAGCGCAGCGCGTTCAGCAACAGCTGTCGCGCGCTTGAACTCGTAATGCATCTCGCCCGGCGCCGCCTCTTCGGTGGCGACGATGAGGCATTGGAAAAGGTGCTTCGATCCGTCGAAGATATCGACCAGCCCGCGCAGCTTCGGCGCATCCTCGATCGCGATGGCAAACCCGGTCTTCCACATCCGCAGGACCGGATGCACCACGCCATCGACCTCGATCCGCAGCCGGGACGCCTTCTTCAGGCTTGCCGTGCGCGCCGCATCCAGCCCCGCCTGTATCTCTTTCGAAAAGACCGTTTCCATGATCCATCCCCCCTGAGCTGCCGTATGAAACTGACTGAAAGCCAAACAAAATCAAGTAAATATTTGATGACAGAATTCCTCTGTGCAGCACCGCAGACCGGTTGCGCAGGCAAAAGCCTGTCCAGACCCGCACCACGGCCCTAGATATGGATCAACTGAAAGAGAGGAGAACAAGATGGGCCTGTTGATTGACGGCGAATGGCACGACAAGGGATATGACACCAGCAAGACGGGCGGCAAATTCGAACGCTCCGCCGCACAATTCCGCAACTGGATCACCGCGGACGGCAGCCCCGGTCCCTCGGGGGAGGGCGGAGTCAAGGCAGAATCAGGTCGGTACCATCTCTATGTCAGCTTTGCCTGCCCTTGGGCACACCGCACGCTGATTTTCCGCCAGATCAAAGAGCTGACAGACCATATCGGCATCTCGGTCGTGCATCCCGACATGCTGGGCGAGGGCTGGACGTTTGACACCGATTTTCCCGGTGCGACTGGCGACAATCTGTTCGATCTGCCCTTCGCGCGGGACATTTACCTGCGGGCGGATCCCAAGTTCAGCGGCCGCGTGACCGTGCCGATCCTCTGGGACAAGTCGCAGGGCACCATCGTGTCCAACGAAAGCGCCGAGATCATCCGCATGTTCAACAGCGCCTTCAACGACCTTACAGGCAACACCGACGATTACTACCCCGAGCCCCTGCGCGACCGCATCGGGGAACTGAACGACCGCATCTACGACACCTTCAACAACGGCGTCTACAAGTCGGGCTTCGCGACCACGCAGGACGCCTACGAAGACGCGGTCTACCCCCTGTTCGATACCCTGGACTGGCTGGAAGGCATCCTGTCCGACAACCGCTACCTGACCGGCGACCGGGTGACAGAGGCGGACTGGCGGCTGCTGCCGACGTTGCTGCGCTTTGACAAGGCCTATCACACCCACTTCAAGTGCAACCGCAACCGGATCACCGACTACCCCAACCTATGGGCCTACACCCGAGAGCTATACCAATGGCCCGGCGTATCGGACACGGTGAATTTCGATCATATCGTACGTCATTATCATTACAGCCACGAATCGATAAATCCCTACCGGATCATCCCGATCAATCCGCAGCCGGACTTTGACGCGCCCCACGGTCGCGGCTGACTGCGGACATCAGGCCTGGTTGGCTTCCCCGCCGTAATATTCCACCATCGCGGCAATATCATCCGGCGGGGTGCCCACAGGCACCAGCGCGCAGGCATTCGCCACATGGGCAAAGATCGACCCGTCCGAGAAGAACGAGGTGTTGCTGACAAAGAACACCCGCGCCGCTGGCAGGCGGTAGCTGGCATAATCCGCAACAGCCAGCGCCGCCCCCTCTTCCAGCACCAGGTTGAGGATGATGACCTGCGGCGCGTGCTGCGCCAGGTAGGATATCGCATCATCCTGGCCATGCCGCAGAACGACGGACATGCCCAGCCTTTCCAGATGGCGTTTCCAGAGCTGGCCAAGTTCGGCACAGCTTTCAACGATCAACACGTTCATTTGGGTCCCTTGTCTGCAGTACCCGATCCTGCGACTTCCACTGTGGTCTGCCTCAGAGGTTAACAAATGGTTAATTACGGGGGAAATTGCTTAACGCTGAGACATATCTTGAAGCAAGTCCGTTTTTGCGCTTTGACAGCGCAGACCGGGCGCGATCGGGGACATGATGTCGATGGATAAGCAGGGGCCGGAACCGGCCAAGCGGGATCACGGCGGCGGGATCGACGCCGCCGCGCGTCGCTTTGGCGGCACGCGGCAAAGCTGGCTGGACCTGTCCACCGGAATCAACCCACTGCCCTATCCGATCAACGATCTTCCAATCGCCGACTGGACGGACCTGCCGGACGAAAACGCCCGACAGCGGCTCGAAACGGCGGCGCGCGCCTTCTGGAACGTCCCGGACGAAGCCGCCCTGCTGGCCGTGCCCGGCGCATCTGCCGCCATCGCCCGCATCCCGATGCTGGCCGCACCGGGCCACGTTCGGATCCCTAACCCCACCTACAATGAACACGCTGCCAGCTTCACCGCCGCAGGCTGGCAGGTCGGCGTGACCTCCGGACAGGCATGCGTGTTGGTCAACCCCAACAACCCTGACGGTCGACACTGGCAGGACACCGACCCCGACGGCGCGCTGCGCATCATCGACGAAAGCTTCTGCGAGGTGACGCCGGAGGCCACTCTGATCAATCTCGCCGCGCATCCCGGCACGCTGATCCTCAAGAGCTTCGGCAAGTTTTGGGGTCTCGCGGGCCTCAGGCTCGGGTTTGTCATCGGCGACCCGGCACTGGTCGACCGGCTGTCGGGCATGCTTGGGCCCTGGGCGGTTTCCGGCCCCGCCCTGCGCATCGGTGCGCGCGCGCTCGCGGACGACGCCTGGACCGACGAGACTCGCAGGCGCCTGCGGCACGACGCGACCCGCCTCGACCGGCTGATGAGCGACGCCGGCGCCGCGCCGCTGGGGGGCACCTCTCTTTTCCGGCTCTACGATGTGGGCGAAGCCGCCCGCTGGCAGGTCCGTCTCGCCCGTCATCACATCTGGAGCCGCATCTTTCCCTACAGCCAAAGCTGGCTCCGCCTTGGCCTGCCAGCCGCGGGCAACTGGGCACGCCTGGAGCAGGCGCTGACATGACGGCCCTGCTCCTCTGCCTTGCCATGCTTCTCGACGCCGCCTTGGGCGAACCCGGCTGGCTGTGGCGGCGGCTGCCTCATCCCGCCGTCCTGATGGGGCGCGCCATCGGCTGGTGCGACACCCGGTTGAACGGTGGCAACCTGCGCCGGGTCAAAGGAGTGCTGACCGTCGCGGCGCTCGTCACCGGGGCCTGGCTGCTGGGCACTGTCCTTGCCAGGCTCGGCCCCGTGATCGAGGTGCTGGTGGTTGCAATCCTGCTCGCGCAACGCTCCCTGGTGGATCACCTGCGCGCGGTCGCCGACGGGCTGCGCCTGTCATTGCCCGCGGGGCGCCGCGCCGTCGCCATGATCGTCAGCCGCGACACCGCCGATTTGCCCGCGGCCTCCGTCGCCCGCTCCGCCATCGAAAGCGCGTCCGAAAACCTCAGCGACGGGGTCATCGCACCCGCATTCTGGTTCCTGCTGGGCGGGCTGCCCGGCATCCTGATCTACAAGGTGGTGAATACGGCCGACAGCATGATCGGCTATCGCACACCGCGCCACCTGGAGTTTGGTTGGGCCGCCGCACGGCTCGACGACCTGCTCAACCTCGTTCCGGCGCGCCTGACCGCGCTGCTGATCGCCCTGACCGCCGGTGTCACCCGAGACTGGCGTGACATCGCCCGCGACGCGGGCCAGCACCGGTCCCCGAACGCCGGTTGGCCGGAAGCCGCCATGTCCCGCGCGTTGGGTGTGGCCTTGGCCGGTCCGCGCCCCTATGATGGCAGGATGCAGAACTTTGCCTGGGTCCATCCCGCCGGACGGCGCAGCCTGAACGCCGCCGACGTCGATGCCTCCATCGTCCGCCTCTGGCAGGCATGGTGCGTGATGCTGGGGGCCTGTTTCCTGCTGTTCCTGATCACGTTCTGAAGGTACTCGATGCGCCATTTGATCTACTCCCTCGCCCTGACGCTGATGCTGCCTCTGCCCGCCTTGGCAGACGCTTCCTGCGGCGGCGACATTGCGGCCTTCAAGGCCGACCTCAAAGCTGAAGCCATCGCGAATGGCATCGCCCCCGCCACCGCCAGCGCGTTTTTCGACGAGGTCCGGCAAGACCCGGCCGTGCTGGCAGCCGACCGCAAGCAGGGTGTCTTCCAGATGCCCTTTACCGACTTTGCCCGCCGCCTGATCTCGGCTGACCGGTTGAACCGCGGTCGCGCGATGGCGCAGAAATACGATGCTGTTTTCGACAGGGTCGAGGCCGAATATGGCGTCAGCCGGGGTGTGCTACTGGCCTTCTGGGCGTTCGAGACGGACTATGGCGCCTTTCAGGGCGACTTCAACACCGCCAACGCGCTGGTCACGCTGGCGCACGACTGCCGCAGACCCGAACTCTTTCGACCGCAGGTCCTGGCCGCCGTGGAACTTTTTGCCCAGGGCGGCATGGACCCGCGCCGCACCACCGGCGCCTGGGCAGGTGAGATCGGCATGGTCCAGATGCTGCCGCGCGACATCCTTGATAACGGAGTGGACGGAGACGGTGACGGTGCCGTCACGCTCAAGACTTCGGTGCCCGACGCCCTTCTGTCGGGGGCAAAGATGCTGCAACACCTTGGGTGGCGCGCGGGGGAGCCCTGGCTGGCCGAAGTCGATCTGCCTGCCGATTTCGACTGGTCGCAGACCGGCCTGGAGACCACCAAACCGGTCAGCGCATGGCAGGACATGGGCGTAACCCCCCGCAACGGCCCCTTGGCCGAGGGGCTGACAGGTGCTGTCCTGGTACCGCAGGGCAAGGGTGGCCCAGCTTTTCTCGCCTATCCGAATTTCCGGGTCTACTTTGACTGGAACCAGAGCTTTACCTACGTGCTGACCGCCGCCTATTTCGCAAACCGGCTGGAAGGCGCGCAGGTCTTTGACGCTGGCAATCCCGCGCCGGGGTTGAACGGCCCGCAAATGAAGACGCTCCAGACCAAGCTGCAGGCGCGGGGCTATGACGTCGGCGACATCGACGGCATCCTCGGCGCAGGCACCCGCGCCGCCGTGCGCGCCGAACAGGCCAGGCTCGGCCTGACCATCGATGGCTGGCCAACCGCCGACCTGTTGTCGAAACTTTGACCCAAAGGAGAAACGGAATGCCGCTCAGAAAAACATCGGCCCAAATGGTCGCCGAGGCCCGCGACAGGATCGAGGAGATCGACAGCGCAGCCGGTATCGCCATGCTGGACGATCCCGGGGTCCAGTTCGTCGATCTGCGCGACCCGCGCGAACGCGAGCGAACGGGCTTCATTCCCGGCGCGTTTCATTGCCCCCGCGGCATGCTCGAATTCTGGGTCGATCCGAACAGCCCTTATTTCAAGGACGTCTTTGCCCAGGACAAGAAGTTCGTGTTCCACTGCGCCTCTGGGTGGCGCTCGGCCATTTCGGTCGCCACGCTGCAGGATATGGGGTTCGATGCCGCGCATCTGCGTGATGGCTTTGGCGGCTGGGAAAAGGCCGGAGGCCCGGTGGAGCACAAGGGCGACAAGACCGCCAAATAACCGGGTCCGGGGCGCGTCAGGGCCGCGGAGTTTTCCCCGCAGACCCATGTTGCCCCCCGCGGGGCGAACGGCGACGGCGCGCGGTCAGGCGACCAGCGCCTCTGCCTTTTTCAGATCGACAGATACAAGCTGACTGACACCCTGTTCGGCCATGGTCACACCGAACAGCCGATCCATCCGCGACATCGTCACCGCGTGGTGCGTGATGATCAGGAACCGCGTATCGGTCTGGCGGCACATCTCGTCCAGCAGATCGCAGAACCGGGTCACGTTGGCGTCGTCGAGCGGCGCGTCCACCTCGTCGAGCACGCAGATGGGCGCGGGATTGGCCAGGAACACGGCAAAGATCAACGCCATCGCGGTCAGCGTCTGTTCGCCGCCCGACAGCAGGCTCAGCGTGCTCAGCTTCTTGCCGGGAGGCTGGCACATGATTTCCAGCCCCGCTTCCAGCGGGTCGTCGGATTCGACCATCACCAGATTTGCATCGCCCCCGCCGAACAGGTGGCTGAACAGCATGGCAAAGTTTGAATTCACCTGCTCGAACGCGGTCAGAAGGCGCTCCCGCCCCTCGCGGTTCAGACTTGCGATACCTGAGCGCAGGGTCTTGATCGCCTCTTCAAGATCGCTTTTCTCGGCGATCAGCGTGTCGTGTTCTTCCTGCACCTCCCTGGCGTCTTCTTCTGCCCGAAGGTTCACCGCACCCAGCGCGTCGCGCTGGCGTTTCAGACGGTTCACATCCGCTTCGAGCGTGTCCGCACCGGGCATCTGGTCGGGGTTCACATCCAGCCGGGTCAGCAACTGGTTCGGCGTCAGCTGGCTGTCTTCCGCGATCCGCTCGGCAGCGGTTGCGACGCTTTCCCGCGCTGCTTCGGCCCGCGCTTCGGATCGCGCCCGCGCCTCGCGCGCTTCCGAGGCGTCGCGCTCCGCCTCGCGTTCGGCCACGGCTGCGGCGCGCAGCGTGGCATCCGCCTGGGACAACGCTTCAGCGGCATCGGTCCGGCGTGCCTCTGCCCGCGCGATCTCGGCACTCAGCTTTTCGCGTTCTGCCGCCAGTTCGGCGGGCGCGGCGCTGGCCTGCTTCAGCTCAACCTCCGAGGCGCTCTTGCGCTCCACCAGTTCCGCTGTCCGTTTTTCGGCTGTCTCCAGCCGATGTTTCCACCCGCTGAGTTCCTTGACCACGTCCTGCGAACGCTTCAGCCGTGCCTCGCCCTCCCGGCGCAGCTCATCATGGGCGGACCGGCGCGACATCATGGTGATCCGCGCGGCCTCGACCGTCATGCGAATGTCCTCTACGCCAGCTCGCGCCTGGGACAGGTCGCCCAGTTCGGCCAGCGCCCGTTCCGCTTCGGTGACGCTGGCACGCGCGGCCATCGCCTCTTCCTCGTGGCGCTTTACGGCAAGGCCAAGGCTCTCCAGCCGCCCCTCCGCCAGGTTGCGGTCCGCCTCCGACCGGCTCAGCGCCCGACCCGCATCGGCAACCATACGGTCGGCCTGACGGCGCGCCTCGCGGGCCCGCTTGTCGGCTTCGGTCTGTTCGACCATCAGGCGGGTCAGCGTCTCATGCGCCGCACGCGCGCCTTCGGCCCGCTGGTTGGCCTGTTCCAGCGATTGCTTGAGCACTTCGAGCCGGTTCAGCTGCTGCAACCGCAATGCCGCGGCAGACGGCGCGTCCTCGGCCCAGGCCCTATAGCCGTCCCAGCGCCACAAATCGCCCTCTGGCGACACCAGGCGCTGGCCCGGCAACAACGCCGCCTGAAGGCGCGGGCCATCGTCCGGGTCCACCAGGCCGATCTGGCCCATGCGACGGACAAGCACATCGGGCACCGACACATGCTGCGTCAGCGGTGTCACTCCGGCAGGTAACGGTTGGTCGGAATCATATGCAGGCAGAATTGCCCAGCCCGAGGGGCCATCGCTTTCCACCTCGGGGGCGCGCAGATCATCTGCCAAGGCCGCCCCAAGCGCCTTTTCAAAACCATGCTCCACCTGCAACCGGTCGAGGATCTGCCCCCCCTCTGCCGTGTCCCGCTCTACCAGTTTCGCCAGCGCGGCGGTCTCGGCGCGCAGCGCGTTCATCTCGCCTTCGGCCTCGGAGCGTTCCGCCCGCGCATCGGCCTCGCGGCCCTGGGTCTCGGCGCGGGCCTCCTCAGCCGCATTCAGCGCCTCGTCGGCGGCGCTGGCTGCTGCGACCGCCTCGGTCTCTGCCAACTGGGCCGCTTCATGATCCGTCGCCGCCTTGGCCAATGCCGCGCGGCTCTGCTCCACCGCTTGCTGCGCCTTCAGCGCCTCGGCCTCGGACTTGGCCTGCGTCTTGCGGCTGTCTTCGAGCAACCGTTCCGCCGAACTGTGCCGCGCGGCCAGCCGCGCCACGTCCTCGGTCAGCTGGGTCAGGTCGCCCTCGCGGGCCTGCAGCACGGTCGCGGCGTCGCGCGCAGCTTCCGCGGCGGTCTCCAGCGCGGCCTCATGCCCTTCGCTTGCCTTGGCCAGCTCGCGCTGTTCCCATTCCAGCCGTTCGATGGTCTCACCCGCGTCCCGGTTCAATCCGCCCTCGCGTTCGATGTCGCGGGTCAGCTGCGTGATGCGGTTGGTCAGCGTCTCGATCGCTGTATGTGCGCGGGCCTCCTGATCTGCCAGGGTATCGCGCTGAACCACCAGACGTTGCAGCACGGCTGCGGCGATTGCTTCTTCCTCACGCAGAGGCGGCAGCGCCTCCTCGGCTGCGCTGCGCGCCTTGATCGCCTGCTGTACCAGGTTCTGCGCCTGCGCCGTGGCCGCAACCCGCGTGCGCAGATCCTCGTCCGCCTTGGCGCGGGCATCATCCGCCTCACGCCAGCGCCGGTACAGCAGCATCCCCTCGGTCCGGCGCAGATGATCCCCGATCTCGCGATAGCGCGCCGCCTGCCGGGCCTGCCGCGCGAGCTGCGCCAGCTGGCTGGCGAGCTGTTCGATCACGTCATCCACCCGCGCCAGGTTCGCTTCGGCGCTGTTCAGCTTCAGCTCCGCCTCGTGCCGCCGCTGATAGAGGCCGGAGATGCCCGCCGCCTCTTCGAGGATGCGGCGCCGGTTCTTCGGCTTGGCATTGATCAACTCGCTGATCTGGCCCTGCCGAACCAGCGCCGGACTGTGCGCCCCGGTCGAGGCATCGGCAAACAGCATCTGTACGTCCCGCGCGCGCACATCCTTGCCCCCTGCCTTGTAGGCGCTGCCCACATCACGGGTGATCCGCCGGACGATATCCAGCGCGTCATGGTCGTTGAAACCGGCGGGTGCCAGCCGTTCTGAATTGTCGATGTGCAGCGCGACTTCTGCAAAGTTGCGGGCTGGCCGGGTCGCGGCCCCGGCAAAGATCACATCCTCCATCCCGCCACCGCGCATGGCGGTGGGGCGATTTTCCCCCATGACCCAGCGCAGCGCCTCCAGCAGGTTCGACTTGCCACAGCCATTCGGACCCACAACACCGGTCAGACCATCGGCAATGATCAGATCGGTCGGATCGACAAAGCTCTTGAAGCCCGTCAGCCTGAGTTTCGAAAAGCGCACCTGCAACGGCCCCGATGATTCCGGTTTACCGAAAATGCGGTCGCGGGCAGGCCCCTGTCAACCGCTGCCTACCATACCGAGGTGACGCAGCCAATTTATCCACAAGATATTGCGACTTCAGAGGACGGCACAGTCCAACTGCACCGAAACCTCGCCGCCAGTCGCGATCTTGCTGCCGGGAATCGGGATACAGTCGATGCGCGGCGCCCTGCGCCGTTTCGGCGGCGCACCATCGCCACAGTCGAGCCTGCCAAAGGCCTGTGCCTGGTCGCCTGTGACCTCTACCACCCGACAACCGCTGACCATCGCCATCGCCGCCCCCGCCTGCGCGCGGATCGGGCCGAACCGCGGGGCGTATTGCATGTTGACGCGGATCGCCTCGGCCCGGCCATCCCGCAGCCGGACGTCGAAGGTGGAGCCCTCAACAGTAACCCGCGTGGGCGCTGCCCCGCTGAACTCCGGCGAGGGACTGTTGCAGCCCACAAGCGCGACCGCAGCGAACAGGACAAGAAAAGGCTTCATACCTGGATTGGATGCGAGAGGGGTTAAGAAATCCTTTATACCGCTTTCGCCGCCGCAAATCCCAGGTCGGGCATTGCGGGCCTGCTGGCCTGGTCATATAATCTGACCAGTTTCAGGGAATAGAAATGCCTTTCCAACCCGTCACACCCGAAAAACTGTCGCAGGCGGTGATCGGCCAGATTGAAAAGCTGATTCTGCGCGGCATCCTGCGTCCCGGCGAACGGCTCCCCCCCGAGCGGGAACTGGCAGAACGGCTGAACGTCTCCCGCCCGTCGCTGCGCGACGCCATCGGTCTTCTGCAGGAGGCAGGTCTGCTGACGGCCAAAGCCGGGGCGGGGGTCTATGTGGCCGACGTGCTTGGCAGCGCCTTTGCCCCCGCGCTGGTGGAGCTGTTCGCCCGCCACGACGAGGCGGTCTTTGACTATCTTTCGTTTCGGCGCGACATGGAAGGGCTGGCAGCGGAACGGGCTGCGACCTACGGCTCGGACACCGATCTGGCGGTGGTGCAGGCGGTCTTCGACAAGATGGAGGCCGCTCACGGTAAACGCAGCGGTGAGGAAGAGGCGCAGCTGGATGCGCAGTTTCACCTGGCGATCATCGAGGCCAGCCACAATGTGGTGATGCTGCACATGATGCGGTCGATGTACGAATTGCTGCGCGGCGGCGTGTTCTACAATCGCCAAGTTATGTTCCGGCAGCGCACGACACGGGCGGCGCTGCTGGATCAGCACCGCGCCATCAACGACGCGTTGCAGGCGCGGGACGCAGCGGCTGCACGGGGCGCAGTTCGAACGCACCTGGACTATGTCGAAGTGGCGCTGACCAACCAGAAAAAGGCGGACCGGAACGAGGAAATCGCCCGCCAACGCCTACAGCACGAAACCCAAGGTTAGCAACCGGGTTATCCGAAACGAAAAAGCCCCGGCGCTGCCGGGGCTTGAACGTGGGAACCGATCGGGATCAGTGCAGCTTGGTATCGACCTGCGAGATTGCGTCGTCGATCAGCTTGTTGCCTTCCGCGGCGGTCATCTGCTTGGCAATGACTTCCCGCGCGGCGGCAATCGCAACAGCCACGGCCTTGTCCCGGACATCCTTGATCGCGGCAGCCTCGGCAGAGGCGATCTGGTCTTCGGCCGCGGCCAGACGACGCTCGACCGACCGCGAAAGTTCCTCGCGCGCCTGTTCGGCGGACCGCTGGGCTTCTTCCTTGGCGGTGGCGACGATCCGGTCGGCCTGTTCCTGCACTTCCTTCTGCTTGCGCTCATAGCTGGCAAGCAAGGTCTGTGCCTCTTCACGCAGGGCGCGGGCCTCATCCAGTTCAGTCCGGATGTCGGAGGCGCGCTTGTCCAGCATCTTGCCCAGCATGCCGGGGACCTTGAAGTACACCAGCACGGCAAGGAACAGCAAGAACGCAAGCAGCACGACAAAGTCGGTATTCGTCAGCGAGAAGAAGACATCCCCCGCGGCGAATGCCGGTGACGCGGCCAGAGCGGTTGCGGTTGCGGTCAGGATCAAACGCATGGGTTATCCTTTCATCCGGGCTGCGACGGCGGCATCGACAGTTTTCGCGTCCGCATTGCCTCCCATGGCCGCCACGATTTCCTTCGTGGTGTCCTTGGCGACGGCTTCGACGTTCTCCATCGCGCCTGCACGGATCTCGGCAATCGCCTTTTCCGACTCGGCGGTTTTCGCGGCGATTTCCTCGTCCGCCTTGGCCATCGCGGCATTCAGGTCGGCCTGCATGTCGGCCTTGGCTTCGGCGATGATGCGCTGCGCCTCGGCGCGGGCATCCACCAGCGCCTTGTTGTAAGCCTCTTCCGCCTTGACGGCTTTGGCCTTGAGGTCTTCGGCCGCGGCGATGTCGTTGGTTATGGTGCCCTGCCGTTCGGCAAGCACGGCCCCGATGCGCGGCAACGCCACGCGGGACAGGATCAGATATGTCGCGATCAGCGCCAGGATCAGCCAGAAGATCTGGTTGCCCCACCAGTCGAAACAAAGCTGCGGCATGCCGATGGCAGAGCCGTTCGGCCCTACGCAGGTGCCGGCAAGTTCGACGTCGATTGGTTCAGTTGCCATCAGGGCCTCCTTGGAAACTTTGTCTTTACGCTTGGGCGGACGTCAGCGACATCCGCCCGGTCGTAAGGATGTCGTAACCCGGAAGTTAAACGGCGAACATCAGCAGCAGCGCGACGAGGAAGGCAAAGATGCCCAGAGCTTCCGCGAATGCGATGCCGATGAAGAGGGTCGCTGTCTGAGATGCAGCGGCGGAGGGATTGCGCAGGGCGCCTGCCAGGTAGTTGCCGGCCACGTTGCCAACCCCGATCGCGGCTGCGCCGGAACCGATTGCTGCCAGACCTGCGCCGATGTGTGCGAGTTCGCCTTCCATGTGAATTCTCCTTACGATTGGAAGTTGAGTGGTGGCGGGCAACCCCGCCGTTGTCTTGGTCCCGCGGGGTTAGTGATGCGGGTGCAGCGCGTCCTTCAGGTAGACGCACGTCAGAATGGTAAAGACATAGGCTTGGATGAAGGACACCAGGACCTCAAGACCGTACATCGCGGTGATTGCGACCACGGAGACGGGGCTGATCAGGGTAATCGCAGCAAAGCCTGCAAACACCTTGATCACCGCGTGACCCGCCATCACGTTGCCCGCCAGACGAATGGAGTGGCTGACCGGGCGCACGAAGTACGAGATCAGTTCGATGATCGCCAGGATCGGACGCAGCGCCAGCGGCGCCGAAGCGACCCAGAACAGGCTGAGGAACCCCGCGCCGTTCTTGACGAAGCCCAGGATCGTAACGGTCAGGAACACCGCCATCGCCAGCAGCACCGTGACCGCGAAATGCGAGGTGGGCGTGAAAGCCGTGGGGATCAGCCCGAGAAAGTTGGCGCAGACGATGAACATGAACAGCGTCATGATGTAGGGGAAGAACTTGACCCCTTCCTTGCCGCAGATATCCTCGACCATCTTGTACACAAACCCGTAGGCCAGTTCGGCCACCGACTGCATCCGCGAGGGCACGATGGCCCGCTTGGAGCTGCCGAGCACAAGCAGGGCGAAGGTTGCCAGAACCGCCAGGAACATCCAGAGCGTCGCATTGGTCACAGTGTACCAAGCTACCGCCCCGTCGCCAAAAAGCGGCTCGACGATGAACTGGTCCATCGGGTGAAAGACCAGGCCGCCTTCTTCTGCACCATGCGCTTCTGTCGCCATCTCAGGCTCCTTCGTTCCTGTCGTCCTTGCCGGACGCGTCCACGGTCGGTTCGACCACCTGTTTCGCCTGGAATTCCTGCGCGGAGCGGAGCATCGTCTTTACCCCGGCGGCAAGGCCCAGAAATGTAAATAGCACCATGAAGATCGGCAGCGTGCCAAACAGCACATCCAATCCGTATCCGATGCCGAAACCGATCCCGAGACCGGCCACGAGTTCGATCACCATACGCCAGGCAAGCTGCGCCTGGGTGTGGCTTTCATCCTGGATGGGCTTCGGCGCATTGCGCCCCTTGACGGCGCTGATCCGTGTTTCGAGCTGCTCTAGCCGCCTCTGCTGCTCCGGATCGCTCATGCCGCATACCCCGTAGGATGACTTGGGCTGTTAGCTACTGGGCAGGGCTGTTAGAGTCAACTGACTTCGGAGAGGAGATAAATGCATAATTTACAATGCGTTACATGATTAATGAGCGCGCCGCGCGACACCACGCCGGTACCAGCACGCGGAAACCATGGGATTTATCATATTCAACCTTTTGGTTGATCATCCTCCTCCGGTGTCCGCCAGGGGGCGGTCTGCGCAAACAGCCAGTCACGGAAAACGCGCACGGCCTTGCGGCGCAGGACCCCATGACCACGCACCAGATGATACCCCCCTTCGCGAATCCCGATGTCGGAAACCCGCACCAGCCGCCCTGCCGCCACCTCGCCCGCGACCACCTCTTCGGACACCAGCAAGACGCCCTGACCGGCAATTGCCGCCTCGACGCTCAGAACGGAACTCATGCGCCAGGTAAACGCCGGGACGTCCGCCGGGGCGACCCCGCCCGCCAATGCGAACCACGTGTCCCAGCTGCCCTCCGATCGGTCCCGAAGCAGCGGATAGCTCAGCAGGTCACGCGGAGAGGGTTTGGCAGCGCGCAGCAGCCCCGGCGTGGCAAAGGGGTGCAACATCGCATTGGTCAGCAGCTCTGAATTCGGATAGCGCGCGCCGGGCGGCACGAAACGGATGGCAAGATCAGCCTCATAGCGCGCCACATCCGCCAGGTGGCGCGACGCCTCCAGCCGCACATTCACCTCCGGGTGCCCGCCGGTGAAAGCTGCCAGATGATGTATGAGGAACTTTGTCGCGAACAGGGGTTCCGAATTGACGGTGATCGTTCCCTCCGGCGTCTCGGCCAGCCCTTCGGTGGCAATGCCGATAGCATCGAGCGCGGGCGAAACCTGCGCCAGATAGGCAGCACCGTCATCGGTCAACACAAGACCCCGCGACAGATCGCGGAACAATTGCACGCCCAGCCGGTCCTCCAGCCCCCGGACATGACGACTGATGGACGAATGGCTGACCCGCAGCTCTTCCGCCGCGCGGGTAAAGCTTTGGTGACGCCCCGCAGCCTCAAAGGCGCGCAGGGCATTCAGCGGGGGCAGTGTTCGGCTCATGCTCACTTGTGCATTTTTCGCACATCTCACGTCAAGCAATTGGTTTTGTCTTGGGCGAGCTTCACCGCCATATCAGGTTGGAACATACTACGAAAGCGACCGCCATGAGCGATATCAGCATCTCCGCCCCGACACAGGCCAAATCCATGCGTGCAGTTTTCAGAACAGTCACAGCCTGCGTGCTGTCCATCGCGGCCTTGTGGCGGCGCAGGCACCATCCACATGTGCGCGATCTGAACGCGCATCTGGCGCGGGACGCAGGGGTAGAACCCCCGCACCCGGAACGACCGGACGGCCCAGGACAGGCCAGCCGCCCGCGCCACCCCATGCTCTGAACCGCTTCCCCTGCGCATTACGCTCAGCTATCTAGACGTGATGACACCCACACTCGATCAGGTTTTTGCTGCCCTTGCCGATCCGACCCGCCGGGCCATTCTGGCCATGCTGCTTGAGGACGACATGGCCGTGACCGACGTTGCGGACCCGTTCGAGATGTCGCTGGCCGCGATCTCCAAGCACCTGAACGTGCTGACCGCAGCGGGGCTGATCTCTCAGGAAAAGAGGGGAAGGGTCAAATGGTGCAAGCTGGAACCGGAAGCGATGAAGGCGGCGTCCATCTGGATGCAGGGGTTCGGGCAGTTCGAACCGGTGCATCTGGACGCGTTTGAACGGTTTCTTGCGCTGGAGCTGCCGGACCGGGACGAAAAAGGCGGGTGACTGCTCACCCGCCTGTTTCAGCGAAATTCAGAAGGCCAACTGGATGACGACAAGTACGACAACAACAAGGCCGATGATGTAGATGATGTTACGCATCCCGTACTCCTCAGACCAGGCCCAGCAGACTCAGGATGGCAAGTACGACGACCACGAGGCCGATGAGATAGATAATGCTGCGCACTTTGACGCTCCTTCTTATTCAGATTGAATGACAAACTCGTGATCGTGCGGGTTGGTTCCGTGCAACTCACATATTCTGTGCGTTGTCGTCCCGCAGCAGAAGCAGCAACGCAAGGATTGTCAGCCCGACACCCACCAAGACCAGCAGCGGCGGAACGCCGTTGCCTAGGATAATCTCCCACGCGATCACCCATGTCGGCGTCAGATAGGTGTAGGCCATGACCTTGGCGGACGGCAGCCGAAGGGTGGCGAACGACAGCAGAACCACCGTGATCGCCGTGGCGCATAAGGTGACATAGGCCAGCGTCACCCACACCAACAGCGGCAGCCCGGCCCAGTCGGTCGCCGTGAGCGCGGGCCACGCGTAGACCACCAGCAACACCGCACCTGCCAGCAGCGTGCCGAAGGTGAATGTGACCGGCCCCTCGCCCCGGTTCAGGCGGCGCACTAGAGGCGTGTAGATCGCGTGACTGACACAGCCGACGAAATAGATCGCTTCGCCCCGGCCCACGTCGAATGCCATCAGCGCCCCCAGATCGGCGCGGAAGATCACCCAAAGCGCCCCGATGCCCCCGATGACCAACGCCAGCGCCATGCGCGGCGTCAGAACCTGACGCAGCATGAACCAGGCGATGACGGCGGCCATAACGGGGACCAACGTGAATACCGCCGCGGCGCTGACCGGCGGCGCGGTTTTCAATCCCTCGAACATCAGGACAAAGTAGATGGCAAAGAACCCGCCCAGCAGGCCGTAACGCCAGGGCGCGGCAAAACTGGCACGCGATAGCGACCCGCGTTGCCATGCCAGCGCCCCGACCACCACGGCCGCGAGGCAGAAGCGCACCGCGTTGAAGGCCGAGGGCGCAATGTCGTTTGCCACCAGCGCACCCAGCGAAAATGACCCGGCGACCAGGGCAGAGAAAGCCAGCATCGCAAGGTGCCCCTGAGCGCCGGGGCTCAACACCACTCCTCACTCACATGCTTCTTGATGAAAGCCACCAGCGCCTGAACTTTCGAGGTACGGTGCAGGTCCACGTGCGTGACGAGCCAGAGCGGCCCCGCCCATTCGTCGCGCGGGGGGTGGACTTCGACCAGACCGGGGTGGCGGGCGGCCTCTACCGCGTCCATGAATCCGATCCCGGCGCCAGACAACAGGGCGGCATCCGCCGCATGCGAGTCGGTGCAGCGAAAGGTGATCGCCTCTTCCGGGACGTTTTCGCGCAGCCAGACGTAGAAAGGCGCGCGGCTGTTCTGATTGTCCGGCCCGATAAAGCGGTGATCGGCGTAGTCCTGCGGCCCCTCGGGCAGGCCGTATTCATCGACATAGGCGCGGCTGGCGTAGGCTCCGATGCGGCTGGAGGCGAGCGACTGCACCACGTTGTCGGGTTGGTCCGGCACCGTCCCCGCGCGGATGGCGACATGCGCCTCACCGTATTCCAGGCGGAACAGGCGGTCGCCGGTCAGGTAACGCACCTTGACCCCTGGATACAGCCGTTGGAACGCGACCAGCATCGGCGCAATGCTATGGGACAGACTGGCCAACGAGGTGACGACAAGATCCCCGGACACATCCGCACCCTGCCCCTTGATCCGTCCGACAAGCTGGTTGAACTGATCCTCGGTGGCCTGCGCCACGCGCAACAGGTCCGTCCCCGCCTCGGTCGCCGTATAACCGCGTGCGTGACGCTGGAACAGCTTGACCCCAAGCCGCCCCTCAAGCGCGTCGATATGCCGGATCACCGTGGCATGATGCACGCCCAGGACTTCTGCCGCGCCACTGACCGTCCCCAGCCGCGCCACATGATAGGCCGTTCTGATTTCGTCCCAGTTGTCCATCCGTCCCCCACATACGCCTGTGCAAATTTGAACAACGTCGGTGCAATTTCTGCCAGTTGTGTTTGTAAATGCAAGTGCTGATTTTGGCTGCAAGAACACCCAACACAGGAAAACAAACCATGTCCATACTCCGCATCGACTCTTCCGCGAATACGACAGACTCGATCACCCGCACCTTGACGGATCGCATCGTTGCCCAGCTGGGCGATACCGATATCGTCACGCGCGACCTTGCCCTGGAACCGCTGCCGCAGATCACGCACACCTGGGCCGTTGCCCGCACGACCCCCGAAGCCGATCGCGCGCCCGAGCAGGTCGAAGCACTGAAGGAATCCGACAAGCTGGTGGCCGAGCTGCTGGCCGCCGACACCATCGTGATCGGCGCACCGGTCTACAACTTCGGCGTGCCCGCATCGCTCAAGGCATGGATCGACCTGGTGGCCCGCGTCGGCGTCACCTTCCGCTACACCGAGACTGGCCCCGAAGGCCTGGTCAAAGGCAAACGCGTCATCATCGCCATGGCGTCCGGCGGGACACCGGCCGGGTCCTCCGCAGATTTCGTCAGCGGCTATCTGAAGTTCGTGCTGGGCTTCATGGGCATGGACGATGTCACCGTCATTGCCGCCGATGCGCTGGCAAAGGACGCCGAGGGAACCGTGGCCCGCGCAAACGATCAGATCGAAAAGATCGCGGCCTGATACCACGCTGCCCCAAGAGGGCATTCAACAGATCGCGCCGGGCCCACGTCTCTTTCGCGGGCCCGGCGCCGGCACTGTTCATATCTCCCCGCCCCTGCGGAACTTCACGGCGACAAGTGGCGTTTTGCGAATGGTCCCGCCAGCTGGCGCAAAGGGGTTTTTCATGGGTGAATGGTTCGCGGGGTCCGAGGATCTCATCGCGCTCGGCCTGCTGGCCTGCGTCTTTGTCGCATTTGTCCTGGAACGCTATCCCCCCGACACAATCGCCGTTGTAGGCGCGGCGGCGTTTATCGTTCTGGGTCTTGTCAGCCCGGATGATGTGCTGGCCGTCTTCTCCAACCCTGCCCCGATCACCATTGCCGCGATGTTCGTCGTCTCGGGCGCGCTGGTCCGGACCGGCGTGCTGGATGCCATTGCGGGCTTTATCGTTGAACGTGCGAAAACCCGGCCAGTGCTGGCTCTGACGGCCTTCTTCTTTGCCGCGCTGACGGCTTCCGCCTTTGTCAACAACACCCCCATCGTGCTGATCCTGATCCCGCTGGTGCTGCGGCTCAGTCATGCGGTCGGGATCGTATCCACGCGGCTGCTGATCCCGCTGTCCTACGTTTCCATCCTCGGCGGCACGTGCACCATGATCGGCACCTCCACCAACCTGCTGGTCGATGGCGTGGCGCGACAGAACGGGGTCGAGGCCTTTGGTATCTTCGAGATCGCCCCCGTCGGGATCGTGGCCGCGCTGACCGGCCTGGCCTTCATGCTGATCGCCGGACGGTTCCTGCTGCCCAACCGTCCGGACCGGGGTGCAACTTCGATGCTGACCGAAACCACGTTCCTGACCGAGGTTGCAATCCTGCCCGACTCACCCCTGATCGGCCAGAAACTGGACGACACGCCCGAGTTCAATCGCGCCGCGATACGGATCACCGGTTTGCGCCGGGGTGGCAACATCCAGCGCAACAAACTGCCCGACGCGGTGCTGGCCAAGGGCGATACGCTGATCCTGTCGCTCCCCACGTCGGAGCTGCTGACCCTGCACGACATGCCGGGTCTGCGGGTGGGGCTGCGCCGCCCGGGCCGCCCGCGCGAGGACGAGAACCACCTGGTTGCCGAAGCCATCGTGCCGCCGGGGCTTGCCGAAGGCCGGGCGATGCTGGGCGAGACCGGCCTGGGCGCGGATTACGGCGTGCGTATCCTGGGGGCGAACCGCCACCGCCACATTCCCGGCCCCGACCTGTGGTCGGTCAAGCTGCGCCCGGCCGACCGGCTGCTGCTGCAGGGTACCGCCGAGGGGCTGGATGCGCTGGCGCGCGGCGGCACCATCGTTTCCGTATCGCGGCCATCGGGCCGCGCCTACCGCCGCCGACAGGCGCCCGTCGCCATCGCGGCACTGCTGGGTGTCGTGGCCCTTGCCGCCGTCGGTCTCGCCAGCATCACCCTGCTGTCGATCCTCGCAGTGGCGCTGATCCTGCTGCTGCGGTGCATTGACAACGACGAGGCATGGGGCTCGATCGACGCGAGCATCCTGATCCTGATCTTCGCCATGCTGGTCATCGGAACCGGGCTGGAAAACAGCGGCGCGGTCGAAACCATCGTGAACGCCCTGACCCCCCTGCTGGAACGCCTGCCCCCGGCGCTTCTGCTTGCGGCAATCTACCTGACCGCTTCGGTCCTGACGGAGCTTGTCACCAACAACGCTGTCGCCGTGATCCTGACCCCCATCGCGATCAGCATCGCGGGGCAACTGGGCGTCGATCCGCGCGCGCTTGTGGTGGCGGTGATGTTCGGCGCCTCGGCCAGTTTCGCCACGCCCATCGGATACCAGACCAACACGCTGGTCTACGGGGCGGGCAATTACCAATTCCGCGACTTCCTGTTGATCGGTGTGCCGATGAACCTGGTCGTCGGCGCGGCAGCGGTATTGGCTATCGCCGTGTTCTTCCCGCTGGGCTGAGCCTGCGCTTGACACCGCCCGGCCCGGCAGCTAAATCCCGCGAAGTTCCCGGAAGCCCAGCCTTCCGGTCCCTGCGGCGTGCAGGGATCGCCCCCCACCAGCGTGTTACGCCCGTGGGGGCATTTGTGTATTCAGCGCCGGCTCCCTACATCTGGGGTGTCCGCAACCGACGATAGGGGGCTCTGCCCATGTTCGAAAACCTCAGCGAACGCCTTTCCGGCGTCTTTGACCGACTGACGAAACAGGGCGCCCTGTCCGACGAAGATGTGAAGACGGCCCTGCGCGAGGTCCGCGTTGCCCTGCTGGAGGCCGACGTGTCGCTGCCGGTGGCCCGCGACTTCGTGAAGGCGGTTCAGGATCAGGCCACCGGACAGGCCGTGACCAGATCCGTCACCCCCGGTCAACAAGTCGTCAAGATCGTGCATGACGCGCTGATCGACACCCTCAGGGGTGAAGGCGAGCCCGGCGCGCTGAAGGTCGACAACCCGCCCGCGCCGATCCTGATGGTCGGCCTGCAGGGCGGCGGCAAGACCACGACCACCGCGAAGCTGGCGAAACGGCTCAAGGATCGCGACGGCAAGAAGGTGCTGATGGCCTCGCTTGACGTGAACCGCCCTGCGGCTATGGAACAGCTGGCGATCCTCGGCACCCAGATCGGGGTAGACACACTGCCGATCGTCAAGGGCGAAGACCCGGTTGCCATCGCCAAACGCGCCAGGACGCAGGCGGGTCTGGGCGGCTACGACGTCTACATGCTCGACACCGCCGGACGCCTGTCCATCGACGAAGAGCTGATGCAACAGGTCGAAGCGGTGCGCGATGTCGCCAACCCACGCGAGACGCTGCTGGTGGTCGATGGCCTGACCGGTCAGGACGCGGTGCACACCGCCCAGAACTTCGACGATCGCATCGGCATCACCGGCGTGGTGCTGACCCGGATGGACGGCGACGGCCGCGGCGGCGCCGCGCTGTCGATGCGTGCCGTCACCGGCAAACCGATCAAGTTCGTCGGCCTGGGCGAAAAGATGGACGCGCTCGAAACCTTCGAACCGGAGCGTATCGCGGGCCGTATCCTCGGCATGGGCGACATCGTCGCGCTGGTGGAAAAGGCGCAGGAAACGATCGAGGCCGAACAGGCCGAGAAAATGATGAAGCGCATGGCCAAGGGTCAGTTCAACATGAACGACCTCAGGATGCAGCTGGAACAGATGATCAAGATGGGCGGCATGCAGGGCATGATGGGCATGATGCCCGGCATGGGCAAGATGGCCAAACAGGCCGAGAGCGCGGGCCTGGACGACAGCATTCTCAAGCAGCAGATCGCCCTCATCCAGTCCATGACCAAGAAGGAACGCGCCAACCCGGCCCTGCTGCAGGCCAGCCGCAAGAAACGCATCGCCAGGGGCGCCGGCCTTGAGGTCAGCGACCTCAACAAGCTGATGAAGATGCACCGCCAGATGTCCGACATGATGAAGAAGATGGGCAAGATGGGTAAAGGCGGCATGCTGAAACAGGCCATGAAGGGCATGATGGGCAAGGGCGGCGCCGGCATGGACCCCAGCCAGATGGACCCCAAGCAACTGGAAGCCGCTGCGAAAGCGATGGGCGGCAAACTGCCCGGCGGTATGGGTGGCCAGAATCCCTTTGGCGGCGGCGGCATGGGCCTGCCGTCGGGCCTGTCCGGTTTCGGTAAGAAGAAGTGAGCGCAATGGCCGATCATATCCCGATGATCGAGACGGAGCGCCTGCGTCTCCGCGCGCCGAAGCTCGACGATCTGCCCGCGTTGACCGCGTTTTTCGCGTCCGCGCGCAGCCACTTCGTCGGCGGGCCGCGGGAGGCTTACGACGCGCGCCGGGGCATGATGGCGGTTTTCGGGAATTGGGCGCTCTGCGGCTTCGGCATGTGGTACATCGCCGATCGGGATAGCGACGCATTCCTCGGCGCGACAGGCATCCTGAACGGCCCTGACTGGGATGAACCGGAACTGGCATGGTATGTCACCGAAGCCGCCGAGGGGCACGGCATCGCATTCGAGGCGACGCAGGCCGCCCGCGCCCACGCCGCGCAGCACCTCGGGCTGGACCGCATCGTGAGCTACCCTGCCCCCGAAAACACCCGCTCCATCGCCCTCGCCACCCGCCTCGGCGCGGTGTTCGAGCGGGAAGGCATGCTCATGGGAGAGGCGATGCACGTCTACCGCCACCCGAAGGTGGCCGCATGATTGCCTCCTTTGCCCCGCAACCCGTAGCCGCGATGAGCGCGCGATTGGCGCAGTCCATTACACCAAAAAGGAGCGCCCGATGACCGACGACACCACCCGCGCCGCCGAGCTGCTGAAAGGCCACCGTGCCAGCATCGACCGGCTGGACGCGATCCTCGTCTATACCTTGGGCGAGCGGTTCAAACACACGCAGGCTGTGGGGAAACTCAAAGCCGAACACGACCTTCCCCCGTCCGACCCGGCCCGCGAAGCGGCTCAGATCGGACGGCTCGAAGATTTGGCGAAAGAGGCCGACCTAGATCCCGAATTCGCCAAGAAGTTCCTGAACTTCATCATCGCCGAAGTCATTCGGCACCACAAAACCCACCAATCGTAGGGTGCGCATTCATTGCGCACCACCTCTCTGACATCAAAAGGAAATACACCATGGCCATGAAAATTCGTCTCGCCCGCGGCGGCTCCAAGAAACGCCCGCACTATTCCATCGTCGCCGCCGACAGCCGCATGCCGCGCGACGGCCGCTTCATCGAGAAGCTGGGCACCTACAACCCGCTGCTGCCCAAGGACAGCGAGGACCGCGTCAAGATGAACGTCGAGAAGGTTCAGGAATGGATCTCCAAAGGCGCGCAGCCGACTGACCGCGTAAAGCGCATGCTGGAAGCAGCGGGCGCCCTGCCCAAGACCGAGCGTAACAACCCGAACAAAGGCACACCGGGCAAGAAGGCCCAGGACCGCGCGCAGGAGAAGGCCGACAAGGCCGCTGCCGCCGCGGAAGCGGCCAACGCCCCCGCCGAGGAAGCCCCGGCAGAAGAAGCAGCCGCGGAAGAATAAGGCACAGCACCCGGCATGGACCAGTTTTCAGACGATTTCCGTGCCGGGCTTGCCGACCTGATGCGTTGGCGGCGCGACGTGCGCCGCTTTCGCCGGACGCCGATCGAAGCGGCGCTGCTGCAACGCTGCCTCGATACGTTCAACCTCGCGCCCTCCGTCGGGCTCAGCGAACCCTGGCGCATCTGCCGGGTGGTCTCGGACTCCGCGCGGGCTCGTGCCGTCGACAACTTCAAGACTGCAAACGCCGAAGCCCTGCGTGGCTACGCCGGAGACAAGGCGGCGCTCTATGCCTCGCTGAAGCTTTCGGGAATGGAGGACGCGCCGGAACATCTGGCGATCTTCTGTGACGACGCGACGCCGAAAGGCGCGGGGCTGGGCGCGGCCAGCATGCCGGAAATGCGCCGCTATTCGGTGGTGAGCGCGATCACCATGATGTGGCTGACCGCCCGCAGTCTCGGGTTGGGTATCGGCTGGGTCTCGATCCTTGACCCCGTCCGCCTCAGCAACGATCTTGAGGTACCGGCAGACTGGACGTTGGTGGCTTACCTTTGCCTCGGTTGGCCCGAAGAAGACAGCCTGACGCCGGAACTGGAAACAAAGGGCTGGGAAACCCGCGCTACGGCACTGCATATTGAGGAACGCTGATGTTTCGCCTGATCGTCATCTTAATCACTCTCGCCGTCGGCTTCGCCCTGGGGGTCGGATATGACCGCTGGTTGATGCGCAAGGAATGTGCCGCCGGCGACGGGGGCTGGACCGGCACGATCTGCGTCAATTCGGATCTGCTGCAATGACCGATCTCATCTGTGTCGGTGCCATTGCCGGAGCCTACGGCGTACGCGGCGAACTGCGGGTAAAGAGCTATTGCGCGGTCCCCGAGGATATCGAAACCTACACCCCCCTGTGGTCCGAGGACGGCAGCCGCAAATTCGCCCTCGCGATCCTGCGTCCGATCAAGAACGGCTTTGCCGCGCGCATCCCCGAAGTCGCCACGAAAGAGGACGCAGACGCCCTTCGCGGTACCCGCCTGTATGCCGAACGGGCGCAACTGCCCGGCTTGCCGGACGATGAGTTCTACCATGCCGATTTGATCGGGCTTCAGGTCTACGATACCGGCGGCGTGATGCTTGGCCGGGTGAAAACGGTGCAGAACCACGGCGCCGACGACCTGCTGGAGCTTCAGCTGGCGGGCACGTCGGCCACAACCTTCCTGCCCTTCACCAAGCGGGCGGTGCCTACGGTGGACCTGGCCGCCGGTCGCATCGTGGCCGACCCGCCCGAAGGCACCCTGCCAGACCCGGACAACTGATGCCGCGTCGCATCATCCTGCACGCGGGCTTTCACAAGACCGGTACAAGCTCCATACAGGCCGTCCTGCGCGAGAACCGCGTGGCGCTGAAGAAACATGTGGCGTTGCGCCTGCGCTGGCATATGAAGGATCTGGTCGCCGCCACGCGTGGCTATTCCACCTGGCGCGACCCGTTGACCCTGATCAAGGTGCAGGACAGGTTCACCCGACTGATGGACGAGCTTCCCGGCATGCCCCGCCGAACATTGGTCATCTCTGCCGAGGAACTGGCGGGCCACCTGCCCGGTCGGGATGAGCTGTCGGACTACTCGGCCGCGCCCGTCCTGCTCTATGCCTTCTGGGAAATCGCCCGCGCCCGCTTTCCCGAGGCCGACATCCTGATCTATCTGTCCACGCGCGCGCCGGGTCCCTGGCTGGAGTCTGCCTGGGCGGAGCACGTCAAGGCGTCGAACATGACACTGGAGTTCGAGGACTTCGCGGCGCGATACCAAGGGGCCGCCGACCTTGAGGGCATGGTCGGGGAGGTCGCCAGCCGGGTGCCCGTGCCGGTGCATCATCGCGCGCTTGAGGCTTGTACCACCCTGCCGCTGGGGCCTGCCGATCCGCTGCTCGACCTGTGCGACCTGCCGCCGTCCCTGCGTGCGGCCCTGACCCCGGTGCCGCCCGCTAACACCAGGCTGAACGCCGATGTCCTGCGCGCCATGCTTGAGGCCAACCGCACCCACGAGGGCGCGGACGCACGCAACGCGGCCAAAGCCGAGATCCTGAAAGAGGCACAAGCGCGATGAAACCGCCCCGGTCCCACGGACGGCAATCCGTCCGTCCCACCCTGCAACCGCACGCCCTGATGCGGGATGCGCCGGACTACACCGATGTCTGGCAGGCGCGGGTCATCACATTGTTCCCCGAACTGTTCCCCGGCGTGCTGGGGGCCAGCCTCAGCGGTCGGGCCCTGAAGGAAGGGCTGTGGCAGCTGCACACGCACGACCTGCGCGCCCATGGCATTGGCAGGCACCGCAACGTGGACGACACCCCGGCCGGCGGCGGAGCGGGCATGGTGATGCGCGCCGATGTGGTCGGCCCCGCGATCGAAGCGGCGCAGTCGCACGCGCGGGGGCGTTGGCCGATCCTCTACATGTCACCGCGCGGCACGCCCTTCAGCCAGACCATGGCGCGGGATCTTGCGGCCTGCGCGGGCGTCACCATGCTGTGCGGCCGGTTCGAGGGGGTCGATGAACGGGTCCTGGAACATTATGGCGTCACCGAAGTCTCGCTGGGCGATTTCGTGATGACCGGGGGCGAGCTGGCCGCGCAGGCGATGATCGACGCCACCGTGCGCCTGCTGCCCGGCGTGCTGGGAAACGCCGAAAGCGCGGTGGAGGAGAGCCATTCCAATGGGCTGCTGGAACATCCGCAGTACACCCGCCCGGCCACCTGGGAAGGAAAAGACATCCCGCCTGTGTTGATGTCGGGCAATCATGGCGAGATCGCCAAATGGCGACAGGCCCAGTCCGAACGGATCACCGAGACCCGGCGCCCGGACCTCTGGTCGCGGTACAGGAAGGCTTAGAAGTCCGCGTTGACGCCCGGCAGCTTCAGCGCCTTGATCAGATCACGCAATTCCTGCCGCGCGGCGACGTTTGAGATATTGAGCTGCTTCACGCCGATATCCTTGAGATCCAGCAGGGTCAGGCCACGCGGAAACAACTCGCGAAAGATCACACGCTCGTTAAAGCCAGGCGCCACGCGAAAGCCGATGCGCTTGGCCAGGTTGGCGACGGCGCGTTCCATCTTTTCCTTGTTGACCATGCGCTGTGCCCCCAGGCGGTTGCGCACCACGACCCAGTCGATCGGGGCAAGCCCCGCCTGCGCCCGCAATTGTCGCGCGTTCCAGACCATTTCGGAATAGACGGAGGGGCCGGTGATCTTGTCCCCACTGGCGTCGGTGTGGGCCAGCAGGTCAAAGTCGATGAAACTGTCGTTAAGCGGCGTAATCAACGTGTCGGCAAGCGAATGGGCCACCTGGCTGAGCCGAGTGTGCGAACCGGGACAGTCGATCAGGATGAAATCGCTGTCCGGCTCCATCGCGGCGACGGCCGCACTGAGACGGTGGTCATAGACGTTTTCTCCCGGTCGCAGCGCGCCTGCCTCGATCTCGGGCAATTCGTGCAATGTCGGGCTGGGAAGGTCCAGGTCGGCCTGCGCGAGGAAGCCGCGCCGGTTTTCCACATAGCGTCCGAAGGTGCGTTGCCGCAGGTCCAGGTCCAGACCGCTGACCTTGTGGCCCATGCGCACCAGCGCGGTGGCCACATGCATCGATACGGTGGATTTGCCTGCGCCGCCTTTTTCGTTACCGACGACAATAATATGCGCCATTCTGCTGCCCTTCTGCCGCACCTGCTTTGGTAGCGCAGGTTATTGTTGTGCGACACTATATGTGGGGTGCGCCGCTTTGGAAAGTGTTGGTGTTCTGGGCAAATGAACTTCTGTCACTTTCCCGTCGCACCTGCTTCACAAAGCGAATTTGTCATCCTGTCGCAACTCTTCGCCGCGCCAGCGCGTTAGTCCTGATATGCCGGTTCGTGGACCGGCTGTGAAGCACGGAAAGCCGACATGCCGACAATGAAACATGACAGGTGGTACCATTCGACCAGCGCAGAGGTTCCGCAATTGCAGGCGGTATCTCAACTGCGCTCGGCGATGTTGGACATTGGCAGTCTACTTCTCATTTTCATCGCGACACCGCTGGCCCTTTTCTATGACACCTCCGTGGCAGGGCAGCCCATGTCAGAGAGCACATTGACCGAGCGATTGCAGGTGGTGCTGATCGTCATCTCCATGCTGGCTTTCGCAACCGGCGCATTTTTCAGGATGGGCCATGCGGGATACACCGGTGCGGTCACGACGCTCTTGGCGTGCATGGCGATCCGCGAAAACGATTCCGCCTTCGACCTCGTGTATCATGGTTTCTGGCTGGTGCCCGCGCTTGCCGCCCTGGCAGTCGGCGGCGCCTACACCTGGAGCCACCGTGCCGGTGCCTGGGCGGCCTTTGCCGCCCACCTGAATACCCGGCCCGGGACCTACTTTATCCTAGGGCTTCTTCTGTTGCTTGTTTTCAGCCGCCTGTTCGGCACCGGTGCGGTGTGGGAGGGTGTGATGGGCGCTGCCTACACCCCTGAAGTCAAAGCGGCCGTGCAGGAGGGGCTTGAGCTGCTGGGGTACTTCCTGCTGAGCTATGGGGCGTTCTTATCCCTGCAGAACCGGTTCGGCGGCGAACCAAATGACGTGCCACGCTGATTTCCCGACGCCTAACGTCGGCATATCCCTACCCGTGACGCGGGCGCTGCGACGTCAGGTCTGTGCATCGTCACATCGCGCCCTCCTGAAATGAAAAAGGCGCGCCCCCAAACAGGAACGCGCCTTTTCAAACGTATGGCAGGGCCGATCAGAAACCCAGACCGGCGTACTTGTTCTTGAACTTCGACACGCGGCCACCGGTGTCCATCAGGCGGCTGGAGCCACCGGTCCATGCCGGGTGAACGGAAGGGTCGATGTCGAGCGACAGCTGGTCGCCTTCCTTGCCCCATGTCGATTTCATTTCCACAACGGTGCCGTCGGTCATCTTGACGTTGATCGTGTGGTATTCGGGATGTGTATCGGCTTTCATCGAAGAGGTCCTTACGCTTCGGCGCCCGAGGAACGGGGCTTGTAGTGAGAGTTTTCGGTGATACGTGCGGATTTGCCCCGGCGCGAACGCAGGTAATACAGCTTTGCACGGCGGACGCGACCACGGCGGACCACCGTGATGCTTTCGATGTTGGTGGAATGCAGCGGGAACACACGTTCCACGCCTTCACCAAAGCTGATCTTGCGCACGGTGAAGGACCCGGCGATGCCGTGGCCGTTGTTGCGCGCGATGCAGACGCCTTCGTAGTTCTGCACGCGGGTGCGCGTGCCTTCTGTAACCTTGAAGCCGACGCGGATGGTGTCACCGGCGCGGAAATCGGGGATATCCTTGCCCAGTTCGGCGATCTGTTCCGCCTCGAGTTGTGCGATCAGGTCCATTGACCATTCTCCTAAATATGCTCGTGGTATGCCACGAAGTTGCTTGTCCGATCCAAGAGCTTCGGCCTGTCTGTCGGGTCTGCACCGTCTTCCCGTCAAAGGGAGGGGTGGCCCGCCGGAGATAGCATCGTCTTTCCTTGTCGCCTGCGCATAACGCAAACCACCGGAGCCGCAGCGGTGCGATTCCGGATGGCCGGGGTATAGGGGCGATGGCGGCGCGGATCAAGGGGGTTCGCACCCCCACCGCAGCGCGCCGATGCTAGTGTGGCGTAGGTCTGGCGGGACGACCCGGCGCAGGGTCCCGTTTGCGCCGCACTAGCACCACGAGATTGGAAAGGAACAACGCCCCGATCACAACGGCACCGCCAGTCAATGCATAAGCGCCGGGGTCTTCCCCGACAAAGTACCATGCCAACAGCGGCGCAAAGACGGATTCCAGCAGGATCAGCAGCCCCACCTCGGCAGAAGTGATGTAACGCGGACCCAGCGCCAGCAGAACAGAGCTGCCCAGGATCAGCCCGGCGTGCATCGCCACCAGCGGCGCCTGGTCGGACGGCACGGAAAACGGCTGCGCCCAGGCCAGGATCACCAGCGCGCCCAGCAGGTAGCCCAACGCCACACCCGGCACCATCGACACCCGCCGGACCAGCCGGACGGCGGTCAGACCGGCGGCGAAAATCGCCGATGTCGCCAACGCCAGAAGGTCCCCCGCCAGCGCGGCGTTCGCCGTCTCGCCGGAGCCGTAGGCGATCACCGCCAGACCGGGCAGGACCGCCGCCATCGTCAGATACATCCGCAGGCTCAGCCTTTCGCCCAGGGCGACCCGGCTGAACACCGCGGCAAAGACCGGCAGCGACGCGATGATGAAGACGACGTTTGCCACCGACGTCAGGCTGACCGCCAGCACGAAAAGCACTCCGGACGCGCCCATGGCAATGATGTAGACCAGCGCGGGCCAGCCGGTGCCGAGGAAAGCCCTGAAAGGGGCGGCGCCCCGCCAGACCAATAGTCCCACCCCGATCAGAAGCCCAACAAGCAGCGCGCGCCAGAAGGCGACGGTCAACGCCGGAGCGTCGATCAACCGGACAAAGAGAGAATCGGGCACGATGCAAAGCACACCGAAGAGCGTGATGAGCAAGCCTTTGAGCTGATCGTTCATGCGGCATCGGTGGCCGAGTTTCCCGGCCAGGTAAAGACCCCACTTGCCAGGAGCAGGCCCGGAGATTCGATCCGGTCGGTCAAGGTCAGACGCCTGCGCCGCCACTTTGGCGGCTATTCAGCAGACTCTTATCAGGTGCCGAAAACCGCCGGCAGGGTGCGACACCTGTCGCCGCCATGCTCAGCCCGAAATCCGCAGTGGCGACTTCGCGACCGCTCCGCTTTGCTCCGGGCGACGCAGACCGGGTCGGAAATGACGCTTTTCCTCTCACCGACGATGGATCTTTCCGAAACCCATTAACGGGAGGAAATCCGGCCTATGACCGATGTACGCCAAGACCGTAAATCGGCCGGCGTATGGCCAAGTCTTGGCAATACCTTTCGGCTGCAATTTCCGCGCTCAGACTTGACCTAGAAGGCCGGAGTGCGTGACACTCCCCCGACGCCCCCCAGGGCAAAACACAGAAATGCAGATCAACTGCGCTAAACCGCAGACTATCAAGGCATCGAAGGCGGCTCCTATACGGATCGCCGACAACGGAGAGGAAGACTATGAAATATTTGACACGCACCGGAAAACCGCTTCCGCAATCCATCTTGGATTCTGCAGAAGCCGCGCGAAAAGACCCGGTCAATCGCCGTGAATTTCTTGCGCTGGCCAGCGCCTTCGGTGCGACCGCCGCCACCGCCTACGGCATGATCGGCATGGCACCCCCGGCCTACGCCGACGCGCATGCCAACATGAAAGAAGGCGGCACGGTGCGCATGCAGATGGAAGTCCGCGCCCTCAAGGACCCGCGCACGTACGACTGGTCGCAGATCGCGAACTTCTCACGCGGTTGGCTGGAATACCTCGCCATCTGGGAAAACGACGGTACATTCAGCCCCGCCCTGCTGGAAAGCTGGGAAATCAACGATGACGCCACCGAATACACGCTGAACGTCCGCCAGGGCGTCAAGTGGAACAACGGCGACGACTTCACCGCCGAAGACGTGGCGCGCAACATCACCGGCTGGTGCGACAAGTCGCTCGAAGGCAACTCCATGGCGGGACGTTTCGCATCGCTGATCGACGAAGAAACCGGCCAGGCCATCGAAGGTGCGATCGAAGTGGTGGACAGCCACACCGTCAAGCTGAAGCTGCCGGTGTCGGACATCACCCTGATCCCCGGCATGGCGGATTACCCGGCGGCCATCGTGCCTGCCGACTTCGACCCCGATAACATGGTCGACAACCCCGTTGGCACCGGCGCCTACCTGCCAGAATCCCTCGAAGTGGGGGTGAAGGGCGTGCTGGTGAAGAACCCCGATCACACATGGTGGGGCACAGAGGTCTATGGCGGGCCCTACATCGACCGTCTGGAATACATCGACTACGGCACCGACCCGTCCGCATGGATTGCCGCTGCGGAGGCCGAGGAAGTCGACGCGTTCTACTCCATGGAAGGCGAATACATCGACATCATGGGCACGCTGGACGGCTGGGTGGAGAACGAGATCGCGACCGCCGCGACCATCGTGATCCGGCCCAACCAGCTGGCTGAAGTCGATGGCAAGAAACCTTACGAGGACAAGCGCGTCCGCCAGGCCATCGCAATGGCGGTAGACAACGAGATCCTGCTGGAGCTCGGCTATGCCGGACGCGGCATCGTCGCCGCGAACCACCACGTCGGCCCGATGCACCCCGAGTATGCGGAACTGCCGCCGCTCAAGGTCGATCCCGCCGCCGCCAAGGCGCTGATGGACGAAGCGGGCTACGGCGATTTCGAGCACGAGTTGTTCTCGATCGACGATGCCTGGCGCAAGGACACCACCGACGCGGTCGCGGCGCAGCTGCGGGACGCAGGTATCAACGTCAAGCGGACGATCCTGCCCGGTTCGACCTTCTGGAACGACTGGACCAAGTATCCGTTTAGCTCGACCAACTGGAACGCGCGCCCGCTGGGTGTGCAGATCTGGGCGCTGGCCTATCGCTCTGGCGAGGCGTGGAACGAATTCGGCTACTCGAACCCCGAATTCGATGCGCTCCTGTCCGAGGCTCTGGCGACGGCAGACGTGGACAAACGCCGCGAGCTGATGGCCAAGGGCGAGGCGATGCTTCAGGAGGATGGCGTGACGATCCAGCCCTACTGGCGGTCGCTCTATAACCACACGCGCGAAGGTCTGGTCGGTGCCGCGCACCACATCGGGTTCGAATACCACCCGGCGCGGATGGCCTGGACCGGCGACGCCTAAGCGCCGATACCGTCAAACAACGAAGGGCCGCGTTTTTCGCGGCCCTTTTTTTGTTAAACTGGACTGCAGGCAGTCAGACCGCCGCTTTGCGCATCTCGTCCAGATAGATTTCCCGCAGGCGTGGGGCCACGCGGCCCGGCGTACCATCGCCCAGCGCCACACCGTCGATTTCCACCACGGGCATGACAAAGGCCGAAGCCGATGTCGTAAAGGCTTCATCCGCCTGCTTGGCCTCGTCGATGGTGAAATTGCGCTCTTCGACTTCCATCTGCGCCTCGCGGGCGAACCGCAGGACTGCCGCGCGGGTGATGCCGTGCAGGATCTCGTTGCTGAGGGCGCGGGTGATGATCTTGTTGCCCTTGACGATATAGGCGTTGTTCGACGTGCCTTCGGTCACGAAACCGTCTTCAACCATCCAGGCATCGTCGCAACCGGCCTTCTTGGCCATCATCTTGCCCATGGACGGATACAGCAGCTGCACCGTCTTGATGTCGCGGCGGCCCCAGCGGATGTCCTCGATGCTGATGACCTTGGCCCCCTTTTTCGCAGCCGGACTGTCGGCGAGACCGGGTTTGTTCTGGGTGAACAGCACAATCGTCGGCTCGGTCTCGGGCGCGGGAAAAGCAAAATCGCGGTCGCCGTCAGACCCGCGCGTGATCTGGAGATAAACCAGCCCCTCGTCGATCTCGTTCAGGCGCACCAGTTCGCGGTGCACCTCCAGCAGATCCTCCTTGCTGATCGGGTTCTTCATCTCCAGCTCGTTCAGTGACCGGCTGAGGCGCACGGCATGGCCGTCGAAATCAATCAACTTGCCATCCAGCACGGACGTGACTTCGTAGACGCCATCCGCCATCAGGAAGCCCCTGTCGAAGATCGAGATCCGCGCCTCGGTCTCGGGCAGGTATTCGCCGTTTACGTAGACTGTCCGCATGTTACTGATCCTCTTTCAGCGGGCGCCGCCCGTGGTGTCCTTTTCGGGGCCGACATGGCGTGCACATCCGCGCCTGTCCAGCCTTTTTGACGGTCGATGCCCGCCTCATCCCCACAGGGCCGGGTCCGGGGGGTGGACCCCGGCGTCATCGAACTTCAAAGCATGTTCGCGGTCCTTGCCCAACAGAAGCGGCCCATCAAGGTCGACAACCCGCGCGCCCTGGGCAACCAGTGTCGCGGGCGCCATCGCCAGCGAAGACCCGACCATGCAGCCAACCATGACCTGATACCCCTGTGCCAGGGCCTCCTGGCGCAGCGCGAGCGCCTCGGTCAGGCCGCCTGTCTTGTCCAGCTTGATATTGACCACATCGTACTTGCCTTTGAGGTGCGGAAGGCTTTCGCGGTCGTGGGCCGACTCATCGGCGCAGACCGGCACGGGACGGTCCATTCCGATCAGCGCCTCGTCCTGGCCCGCAGGCAAGGGCTGCTCTACAAGCGCCACGCCAAGCCTGACCAGATGCGGAGCCAGATCGGCATAGACATCCGCGGACCAGCCCTCGTTCGCATCCACGATGATGGTCGACGTCGGCGCGCCTGCGCGCACAGCCTCCAGTCGTGGCATGTCGTCGGGCGTGCCCAGCTTGATCTTGAGCAGCGGGCGATGCGCGTTCCTGGCGGCCTGCGCCCGCATGTCGGCGGGTTCTGCCAGCGACAGGGTGTAGGCCGTGACCTCGGGGCCCGGTGCCGTCAGCCCGGCCAACTCCCAGGCCCGCTTTCCGGTGCGTTTCGCCTCCAGATCCCACAGCGCGCAATCCACGGCATTGCGGGCGGCCCCGGCGGGCAGCAGATCGTACAGACGCGAGCGGGTCAGATCGCCGCTCAACCCTTCGATCTGTGCTGCGACGCTGTCCAGCGTTTCATCGTAGCGCGCGTAGGGCACGCATTCGCCCCAGCCGGTCACGCCGCCAGCCTCGACCCGGACCGTCAGCACCTGTGCCTCGGTTCGCGAGCCGCGCGAGATGGTAAAGACCTGAGCCAGCGGGAAAACGTCCCGCGTCACTTCGATACGCATGATCGCTCCTCTTCTTCGCCAGAATGCTCCGGGACGCCTGCGCGCGGATTACAACTTCTCCAGCGCCTCGGCCAGACGGTCGGCACCGTGGCGGAACGGATCGACGGCAGGCAGACCCATCTCGGCCTCGACCTTGGCCAGATAATCCTTCGCCTCTTGCTCGGACAGGTGCTGTGTGTTGACCGAAACGCCGACGACCTTGCAGTCCGGGTTCGCCACCTGGGCCAACATCAGCGACAGGTCGCGCACCGCTTCAAGCGAGGGCAAGGTGTAATCCGGCAAGCCGCGCATGTGCGCCCGCGTGGGTTCGTGGCACAGGATCAGCGCGTCGGGCTGACCGCCATGGATAAGCGCCATCGTCACACCCGAGAAGCTGACGTGAAACAGGCTGCCCTGCCCCTCGATCACGTCCCAGTGATCCGGATCGTTGTCAGGCGTCAGGTATTCGATGGACCCCGCCATGAAGTCGGCGATCACAGCGTCCAGCGGCACCCCTTCGCCCGTGATCAGGATGCCCGTCTGGCCGGTGGCGCGGAAGCTGGATTTCATCCCGCGTTCCTTCATCGCCGCGTCAAGCGCCAGTGCGGTGTACATCTTGCCCACGGAGCAATCGGTCCCGACGGCCAGGACCCGCTTGCCGGTCCGCTTCTTCCCGTTGGCGATGGGATATTCGACGTTAGGCACACGCACATCGTGCAGGCTGCGGCCATTCTTTTCCGCCGCCGCGACAAGCACTTTTTCCCGCGAGAGCAAGTTGTGCAGACCCGACGCGATGTCAAAGCCCATGTCCAACGCCTCGACCAGCACTTCCTTCCACGCGGCAGAGATCACGCCGCCCCGATTGGCAACGCCGATCACCAGCGTCTTGGCGCCCGCTTCCTTGGCCTCGGCCAGGGTCATGTCGCTGAGACCGACGTCGGCCCCGCAGCCCTCCATCCGGAACTGTCCCACGGCATTGTCGGGGCGCCAATCCTTGATGCCCTGCGCCACCTTGGCTGCCAGCTGATCGGGCGCATCGCCCAGAAACAACAGATAGGGGGTCTCGATCATGGCATGCTCTCCGTTTACTCTATTTGCGATATGTTGCGCCATCCGGGACGCAAAGCGATTGCAATTTCAGTGATAATCGCGCCGAAGCGACAAACATTCAGCGCGAAGCCTCGTACATGCGCAATGATATTGCAAGGCGAAGCAGACACCGATGCTGCACCTGCGAAATCCGGCTTGCAGGTCGCGACGCAATTTAATATCTGCGGATGAAGAAAAGCCGCAATATTGTTTCGTCACAGGGGAACCACCATGTCTTTCCGCATTCAGCCCACGCCGCCTGCCCGCCCGAACCGCTGCCAATTGTTCGGGCCCGGCTCGAACAAGAAACTGTTTGAGAAAATGGCGGCTTCGGAGGCGGATGTCATCAACCTTGACCTGGAGGATTCGGTCGGCCCCAATGACAAGGACATGGCCCGCGCCAATGTGATCGAGGCGATCAATTCCGTCGACTGGGGCAGCAAAACCCTTTCGGTGCGGATCAACAGCCTGGACACGCCCTACTGGTACCGTGACGTGGTCGACCTGCTGGAGCAGGCTTCGGAACGGTTGGACATGATCATGATTCCCAAAGTGGGTTGCGCGGCGGATGTCTACGCCGTCGATGCGCTGATCACTGCGATCGAGCGGGCCAAGGGACGCAGCAAGCCAATCGCGCTGGAAGTGATCATCGAGTCCGCCGCGGGTATTGCCCATGTCGAAGAAATCGCCGCGTCTTCTCCGCGGCTGGAGGCGATGAGCCTTGGCGCCGCGGATTTTGCGGCATCCATGGGGATGCAGACCACTGGCATCGGCGGGACGCAGGAAAACTATTACATGCTGCACGACGGCCAGAAGCACTGGTCCGACCCTTGGCATTGGGCTCAGGCCGCTATCGTCGCCGCCTGCCGGACGCATGGCATCTTGCCGGTCGATGGGCCCTTTGGCGACTTTTCCGATGACGAAGGCTGCCGCGCGCAAGCGCGCCGGTCCGCGACGCTGGGCATGGTCGGTAAATGGGCGATTCACCCCAAGCAGATCGCGATTTCCAACGAGGTCTTCACCCCCTCGGACGAAGCCGTCGCCGAAGCACGCGAAATCCTGGAGGCGATGGAAACGGCCAAGGCCAACGGTGAGGGGGCGACCGTCTACAAGGGGCGCCTTGTGGACATTGCCAGCATCAAGCAGGCCGAAGTCATCGTGCGGCAGTCGGAAATGATCGCGAACCGCTGAGCGTATAGAATTAACGGGTCCAGAGCCCAGGCTCTGGACCCGTTCATCCCAAGGCACTGGCGCCAAAGCTGCCCGGCGGGGTCCGGGCGGCTTAACCGGCGTGCTTCACAACCGGCGCCTGACGGCCGGATGCATCGCCCTCGAAGCTGACGCGCTCCTGATAAAGCGCAATGGCCACGATGGCGCCAAGCATGCCCGCAAGAACGTAGTTCACCACCGCCATACAGGCCTCCTTTTCGACACTATGTCGCCCTGTTTGACCCTTTATCCCTGGCTGGGCACCCATGCTCCAATAGAAAAACAGGGGAAACACAGTGTTTCGCCACGGATGATGCCATAATTCAGCGCACTTTTCGGCATTGTCCCGGTGCCCGAAACAAGTGGTCTGCCGACACTGCCGCCTTGCCTGCACCGCTTACATTGCAAACCGACGCTTCTGGGGTCATATATCGGCCAACAAGGCGGAGCATTACATGACGCAATATCTGGATTTCGAAAAACCCCTGGCCGAGATCGAAGGCAAGGCCGAAGAGTTGCGCGCCATGGCGCGGGGCAACGACGAGATGGACACCACCGCCGAGGCCAAGGCGCTGGATGCCAAGGCGGCCAGCCTGCTGGACGAAATCTACGGCTCTCTCACACCCTGGCGGAAATGTCAGGTCGCCCGGCATCCGGAACGACCGCACTGCAAAGACTACATTGACGCCATGTTTACCGAATTCATGCCGCTGGCAGGGGACCGCAACTTTGCGGACGATCTGGCGGTGATGGGCGGCCTGGCACGGTTCAACGACCGCCCGGTCGTGGTGATCGGTCACGAAAAGGGCAACGATACAAAGTCGCGGATCGAACGCAATTTCGGCATGGCCCGCCCCGAAGGCTATCGCAAGGCCGTGCGACTGATGGAATTGGCGGGCAAGTTCAATCTTCCGGTGATCACGCTGGTGGACACGCCAGGGGCCTATCCCGGAAAAGGCGCCGAGGAACGCGGTCAATCCGAGGCGATCGCGCGTTCGACTGAAAAGTGCCTCCAGATCGGCGTGCCGCTGGTCAGCGTCATCATCGGCGAGGGTGGATCTGGTGGGGCCGTGGCCTTTGCCACCGCCAACCGGGTCGCGATGCTGGAACATGCCGTCTATTCCGTCATCACGCCCGAGGGCTGCGCGTCGATCCTGTGGAAAGATTCCGAGAAGATGCGCGAAGCGGCAGAAGCCATGCGTTTGACCGCCGACGACCTGCGAAAGCTGGGTGTGACCGACCGGATCATCCCTGAACCAAAGGGCGGTGCGCACCGCAATGCGCCCGCGGCGATCAAGGCGGTCCATAGCGCCATCGCCTCGATGCTGTCCGAACTGGACGG
Source organism: Sulfitobacter sp. THAF37 (assembly GCF_009363555.1). Classification (NCBI taxonomy): domain Bacteria; kingdom Pseudomonadati; phylum Pseudomonadota; class Alphaproteobacteria; order Rhodobacterales; family Roseobacteraceae; genus Sulfitobacter; species Sulfitobacter sp. THAF37. The sequence continues at coordinate 678,925 of NZ_CP045372.1, forward strand.
CAAAGATGCCAAGGCCCTGATCGCCGACCGGCGCAAGAAGTATCTTGATATGGGCGCAAAGGGGCTGGCGGCCTGACCGTCGCTACCATTTCATGCGAAAGCGCGGACCCGCCTGCGGTGCCCTGGTGAACCCCAAATTGTCGTAGGTCCGTTGTGCCGCCGTGTTGTCCGGGTCGGTGCCAACCGCGAGAAAACGGCACCCCCGGCCCTGCGCAAATGTGACGGAGGCGGCCACCAGCGCCCGCGCGACACCGCAGCGCCGCCTTTCCTGCCGGACAAACAGATGGTGCATGTCCATGCCACGCACACCGAATTGCAATTGGGCGAGCGGAAACAGGGCGGCGTAACCAACCAGCCCCTCTGCCCCCTCGGCCACCAGCAGTGTCAGCCAGGGCGCTGCGCCCAGTGTATCTCGGGCCAGATCTTCAGGCGTCAGACTGGCAGTATCGCCGTGGTACGCGGCCAGGGCGCGAACCATGTCATGCACCTGTGGGATGTCGGCTTTGGCAATGGAACGTATGAGAGGCATGCGGAACTCAGTTCGGGCCGCCCGCACGGAGGGGCCGCGCGAAAGGCGGCCATTGGTCTTTCAAAACAGGAAAAAGGGGCCGCGATCAGGACGCGGGGCGATAGCGACGGAAGAGGTGGCGCAGATTGACCATGAGCGCATGATGGCCCGGCTGTCGAATGCCGTCAACCAGAGCGTCCGCCGTTAGGTCGTGCTGACATCCATTTTCGCCCACCCGTTTCAGTCCAAAATTGCTCAGTTCCAGGCAAGAGAGCGTAGGAATAGCCAGCTATTTCAAGCTCTCTTAACGCAGAAATGGGCAATTTTGGCGAAACCCCTTCGGGGCGCGGCGGATTTCGCCTCTGCCATCCCTGATGTTCGCTTCCAATGGTCAGATTGCTGCGCTCACATCAGGGCGCCAGCGGCAAAATCCGTCTCGCGCGGGTGGTCGAAAATGGATGTCAGCACGACCTAACGCGCGAGCATTCGCAGGCCCTGCGTCACGTCCGATCGCACCGCCAGCCGCAGACCCGGCTCGTCCCCCGCGCGCAGGGCGGCGATGATCAGGCGGTGGAACTGGGGCGGCTCCGTCCGGCGCAGACGGCCATAGAGTGCCCGCATGGTCGGCCCCATCTGCAGCCAGACCGTCTCCGCCATCGCCAGCATCGCGGGGGCCTGCGCCCGCAGATAGAGCGTGCGGTGAAACTCAAGGTTCGTGCGGATGTAGCGGACCGCGTCACGCTGCGCCACCGCGTCGCCCACGGCGTTGTTGATGGTCTGCAACCGCTCGATCAGCGCAAGGTGCGCGCGCGGCAGGGCGCGGCTGGCCAATTCCACCTCGATCAGCGCGCGCAGGGCTGCCAGTTCCTCGATCCGGTCGCTGGACAGCTCCGGGGTCGATATCCGGCCCGATGTCGACATCGTCAGCGCCCCTTCGGCGGCCAGACGCCGCACCGCTTCTCGCGCGGGGGTCATTGACACCTCGTATTCCTTGCCGATGCCACGCAGGGTCAGCGCCTGCCCCGGTGGCAGGTCGCCATGCATGATGCGGCTGCGCATCCGGCGATAGACACGGTCATGGGCCAACGGCGTGGCCTCGGCGGGGCGCGGGGTCAGGTTCATGCAGGTGATGTGATCACAATTGGCGATCCCGTCAAGCGGGGCGTCAATCGTCCTTGAGCGGGTCGTGCCCCCAGTTCATCAGCGAATAACGCCAGTCGGAATGTTCTACGTCGTCATCCGGCCCGCCTTGGGACAGGTGCCGTTTGACGTAACCGACGACGGTGGCCATGTGATCCCACTGGTCGGCGGTCAGGTCATCCTTGTTCGTGCGCTTGATCGTGACAATCCGCCTGCCGGACCGGTGGCCGGTGGATTCACCGCCATCGCTGTCGCCGACCTGCTTCGATTCGTCCGTGTCGAGCCAGTCCTCCAGCTCCTTTGGTGCCATGTTGACCAGTTCACGCCATTCGTCCCAGATCTCGTCCCGCGACTTCGATGATGACATTTTGTGCCCTTTCCCTTGCTCGGACGGACAACGCGCCAGCGGCCGATCAGTTCGAGAAACGATAGCGGTGCAGGCTGCCGCCATGGGCACGCAACCAGCGGCGCGGCGGATCGTAGTCACCGTATATACGTGTGACCTCGGCCCAGAAGGCAGGCGAGTGGTTCATCTGCGCCAGATGCGCAACCTCATGTGCGGCGACGTAGTTCATCACGTCCGGCGGTGTCATGATAAGCCGCCACGAAAACATCAACCCGCCATCGCTGGTGCAGGACCCCCAGCGGGAACGGGTATCGCGCAGGGTGATACGGGTGTACCCCTTGCCCAGACGCGCGGCGTACATGTCGGATGCAGCCGCCAGCTGGTCACGCGCCATTTCCTTGAGGTGGCTGGCGAGCCGCACGCCGACGCGGTCCTCAGGTCCGGGAACCGCGATACTGTCAGGCCCGACCAGCACCCGCCGCCCCTGTCCCGGCACCAGCCGGAGAAGCCGCCCGCCTACCGGAATTTCCGCACCGGGCACGACGTCCATGTCCGCGCCGCGCGCGTCCAGATGCTTGCGAATCCACCCCTCCTTGCTGCGCGCGAACGCCAGCGCCTCCCGCTCAGCCAACCGTTTCGGCATCGTCAGGGTGACACGCCCGTCAAGTTGCGAGATACGCAGCGATATACGCCTTGCGCGGGCGGAACGGCGCAAGATCAGGGGAATAGGCGGATCGCCGGAGAGGACAGGATCGGTCATCGGACGGACTCGGCAGCAAGACGGGGCTAAAGCCTTTGACAGTCTCCCCCTCATATGGCACTTGCCCTGAATCATCTACACACTAACGTAATTTTCAAGAGGGGTGTTTCATGCCCAAGGAAGAATGGGGAACCAAGCGCCTGTGCCCCACAACGGGCAAGCGTTTCTACGACCTCAACAAGGATCCGATCGTCAGCCCCTACACGGGCGAAGTGCTCGAGATTGACGCGTCCAAGTCGCGGATGATCGCCGCCGATGCCGAGGATGCCGCAACAGCCAAGGCCAAGAAATCAAAGGTCGAGGATGATGCGATCCTGGACGATGAAGATGAAGTCGATGTGGATCTGGACGACGATATCCTGGACGACGACGACGACGATGATGATACCGTTCCGCTGGACGATCTCGCCGACGTGGCGTCGAACGACGACGACTGAACCGATTGCGGCGGCGGGAGTGGATTTTTCCCTTGATCCCGCCTTCGCTTGCGCCTAATCACGCACCACCAAACGGTCCGCACCCAAGACGCGGACCAGAATGGGGCATTAGCTCAGCTGGGAGAGCGCCTGCATGGCATGCAGGAGGTCAGCGGTTCGATCCCGCTATGCTCCACCATTCACCTTTTGGTCAGCACCACATAGTTCGGCCCTTTTCGTCAGAAGCGTTGCCTCTGACCGCGCGACCGACGCTGAATCGGCCATTCCCTGCGGCTGGCGCGAGCGTCTGCAGTGCGGACTTAGCGGTCATGTCCGACATCCGAAACAGATCGCGCCCGAACCGAGGGGTGGGCGAGTAGCGCCCGCCCCGTGGGGGCGGTTCGGGCGCTGCCAAAGCTTTGCTTTGGCGATAGGTCTTCGCTTTGAAAATAGAACATGCGCTCGCTGCCGACCTTCGCCGCACGCTGCCTGAACGGCAGCTTCGGACGCTGCCGATCGCCACCCGGCTCGTCAGAGGCAAACCTTTCTGACGAGAGGGGCAATCTCGGCGCGTAGCCGAGCTTCTGCATTCCTGCTTTCAAACGATTTTCCCCCCGCCTGAAAGGCAGGACTTTGTGACTCCTGCCACCTTTTGAACAGAAACACAAAGTACCGCTTTTTCTGTCAGAAGCAGTGACTCTGCCCTGGCAGGCTGCCCGGTCGCGGCCCTTGCCGAGCATCGGCAGTGCTGATCAAACCGGCCATCTCCAACCTCCGAAACAGGTCGCGCCCGCCCCATGGGGCGGACAAGCGCAATCCGGCCCGTGGTTTGATCGACAGCATGTAGCATTCAAACCGGTCGGGGCTGCGGGAGGATCCGGTCAAACGGGCTGGACAACCGAATGGCCTTTGTAGGCCAAGAGAGTGCCAACCCTATTCCTTGATGTGCCATGTGATGGCGGTGCGGTAGCCGAGCGATCCCAGCATGTCGATTTTCGACTGCCAGCGCGCGGGGCAGACGACCATGACCGCGTGATCCCCCCGCGCAGCGCGTGCCGCTTCGGCGGCAGTGATCAGGGCGCGCGCCCCTTCGTCCTGGACTTTCCTTGCGCCCGGATCTTCAATTGCATCGTGGAAAAAGTCGTCGATCACACCGACACCCGAGATATCGTGTGGCACGGGAAAATGCAGCGGCGTTGCGGGCTGCGAAATCGCGTAGCCCCGGATGCGACCATGATCTTCCGACACGAACATGTCGCGATCCTCAAGCGTCAGGCTGCGCCGCATCCAGGCCCCAAAGCGCGCATCCGCCTGCGTGTGAGGCTCCCAGAACCTGTGATTCAACTGGTCGAGCACCCTGCGATGCACCGCGCTGGCAGTGACGATTCCCGGAACATCGGCCTCCACCGCTGGCCGCACAGTGCCACTGACGGTGCTTGCCGACAGGCCGGACTTGACCAGATACGCCGTCAGAGGGGCATAACCCTGCGTGGCAAAGTCACCTTCCCAGTCACCACCGGAGATGCTGGATGCCAGCAGTATCACCGCCCCCGCCGTCTTGAGGTCGGCTTCGGCCGCCTCAAGCAGCGCCTGCCGCGTCCCGGCGGGGGCATCCGGGCAGACATGGCAGTCCTCCATCACCAATCCGGGCGGACCAAAGCGGCCGGCATAGATCGGCGGCACCGGCAGCAGGATGGAATGGGTCACACCAACCGTCCTGCCCTTGTCCACAGCAATCAGCCATTGCTGTCGGACCGGCGGGTTCGTCGCCTCCATCGCAGCCTGGAGGCTTTCGCGAACACGCTCCAACGGGGAGGGCGACAGCCGCCACAGGCCTGGGTTGGCATCCTGCCGCGCCTTTGCGTCGGACAGCAGCAACACAGCAAGGTCATCAAGATCGGATGGCGCGGCGGGTCTGATTGAAACGGGCATGAGCAGTCTTTCACGTTCGGGATACGGAGCCACCCCAAGCTGCGCAGGAACAGGCCAGTTTGACAAAGCAGGAATTCTGCTTGCGATGTCAGAAAAACTGAAGCCTTCTTTGCACATGCATAATGTCAATCTGAATGCCCTGCGTGTCTTTGCCACCGCTGCCCGCGCTGGCAGCTTTCAGCGCGCGGCGGCAACGCTCAACATTTCCCACGGCGCGGTGTCCCAGCGGGTCAAGCAATTGGAGACCGACCTGGGCGTGACCCTGTTTCACCGCAAACCGCGGGGTGTCACACTGACCGACAAAGGTCGCACTTATTTCGAAACGGTCGACAAAGCACTGAACCAGGTGACGCAGGCGACCGCCGAGCTGCGAAAGCCGGATCGGCAGATCACCTTGCACATCGGACCGTCCTCGGCCCTGAAATGGCTGATGCCCCGGATGGAAGCGTTCAACGCAAAACATCCGGAAATTTCCCTGCGGACCGAGATTCATCAGGTCCCGCTTACCCGCGATCTGGGCGGGCAAGAGATCGCGCTCTGGCCCGCGCAAAGAGCGTTGCCCAATGCCGCGCATCATCTGCGCTGCCTGAGCGAGTTGGAAATGGTCGCGGTGTGTAGTCCTGAGGTTCGCCGCAGGGTCCACCCTGCCGAACTGCATGCGATCCTGTCCTGCACTCTGCTGCAGGATGACCACCGCCGCTGGGAACGTCTGATCGAAGAAAGCGGCCACGAAGGTCCGCACAATATCCTGAACTTCGGCAGTGCGGCGCTGGCGCTGGACGCTGCGATGCAGGGGCACGGCATTGCCATCGCCCCCTATCACATGACGGCGGCGGACCTCGCCGACGGAAAGCTTGTGTCGGTCTGGCACCCGGCAACCCCGTCGGGAGAGTTTCTTTACCTCGCCTGGTCCAGACGCCATGCCCGAGACCGACCGCTGCGCCGGACCGTGGAGTGGATCCTTGGCGAATTCGGTATTGAGCATGCGTCGGCACCGGACCAAAGCCGCCCGATTGCGCCCGCGCCCCCGTCAAATAAAGCCGAACCTGATCGGGGTCTCCGATGAAACAGCTCGCCCTTAGCTCACTTGCCGATCTGGCCGACTTGAACGTCGACACGATCATCGACGTCCGGTCGCCCGGCGAATTTGCAGAGGATCACCTGCCCGGTGCCATCAACCTGCCTGTTCTCGATAACACTGAGCGTGCCGAGGTCGGCACGATGTACAAACGCGCCTCGCCCTTCTCCGCCCGCAAGGTCGGCGGCGCGCTGGTTGCGCGCAACACCGCCGCGCATCTGACCGGACCGCTGGCGGAAAAGGAAGGCAACTGGCAACCGCTGGTCTACTGCTGGCGTGGCGGTCAGAGGTCCGGTGCCTTTGCCACGATTCTCGATCAGGTCGGCTGGCGGGTCCAGTTGCTGCAAGGTGGCTATCGCAGCTATCGGCGGCTTGTGGTTCAGACGCTCTACGATGCGCCGTTGCCACACCGGCTGGTGCTTCTTGCGGGCGGCACCGGCACCGCAAAGACGGAAATGCTGCGCCACCTGCAGGACGCGGGTGCGCAGGTGCTGGACCTCGAAGGGCTCGCGCAGCACCGCGGTTCGCTTTTCGGCGGGACCGGCACCGGTCAACCGGCGCAAAAACTGTTCGAAAGCCGCGTTGCCGCAGAGATGGGGTGTCTTGACCCGGAACGCCTGACCTGGGTGGAGGCCGAAAGCAGCAAGATCGGCGACCGGATCGTGCCGCCTGCCCTTTGGTCCGCCATGCTGGACGCGCCACGGGTCGAGATTGACGCCCCGCTGGCAGCGCGCGCCGCCTACCTCTGTGACGCCTATGCGGACCTGACCGAAGACCCGGCGCGCCTGCAAAACCAGATCGACCAGCTGCGCCCCTATCACGCGGGAACGCAGATCGAAGTCTGGAAAACCCAGGCCGAGGCAGGCGATTTCACGGCGCTCGCGGCGGGCCTGGTGGAGGCGCATTACGATCCGCGCTATCGGAAGGGCAGCCTGAGCGCCGCGACGCCACGACAGCGCCTTGCACTGGACGATCTTTCTCCCGCAACGCTGCGCGCCGCTGCCGCCCGTCTGGTCCGAGACATCACCTGACCCGCAAAACGCCCCCGCCGGATGACAATCGACCGATCATGTGCCCCTTGCACCCTTCGGCGGCAAGGGCAGATAGCGTGCTTTCCACCGCATCGGCAGGCACCGCGGCGAGCAGCCCCCCGGCGGTCTGCGGATCGAAAAGGAGCGGGTCGGCATCCCCTTCAACCGGCGCATTGGCCCGGTTTGCCGCCATCAGAGAAGAGGCAAAACCCGCATCGGACAACGCCCGCGCCCCAGCATAAAGAGGGATCGCATCCCCGCAGATCTCCGCGTCCAGCCCAGAGGCACGCGCCATTGCCGTCAGATGCCCCGCCAAGCCGAACCCGGTCACGTCTGTCATCGCGTGGGCGACGTCTGCCAGCACAGCAGCTTCCCGATGCTGGGCACGGGCCATGGTGTTCAAGGCAGCGGTCAGGTCACGTCCATCGGCCTGCCCTACCATATCTGCCGCCAGCAAGACCCCCGATCCGAGCGGCCGCGTCAGGATCAGCGCATCCCCGGGCCGGGCGCCCGACTGGGTCAACGGCATGCCCGCGCGCAGCCCGGTGACGGTGAACCCCAGCGTAAGCTCCGCCCCCATGGTGGTATGCCCGCCCACCAGTTGCGCACCGACCTCTGCCATCACTTCCTGCGTCGCGCGGGTGATCTCCTGCAGGGTGCGGGCCTGCAGATCTGCGGACATCTGCGGCAGGATGATTGTGGACAACACCACCTGGGGCACAGCCCCCATAGCCCAGACATCGCCCAGCGCATGCACCGCCGCGATGCGCGCCATTAGGAAAGGATCCTCGATAAAGCCCCTCAGATGGTCGGTGCTGACCACCTGAAATCCGCCATCCGGCCGCCGCAGGATAGCGGCATCGTCGCCAGCACCCGCCACCACATCGTCGCGCACCGGCCCCAAGCCCGACAGCGCGCCCTGCAGCACATTGCCATCCACCTTGGCACCGCACCCGCCGCAAAGCGGCTTTGCCGCCAGCGCCTCGGCAACCCCCTGGGCAAGGGGGCCGGTCACATCGGGTGGTGCCATCGGCGGCAGGTCCGCCAGCTTGTCCATGAACGTGCGGTCGATCCGATCTTTCCAGCGCCACAGCAACGGCCCTGAAGCCGCCAGGCCGAATTTCTCTGCCAACGCCGCGCGCTCTCCGAGCGAGATCAGCTTGAGATAATTCCTCTGCGGTCGAAACACCCGCCGCCGCCCCTCGCCCAGCGCCACGCGCAGGTTGTGCTGCAACACCGGCGCCGCCCGCACCGCAAAGACCCCGGCCTTGGGGCGGGGCGCATGGGTCAATTCGGCGCAATCGCCCACTGCGAAAAGCCTGTCGTCCCCCAGCACGCCAAGATCCGGCCCGACCTTGATGAAGCCGTTGTGCAGTGGCAGGTCGGTCCTGCCGATCCAGGGGTGCGGCGTGGCCCCCGCCGCCCCGACACAAAGACCTGCGGCAATCTCCACGCCCCGCGCCAGGACAACGCGATCCGCCGCGATCCGCGCCACCTCTGCCCCCGTTTCCAGGCTCACGCCCAGCTCTTTCATTGCCATCCGCAACCGTTTCCGGGCGGCTGGGCCAACGCCCGAAATATTCGGGCCCGCCTCGATCACCGTAACTCGCGGGTTGACCCCGGCCTGCCGCAGCGCATGCGCCATGGCCATGGACAATTCGCACCCCGCGACGCCGCCGCCGATCACCGCCACGTCGGGGGCGACGGCCCCCTCCTTGACGCGCGCCAGGAACGCGCGCCATCGCGCCGCGTAGATATCCAGAGGTTTGGCACCGACCGCATGCTCGGCAAAGCCGGGCAGGTCCATTTCGGCCTTGATGCCCACGTCGATGCTGCTCACATCGTACCCGACCGGCCCCCGGCCTGCGACATGCACCTGCCGCGCCGCGCGGTCGATTGCGTCGACCCGGCCCAGGATCAACCGCGCGCCTGCATGGCGGCACAACTTGGCCAGGTCGATCTCCAGATCGTCCCGTTCGTAGTGTCCGGCCACATGGCCCGGGAGCATCCCGGTGTAAGGTGCGGTGGGACCAGGGTTGACCACCGTGACCCGCACCCCCGGCAAGGGCGCCATCCCCCAGGACCGCAACACAAGCGCATGGGCATGCCCGCCCCCCACCAGGACCAGGTCGCGCGTCAGCGGCACCTGCCTCAACACCTGTACCAGCTTTCTTCTTGGGTCATAGATATTCCCGGGCGGTCTGAGGGGCAGCGCCCCTTAGAAATGGCGCGAATGCGGCGCGGCCACTCCTGTTCCTAGCAGTGCAACCCGCCCTTCGCTAATGAAAATCCCGCGATTTGGGGATCACCCGCACATCTCGCGGATGCCGCCGCCCGCCGACCTGACCGGGGATCGGATGCGTCACCTCGTCCCCGCGGGCAAAGGAAGGCGGCACCTTTTCCGCCGCCAACCCATCCAACCGCGCGGTGCGGTCTTCCAGCCGGTCCGCCACAATGTGGATCACCCGACCGTCCGTCTGAACCCGGCCATGCACCATCATCAGCCGCGCCGACATGATCACCGGGCGGAATGCCTCGAACAACTTGGGCCAGATCACCAGGTTGGCCACCCCCGCCTCGTCTTCCAACGTGATAAAGCAGACCCCCTTGGCGCTGCCCGGCTTCTGCCGCACCAGCACCAGCCCCGCCAGCGAAACCCTTTGCCCGTGCCGCATGGACGGCAATTGATCGGTGCAGGAGAACCCCTGCCGCCGCAGACTGCCCCGGAAAAAGGACATCGGATGCGCCTTCAGCGACAGCCGCAGCGTCTGGTAGTCGGCCACCACATGCTCAGCCCGAGGCATCGCCGGAAGGTTCACCACCGGCTCCGCCCCCTCGTCCCCCGCCGCCGCATGGGCAAAGATCGGCAAATCGGGCGCATCCTTCAGCCCTTGGGCCTGCCAGAGCGCCTGCCGCCGGTCCATCCCCATGGAACGCATGGCATCAGCCGCCGCAAGCCTGCGCACGGCACCCCGATCCAGCATCGCCTGTTCCTTCAGTTGTTCGACATCGGCAAAAGGCGCATCCCGCGCCGCCGCGATCCGCAGGCCCGCCTCCTCGCGCATCCCGTCGACCTGGCGAAACCCCAGCCGCAAGGCGAAACCGCCCCCGCAGGGCTCCAGCGTGCAGTCCCATTCGGAGTAGTTCACATCCACCCCCCGCACCTCGACGCCATGCTCGCGCGCATCCCGCACGATCTGCGCGGGCGCATAAAACCCCATCGGCTGCGCATTCAAAAGCGCGCAGGCAAAAGCCGCCGGATAATGGCATTTCATCCAGGACGACACATAGACCAGCTTGGCGAAACTGGCCGCGTGGCTCTCGGGGAAACCGTAATCGCCGAATCCCTTGATCTGGTCGAAACACCGCCGCGCAAAGTCTTCGTCATAGCCGCGCCCGACCATCCGGCTGACCATCTTGGCCTGCAGGGTTTCGATGGTGCCGCGCGACCGGAATGTCGCCATCGCCTTGCGCAACTCGTTCGCCTCTTTCGCCGTGAACTGCGCCGCATCAATGGCGATCTTCATCGCCTGCTCCTGAAAGATCGGCACCCCCAGCGTACGCCCGAGGATCTTGAGAAGCTCATCCTGCGGATATTGCGGCCCTGGTGCCGGATAGCTGACCCCTTCGATCCCCTGCCGCCGCCGCAGAAAAGGATGCACCATATCGCCCTGGATCGGTCCCGGTCGCACGATCGCCACTTCGATCACCAGATCATAGAACGTGCGCGGGCGAAGCTTGGGCAGCATCGCCATCTGCGCCCGGCTCTCCACCTGAAACACACCAAGGCTGTCCCCCGCGCAGAGCATGTCATAGGTTGCCGGGTCCTCTGACGGGATGCTGGCCAGATCGTGATCGACCCCGTAATGCGCACGCAACAGGTCAAAGCATTTGGCAATGCAGGTCAGCATCCCCAGCGCCAGAATATCGACCTTGAAAATCCCCAGCGCGTCGATGTCGTCCTTGTCCCACTCGATAAAGGACCGGTCCGGCATCGCACCATTGCCGATCGGCACCATCTCGGTCAGGGGCCGCTCTGTCAGGATGAAGCCGCCCACATGCTGGCTCAGATGTCGTGGCATGCCGGTCATCTCTCGCGCCAGGGCGATCACCCTGCGCAGATAGGGGTCCGACAGGTCCAGCCCCGCCTCCTTGACCCGGCCTTCGGCCATCTCGGCCTCGAAACTGCCCCAGACAGTACCCGCCAACCGTGCCGTCACGTCCTCGCTCAGCCCCATCGCCTTGCCGACCTCGCGGATGGCCGAGCGGGGGCGGTAGTGGATGACGGTTGCACAAAGCCCGGCCCGGTCGCGCCCGTACTTGGCATACATGTACTGGATCACCTCCTCGCGCCGCTCGTGTTCGAAATCCACGTCGATGTCGGGCGGCTCGTCACGCTCTTCGCTCAGGAAACGCTCGAACAGCACGTCATGCTCCTCGGGGTCCACTGCCGTGATCCCCAGACAGAAGCACACCGCCGAATTCGCCGCCGACCCGCGCCCCTGGCACAGGATCGGCGGCTGTGCCTCCTCGCGGGCAAAACGAACGATGTCGTTGATGGTCAGGAAATAACGGGCGATCTTCTTGGACCGGATCAGCGCGAACTCCTTCTCGATCACCGCCCGGATGCGCGGCGACACCCCATCGGGATAGCGCCGCGCGGCCCCTTCCCAGGTCAGCTTTTCCAGCGCCTCCTGCGCGGTCATCCCCGGCACCTCGATCTCGTGGGGATATTCATACTTCAGGTCATCCAGCGAAAAGCTGCAGGCATCCGCCACCGCCCGCGTGGCGCGGATCGCCTCGGGCCAGGCCGCGAAGAGACGGCACATCTCTCCCGGCGATTTCAGGTGCCGCTCCGCATTGGGTTCCAGCGCGAACCCGGCGTTGTCGATGGTGGTACCCTCGCGGATGCAGGTCATCACATCCTGAAGAGGCCGCCGCTGCGGCGCATGATAAAGCACGTCGTTGGTCGCCAGAAGCCCCAGCCCGTGCGCCCGCGCGATGTCATCCAGCCGCCCGATGCGCGCCACATCGTCACCACGATAAAGATAGGCCGCCCCCACGTACCGCATGCCCGGCAGCGCCCGCACCAGCCGCACCAGCCCCGCCTCGAAAAGCTCCAGCCGTTCGGGCGGCATCACGATCAACTCCAGCCCTTCGGCATGGGCGGCCAGCATCTCCAGCGTCAGGTGGGTCTCACCCTTTTGCTGCCAGCCGCCCGCCACATCCGCCATCTTGCCCTTGCTCAACAGGGTGGAAAGCCGGGCATAAGCCGCACGGTCGCGCGGATAGGCCAGCAGATGGGTGCCGCACATCAGCACCAGCCGTGCTCCGATCAGCGGACGTATCATGGCCTTCTTCGCTTCGGTATGGACCCGGACAACTCCGGCCAGCGTGTTGTGGTCGGCCACGCCCATCGCATCATAGCCCAGCAGATTGGCTGTCGCGGTCAGATCCACCGCATCCGACGCCGCCCGCAAAAAGGAAAAGCAGCTCGCCAGCCCCAGCTCCACGAAAGGTGCGGGATCATGCCGGCGGAATGGCTCCTCCGTCTCCAGCGTGCGCCGCTTGTGCCCGTCCTGCTGTGGCATTCACGCGCCCCGGGCCGGGCAAAGGTGCTGCCCCGCCCTCTCTTTTCGGGTATAGATACGCCCATGCAGGCATCCGCCGCTGGCGCACCGGAAAAAGCAGGGCGCCAGCGACGGGATGGCGGGTGGGGCGCCGCGGCACGCGCGCGTCACCCCCATCACGCAAAAATTCCCTGCAGAAACCACTGCGGATCGCCACCACGCCCATCTCCGAGGATCCCCTGGCGAAACAGCCAGAAGCGCCGCCCATCCGTTACCTCGACCTTGTAGTAATCCCGCAACCGCGTGCCGGGCCGGTCTCGCCACCATTCCGGTGCGATCCGTTCCGGCCCCTCGTGCCGCGCGGTCAGATAGGCCACCCGCCGCCATCGGAACCGCGCGGGCGGCCCCTCGGGAACGGCATAGAGCACCACGATCTCCTCTGGCGGGATCAGGATCCGCAGGGGCCGCGCGCGTGTCATCGCCGGAGGGTCGCACACCGCCGCCCCCAGCGCAGGCACCTGCGTCTCCACCCGTTCGGGCAGATGGCTTTCGCGCCAGTCGGACCAGGTGACCTTGCCCGGCCCCAGTCTGGCCGTCAGCCTGTCCAGCAGCGCCGCCACGTCACGGGCCGCATCGCGCTTGCCGTCCAGCGTATCCTGATGCAGCGCGAGCGGTTCCACCGCCAGCGCCTCCAGTGTCAGCAGGTCGAAACCGAAACCGGGGTCGATCCCTTCCGTCTTGCCGCTCAGCAGCCGCAACAGATGCGCCGGATCGCGGCTGGCCTGCGCCAGTGCCACGTCGCGGCTGCGCCATTCGCCATCCACACGGTAGATCGTCAGCCGCAGCCGCCGTGCGCCGCGTTCTGCCCGCGCCAGCTGCGCAGAGAGGTCCGACGCCAGCGCCTCCAGATGTGGCACCGGGTCGATCACCGGTTCGGCCAACCGCGCCCGCGCCAGCCAGCGCGGGGTCTCCGCCGGGGCGTTCAGCGGATCGCTTTGCCGCCCCAGCGCGCGGTCCAGCAGCACCAGCGGGTTGAGGTCCGCGGCCAGCCGGTCGAACCGCCGCATCAGCGCCACCCGTGGCACCTGCATCAGTGCGCCCAGCGTCTTCAACCCCAGCCGCCCCAGCAACCGAACCGTGTCTTCTTGCAGTCGCAGGGCCGCCACCGGCAGGGGGGCCAGCGCCACCTCCAGATCGTCCGGCCCGCAGATCACCTGCCCCGCCCCATGACGGGCCAGCATCCGGGCAGCGCCCCGCGTCGGCGCCAGGGCCAGCCGCGCCGACAGCCCCTGCATGCGAAACCGCACGCTTATGTCGCGCAGCAGCGCCGCCTCTCCGCCAAACAGATGCGCGGCCCCGGTCACATCCAGTACGATCCCGGAGTGGCCATCGCGCACCGTCCAGGGGCACCAGCGCCGCGCCCATTGCGCCACCCGGTCCAGCAGCGCCACGTCGCCCTGCGGATCGGCCCGCTCCACGTGCAGGTCCGGATGTATTGCCTGTACGTCCACCACCCGCGCGCCCGACGCGATGTCCCGCTGCGCGGCACTCGCGTTCACCGCATGAATGACCGGCCCGTGGCTGCCCTGAGTGGCCAGCACAACCGGCACCTCATCCCCCGGCAGAGTACGCTGCTGCGCCGCGATCCTGCGCCAGCGGTCCATCGCCAGATCTGGAAACCAGACGGAGACGATCCTTGCCCCTTGCGGCCCGGGCGTCACAAGACGCCTCCCACACCCCCGGTGCCCGGCCGCGCGCGCGAAACAGCTCCGCCTCCCACAGGGGCGTGCCCGGAGCATGTCGGTTCCACGGGTTCCGCGCAGACGGCAACGAGCGCAGGCGCCAACGTTCGCGCGCCGCCGACAGCGCCCCGTGATCGCCCGACCGGATCAGCCAGATCGGCACGCCCGAAGCTTCGGCCCGCAAGGCCAGGCGCTTGGTCGCGGTAAAGCTCAACACTTCGGGCGCGCCGTGAATCTCGCCCACCACGGCGGAAAGGCCCGCGCATCCCGCCGCTTCTTCCATCGTCCAAAGAACATCGCGCGGATGGCTGACGTCGACCCGCAGAATTGGTGCCCGCACCCCCAACCCGCGCAGGGCGGGGCCGTAAAGCTGCCCGTTCTCGCGCCGTGACATCCGGTCGCTGACCCAAAGCACCGGCTCCGCACTGTCGGGCAGCGCCGCCAGCACGAACCCCGTCACCGCCGCGTCGAAAGGCCCGCCCGCAAGCACGTCGCGCAACACCGGGGCATCCGCAGCACCCGGCTGGCCGGGAGACGCGACAGGCTGAACCAGATGTTTGTCCGACAGGGCAATCACCTGCCCAAGAGGAGAATCGGGTGGCATACATTCCTCCATTGTTCATGTTTTGTTCTAATTGAAAAGACATCAAAATGCCAACGGACTTTCTGCGGCAGGACCGGAAAAACATAGTAAAGAACACCATCCATCAGCTGCACATCTCTCCCTGCGGCGGTCTGCACCCAACAGATGTGCTACTTGGAGACGCCTTAAGGGCGATGTTCCAGCATCGCCCGCGAATGGACGATCAGCTTGTCCAGGATCGCATCGAAGGCTCCGACCTCCTCTACCGTCAGAGGGGCGAGCACCTTTTCGTTCCGTTCCAGCACATGTGTCATGACGCGGCCATACAGCGTCGTGCCCTTTGCGGTCAGTTTCAGCGCCACCGCACGCCCATCATTGGGGTCCGTTGTATCGACGATGAGCCGCGCAGCGGTCAACTGCTTGATCACCCTGCTCAACTGGCTCTTGTCCATCAGCAAAATCTCGGCGACATCGCCGGCCCGTGTGGGTTGATGGGCCCGGATCACAGCCAGCACACGCCAGCTTGCGATGCTCAGGTCGAACATTGAGTCCGCCCATTGGCTCGCCGAACGGTCCTGAATGACGCAGAGTGTGTGCAGCTTGAACGTGATGACATCCTCAATCCCGTCCGCGACGGGATGCTTGCCGCGCCGGTTATCGGACGCGCCCGAAGTGTCAAATTCGTCTGGCATTGCCTGCCTCCGTCATCAATGGCAAGGACTTAATTGACAAAATCCAATAAGCTCAAGTCGAAACTGCATCCGCATCGACCTTTTTTACAGGGAAGAAGCCCATGTACAAACGTCCCCGAACCCCCTAAGGCCTGCCCATCCCCTTCAGGTGCCACCGTGCGATGCACAGCGACCTCATCAACAGGACAACCTCCCCCGTGATCCAGACCATCGCAGACGCCCTTGCCGCCCAAGGCTACGACACCCTTACCCCCGTCCAGGAGGCCGTCACCGACCCTGCGCTGGAAGAGGCGGACCTGCTGGTCTCGGCTCAGACCGGGTCGGGCAAGACGGTGGGCTTCGGGCTTGCCATCGCCCCCACCCTGCTGGGCGATCAGCCGCGCTTCGGTCCCGCCGGAACGCCGCTGGCGCTGGTCATCGCACCCACCCGCGAACTGGCGATGCAGGTCTCGCGGGAACTGGGCTGGCTATACGGTCAGGCGGGCGCCGTTGTGACCACCTGCGTGGGCGGCATGGACCAGCGCACCGAACGCCGCGCGCTGGACCGTGGCGCGCATGTGGTGGTGGCCACACCCGGGCGCCTGTGCGACCATATCAAGCGCGGCAATATCGACCTGTCCACCCTGCGCGCCGTGGTGCTGGACGAAGCCGATGAAATGCTTGACCTCGGTTTCCGCGAAGAGCTGGAATTCATCCTCTCCGAAGCCCCGGAAGATCGGCGCACGCTGATGTTCTCGGCCACTGTTCCCGCCGCCATCGCCAAACTGGCGCAATCCTATCAGAAGGACGCCCAGCGCGTCGCGACCACCGGCGAGGCGCGCCAGCACAGCGACATCGAATACCGCGCGCTGAACGTGCACCCCCGCGATACCGAGAACGCCATCATCAACGTGCTGCGGTTCTACGAGGCCAAGAATGCCATCGTGTTCTGCAACACCCGTGCCGCCGTTGCGCGGCTGACCACGAAATTCACCAACCGCGGGTTTTCCGTCGTGGCCCTGTCGGGTGAGCTGACGCAATCGGAACGCACCAATGCGCTGCAGGCCCTGCGCGACGGGCGCGCGCGCGTCTGCATTGCCACCGATGTGGCCGCACGGGGCATCGACCTGCCAAACCTCGAACTGGTGATCCACGCGGACCTGCCCAGCAACGCCGATACGCTGCTGCACCGTTCTGGCCGTACGGGGCGTGCGGGACGCAAGGGCGTCTCTGCCCTGATCGTGCCGCCCAAGATGAAGACCAAGGCCAACCGCCTGCTGGGCTGGGCCAAGCTCAAGGCCGAATGGGCCGCCGCCCCCTCAGCCGAAGAAGTTAATGCCGCGGACGAGGCGCGGCTGCTGTCGGATCCGGCGTGGGAAGCGCCCGTGCCCGAAGACGCAGCCGATTTCGTTGCCAGCCTGGTCGAAAAATACAGTGCCGAACAACTGGCTACCGCTTTCGTGAACCTCTACCGCGCCCGGGCCTCCGCGCCCGAGGATCTGGCCGATCCCGGATCGAAGGACGACAGCAAGCGCCCGGCCTTCGGACCCTCCGTCTGGTTCTCCGTCAGTCAGGGCCGCAACGACGGGGCCGAACCCCGCACGCTGCTGCCGATGCTGTGCCGCGCGGGCGATTTGACCAAGGATGACATCGGCGCGATCCGCGTACAGGCCAGCCACAGCTTCGTGGAAATTCTTGCAAGCTCCGCGCCCAAGTTCCTCAATGCCCTCGGTCCCGACCGCACCGCAGAGGAAGGCGCGGTGGTCACTCAGTTGGACAAGGCGCCGGACCTGCCCAAGGGCGGACCCGCTTCGCGCGCGCCACGCGGCCCGAAACCCGGTGGCCCGAAGCCGCAGCGCAAACCCGCCTATGATCCCGACGCGCCATCACGCCCCCGCGAAACGCGTGCGCCCCGCGATGCAGCGACCGTGACAGAGACACCTGCGGAAAAGCCAAAATTCGACAAACCGAAGTTTGATAAACCAAAGACCGACAGGCCGAAATTCGACAAGCCCAAAGCGCCCAAGGGCGAACGCCCGCCAAAGTCGCACAAGACGGACCGCAGCCCGATGAAGCCCGGCGCCACGCCCAAGCCGAAATCCGGCCCCAAGGGCGAAGCCCCGGCGAAACCCAGGGCCAAGGCGGTCTGGAAAAAGGACGCGGCCCCCTCCGCAACGACGGGCAAGCCCAAGGGCAAGGTAACGCGCCCCCGTGACGCGGGCGCCGCCCCGGCAGAGTCGACCTACAAACGCGCCTCCGATCCTTCAAAGCGTTTCACGCCACCGAACAAGATCGGCAAGCAGGACGGCAAGCCCGCCGCCCGCGGCAAAACTTCCGGACGACCCAAGGGAGGCAACGCCGTTCCGCGCCGGGGCAAAAGCGCAAAGTAACGCCGCCCCGTGGCGGCATGCGCCCTATCCCTGCAAAATCGGATGGTTCACGAAGCCCGTTACCTCGCCTCGGAGTGAATGAACGCCCTCTCTGCCGATTTGGCAGCACTCCCTGTCGAGATGGCGCCGCAGCCGCGGACCAGGGCAACCGACCGGACCAATGCTGCCGGTATCGTGCCCCGGATCAGCCCTTTCCCTTCCACGGGACAAGGAACCGCTCCGCCGCCCGCATCAGCATGTCGATGCCAAAGCCGATGACGCCGATCAGGATGATCCCCATGATCACGATATCGGTGTTCTGGAACTTGGACGCGGTCATGATCATCATGCCTGCCCCCTGTTCGGCTGCGACCAGTTCCGCCGCCACAACCGTGCCCCAGCACACGCCCATGGCGACGCGCGCGCCGGTGAAAATCTCGGGCAGCGAGTTTGGAATGATCACATAGCGCATGATCTGCCACTTGCTGGCCCCCAGTGAATAGGCGGCGTGAACCTTGGAAATCTTGACGCCCGACACGCCCGAGCGTGCCGCGATCGCCATGATCCACAGGGCCGCGAGGAACAGCAGGATGATCTTGCCCGCCTCACCGATCCCGGCCCAGATGATGACCAGCGGGATCAGGGCCAGCGGCGGCACGGGGCGCATGAACTCGACAATCGGGTCGAACCAACCCCGAAACCAGTTGCTCAGCCCCATCGCATATCCCAGCGGAATTCCCACGAGGGCGCCCAGAAGGAACCCCACGACCACCCGGAACAGCGAATAACCCAGATGTTCCAGCAAAGTGAAATTACGGAAACCCTCGTCCATGATCTGTAGCGTCCGTGTCCAGACCTCTTCCGGCGCGGGCAGATACAGCGGTTCCATCTGCCAGCCGCGGGAGGGCTGGAAGTTCGGCGTGCCCTTGTCCGACAGCGTCACCGATCCGTTCGCCGTCCGGACCGTGCCGCCAGGGGCGATTTCCTTGCCGTCGATGGCGATCACCTGGGCACCGTCGCTCTTGCCGATCTCGTCGTTCGCGTCGACCCGGATCAGCCCGCTGCGCCATTGCGTGATGGTCACCGAATCGTTCTTGGCAAAGCCGTCGCCCGGCTCGACCTCGGCCTCTTCCGCAGGCGCGCCACGCGGGTGGACCACCACTGTCACGGTGGCATCGTCCGTCCCTTGTCCGGGGGCCTGCGCGGTGTAGGTAAAGGTCGTGGTGCCCGCGAAAGGTCCGGGCGCGTGCAGAAGCGATGGCAACAGGCTCGACCCGGTAAAAACGCCCCACATCACAAAGATCGTCAGCACCGACAGGACACCGGCGATGCGGTTCGGCCGCACGGCACTTTCGTCGCCGAACTTCACGGTCTTGAGCGAGGTATAATCGCGCGTCGCCTTGTGCAGCACCTTGGTCACGACAAAGGCGCTTACAACGAAAATGGCGATGTAGATCAGCAGAAAGAAGAAACCGGTCATGCCGCGTCCTCCTTTGTGCCCATGATCTCTTCCTCCATATCCCAGATCATGTTGAGGATTTCTTCCCGCCGGGGGCCGAACTCTTCGTGTTTCTTGACCTCCCTCAGGTCGGCGTTCACGCCCAGCTCCGCAAAGGGCAGGCGATATTCCTTGTGGATGCGGCCGGGCCGCGGGGCCATGACGATCAGCCGCTCGCCCAGCAACAGCGCCTCTTCGACCGAGTGGGTGATCAGGATGATCGTCTTGCCTGTCTCCTTCCACAGCTTCAGAACGAGGCTTTGCATCTTTTCCCGTGTCAGCGCGTCCAGCGCGCCCAGCGGCTCGTCCATGAGGATCACATCCGGATCGTTGGCCAGACACCGTGCCAGCGCGACGCGCTGCTGCATCCCGCCCGAGAGTTCGTAGACCGCCTTTTCCTTGAAGTCCTTCAGGCCGACCACATCCAATAGATGATTCACGGTCTCGGCCTTTTCCTTCTTGGGCATCCCCTTCATCGAGGGGCCGAACCCGACATTTTCACGCACCGACATCCACTCGAACAAAGCGCCCTGCTGGAACACCATCCCACGTTCCGCGTCGGGCCCGGTGATCTGGTGTCCGTTCAGCGTCATCCTGCCGCCCGTCGGTGCCAGGAAGCCGGCCACGATGTTCAAAAGCGTGGTCTTGCCGCACCCCGAGGGGCCAAGCACGCTCAGCAGTTCACCCTCCTTGAGATTAAGCGACACGTCCTGCAGCGCCTGCACATGACCGCCGTCGGGCAGGTCAAATCGCATGGAAAGATTTTCGATGGAGAGTCCGCTCATGGTATCGGCCTTCTGCCCCGATAGAGGCAATGGGGCGGGTCGGACCCGCCTCAGTTTTGTCAGGATAGGATAAAGTGGTGCGGGGTAGGAAAGTGCCGACGCGGTACGGATGCCCGCGTCGGCCTCAGCGGATCAGGAGCCGCTGTTCATCATCTCTTGCGCCGCTTCCAGCGGGCCGGTGTTCACTGCACCTTCGTAGCTGTCCAGCGCAGAGTCGATCGACCCGGCCTCGACAAAGACCTCGGCAACGCCCTTCATGAAGGTTGCCGCATTGCCACCCAGCCAACGCTCGGAAAGCTGCTCTTCCACGGTGGGGAACTTGAAGGTCGAGATCGCAGCACGGGCTGCTTCAAGGTCCATGCCGGATTGCTCTGCGATCTGGGCCAGCATCTCGTCGCTGGGGTCCGCGGCCCACTGCGCGTTGGCCTCTGCGGTGACCTGCAGGAATTTCGCCAACTCTTCGCCGTTCTCGGCGGCATAGGACGCGGGCACCGAAGTCACGTCGAACACCAGAATCCCCAGCTCTTCTTTTTCGTCGCCTGTCAGCAGGACGTTGCCGTATTCCTTCATGCGGGTCAGACCGCCGCCGTAGCCGCAGGCGAAATCAACGGCACCCTGGCTCAGCGCGGCGGCACCTTCCGGCGGCGCCATGTCGACGATCTGCAGGCTGTCGAGCGGAACGCCGAAATGGTCCATCTGGCGCAGGAAGCCGTAATGCGCCGCCGTGCCGAGCGGCACCGCAACCTTCTTGCCTTCGAGTTCCGACGCGCTGTTCTTGTCGATCTCCAGATCGGCCTTCACCACGCAGTTGTCGTTGTCCGAATAGGACACCGCCACATCGACCACTTGAATATCCTGACCGCCCGATGCCGCGACCACGAAAGGGGGCACGCCCTGGCTGACGGAAATCTGCACATCGCCCGAAGCCATGGCGGCGGACATTGCGGTGCCGGTCTCGAACGAAACCCAGTTGATTGTTTTGCCCAGTGCTTCCTCGTAGGCACCCGATGCCTTGGCCGCCAGCATCGGCATCGGCCACTCAAGGAAATAGGCCACCGTGATCTCGCCTGAATGCGCATCGGCAAGAGCTGCCTGACCGGTCATCGCCATCACGGCGGCGGCAACAAAGCGGGTTGTGGTCTTATGGATCATTGTAGTCTCCCTTTGATATTTACGGCGGACATTGGCTGCCCGTCATTGGATTGTCCGGTCTGATTTTCAGTTCCAAATTGGGCGCCATCCAGCGGAAAAAAGCAAGAGATGCAAATATTAAAGAAGAATCTTCACTTGTTTTTCCACCTGTTCCAGCCGCTACGCCGCTTCGGCTGATCGTTGTTTGAGCAAGGCACGACAAAGAATTCACCAAAGCCGATTTCGCTATTTCGCCTCTTGAAAACCGTCACATCCTGGCCCGCGATCCTGTGTGCGATCGCGACACGAACAAAGGTCCAACCTCCGGGGGTGCATAAGTCCAGTTTGCGGCGGGTCGGCACGTATCGCGCGCCACCGATCGCCATCGTTGATATTGCGGACATTAGACAGGCCCAGCTTCTGGAGGTACCAATGGTGTTGATCTGGCCCTACTTGATTCTGGAAGTAACCTGCAAAGAGGGGGTCAGACGGGGCGCAGGCTGCCCCGAATTCACTCCGCTCTCCCAGCGACGAAAGGTCTGATCATGGACGGCAATTTCAACGAAAACGATATCTCCCGCGTTGTCGAAGCGGACCGCGCGCACATCTGGCACCACCTGAGCCAGCACAAGCCCTACGAGACCACCGATCCCCGCATCATTGTCGAAGGCAAGGGCATGCGCGTCTGGGATCAGAAGGGCAAGGAACACATCGACGCCGTTTCGGGTGGGGTCTGGACCGTGAACGTGGGCTATGGCCGCGAACGCATCGCAAACGCAGTCCGCGACCAGCTGATCAAGCTCAACTACTTCGCAGGCTCTGCTGGCTCCATCCCCGGTTCCAACTTCGCCGAGATGCTCATCGACAAGATGCCGGGCATGAGCCGCGTCTATTATTGCAACTCGGGGTCCGAAGCGAACGAGAAGGGCTTCAAGATGGTGCGCCAGATCGCGCACAAGCGTTATGGCGGCAAGAAGCACAAGATCCTCTACCGCGACCGGGACTATCACGGGACCACGATTGGCGCGTTGTCGGCGGGCGGTCAGGACGAACGCAACGCGCAGTACGGCCCCTTCACCCCCGGTTTTGTCCGCGTGCCGCATTGCCTGGAATACCGCAGCTTCGAGCAGGACGGCGCACCGCAGGAAAACTATGGCGTCTGGGCCGCCGACCAGATCGAAAAGGTGATCCTCGCCGAAGGCCCCGACACGGTTGGCGCGCTTTGCCTTGAACCCGTGACTGCGGGCGGCGGCGTGATCACGCCCCCGGACGGCTATTGGGAACGCGTGCAGGAGATCTGCAAGAAATACGACATCCTACTGCATATCGACGAAGTCGTCTGCGGCGTGGGCCGTACCGGCACCTGGTTCGGCTATCAGCACTACGGCATCCAGCCGGACATGGTGACAATGGCCAAGGGGGTCGCATCCGGCTATGCCGCCATCGCCTGCCTTGTCACCACCGAAGAAGTCTTCGACATGTTCAAGGATGATGCCGCCGATCCGCTGAACTACTTCCGCGATATCTCCACCTTTGGCGGCTGCACCGCGGGGCCGACCGCGGGCATCGAGAACATGAAGATCATCGAGGACGAGAACCTGCTGCAGAACACCACCGACATGGGCCACTACATGCTGGACCAGCTGCAGGCGCTGGCCGACAAACACGCGGTGATCGGTCAGGTGCGCGGCAAGGGCTTGTTCCTGGGCGCGGAACTGGTCACTGATCGCGGCACCCGCGAACCGGTCGCTGAAAAGCTGGTGCAGCAGGTCGTGGGTGACTGCATGGGTCAGGGCGTCATTATCGGTGCGACCAACCGCTCTCTGCCCGGCAAGAACAACACGCTGTGTTTCTCGCCTGCGCTGATCGCGAGGAAGGACGACATCGACCAGATCGTCGAAGCAGTTGACGGGGCGCTGGGTCGCGTTTTTGCCTGACCGGAACGGCGCGTCGGCGCCTTACCGCCAATATCTCGCAAAGGCCGGGCTTGACCCGGCCTTTCGTTTGTCACACCCAAGGGGGGTCTTGCCCGAACAAGATGCGTGGCCTGCACGATGGCTGATTTTCGCCGATCTACTTCCGGCCTGAAAATTCTGCTGAACCTTTTTGGACAGGCCGCGTTAACCCACGAACGAATACTCGGGAGACCAAAATGAAAAAGCTACTCATCGCCATTCCTATGATCGCCGCGCTGGCCGCATGTGAACCAGGCGGACCCAACCAAGGTGCTCTGACCGGTGCCGCCCTCGGTGCCGCGACAGGTGCAGCCGTATCCGGCGGCGACGACCGTGTGGCAGGCGCCCTGATCGGCGGTGCTGTCGGCGCAGCTGCCGGCAACTACATCGGTCGCACCCAAGCCGGTGCCTGCGTGTACCAGCGTCCTGACGGTTCGCGCTACACCGCAGCTTGCCCGTAAATCGCGCATTCCCTCCAAGGATCGCGATGGCCTCGCCCTTTCAGGGCGGGGCCATTTTTATTCCGGAAAGAGGCCCGTCAATCGTCAGCCAAATTTCACCTCTCGATTGAAACTGCGCCCCTCAACGAAACAAGAAGCCTCAATACATGATTGTAAAATGCCTCGGCTTCCCTTTACCTTTGGGGGTGATCATATTCATTTCGCGACCCCATATCTCCAGATTGATTGCGCTTTAGGTCCAATCTAAGGTGGCGGCATGGCGCTTCCGGTTGAAACCTTTTTTCTGAATCCCGACGCACCGGGAACGCTGCAGCAGCAGATACAGCAGATGATTGCCCAAGGCATTCTGTCGGGCCGATTTCGGCAGGGAGAAAAGCTGCCTTCAACCCGCAGGCTCGCCGCACACCTTGGGGTCAGCCGCATCACCGTGACCATCGCCTATACCGAACTGCTGGCAAACGACTACCTGACCTCCCGGGGCAGGTCGGGCTATTTTGTCTCGGACAATGCGCCGACACCCCCCAGCTTCGCCCCCCTCGCGGAACGCGAGGACGCGGTCGACTGGTCCCGCGCCATCGGACAGAAGTTCAGCGGCGGCGCGGCCGTGTCAAAACCTCAGGACTGGGCCAAGTTCCGCTATCCCTTCATCTACGGGCAGGCAGACCCGACACTCTTTGACCACACCAACTGGCGGCTTTGCGCGCTCCAGGCGCTGGGGCAACGCGATTTCACGGCGCTGACCACCGATTATTTCGACCGCGACGATCCCCAACTGATCGAATTCATCGCACGGCATACGCTGCCCCGGCGCGGCATCAATGCCCGTCCGGAACAGATTCTGATCACGCTGGGCGCACAGAACGCGCTATGGCTGACCACCCAGGTTCTGCTGACCCAGCGACGGCACGCGGCACTCGAAGACCCCTGCTACCCCGCGCTGCGCGATATTCTGTCCCAGTCACGCTGCCATATGACACCCGTTCGGGTCGATTCCGATGGCATCCCCCCCGATGCGATTCCGCCCGGCACCGACGTCATCTTTACGACGCCCAGCCACCAGTGCCCGACCAATGCGACCATGCCGATGGAGCGGCGCCACGCCCTGCTGGCCCGCGCCGCCGAGATGAACGCGCTGATCGTGGAGGACGACTACGAATTCGAGATGTCGTTCCTGAAGTCTCCATCGCCCGCGCTCAAGTCGCTCGACGCCGACGGCAGGGTGATCTACGTCGGCAGCTTCTCGAAGTCGTTGTTTCCGGGGCTGCGCCTGGGGTATCTCGTCGGCTCCGAGCCCTTCATCAAGGAGGCGCGGGCGCTGCGTGCTTCGGTCCTGCGACACCCACCGGGCCACATCCAGCGCACCGCCGCCTATTTCCTGTCACTGGGCCACTACGACGCCCTGATCCGTCGCATGGGCACCGCACTGCAGGACCGGCGCGCCGTGATGGAACGGGCGCTGGCGGAGAATGACCTGCGCATCTCCGGGCGCGGCTATTATGGCGGGTCGTCCTTCTGGATGCGCGCGCCCGACGGGGTGGATACGGACGCCCTGGCAAAGCGCCTGCACCGAAAGGGCGTGCTGATCGAACAGGGACGCCCCTTTTTCACCGGGCCACACCAGCCCACGAACTACTACCGCCTCGCCTATTCTTCGATCCCCAGCCAGCGTATCCCCGACGGCGTCGGGCTGATCGCAGAGGCCATCAGGGAGTTCAACTGAATTGGCCATAGGCGGCCCCGAAATTTGGCCCTAACAGTGCGCACTCTTGCACCCTACTGTGCCCCCAAAGGCCGAGAATCGCCGGTTTCACCAGACATTAAGGATCACCACCCATGAAAATGACGACCGAAGAAGCATTCGTGAAAGTTCTGCAGCGTCATGGCATCGACAACGCCTTCGGGATCATCGGTTCCGCAATGATGCCGATCTCCGACCTGTTCCCGCAGGCCGGGATCACGTTCTGGGACTGCGCACACGAAGGCTCCGCCGGGATGATGTCGGATGGCTACACCCGCGCCACCGGCAAGATGTCGATGATGATCGCCCAGAACGGCCCCGGCATCACCAACTTCGTCACTGCCGTGAAAACCGCCTACTGGAACCACACGCCGCTGTTGCTGGTCACGCCACAGGCCGCGAACAAGACCATCGGCCAGGGTGGCTTCCAGGAAGTCGAACAGATGAAACTGTTCGAGGACATGGTCGCCTACCAGGAAGAGGTCCGCGACCCCACCCGCGTGGCCGAAGTCCTGACCCGCGTGATCGCCAAGGCCAAGCGCCTGTCGGGCCCCGCGCAGCTGAACATCCCGCGTGATTTCTGGACCCAGGTCGTGGATATTGAAATTCCCGATCCGGTGGAATTCGAACATTCGCCTGGCGGCGAAGGTTCGGTTTCGGCGGCGGCAAAGCTGCTGTCGGAAGCCAAGAACCCCGTGATCCTGAACGGCGCTGGCGTGGTCCTGTCCAAGGGCGGCATCGACGCGTCGAAGGCACTGGCCGAACGACTGGATGCGCCGGTCTGCGTCGGCTACCAGCACAACGACGCCTTCCCGGGGTCTCATCCGTTGTTCGCCGGACCGCTGGGTTACAACGGGTCGAAAGCAGGGATGGAACTGATCAAGGACGCAGACGTGGTCCTGTGCCTCGGGACCCGGCTGAACCCGTTCTCGACCCTGCCGGGTTATGGCATGGAATACTGGCCCAAGGACGCCAAGGTCATCCAGGTCGACATCAACGCCGACCGCATCGGCCTGACCAAGAAGGTCAGCGTCGGCATCGTGGGCGATGCGGCGAAGGTCGCGAAAGGCATCCTGAACCAATTGTCGGACGACGCTGGCGACGCGGGCCGCGAAGATCGCAAGGCGCGTATCGCCAAGGCGAAATCCACCTGGGCGCAGCAATTGTCGTCGATGGACCACGAAGAAGACGATCCCGGCACCACCTGGAACGAGCGTGCCCGCAAGGACAAGCCGGACTGGATGTCGCCCCGCATGGCATGGCGCGCGATCCAGTCGGCCCTGCCGCGCGAGGCGATCATCAGCTCCGACATCGGCAACAACTGTGCCATCGGCAACGCCTACCCGGACTTTGATACGGGCCGGAAATATCTGGCGCCCGGGCTTTTCGGCCCCTGCGGCTATGGCCTGCCCGCCATCGTCGGCGCCAAGATCGGCTGCCCCGACGTGCCCGTCGTCGGATTTGCCGGTGACGGCGCCTTTGGCATTGCTGTCAACGAACTGACCGCGATCGGTCGCGGTGAGTGGCCCGCAGTGACCCAGATCGTGTTCCGCAACTACCAGTGGGGCGCGGAAAAGCGGAACTCGACCCTGTGGTTCGACGACAACTTTGTCGGAACGGAACTGGACACCGAAGTGTCCTATGCAGGCATCGCCCGGTCCTGCGGGCTTGAAGGCGTTGTCGCCCGCAGCATGGAAGAATTGACCGCAGCCCTGAAAAAAGCGATCGACGACCAGATGAATCACGGCAAGACGACGCTGATCGAAGCCATGATCAACCAGGAACTGGGCGAACCCTTCCGCCGCGATGCGATGAAAAAGCCGGTCAGTGTTGCTGGCATCTCGAAGTCCGACATGCGGCCGCAGTCGGTCTGAGCTGTGCCTGGGCCGATACTCGTCCTCAATGCGGGATCCTCGTCGATCAAATGCGCGCTATTCGGCGCGCATTTCCGCGAAGTACTGCGGGTCGAGGCGACGGGGATCGGCGCCCAGGGTGCGGTGAAGGTGAGCGGCACAGCACCGCGCGCCCTGTCGCTGCCGGACAATGCCGCTGCGCTGCGTGCGGTGGCGGACACGCTGGCGGCTCAAGGCGCGGCGCTGGACCGTCTCGCGCTGGTGGCGCATCGCGTGGTGCATGGCGGGGATGAATTCACCGCCCCGGCGCGCATCACCGACCAGGTCCGCGCGGGCATCGAGGCCTGCATCCCGCTGGCGCCGCTGCATAATCCGCATCATCTGGCTGCCATCGACTGGGTCGCACAGACCGCCCCGTCGATGCCGCAGGTGGCCAGCTTCGACACCGCCTTTCACGCCACGGTGCCAGAGGTCGCCCGGCGGTACGCTCTGCCCGATCTGCCTGCCACGCGCGGGCTGCGGCGCTATGGCTTTCATGGCAACAGCTATGCCGCGCTTACCCGCGCCCTGCCGGAGATGACCGGCGCGCCGCTGCCTGCACGGCTGCTGGCGCTTCACCTAGGCAACGGTGCCTCGCTCTGCGCAATCCGAGATGGGCAATCGGTGGCCACCACCATGGGCTATTCCCCGTTGGGGGGGCTGACCATGGGCAGTCGCGTCGGCGTGATCGACCCCGGCGCGGTGCTGGAGCTGGTCTCTCGCGTCGGGTTGCCGCAGGCCGACCAGATCCTCAGCGCACAAAGCGGACTGCTCGGCCTGTCGGGCCTTGGCAGCGACATGCGTGACCTGGCTGCCAGCGATGCGCCTCAGGCTGCTTTCGCCCGCGATCACTTTGCCTATTGGGCCGCGCGCCAGGCCGGGTCGATGTTCGCCGCCATGGGGGGCTGCGACGCCATCGCCTTTACCGGCGGCATCGGCGAGAACGACGCGGACATCCGCAACCGCATCGCCGATCTGCTGCGCTGGGCCGGAGACCTGCCCGTTCATGTTGTCCCCGCTGCCGAAGAGGCGCATATCGCCATGCAAGCCGCGCAGCTGACCGGCATCGGCGCCGCCGATGCCTGATCCCTGGTTCCCCCTGCCCCTCGGCCCCGGCGATATGGCGCTGTTCTTCGCCATCGTCTTCGCAGCGGGGCTGGTGCGCGGCTTTGCAGGTTTTGCCCTGTCGGCGCTGGTGATGGCCGGTGCAGCCAGCTTCATCGCCCCCGTGCTGCTGATCCCGGTCCTGTGGTTTCAGGAAATGGCGGCCAGCCTGATGATGGCCCGCGGAGGCTGGCGCGAGGCGAACAGACTGCGCGCGGCCCTGCTGGTCGCGGGCAACTTGATAGGCTGGCCCCTGGGCTTGTGGCTGACCGTCAGCCTGCCGGTGACGACCTCCGCCCGCATCGCGTTGGTGGTGATCCTGGTGCTGGCCGCGCTGCAATTGCTGCGGGTCAACATCTCCGCACTGGCCACCCGCCGGGGCACCGTGCTGGCCGGTGTTGTCGCCGGCATCGCCTCGGGTCTGGCACATGTGGGCGGCATGGTTGTCGCGCTTTATGTGCTCAGCCAGAACGATACGGCCCGGTCTATGCGCGGGACGCTCGTGCTCTATCTCTTTTTCGGTTCACTGGGGTCGCTTGCCTACCTGCTGGGCTTTGGCGTGATGACCCGATCCGCCGCGCAGGCTGCGGTTTTCCTTGTGCCTGTTACAGTGGCGGGCGTCTGGATTGGCGCCCGGTTGTTCACTTCCAGATGGGAACCCTACTACAAGCCTTTTTGCCTCTGCCTGCTGATCGGGCTTGCGACCCTGTCACTGATCCGCAGCCTGATCTGACCCTGAAAGGACCCCGGTGATGAACCAGCCCAAGCTAGACCTGAGCCCGAAAGTGTCTGACGAGGTGCGCAAGACCACCTGCTACATGTGCGCCTGCCGCTGCGGGATCAATGTGCACCTCAAGCAAGGCAAGGTCGCCTATATCGAGGGCAACCGCGACCACCCCGTGAATCAGGGCGTTCTCTGCGCTAAGGGGTCGGCGGGGATCATGCAGCACAATGCGCCTTCGCGTCTGCGGGCGCCGCTGAAACGTGTAGGCCCCCGCGGATCGGGCGAATTCGAAGAAATATCCTGGGACGAAGCCTATGACATCGCGACCGGCTGGCTTGGTCCCATCCGGGACACGAACCCTGAAAAGCTGGCCTTTTTCACCGGGCGGGACCAATCGCAGTCTTTCACGTCCTTTTGGGCGCAGGCCTTCGGTACCCCCAACTACGCGGCGCATGGCGGGTTCTGTTCGGTCAACATGGCGGCAGCAGGCATCTACACGATGGGCGGCGCTTTCTGGGAATTCGGCCAACCCGACTGGGACCATACCAAACTGTTCATGCTGTTCGGCGTGGCCGAAGATCATGACAGCAACCCGATCAAGATGGGGATCGGCAAGATCAAGGGACGCGGTGCAAGGGTGATCGGAGTGAACCCCATCCGCACCGGATATAACGCAGTCGCCGACGACTGGGTCGGCATCACGCCGGGCACCGACGGTTTGTTCATCCTGTCGTTGATCCACTGCCTGATGAAGGCGGGCAAGATCGACCTGCATTACCTTGCGCAATATACCGACGCCCCGGTTCTGGTGAACGGTGATGAAAAGTCGCCGGACTTCGGTCTCTACCTGCGCGACGAGGACGGCAAACAGTTGGTCATCGACCGTGTGACCAGAAAGCTGACCCCCTACGACCAGCCCGGTGTGAAGCCGGACCTGTCCGCCACGCACCGCGCCAGGGGCGTGACCCACCGGCCCGTGTTCCACATGATGGCGGAGATGTACCTGAGCGAGGACTACGCCCCGGAGGCCGTCGCGGCGCGTTGCGGAATCCCTGCAAACCGCATCCGCGCCATCGCATCGGAACTGGCCCGCGTGGCTTTTGACGAAGCGTTCGAGCTGGACCACACATGGACCGACTTCCGCGGCGAAACGCACGACAAGATGATCGGCCGTCCGGTCAGCTTTCACGCGATGCGCGGCATCTCGGCCCATGCCAACGGCTTCCAGACCTGCCGCGCGCTGCATGTCTTGCAGATCATTCTCGGCACCGTGGAGGTCCCCGGCGGCTTTCGTTTCAAACCGCCCTATCCCAAGCCCGCGACGGCACATCCCAAGCCCCATACCGGCATGACCCCCGGCGGTCCGCTGAACGGGCCGCACCTTGGTTTCGTCCACGGCCCCGACGATCTGGCCCTGAAGGACGACGGCACGCCTGCGCGTATCGACAAGGCGTTCACCTGGGAAAACCCGATGAGCGCGCATGGCCTGATGCACATGGTGATCTCGAACGCACATGCGGGCGATCCCTACAAGATCGACACGCTGTTCATGTATATGGCCAACATGTCCTGGAATTCCTCCATGAACACCGGCGGCGTGATGGAGATGTTGACCGACACGGATGAAAACGGCGACTACGTCATCCCGCATATCATCTACTCGGACGCCTACAGCTCGGAAATGGTGGCCTATGCCGACCTGATCCTGCCCGACACGACATATCTCGAAAGGCACGACTGCATATCCCTGCTGGATCGGCCCATCTGCGAGGCGGACGCGGCGGCGGATGCAATCCGCTGGCCGGTCGTGGAACCGGACCGTAACGTGAAAGGCTTCCAGTCCGCGCTCTGCGATCTGGGCGCAAAGCTGGGCCTGCCCGGTTTCGTCAATGACGATGGCAGCCAGAAATACGCCGATTATGCGGATTACATCGTAAACCACGAACGCCGCCCCGGCATCGGCCCATTGGCAGGCTGGCGCATGGGCGAAGAGGGCCTCCAACACGGGCGCGGCGGACCGAACGAAGGACAGCTGGACAACTACATCAAGAACGGGGGCTTTTTTGCCGCGCATATCCCGGATGGCGCCAACTATTACAAGCCGTGGAACCGGGGCTACCAGGAATGGGCCGTCAACATGGGCCTTTATGACAGCCCCCAGCCCTATCTGTTCTCGCTCTACGTCGAACCTTTGCGGAAATTCCAGCTGGCCGCCGAAGGCCATGGCGAGCGGCAGCCGCCCGAACACCTGCGCGACCGGATCAAAGCGACCATGTCACCCCTGCCGATCTGGTACGAGACGGACCAGCAGGGCAATGATGGCTATACGATCAACGCCCTCACCCAGCGGCCGATGGCGATGTACCACTCCTGGGGCAGCCAGAACGCCTGGCTGCGGCAGCTGCACGGGCACAATCCACTCTACCTGCCGACCAGGCTGATGCGGCAGCATGACCTGGCGGACGGCGATTGGGCAAGGGTCAGTTCCCCACACGGCGAGATCACGGTGCCGGTCATGGAAATGGCGGCCCTGAACGAGAACACCGTCTGGACCTGGAACGCCATTGGCAAGCGAAAGGGGGCCTGGGCGCTGGACAAGGATGCACCGGAGGCGACCAGAGGCTTCCTGCTGAACCACCTGATCCATGAACTGCTGCCCCCAAAGGGCGACGGGCTGCGCTGGGCGAACTCGGACCCGATCACCGGGCAGGCTGCATGGTTCGACCTCAAAGTGAAGATCGAGAAGACCGCCGCCCCCGGGGAAGCCAAGCCGGAGTTTCCTCCGCTAAAGTCGCCGGTCCCGGAAGCGCCGGAAAATCTGGCGTGGAAGGTGGGCAAATGACGGAACGCAAGCCGCGGCGGACATTCGGTCTGGGCCGGACGACGGTTCCGGCACGACACAGAAAGGGCATCGCATGACGTCTCTCCCCGAACGCACCGAGAAGAAGCTCGGCCTTGTCATCGACCTCGATACCTGCGTGGGCTGCCATGCCTGTGTGATTTCGTGCAAGGGCTGGAACACCGAGAATTATGGCGCGCCGCTCAGCGATCAGGACGCCTATGGCGACAACCCGTCCGGCACCTTCCTGAACCGGGTACACAGCTACGAAGTGCAGCCCGAGGAAGGTCACGCCCAGCTGATCCACTTTCCCAAATCCTGCCTGCATTGCGAAGACGCGCCCTGCGTCACCGTCTGCCCCACCGGTGCCAGCTACAAGCGCGTCGAGGATGGCATCGTGCTGGTCAATGAAAGCGACTGCATTGGCTGCGGCCTTTGCGCCTGGGCCTGCCCCTATGGCGCGCGCGAGATGGACGCCACCGAGAAGGTGATGAAGAAATGCACCCTTTGCGTCGACCGGATCTATAACGAGAACCTGCCGGAGGTGGACCGGACCCCCGCCTGTGTGCGCACCTGTCCTGCAGGCGCGCGCCATTTCGGCGATCTGGGCGACCCGGACAGTGCGGTCAGCCAGCTCGTCGCCGAACGCGGCGGCGTTGACCTGATGCCGGAGCAGGGCACCAAACCCGTGAACAAGTACCTGCCGCCCCGGCCTAAGGATAACATCCTAGAGCTGGACGTCCTCGGCCCCTATCTCGAACCCGTCGCGGAAGAACCCAAGGGTTTTCTGGGCTGGCTCGACAAGGCACTGGAGAAACTCTGATGCATCCCGCACCTTCCGTCATCGCATTTTCGACCTTCTCGGGGCTGGGCTTTGGCCTGCTCTTCTGGCTGGGTTTCGGGATACCGACCGTCAGCGGCTGGTCCGCCTTCGCCTTCTTCGCCATTGCGTATGTGCTGGCAGTAGGCGGGCTGATTTCCTCCACCTTTCACCTCGGTCATCCGGAACGCGCGCTCAAGGCGTTCACGCAATGGCGCTCAAGCTGGCTGAGCCGGGAGGGCGTATGCGCTGTCGCCGCACTGGTGGTCATGGCCATCTATGGCGCGGGGCTGGTGTTCTTCAGCGCCTCCTGGCAGCCCGTGGGCATCCTGGGGGCGATCCTTTCGCTTGCGACGGTTTTCACCACCGCGATGATCTACACGCAGCTCAAGACCGTACCCCGCTGGCATCTGCCCCTGACCCCGGCCTATTTTCTGTCTCTGAGCCTGGCGGGGGGCGCCCTTCTGGCGGGTCAGATCACCTGGGGGATCATTCTGCTGATCCTGGCGGGCCTGATCCAGATCGCCACCTGGCTGCTGGGCGACAGGGCGCTGTCGGGGTCCGGCACGGATATGGCAAGCGCCACCCGCCTTGGCGATATCGGCAAGGTCCGCGCCTTCGAACCGCCGCACACCGGCACCAACTACCTGCTGCGCGAATTCGTCTTTCAGATCGGCCGTAAACATGCGCGGAAACTGCGGGTGATCTCGTTCGGATTGATGATCGTGTTGCCTGTGCTGCTGTTGCTGCTGCCCTTCAGCCACCTGCTGGCTGTCATCGCGGTGCTGGCGCATGTGGCCGGGGTGCTGACATCGCGCTGGCTGTTCTTCGCAGAGGCCGAGCATGTGGTCGGCCTCTACTACGGTAAACGATGACCTGCCCCCCGAGGATCAGCCGTTGAGCGGCAGCCGCCGCTCGACCACCCGTGCCATGATCGAGGCGCCGACAGGCAGGACAGAGGTGTCGAGCACGTAGCCGGGATTATGCAGCCCCACGGTACCCGCATGGCCGACTGTGCAATAAGCGCCGGGGATCACCCGCAGCATGTCGGCGAAATCCTCGGACCCGGTCACAGGCGCTGTCTCGGGGTCGAGGTTATCGGCGCCTACAATGTCGCCCGCCGCCTGCATGTAAATGTCCGACAGCTCATCGTCATTGATCAGAACGTCAAAGACGTTGCGCAGGTTCAGCGTGATCTCGACACCGTGCATGGTCGCCATCCCGTCGCAGATCGCCTTCATGCGCGCGGCGGCAAGCTCGTACATCTCGTCCTTGAAGTACCGAACCGTACCTGCCAGCGTCGCTGTATCAGGCACGATGTTATAGGCTGACCCCGCATGTAGCTGTGTCACCGACAGCACCAGCACCTCCTGCGCCGGAATGTTGCGGCTCAGGATCGTCTGAAGCTCGCTGGCCAGCGAGGCGGCGATGATCAGGCTGTCCTTGCTATCGCTTGGCCGTGCCGCGTGACTGCCCCTGCCCTTGATCGCGATGTCAAAGAAGGCGGCACCGGCCATGGCGGCACCCTTGCAGATGCCGACCTTGCCGGGCTTGCCGTTGGGGGTGTTGTGCATGCCGAATATCTCGTCGCATGGAAACTGCTCGAACAGACCGTCCGCCAGCATCTGCCGCGCGCCGCCAAGACCTTCTTCGGCGGGCTGGAACACGACCACCGCCGTCCCGTCGAAATCCCGTGTCGCCGCAAGGTGTTTGGCCGCCCCCAGCAGCATCGTCGTATGGCTGTCATGACCGCAGGCATGCATCACCCCCGGCACGGTGGAGGCATAGTCCAGACCCGTTTCCTCGTGAATTGGCAGCGCATCCATGTCCGCACGCAGGCCAACGCGGCGGTTGCCCTGCCCCTTGCCCCGGATCAGCCCGACGACGCCCGTCTTGCCAAGGCCGGTATGCACCTCGTCCACACCGTATTCACGCAGCTTTTCGGCCACGATCCCGCTGGTGCGCACCTCGGTAAAGCCGATCTCGGGATGGGCATGCAGATCGCGAAAAATCGCCTCCAGCTCGTCCTTGCTGTCAGCGATCGTGGGAAGGATGTTCATGTGCAGGCTCCGGTGCTGGATGGATGTCCCGTCACCCTACGCCCGCTTTGCAGGGAAGTGTAGGGTGGGCATCGCCCACCCCCGAACCGGTTCAGTTCAGCAGACCCGCATGGCGCAGACCGTGATCCACCAGCGCCTTGGTCGCGTCGGAAAGGCCGCTGAGTGGAAGGCGCACCTCTTCGCTGCACAGGTCGAGCCGGGACATGGCATATTTCACACCGACCAACCCAGGCTCTGTAAAGATCGCCTGGTGCAGTGGCATCAGCCGGTCCTGAATCTCCAGCGCCTTGGCGTAGTCCCAGTTGGCACAGGCCGCCTGCATCTCACTGAGCATTCGCGGCGCAACATTGGCCGTAACCGAGATACAGCCAACCCCGCCCTGCGCGTTGAAGCCATGGGCGGTGCCGTCTTCGCCCGACAGCTGAATGAAGTCCTTGCCACAGGTGATGCGTTGCGCGCTCACCCGGGCAACATCGCCGGTTGCGTCCTTGACACCGACGATACGGGGTAGTTTGGCCAGTTCGCCCATGGTGGCCGGGATCATGTCAACAACCGAACGGGGCGGGATGTTGTAGATGATGATCGGCAACTCGCAGCAATCGTGCACAGCGGTAAAATGCGCGATCATCCCGCGCTGCGTCGGCTTGTTGTAGTAGGGCGTGACCACCAGCAGCGCATCGGCGCCCACCTCCTCGGCGTGGCGCGCAAGGCGGATCGCCTCGACCGTGCTGTTCGAACCGGCCCCGGCGATGACCGGAACCCGTCCATCAGCGGCCTTCACGACCTCTTCGATCACCTGCTCATGCTCGCGGTGCGTCAGCG
Organism: Sulfitobacter sp. THAF37; assembly: GCF_009363555.1. Classification (NCBI taxonomy): domain Bacteria; kingdom Pseudomonadati; phylum Pseudomonadota; class Alphaproteobacteria; order Rhodobacterales; family Roseobacteraceae; genus Sulfitobacter; species Sulfitobacter sp. THAF37. The sequence continues at coordinate 714,900 of NZ_CP045372.1, forward strand.
TCGGGGATTCACCCGTGGTCCCCACGGGAACCAGCCCGTTGGAGCCTTCGCCGATGTGCCATTCCACGAGTTTCTTCAGTGTTTCCATATCCAGCTCGCCGTTCCTGAACGGCGTGACGAGGGCAGGCAGAGAGCCTTTGAACATATGCACGCTCCTTTTGTGCTGGCCGGCGACATGCCGGTCTGGAAATCAGTCAAAAGGCACGGCCACGTGATTTGAACTCGGTGACTCATGCCATATGTTGCAAGCCTCTAGCCCCTGACCCATGGAAACTCAAGCGATGACACGACTTCTGACGGCCCTGATGCTTGTTTTCACCTTCGCCGTTGCGGCCCAGGCAGAGCAACGCCCGCGCCCGCTGGGTTGGGCGATGGATGCAATGCGCAACGGCAACTGGGACGCGGCGGCGGCCATTGCGCAGCGGGACGGGGCGGTCGCAGCCGATGTGATCGAATGGCACCGACTGCGGGCCGGGCGCGGCACCTATGACGAGGTGCGGACATTCCTTGCACGGCGCTCGGACTGGCCCGGCGAAAGCTATCTGCGTCGGCAGAGCGAGGAAGCGGTGATCCGCGCCGGAGATGCGGCGATTCTCAGCTTTTTCGGACAGGTCCCTGCGCAGACACCGCGCGGTGTCCTGGCGCATGCGGCGGCCCTGGAGAGGGCAGGCAAGCTGGGCGACGCGCAAGCGAACCTTGTTCTGGCCTGGCGCACCATGCCCATGAACCCCACGTCACAGGCAATGTTCCTCAGGGACCATGAGGCGTTGCTGAAGCCGCACCACGTCGCGCGGCTGGAGCACATGCTGTGGGAACGTGAGCACGCCGAGGCGCGGCAGATGTTCGATCTGGTCGGCAAGGACGACGTTGCGCTGGCCGAGACGCGTATCGCGCTGCAAAGGCTTGAGGGCAACGTGAACCCGATGATCGACGCATTGCCCGCATCCAAGAAAGGCGATCCCGGCCTTCAGCACGACCGGTTCGAATGGCGTATCCGCAAGAACCTGGTCGGCGACGCCAAAGACCTGATGCTGGAACGCTCCACCTCGGTCGCCGCGCTGGGCCGACCCGACAAATGGGGCAACCGCCGCCGCGCTTTGGCGCGGGGCGAGATGCGGTCGGGCGATCCCGAGCGCGCCTATCGAATGGCCTCGCAGCATCACCTGCTACCCGGGTCGGACTACGCCGATCTGGAATGGCTGTCGGGATATATCGCGTTGCGCTTTCTGAAAGACCCCGAAACGGCGTATGAGCATTTCAGCAACCATGACGACGCAGTGGAGTCTCCGATCTCGCAGGGGCGGGCAGGCTACTGGCAGGGCCGCGCGCTGGAGGCGATGGGCGATGCCGAAGGCGCGGCCAAAGCCTATGCCATGGGGGCGAAGTACCAGACCGCCTTTTACGGGCTTCTGGCCGCGGAACGGGGCGGCCTGCCTTTCGACACCAGCCTCGCGGGGCCGGAACCCGAACAGGACTGGCGCACCTCGGCCTTGGCCGACGCGCCTCTGTTCATGGCCGGAATGCTGTTGCAGGCCTCGGGTGAATTGAATCTGGCCGAACGCTTCTGGACGCACCTGGCCGAACAACTGGTGGAGGAAGACCTGCATCTGCTGGGGCAGGCGGCCATCGACATCGGCCAGCCCCACCTTGCCGTGATGATCGGCAAACGGGCCGCGCAGCGCGGGCTGACGATTGCCGCGCCCTACTATCCGCTGCATTCGCTGGTCGAGATGGACCTGCCGATGGCGCCGGAGATGAGCCTGTCGATCGCCCGCCGCGAAAGCGAATTCGATCCCGTTGTGCAAAGCGCCGTGGGCGCGCGCGGCCTGATGCAGATCATGCCTGCCACTGGTCGGGACATCGCGCGGGACCTGGGCATCAGCGACCTGCACACCACCGACCGGATGATTGCGGACCCGGATTACAACGCGCGGCTCGGGGCGACGTACCTCAGCCAGATGGCCCGCCGCTTTGACGGCAACGTCGTGATGATGTCGGCGGCCTACAATGCGGGCCCCGCGCGACCGCCACGGTGGATGGAGCTCTACGGTGATCCCCGCCGGGGAGAGATCGACATCGTCGATTGGGTCGAAATGGTGCCCTTCCGCGAGACCCAGAACTACATCATGCGCGTCACCGAAAGCCTGCCGGTCTACCGCGCACGGCTGGGCAAGGACCCGCTGCCGGTCCCGTTCTCAGAGGAGTTGACGGGATCGACGCTGAAGGCGTTCACGCCAAAAGGTGAATAGGCCCGCCGCAACGATGAGACCCGCCCCCGCGATCACGTTGGCGCGCACCGTTTCGCCGAAAAAGCTGAGACCGATGACCGCGGCAAAGGCGAGCTGAAAGTAGGCGAAGGGTTGTACCGCGCTTGCTTCGGCCACCTCGTAGACGCGGATAAGCAACCAGTGGCCGGATATGCCCGTCACGCAGAGACAGGCCATGACGATCCAGTCCGGGCCGGTCATCGGTTCCCAGAACCAGATGCCGACCAAAGTCATGGTCACGGCCCCGGCGACGCCGGTCCAGAAGAAACTGGTAGCGGTGTTGTCGGCCTTGGCGACATAGCGGGTCAGCAGGCCGTATACCGCAAACATCGCT